>JBJKQU010000169.1:0-30066 GCA_046705025.1 Candidatus Kryptoniota bacterium | reverse complement strand
TGGCATTTCACGCACGTGCAGTCGGGCGCGAAGATAGGGAGTCACTGTACGATAGGTCAGAACGTGAACATCGCCAACAACGTGTCCATAGGGAATTTCGTGAAGATACAGAACAACGTATCCGTTTCCGAAGGGGTGACTCTCGAAGATTACGTCTTCTGCGGCCCGTCGATGGTATTCACGAACATTCTCGATCCGAGGTCGAAATACCCGCAAGTCGGAGCTCAGTATTATATCAATACAGTAATCCGTGAAGGCGCATCCCTCGGGGCGAATTCGACAATCGTCTGCGGCCACACGGTCGGGCGATTCGCGTTCGTGGGTGCCGGCGCGGTCGTCACTAAAGACATTCCGGACTTCGCGCTTGTCGTCGGAAACCCAGCCAGGATCGTCGGCTGGGTTAGCGAAGCGGGGAAGAAGCTGGTCTTCGACAAGGAAGGACTGGCATATTGTGAGAAGTCGAACAAGAGGTACAAGCTCGAACGCGGCAAGCTTGCTGAGATGTGATGCCGATTCTCAAAATGTTGTCAAAAACTGAAAGATAGACTAAATGCGAAATGCTCTAATAACCGGTATAACCGGACAGGACGGGTCGTACCTGGCGGAGCTTCTTCTGCAGAAGGGCTACGTAGTACACGGCCTGATACGAAGAAGCAGCTCGTTCAACACCGCGAGGATAGACCCTATAGTGGAGAAGTTCAACAGGGATGGTATCCGGTTGGTGGAGGGATACTACGGTGATCTGACCGACTCGAGCAACCTGAACCGCATTCTGGAGAAGGTGAAGCCCGATGAAATCTACAACCTGGCGGCTCAGAGTCATGTGAAAATATCGTTCGAAGTACCCGAGTATACGGCCGAAGTCGATGCGTTGGGTGTACTGCGTTTCCTGGATGCCATTAAGGAGACACAGATCGATGCGAAATTTTACCAGGCCTCCACGAGCGAGCTCTTCGGGAAGGCTTTGGAAACGCCGCAGTCGGAGCGAACGCCTTTTTATCCGAGGAGTCCGTATGGGGTCGCGAAGTTGTACGCTTACTGGGCGGTGGTAAATTACCGCGAAGCTTACGGGTTGTTCGCGTCGAACGGGATATTGTTCAACCATGAATCTCCACGCCGGGGGGAGAATTTCGTAAGCAGGAAGATAACGATGGGTGTAAACGCAATCAGGCTCGGAACGCAGGAAAAGATTGTGCTCGGGAATCTCGATGCCGCCAGGGACTGGGGCTACGCCGCTGACTACGTGGAAGCGATGTGGCTGATGATGCAATACAAAAGGGGAGAGGATTTCGTGGTGGCGACCGGCGAGAGCCACTCGGTCAGAGAATTTGTGGAAAGGGCGTTTGAGGAAACTAATGTGACGATCAGGTGGGAGGGGGAGGGCCTCCAGGAAAAGGGCGTTTGCATGAAAACCGGCCGGACAATGGTCGAACTCGACCCGCGTTACCTTAGGCCCACCGAGGTGGACGCGCTCGTGGGAGATTATTCGAAAGCGAGGGCCGAGCTGGGCTGGCGGCCGAAAGTCAAGTTTGACGATCTTGTCAGCATGATGGTTCGGGAGGATTACGAGATACTCAAAGATGGGAGGGTGGAAAGCGATGGACGTACGGGACGTCACCGTAGAGCGCTCAAAAGTGTTCGCTGATGTGGCTGTTTTCATTCCGAGCGTCAACCACGACGACCGCGGAAGCATTTTCACAACATACCACAAGGACATTTACGACAGCTATCTCCCCCAGGAGCTGACCTTCAAACACGACAAGTTTGCCGAATCCAGGAACAATGTGCTGAGGGGATTGCACGGAGACAACAAGACCTGGAAACTGATAACCTGCATCCGCGGGAGAATCCTCGAGGTCGTGGCCGACATGCGCCCGGATTCAAAGACTTATTTGAAATGGGACTCGTGGGTCCTGGACGACGAGAATAAAAAACAGATTCTGGTTCCGCCGAATTTCGTCAATGGCTACTACGTTATCAGCGACGATGCAGTGTTCCACTATAAACTGGCCTACGAGGGAGAGTACATCGATGCCCAGGACCAGTTAGTGGTCAAATGGAACGACAACAGGCTCGGTGTGAAATGGCCGACCGAGAATCCAATTTTGCAGGGGAGAGACAGGTAAAGATGGGTCGAGACGATACTAATCTTGCGATCAACGGCGGTGCCCCCGTTTCGAAAGAACAGATTATAATTCATAAGCCGTATCTGGACGAAGACGATTTCAAGGCAGTGGAATATGCCGTTCGATCGACTTTTGTATCCGGAAACGGTCCCAAATGCATGGAGTTCGAGAGAAGGCTGGCCGAATATCTCGGAGTGAAACATGTCTTCTACATGAATTCATGCACTGCAGCTCTCGATCTTGCCTTCAGGGTTAAGGATTTTCCGGCCGGCAGTGAGGTGATTGTTCCCGATTTCACCTACACCTCAACGGCGCTCGGCGCCCTGCTTAATAACCTGAAAGTCAGGCTAGTGGACGTGGATCCTGAAAACGGGAATATCGATGTGACGAAGATAGAAGCGGCGATCAATGAGAGGACCGTGGCAATCGCCCCGGTGGATTACACCGGCAATCCGGCCGACATGGATGAGATCAACAGGATAGCTGTCAATTACGGGCTCTACGTAGTCCACGACACTGCGCAGTCCATAGGCGCAGTTTACAAGGGGAGGAAGACAGGTACGCTCGGCAATGTGTCCACCTTCAGCTTCCATGGGACGAAGAATCTGACGACCGGAGAGGGCGGAGCCCTGGTGACCGAAGACGAAGAGACAGCTCGGCGCGTCGAGTACATGCGCGAAAAAGGGACAGACAAACAGTCGTTTCTCGTCGACAACAAGACCCGTGGCTTCTACGAGTATGTCGATATCGGCAACTCGTACGTGCAGTCAAATGTGCTGGGTGCTTTGGGCGTCACGCAGCTGAAGAAGATTGACTGGATGAGTGCCGAGCGGGAAAAAATCGCGGCCTTTTACAAGGAGAATCTTAGGAATCTTCCGGGTATCGAATTCCTGAAGACGACCGAAGGAGCGAAGCCCAACTGGCACATATTCGGAATCCTCGTACCTCCCGAGCACAAGTACTGGATAATGGATGCTCTGCGTGCCGAAGGGGTTATGGCCAACGTGCATTATACGCCCCTGCACAGGAACAAGTTCTACCGGGACCTCGGGAGTGACAGTGAATTTCCGAACTCAATGACATTCTTCAGCCGGCTCCTGCGCCTGCCGATATATCCTTCACTCACGCAGGACGAACTCCAGAAGGTCGTCGAGTCGGTGAAGAAAGTCACTCATGCAATGTACGAAGGACTGGTGCATCGTGTATTCGTATGACGACATCGCCTTCAGACCCATCGAAAAACAGGACCTGGAGATCCTGAGACAGCTTCACAACGATCAGTCTACATTCCTGAACCTCCTGAACATAGACCTGATTGATGAGAATGCGCAGCTGGAATGGTGGTCCGGACTGCATAATAAGTCCGGGGACAAACGGTATGCCATCGTGAAAGCCGATGATCCGGGCCGTGTTATCGGGCGGCTCAGGATACAGAACATCAATCTGATGCATAGAAACTGTGAGGTCGGTCTGGACATCGTCATGGAGTTTCGCGGCAAAGGGTACGGTTATAAGAGTTACAGGATGCTTCTTGAATTTCTCTTCGAACATTACAACATGAACATGGTCTATTTGAAGGCGGCAGATTTCAATGCGGGAGGCAAACACCTTTACGAGAAAGTCGGATTTCGTGAAACTGGAAGGCTCCCTCAGTTCTACTTCCGTCACGGGCGATATTGGGATTACGTAATCATGAGCATTACCAGAGAAGAGTATGCGCCGCATGTTCCACCGTCTCATAACGACAGTCCAAACAGTTGAGCCGCTCTAACCTTTGAACTCTACCTTTCCTTTCGACAAACACTCTGGGAATAAATGAGAATTTGGGATAAGGATAACAACGCATTCCTGGTCCTTCTGGTCCTGTCGGCCGGTTTCATTTACTTCACTCCAGCTATAATTTCACGGATCGTCTTTCTCGGATATCTTTACATTGCATACCGGTCCAGGCGTGACTACATTTGGCTCGCATTCCTTTTCGTGCTCTACGATACGCCAAATTATTTCTTCTTCGGCGAATTGGCGAGCGACCCCAACAGGGTTCCCATTTATCAATTCACGCACGGGCTATCGCTGACTTTTCAGGATCTGTTGATAGTTATTTTCATATTCAAGGCGATACAGAAGGGGAAGCAGGGCGGGATTATCTACTCGCGCGAGTTGCGCGCGTTGTTTGTATTCATAGTTGTTGTTTGTCTTTACAGCATTCTCTTCGGCCTTGACTTCAAGGATGTGAGCCTGACGGTCAGGTATTTGATCCCGTTATCTCTTCTTTTCTACCTGCCGAAGTTGATGCCTGATAAAAGTGACTGGATAAGTTTCCTGAAGATGCTGATGCCGGTCGTACTGTTTGCCCTGATGGGACAATTATACTACATTGCGACTTCACACCCGCTGGCCGCACTTGTAGATCATAGCCTTATCGGCAAATTGAACGAAAACTTTGTGGAATCGATGAAAATCGGGCTGAGCAGGTTTTACACTGCTCCCTTTATCGGGCTCGCAGTGTTTATCGGCACCTTGTATTTGCTTTCTTATCGCGACCACGAACTGCCTTCGGTTTACCTGTTGATTGTTATGCTGTCGGCGGCAGCGCAGGCGGTCCTCTCAGCCACACGAGGTTATATCATCGCATACTTCTTCATGCTGGTCTTGTGGCTGGTATTCCAAAAAGGGGTGAACAAGTTGAAGTACGTATTCGGTTTTGCCGCATTGTTGGCCGGACTTGGTTGGTTTATCGCGAGTAGTCCCATGTTCCTGCGGCAAAGCGAGGAGTCTCTGAGCCGCCTGGCGACAGTCGACTTTCTACTGAATGGCGATCCTACTGCGGGAGGCACGCTCGAGAGGCTGACTGTCAGGACGCCGAGGGTTCTTGCGAAATTCGATCAGAGCCCGATTATCGGATTCGGGTTCTCAGGGCAGTACTACAGCCACACCGACGACCACGTTGCGTATCCGAATCTTCTGTTGAATTTCGGGCTGGTCGGTTTTGTGATTTTCAATTTTCTCCTGTTCACGATGGTATATAAGATGTACCGGTTTGGTGCCGACGGGTCCCCGGGGAGGCAGCTCTACCACAAGATATTCCTTATTGGTTTCCTGGGGCTCCTTATCATTCACTCGTCCACCCGTCAGATATTCGGGATAAACCTCCCCTCATACGTGACTTTCATGGTCGTGATATTCTTTTCTTTCTGGAATGTTATCATCCTGAATGAATCGGAATATTACGAGGAGGAATCTGAGGGTGCAGAACTGATATGAAGGTGCTAATGGCAAACTTCCCGTGGATAGGAGGGATTGCAAGCTACCTCGAGAAAGCGTTCGGGGATCTTGGTCATGAAGTGAAACAGGTCCTGTATGTGGAAAGGCTGACGCCCTACATACGCCTCCTGAAGTTGAACCAGTTGAAATACATCAGCAGAATGACGCTTGAAAGGGAGAGGAGGCTCCACAACCTTTCGATCCTGAGGATAGCCAAGGAATTCCGCCCCGACTTATTCCTGGTTCTGAACGAAGGATATGTCGACGCTGAGACAGTGTCAATTCTCAAGCGCGACCACGGTACCTTCAATGTATGTCTGATAGCGGACGATCCGTTTGACTCTTACCGCTTTCACGAGTTGCCTTACAGCCTGCGGTTCTTCGATCACATCTATGTCGCCGAGAAACTGTGGATCAATAAAATCAAGATGGTGTCCAGCAGTGCAAAGGTGTTTAAGTTCCTATCGGCCTATGACCACAACATGTTCACTATTGAAAAGGCGAACCGGCTGAAGGGCGGCGGGTTCGAGCACCTGGGATGCGATGTTTCCTTCACGGGCGAAAGCTACGGCCGGCGAGCCGAAGGGGCATACCGCTCCGGGATACTATCCAGCCTCGTTCGATACAAGCTCAGGTTCTGGGGCGATGACGGGTGGAAATACCAGCTCAGGTTCTATCCCGGTCTGACAAATTCTTATTCCGGTACAAGGCTCACTTTTGACGAGCTGGTATACCTTTACGCAAATTCGCCGATAAATCTGAATATGCCTTCGCCGCAATTGACTACTGCGTTTCAGCCCAGGGTTTTTGAAATACCTGCCTGCGGAGGTTTTCAAATCGTGGATCACCGGGAGGATCTGTTTGAGGTCTTCAAAGAGGATGAGATCGTCACCTTTCGGAGCATTCCGGAACTGGTTGAAAAAGTTGAATACTTTCTGAAAAATCCTGAAAAGAGGAAGCCGTACATTGCCGCCGGTCTGAGGGCAATTCAGGGCAATTCCTGGAAAGACAGGGCGATGTCAATCATCGACAATCTGGAGGCGGTCATATGAAGATTGTGCTTCGGGCAATAAGTGATTCGGACAGCGAAAAGTTATTCGAATGGGTGAACGACAGAGAATTGAAAAGCTACACAGACCATTTCCATCCTGTGTCTGAGGCCGAGCACAAGGCGTGGTTCAATTCGGTGTTTCACAGGAAAGATCAGGTCCTTTTCGGGATCGAGGACAACGACAAGAAGCTGCTCATAGGGACCTGCGGACTTTTTGAACTGGATTTCGTCTCACGGCAGGGAGAACTGAGGATAAAGCTCGGTGACAAAAACTACTGGGGTTCGGGGGCCGGTACTCAGGCTGTGTTGGAGCTGGTCAGATTTGGATTTCAGGATTTGAACATGAACAGGATATGGCTGAAAGTGATGACTGATAACGTGCGCGCGATCAGATCGTACGAGAAAGCCGGGTTCAAATCGGAGGGGACACTCAGACGCGCCATGTTCATAAACAGGGAATATAAAGACATTACCCTAATGGCCCTGCTTGCGGAGGAATATCGGTGATCGATCTTTCGAAGATTGAAAGGAGCAAAGATCCGAGAAGGATTCCAATGGAGGGAAAAGTACTGGTAGCACACCAGACGGAATTCTTGCCGTGGCTCGGCTTTGTCTCAAAGGCGGCCATGGGCGATCTATATCTGATGATAGATAATTCTCAATTCAAAAAAGAGTACTTCGAGAACAGAAACAAAATCCGTGTCAAGCCCGACCCCGGTTGGTCCTGGCTAACCGTGCCCGTCAAGGATAAGGGCCACATCAGAAACATAGATCAATACTATGTCGACGGTGCTCTGTGGAAAAAGAGACACCTGAAGACGATCGGATTTTCCTACGCGAG
The DNA here is from genome assembly GCA_046705025.1 of Candidatus Kryptoniota bacterium. Lineage (GTDB taxonomy): Bacteria > Bacteroidota > Ignavibacteria > Kryptoniales > JAKASW01 > JAKASW01. The sequence continues at coordinate 22,784 of JBJKQU010000169.1, read as the reverse complement.
AACGAACTACTTCGACCGGTACTTCGCAAGATTGAGCTCTATTTACGAGAAAGATTTCGAAAAGCTTGTCGACCTGAACAAAGAATTGATCCGCTTTGCGCTTGCGAGCTTCAGAATTGATGTCCCGACGATAACGCTGTCGGAGCTCGTCGAAAACGGAGCGCCGGTTCACGGACATTCGACTGAGTGGGTCGTATCCATCTGCAAAGCGTGCGGGGCCGAAGTATTCGTGGCGGGCTCCAGCGGGAAGACTTATCTTGATCCGGAGCTCTTCAAATCGGCCGGCATGAGACTGGTCTTCCAGGAATTCAATCATCCCACTTACAGTCAACTACACGGCGCCTTCATTCCGAACATGTCTTTCGTCGATTTGCTTTTCAATCACGGAGAAGATTCGGCGGATATTTTGGGCCGTTCCAATTATGTAATAGGAGTATAAGCATGCGGATAATAGCAATTGGAGCACATCTGGACGATATAGAACTGGCATGTGGAGGTACAATAGCGAAGATGATATCTAAAGGGCACGAAGTCATGATGATTGTGCTGAGTAAATCGGACTATACGCATTACTCCGGTACGTACGGCCGCGCTTCGGAAATTGCAATCGAGGAGGGGCGGTGTGCTTCGGCCATGCTCGGCGTCAACGAACTGAAAGTCTTCGACTTTCCGACGAAAGATGTCCCGAATGATTCCGCCGTAGTGGAAGTACTTAACAAAGAGCTCGATGAATATCAGCCTTCAATTATCTTCACGCACTGGCAATTTGACACGCACAAGTCCCATGCAAATACCGCGCTGTCTACGTTTGCCGCCGCGAGGTACTTCAATACGATTCTGATGTACGAACCTTTTCCTCCTGCTGGCAGGTCCTACGTGGCTTTCAGACCCCAACTATATGTGGACATAACCAAGACAATTACTTCGAAGCTCGATGCACTTTCCCAGCACAAGAGCGAATTGTCCAAGTACGGACCGGAATGGATCAAAACCGTCGAGGCCCGCGCGAGATTGAGGGGATTCGAAATGATGTCGAGCCAGAAGAATGGAGAACGGTATGCTGAAGTCTTCGAGGTCCTGAGGATCGGTACGGACATATTTTGATTTTTCCAGGCAGAACAATAGTACATACGATAAGTGTGATTTAGCCGAATGTTGAAAGTTGTCTTTGTGAACAAATATCCCCTTTACACCCGGAGGATAGATTCCTATGAGCCGGGTGAAGACGGCTTCTATTTGTTCGGAATGGGTCGGTTCATCGCCGATGAATTCCGAAAACGCGACTATCCCGTGAAATTTGAAAATTGGCGAATGGACCTTCGTATTCAAAACACGATGGAAAAGGAGGTCAACGGAGTGTACTGCAGGATTTTTCCTGCAAAGGAACGGCCATTACTGGGAGAGTTTTCCGTAGCGATGTTCAAAGCAATACGTCGGTATCGTGCTGAGGGGGATGCAGTGTTCCATTTCATGGGCGCCCATGTGCTTTCTTATCATCTGTTCGCTGCAGCAGTAAGCGGTAATTCAATAATCGCTACTCACCTTGGCGGACCCAACCCCTTTTATAAATTCCACAGCATGGGGAATAGGATTTCTGTCTTCTACTACTTGCTCGAAAGATTCTTGCTGCTCAAACCGTACGATCATTTTGTGTCTATGTCAAACGAGGAAGCGAGCTACTTTGAAAGGGTGAACAAGCCCGTTACCCGCATGCCGATTTTCGGAATTTCAAACGTTCATATGTTTACCATAGACGACAGGTTTAGAAGCCGGGCCCGCCTCGGCTTGCCCAAGGACAAAAAGATTGTTCTGCAGGTCGGCAGAGCAACCGAGGACAGAGGCTTTGATTGGATTGCAGAGATATTGCGGGCGCACGGGAACAGCAAGGATTATCATTTCGTCTTCGCGGGAATTCACAAGGAGGACCCTTATTACCAGCTTCTCGTCGATCACAAGCAGCACATTGCAGGTTATCTGAATGCAGGCGAGCTTGCCGAGTATTACAACGCCGCCGACGTTCTGATCTACTTACCGCACGGTAAGATGGACCTGAAATTTGCAGGGACATCATATGTACCGATCGAAGCGCTCGCCTGCGGTACTCCGGTGGTTGCGACAACATTCGTGTCATTCCCGGGATCCGATGCCGGAGAAGTCTCCAGAATTCCAGGTTCAATGGAGGAAGTGATGCCGTGCGTGGACGACATCCTGGGAGCGGACATCAAGCGTGAAAGGTGCAGGGAGATAGCCCTAAAGCATTTTTCCTGGGATAACGTGCTTGAAAAATACTGGCAACTTTACACTGCCGCTATATAGAACAACCGAGCCGTGCTGAAGCAAAAATCCTTTCTTTCCCTGATAATGAGCGTCGCCCAGCAGGCGATCGGTTTTGTGTCTGTGTTCTTCGTGGCAAGATACATGGGGCCGAAGGACCTCGGTGTCTATTCGGCGTGCCTGGCTTTGGCCACTGTGATAATGACACTGGGCGATTGGGGGTACGGGCTCGCCCACGTTAAGAAGGTCTCCGAAGGTCTGGACCTCTCGCGGTGTGTGGGGACCTACGCATGGATAAAGATAGTGAGCACGCTGGCAGTCCTCGCAGGCGGTGCCGGGTTCTTTTTTTATGGTGAACGATTTCTCAAGTTGAGCCTCATACCGGACGGCCGGTACGGGCTATTTCTCGTGGTTCTGATCTCGGTAGTGGTCGGCAATATGACTCAGGTGTTCCAGTATACGTACGCGGCACTCGTTGAAACTGCGAAGCAATGGGCAACGCTGATATCCACGAGAATTGTCACGGCAAGTCTCAAGGTGGCGACTGCACTCCTCGGGTTCGGTGTCCTGTTTTTGGGTGTATCGAATCTCGCAGGAAGTGTAGTCGGAATCCTCGTCGCCGTATACTTCTTCAGACGCATCAAGATCGGGAAATTCGACAGGGAGTATCTGAAGCTGTATACTCGTTTTGCAATACCGTCCTTTTTCATCGGGTTTGCATCTGCCGTAAGTCTTCAACTGGACAAGGTGTTTCTGACATGGCTTTCAGATACCACCCAGGTAGGTTACTACACCGCGGCACAGTCGCTGGTCATGATCTTCATGTTTGTGAACGGGATTCTCGTCAGCCTGCTTCTTCCGACTTACTCGAAGATGAGTTCCGAGGGGGATTTAAAAGGAATAAGCGAGCTTTCACACAGGATCGAAAGGTACACCGCCATTCCTCTCATGGGCCTGGGACTCTTTGCGATATTGTTCAGCGGTCCGCTGGAAAGGGTGGTATTCGGAACAAGGTTCGTTCAATCCAGTTTTGTGATCAAGATACTCGTGGTGAATGCCATTATTCTGATTTTCGACAAGCCCTACGCTTCACAATTGATGGGGCTCAACAAGGTAAGGCTCGCCGCCGTCATCAGCTCAATCATGCTGGTCGCAAATATAATACTGTATCTTGTGCTTGTGCCCAAGTCTCTTTACGGCATACCGTTGATGGGACTGGGAGCTCAGGGCACCGCCATCTCCTTACTTATTAGTAACCTGGCGGGCACAATAGCTTTCAGATATTTCGCTTTCCGTTTTACCGACTCTAAGCCGAATTATGGGATTGTCGGCTACCTTCTGGTTAGCGTGGTTCTCTTTGGGGCGGCACATTATCTCCTGGCAAATGTTCTTTTCGTGACCAGCAACTATCTGATGCTCTTCGCCGGCTTGTTTACCCTGGTTTTATATTTTCCCCTGCTGTGGGTGTTGCGTTTGATCTCCGCGGCCGATCTTCAGTTTTACATCAATTTCGTCAATCCGAATAAACTCCTGTCTTATGTCAGATCGGAGCTGCGAGCATAGTGAATCGACTCGAGCGAATTGTTTCTGGCAATCAGGCATCTGAGTCGGCGGATATCCGGGCGGAGCAGGAAGAAGGGGCGGAAACGGTCCTGCCTTCCATCACCGTTGTCGTAATCGGGCTGAATGAAGAGTTGCATCTGGATTCGGTTTTCCATTCAATCAGAAACCAGTCGTACCCATTGGAGAAACTCGAGTTGATATATGTCGATTCCGGGTCCAGTGACCGGAGTGTCGAAATCGCGAAGATGAATGCTGACAAGGTGTTGATTGCTAAGTCTCCGTACCCTACCGCTGCCCGGGGGAGGAACAGGGGATTGGCGGAGGCTTCGCATCCGTTTGTTCATTTTGTTGACGGAGATACAGAGCTCGGACCTGATTATCTCCGGGCAGCGATCGATAAAATGCTTGCCGACGAAAGTCTGGCGGGAGTGGTTGGCTATATCGATGAAAAGAACAGCCGTGATAACGGCTTGAATCGTCTCTATTCCTCGGTATTAAGCAAGAAAGGCGAAGGATTTGTTACACAGGCCAAGGCTGGGGGAACGTTCAGAACGGAGCTTCTGAGAAATATCGGTGGGTATGACGAGCGGATAAAGCTTGGTGAGGAGACCGAATTGGGCGATCGAATTCTCAGTGCCGGCTATAAGATCTTTCAGGTCAGGGATACTATGGGGGTGCATGACTACGACTTCAGGGGATTGCCTTCACTGACAGGCCTCTATGTGAAGATGGGTGAATCATTGGCGATCCAGAGCAGACTTTCCGGTGAAGGGAAATATTGGGAAAGCACCAGGAGACGTAATGCAAGAAATGTGGCCACGAATCTGGCGCTGCTGATACTCGTGCTCGCATGCTGCTACACAGGCACGTTCCTTCCGCTCATCGTTCTGTGTTTTGGCGTGCTTGGCTGGCCTGCCATCAAGCTGTCAGCCCGCCGCAACTTGAATTTCAATACTCTGGTCTACTACGAGATTATGGAATTAATGAAACCTGTGACGTTCTGGGGACAGCTTAGAGCGTACACCAGGCTTGCCACCGACCCGGAATTCAGGGATCACGTCATGGTTCCGAAATCCAACTGAGCAGATCGGGAGTGGTCCGCGCTCCCCGCAATATGGAAAATGTCCGCATCCTTCTGAGCCTTTCAAATGCGAGTTAAAGTTCCGGAATTTCTTCCCCAAAGCCGCCCCGCGGCAGGACCGATTACCGACATGAACATCGCCATTATGGTCTCGTCCCTTTCCCTCGGAGGAGCCGAGAAGCAGGCTATAACCGACGCAAACATGTTGTCGCGGGAGTCTGCCACATGGCTGATCAGCTTCTCCGAGGGACCGCAAAAAGGGTTGATAGATTCCGGCGTGCATTATCTCCGGATCCCGAAGCGAGGTTACGTGAGAACTGCGGTCTATCTTTCGCGTGCAATACGGGAAAACGATATACGCGTGTTGCATGTGTCCTTGTTTGCCTCTTCCATCATCGGTGCATTAGCGTCGCTCGTGACAGGGGTTCGAGTCATCTGGCACTTCCACTCGCATGAATATGATGCTCCGCCCCTATCCAGACTTGCTTTTACGGTCGCATCGAGGCTTCCGGGTGTGAAAAGAATAATTTTCGTGAGCAATGAACTCAGGGACGACCTCAGAGAGAGGTTCCATCTTCCAAACTCGAAGCTAGAGGTCATTTATAACAGCAGCGGCGTCGGCCGGGCCGGTGTGCGAACAGGACATTCTCTAAAGATCACCGTCGGCTATGTCGGACGTCTGGTGAAGCTGAAAAGGGTGTCATACCTCCTCGACCTGGCAGAATATCTGCGCGGGAATGAAGCAGGCGATTTCTCGATAACGATCGTCGGGGACGGCGACCAAAAATCGAAGCTGGAGGAAGAGTGTGCGGCCCGCGATCTGATGAACGTCGTTGAGTTTGTGGGTTTTCAGCAGGACACGGCGAGCTACTACTCCCGATTTGACATCTTCGTTAACCCCTCGGAGGAAGAATGTCTTTCGATCGCTCTAATCGATGCGGGCGTGACAGGTCTTCCCGCTGTTGCGTTCGACGTCGGGGGAAACAGGGAGATCATCGAGGACGGTAGCAGCGGTTTTATCGTCCATACCGAGGAAGAATTCTTCCGGCAGGTCCATTTGCTCATGTCGGACGAGGAACTGAGACGAAAAATGGCCGAGCGGGCGGCGGTCATCTGCGCGGAGCGATTCAACCGGAAGGTCAGAGAGAGAAAACTGATTGAGGTTTCAGAGAGTGTCGGTTAAGAGCGCAATAAGCAAGTTGAATTTCCGGTTGGGCAACAGCCCGAGCGTGGAAAGTAGCAGGACTCGCAGGGCCCCTGCGCCCGAGACGTACCAGGCTGTAGTTACGATCACTTCCGATTTCGAGCTCGCCTGGGCGTGGCGATATATGAAAGGGAGCGATGATCCCTACGCAACTGCTCTCGAGAAGGCCAGGCTTGAGAGGAAGAACATTCCAAGCATCCTCGAGCTTTGCGAAAGGTATCAGATCCCAATCACATGGGCCACAGTGGGGCACTTGTTTTTGACAAGCTGCGGCAATAATGGAGAACCGCATGCAAACATTCCGAGACCGCGCCATTTCGAAAACGAGTACTGGAAGTTCACCGGCAACGACTGGTTCGAATTCGATCCTCGCTCGAACGTCACCGAAGCTTCCGAATGGTATGCTCCCGATCTCGTCGACCGGATCCTGCAAAGTGGTGTGAAGCACGAAATAGGCTGTCATACCTTCTCGCATATCGACTGCAGGGACGAGGTCTGTCCGGCCGAGTTGTTCGGTTGCGAGTTGAAGGAGTGCATGAAAGAAGCCGCAAGAATCGGTCTCAATCTGAGGTCATTCGTTCACCCCGGCCACACGATCGGAAACCTGGATGGGCTGGCCGGGCTCGGATTCACATCGTTTCAAACCGATCCGGGAAATATACTCGGATGTCCGGTTCGTCATAAAAACGGCTTGTGGGAGCTGAAGCGCACATACGAGTTTGTCTACAGGGAGGGATGGTCGGACGATTACCACATTCACAGGTACAGAACGATTGTGAAAAGGGCAATCGAGAATTATGCGGTCTGCAATTTCTGGTTCCACCCGTCCATGCCGGGTCGGTTTGTGGAGCGGGTTCTCCCTCCGTTGTTTGAATTCATGCAGTCCCAGAGAGATAGAATATGGGTGACCTCTGTGGGAGATTATGTGGACTGGCTGAACGGGAAGAACGATGACTGACCCTGCTCATTCGAAAGCCTTTCTGCTCGGTCTGTTCGAGACCGGCCTGGGCGTCGCGCGCGCCCTGGGAAGGGAAGGGATCCAGGTCGATGGATACGACCATAAAAAAGACATAGCGTGGTACAGTAAATACGTGTCGCCGAAGCTGTGTCCACACCCCGTGAAGGAAGAGGAGCGTTTCATAAAATTCCTGATCGATGAAGCAGATAAAAGCGGCAGTAAACCGGTTTTGTACGTCACCGCCGACGACTTCATCCCTGCAATAATCAACAATATGTCGCTGCTGAATCGGCATCTCCTGATCAACATGCCGGACAGCGCCACCATCACGAACGTCAGTGATAAGTATGAGCTTTATCTGACCGCGAAGCGGCATGGAATACCGGTGCCGGAAACGGTAAAAGTAGACTCGGCCGGGGACCTCGACTCGGTTTCAAAACTGGCGTATCCCGTCTTCGTCAAAGGAGCCTCTTCGAATGAATGGCGGGAGGCCTTCGGAGGTTCGAGAAAGGGATTTGTGTTTTCGAGCAGGGACGAGTTCCTGAGAAGCTCCGATACGCTCCTGGGGAAACGCGTTTCTCTGATCGTCCAGGAGATAATAAAGGGGCCGGACACGAACCATTACAAGTTCTGCGGTTACGTGGACAAATCGGGAAACCTCACAGCGGGATTCTGCCTCAGAAAAACCAGGCAGACCCCCATCCATTTCGGGATCGGGTGCTGCGTTGTAAGCGTGGACAATCCACAGGTCAGGCAGATAGGTTCGGATTTTTTCAGGGCAATCGATTACAGCGGTGTAGGCTCGGCGGAGTTCAAACTGGACGAGAGAGACAATAAATACAAGCTTATCGAGCTCAACCCGCGATACTGGCAGCAAAATAGTCTCGCTGCCGCCTGCGGAGTCAACTTTCCTCTGATTCAATACAATGACCTTATCTCGCGAAGCGACGGGCAGCACTTCGATTACGCGACGGGGGTAAACTGGCTGAACATTTACTCCGACTTCGATTCGTTTCTCGCTTACAGGAAAGAGGGAAGCCTGACGTTTGGAGGCTGGCTGAAGAGCTTGAAGGGGAGGAGGGTCTATTCGGACTGGGCGCTCGACGATATTGTACCGGGGTTCTACGAAGTCGGGTTCGGAAAGAGGCTCACAAGGCTGCCGCGGTACTTCCTCAAAAAGATTAAGAGATCATGAGAAGCGCACTCATTACGGGCGGCGGAGCCGGACTCGGCAGGGAGATCGGCCAGGCACTTCTTGACATGGGTATCAGAGTGTATGTCATCGACAGACGGGAACGCGAACGCGTCGATTCCGCCTACCTTGCCCGCCTTCATGGATATCACAATACCGATCTCGCTGATCTGAACGCCTTGATCAGAACAATCGGCTCGGACTCGCTCCCTGCCGTGGATATTCTCGTGAACAACGCGAGTCCCAGGTTGTTCATGCCTTATTCGGATTTTCTGGACAAACAGATCGACCAGTATCTCGACGTGGCGATAAGGGCAAACCTGCTCCTGACACAGGAGCTCTCGAAAGCAATGGCCTCCCGGAACTTCGGCAGAATCATAAACATAGTCTCGAGAGCAGGATTTTACGGATACTCGACTGGGAGTCTCTACTGTGCGACGAAGGGTTTTCTTCTGCGATTCACCGAGGCGATCGCAAAGGACTTTGAGTATGCGAAGGTGAACGTCACGGCCAACTCCATCTGCCCGAACTCGCTCACCGACAATCATGGGGTTCCGGATGGAGATTATGAGAAGAAGATCCGCAGGATTATCCGTTACGTCAGAACCATCATCTCCTCGAGAGTAAACGGAAGATGTTACAACACCTTTACGATAAAGGAAAGCATGTACTACCTGTATAAAACGGGCCGGGCCCTCCTGTAAGGTCAGGAGCTAAAATGTTTGATTTTTTCTTGCACGAAGATTTCACCCGTTCGGGTGGAGCCACCGGGATAAAAGCGACTTTCTCCGGACTACCGTTCTATTCCGACATCAGAAAGGTCGAGTACAGAAGCGATCTCAGTTCCGGATACGCCGTTTATCTCGAAAGGTCGGAAACCCGAGAGAATCACTTCGAAAACGGGACCGAGCATCTTTTCGTTTTCGGGTCGGTCTTCACCAACAACGAGTATTCGAGCCGCCACGCCACTTCACCTGAGAGGCTGTATGCCAGGGAGCTCTACGGGTTATACAAGACTCACGGGCAGGGTGTGACCCGATTCATCAAAGGATCTTTCGTCCTGGTGATCATCGATGACTCTGTCCCCGACTGCATTCTGATAAGCGACCGTCTCAATGTCCTTCCCCTGTATTACAGCATCGATTCACGCCGCCTCCTCGTCTCTTCTTCACTGAGGCTTCTGCTCAGGGCCGGCCAGATCGAGAAGAACGTGGACCGGGTCGCCCTTGCCGAGCAGCTTGTATTCGATTTCATCCTGGGTGAAAGGACCATCGTTAAGGGGGTCAGAAGGGTGAATCCCGGTTCTGTTTACCGGTTCGGACCCGGCGGGGCTGAAGTGAACTCCTACTGGGACGTTGGGAGCCTTTACAACGAGACACTTCTCAAGCGCGGCGAATCGCTCGACCTTCTTGCCGAACAGCTTTTCGCGAATGTGCAGCTCTATACGTCGGACACAAGAAAACTCCTTGTGAGCCTCACTGGCGGTTTCGACGGAAGGACCAACCTTGCCATGCTCAGGAAGCCGAAAAGAGATTATCTGTGCTACTCTTACGGAATGCCAGGGAGCAGGCAGATAAGCGTTCCGGAGGATATTTCGCGAAACCTGGACGTCCCTTACAAGCCCGTCCTCTGCAACGGAGAATTCGAAGGGAGTTACGTGGAATCGGCGGCAAAGGTGGTCGAGTTCTCGAACGCGACCGCTCCGTACACTCAAGCGGTCATGCCGTATGCGTATTCGAAGCTGTCCCAGTATTCTGACGTAATCTTGACCGGGCTGTTCGGAAGTGAAGTCCTGCGCCCGCTGCATAACCTCGGCATCATAATAAACGACTGGTCGCAGAGAATTTTCCTGAGCGACGACCCAAGAAGCGAGATCAACCTCATCCTGCGCGAACTCGCAAGCCTTGGATACGTTGATGCGGGACTATTGAACGGGACTCTGGGCGAGGCCGTCGAAGAGATATACGATTTGGCTGTGAAACCCTTCGAACCCTTCGATAAGATAACAAGGTTCTTTATGTTCACTCTCCGTGAAGGCATACGCAAATATTTCTCCCAGGAGATCCAGAGCGAGAGAGTCTACGTGACAAACAGGTTCCCGTACTTCGATGACGATTTTGTAGAGCTTATCTACAAGACCACCTACGCAGGGATGTATAATGGTTTCCTGGGGAAAAGTAAGTTCAAAAGGAGAAAAGGGCAGCTTCTGTATGCGCGGATAATGAAGAAGTATTTTCGCGAGCTTCTCGCTGTAAGACTCGACAGGGGATACAAGCCGGCCGATTTGATCAGCCCATTCCCGTTTAATTATCTCGCCATCGGGGCTGCAGTATACAAGACAAAGAAGTACTACTCCGCTGTCGGCAACGACACGTTTGATACCCCGAAATGGGCTGTGAGCTACCTTTCCGAGAGCAGGAAGAAATTCGTTCCGGACCCCGTATTCAAAAAGGGGCTGATCGAGTTTGACGAGCTTGACGACGAAAGGAAGAGACTGAAGGTTGCCCATCTGCTTTCGATCTATAATTACCTTAGAGATGAATAAGACAGTCGCCCATTTCATACGGAAATCCACTCAGCTGAAAGCTTCGTTCATTCAAAACCAGGTCAGCTTTCATGCGAACTATCGGCCGGTTGTCGTTAACAGGTACGAATCGAACAGAGACGATGGTGGATTCGCGGGACTGCCGACGGACGGAATCAGAAGACTTAACCTCGCGCAAAGTAGAAGGTTCGATCCCAACCTCCGGTACCTGACAAGGCTTTCAGGATCCGGCCTGCAGAAGGCGTTGCGCTTCCTGGACGAGAACGAGGTATCGATGCTTCACTTTCATTACGGCACCGACGCATGCATCTATTCCGAAGTAATGAAAGTATCTGGAAGACCGTCTGTTGTCTCATTTTATGGATACGATTCCTCTTTCTTCCGGACTTCATTCGCAGGACTAGGAAAACAATTGATGAACAGGAGGCTTTTCCCGTGGGTGACAAAAGTTCTTGCGATGTCCCCCGACATGAGGAATGATCTGCTTCTGATGGGATGTCCCGAAGACAAGATTATCGTCCATTATTATGGAAGCGACATTGAGAGATTCCTCATGCCTGCAGATTTCCGCCACTCCAATGCCGACGTCACATTCCTCATCATTTCAGGTCTGGTGCCTCAGAAGGGTCATATATTTCTTCTGGAAGCCTTCAGGCTTGCCCACCAGTCAAACAACCGCCTGCGGTTGAGGATTGTCGGCGCGGGAATCGGCGATCAAGAGATACGCGACTTCATACAGCGGAATTCAATGAACTCATACGTCTCGATGATTGGCAAGGTCGGTTACGGTTCGCCGCAGCATCTGGACGAATTGCGCGCAGCCGACGTTTTCATCCATCCGAGTGTGACGGCAAAGAACGGGGATAAAGAGGGAATCCCCGGCTCAATTGTCGAAGCGATGGCATCCGGCCTTCCCGTGATTTCAACATACCACGCCGGCATACCTTATGTCATCGAGAACGAGGTGACCGGTTTGCTTGTGAAAGAATGGGACATAGCTGCACTGGCGGCGGCAATTCTGGAACTTGCTGGCGATGAAGGCCGCAGAAGGGAACTTGGAAGAAACGCTCGGTGGGCGGCCGGCAAGGATTTTGACATCAAGAAGAGGGAGATCGAGCTGGAAAATATTTACGATACATTGGGGCTCGCGTCAAGTAATAAGAAACCAGGAAACCGATCATGTGCGGCATCGCTGGAATAATACAATTCGACAGGTCGAGCGTTCAGGGATCGAAGATCGCTGCGATGATGGAGCGGATGAAGCATCGCGGACCTGACGACGAGGGGATTTTCACCGAGGAGAATGTCGGCCTGGGCTTCGTCAGGCTCAGCATCATTGACCTTTCCCCGCTCGGCCATCAACCGATGTTTGCCGATAGGGAACCCCTGCAGGCTGGTCGTAAAAACGAAAGGTTTGCAATCGTATATAACGGTGAAGTATACAACTATGTCGAGCTTCGTAACGAACTTCGAGCAAAAGGATACACATTCCAATCCAACACTGACACCGAAGTGGTCCTGAAATCGTACATTGAATGGGGGGAGGACTGCCTCGACAGGTTCAACGGCATGTGGGCGTTCGCGGTGTACGACAGGGAAAGGAAGGAACTCTTCTGCGCGCGCGACCGCTTCGGAATAAAACCATTCTATTACTATTCCGACTCGGATCAGTTTGTGTTTGCATCGGAAATTCCGCCGATACTGTCGGTCCTGAGAAACAAGCCGACTCCGGACAACCAGGCGATATTCGATTATCTCGTTTTCAACCGGACAGATCAGACTGAAGGAACCTTCTTTGAAGGGATCAAGAAGCTGCAGCACGGGACATTTTTGAGAATTCATAATTCAGAAGTCAGAATTAAGAAGTGGTACGATTTAAGGAGCAAAGTCGACGGTTCCGATGGATTTTCAACGGCAGAGGAATACAGGGAGTTGTTCGGTTCGGCCGTCGGCCTCAGACTCCGGAGCGACGTGCCGGTCGGCGTCTGCCTGAGCGGCGGGCTCGACTCGTCGAGTATCGTGTCGGTGCTTCTCAAAGATTACGACAAAAGAGACCTGAATACCTTCTCCGCAGTTTATGCGGAAGGGGAGACCGGAGACGAGTCGAAATTCATAGACACATTTCGCGGTACGATGCCGTGGGGAGGCCCGCCTCTTTCAAATATGTTCTTTACGACTCCAACGTCAGGAACCCTGCACGAAGACCTGGACAATTTTGTCCGAGCGCACGCCGAGCCAATTCCTTCAACCGCCCCTTACGCGCAGTACAAGGTGATGGAGCTGGCTGAGAGAAATGTCGTGGTCACACTTGACGGCCAGGGCGCTGACGAGGAACTTGCCGGCTATCACTATTTCTTCGGGTTCCTTTTCAAGGACCTCCTGAGACGGTTTCAGCTTTCCAGGCTTATCCTCGAATCCGGCGGCTATCTTTTCAAGCACAAGTCGGTCTACGCCCTTAAGTCGTTTGCATACTTTCTTCTTCCCGAATTCAGCAGGTCGAGACTTCGTGTTTCTGAGAAAGGCTACATCCTGCCTGAGTTTTCAAATGCACATTACCGGAATTCTGTCATTGCCGGGGAACTGTACGGTTCGGTCAATCTTCGTGACGCTTTGTTGAATCACTTTGAGTATAAGCTCGAACATCTTCTGAAGTGGGAGGACAGAAACTCCATGTGGTTCTCTCTGGAAGCCAGGGTTCCGTTCCTTGACCACAGGTTGGTGGAAAAAACGCTCGCAACGTCGACTGATATGATCATCAACAGGGGGACTACCAAGTACATTCTCAGGGAAGCGATGAGGGGGACCCTGCCGGACAAAATAAGGACCCGCCGTGACAAGATTGGTTTTGGGACGCCGCAGGATTCCTGGTTCAGGAGCGAGGAATTGACATCTCTGGTTGCCGGGATAACAGGATCCGATTCGTTCGCGCGAAGGGGGATAATTGATCCGGCGAGCGCCAAGACTCTCTTTGACAAACACGTGAGGGGAGCAGCGGCCATTTCAAAGGAAATCTGGAAGTGGATGAATCTCGAACTGTGGTTCAGACAGTTTATCGATTAAAATTCACCGCGCATAATCCGTGTCTCGTATGCGCCTTCAAGAGCTAAAAAGGGACGTTCAAACATGATCAGACAATTAACGGAATCTCTTGGTCCGGAGACTGACAGAATCGATCGGTTCGTCAGCGATCATCCGCTGGGCAATTATTTCCAGTCACCTCATCTGTACAGTCTTCACCTGAAAACGCCAAACTGTGTGCCGGTGTATTTGATTTCTTGCGATGAATCCGGCGAGATTGACGGGGTCCTCCTCGCAAACCTTCAAAGCGAGGGACGTTCCTTGAAGGGACGGTTCTCGTCACGTTGTGTTGCAGTCGGCGGCCCCCTGGTGAAAAACAATGACAGCCGCCTGGGAAAAAGTCTTATCACTACCCTGCTGCATGAAATGGACCGGAAATCCGTTTACGTGGAATTCAGGCAGATGTTCGTGGAGGATTCCCTGGATCCCATGTTTACGACACACGGTTTGGATCGAATTGAGTACTACAACTTCATCATGCCGGTAGAAAACCTCGCCGAAGTCCGGAAACGGCTGCACCGGAACCGAAGGAGGCAGATAGACAAGTCATTAAAAGAAGGCGCGAAAATTCAAGTCGCCTGTAAAACAGAGGAGGTAAGGGAATACTACGATATCCTCTCCTTCCTCTATCGTACAAAAGTCAAGAAACCTCTCCCGCCTTTTCAATTGTTCGAGAACTTCTTTCTTGATAATTCCACCGGCAAGTTCTTCCTGGTGGAGTATCAGGGCAAAGTTATCGGGGGAGCGGTTTGTCCGATCTACAAACGAACAGTATATGAGTGGTATCTGTGCGGTCTGGACAGGGATTACAAGAATTTATACCCCAGCGCGGTCGCGACTTGGGCTCCGATTGAGTACGCCGCTAATAACGGTCTGAAGACCTTCGATTTCATGGGAGCGGGACCTTCCGATAAGGAATACGGTGTTAGGGAGTTCAAGGAAAGGTTCGGCGGGGAACTTGTCAGGTACAACAGGTTTCTGAAGGTGAACAATCGGCTTTTGTATCAGGTGGGGAAGGCCGGCCTTGCGATGTATTCGATTTTCAGATGAGATTTCTTATCGACATTGGCCATCCGGCCCACGTGCACTATTATCGCAATCTCCGTTCGGAACTTGCCAATAGAGGGCACAGTGTCATCGTAACCGTGAGGGACATACCTGCCGCCGTGGATCTCCTGCAAAGATATTCCATCCCCTTCGTTTCCACAGGATCAAAAAGCGACGGACTTATCGGCAAAGGCATAAAACAGCTTGGCTACGATTGGACGCTGAGGAAACTCGCCAGGCAGCACAAAATCGACATAGGAGTGGGAACGTCTCTCACACTGACGCACTTGTCCGCATTGTCCCCCGTCAAGTCGGTGCTTCTCGATGACGACGATGACGAAGTTCAACCTCTCTTCACGAAATTCGGCCATCCCTTCGCAAGTACTCTGCTGTCGCCTGAATCTTTGAGACATCATCGAAAACGAAAGGATACGGTTTTCTATTCCGGGTATCACGAACTTCTTTACCTTCATCCGAACAGATTTGTTCCGGACGATTCCGTTTTACAATCACTCAACATCAGGGATGGACAGCCTTTTTTCGTCATGCGGTTCAACGCCTTCCAGGCGCACCATGATACCGGAGCGAATGGAATGAATCTTCAACAGAAGCTTGAGCTCGTGGAACTGCTTTCCGGCCACGGCAGAGTCTTCATTACGACCGAGAGGGCCGTCGAAAGAGAGCTGGAAGAGTATCGGCTGCCACTGGACCCTGCGAAGATCCATCATCTGCTCTATTACGCGACCATGTTTTTGGGCGACAGCCAGACCATGACATCTGAGGCGGCGGTGTTGGGGACCCCGGCTCTGCGCTGTAACTCGTTCGTGGGAAGGATTGCATATCTGGAGGAAGAGGAGCACAGGTACGGTCTCACCTTCGGGTTCCGTCAGGAAGAATTCGGTAGGATGCTGGCGAAAGTAAAGGAATTACTGTCGATCCCCGATCTGAAGGCTGAATGGCAGCGGAGGCGAATGCGGATGCTTGCGGAAAAGATCGACGTCACCGCTTTCTTGGTATGGTTTGTCGAAAACTACCCGGAGAGTCTCATTACCATGAAACAGAACCCCGGCTTTCAGTACAGTTTCAGATAGGCGCCAGCTGATAAATGTGCTGATACGCAGACATGACCGGCGAGTAACTCAGTCCGGATCAAGAGGCAATAATATGAGTTTGGAGGGAGCCTGAATGGATTTCACAATCAAGCAATACAAACAACTCCTTCTTACTTTCCATAGAGTGGGATATGAGTTCGTTACGTTCAAAGAATACATCGGCTCGACGGGAGCTTCGCGGCTCCCGGGTAATGGTTCCGGGTCCAACAGTAATGGAAAGAAATCAAGGAATCTTGATTCCTGTACAAAATTCGATCCCAACCGCAGGGTCGTCATTCTCCGCCACGACGTCGACAAACGACCCGCGAACTCGCTTGAGGTCGCGTGGCTAGAACACGCAGCCGGCATTAGAGGGAGTTACTATTTCCGCGTGGTTCCCGGAAGCTATGATCTCAGGGTCATGAAGGAAATAGCGGCTCTCGGCCACGAGATAGGTTATCACTATGAAGACGTCGATCTAGAAAGTCAGAAATCAAAATTCAAAAGTAAAAACAACAACGGGGCCGCGCTGGTCGATCTGGCGTATGAATCGTTCCGGCGAAACCTTGAATCCCTGAGAAAAGACTTCGACGTAACCACGGCCTGTATGCACGGATCGCCGCGGTCCAGGTTCGACAACAGAATGATCTGGGAGAAGTACAGCTACAGGGACCTGGGTATAATCGGCGAACCATACTTCGATATTGATTTCAAGAAATGCGCTTACTTCAGCGACACAGGCAGAAAGTGGAACGGCGCAAGCGTCAGCGTTCGGGACAAGGTGAATTCAAAGTACAAGTTCAGCTTCGACAGCACTCTGACGCTCATCGACAACATCCACAAACTCCCCGATCGCGTCATGTTTACAATCCACCCGCAAAGATGGACCGACCACGCTCTGCCTTGGGCAAGGGAGCTCGTATGGCAGAATGTGAAGAACATAGCTAAAGGGCTGCTTGTCGCTCGCTCCCACTCTGTCAGCGTGTAAGCGGGGCGAAGGACGTCCCGCTGAGCGGACTAACCCAGGTCGGCCAGTTGAGACCGAGGTTGAATCTCTGCAAGGTTGTCATTGCATCTTACGATACCATTTGTTAGGGTGAAATGATTCGACAGAAACAAAGAGGAAGTGCTTCTTAATATTTCGGATGGATTCGGCCAGTCGAGACAGGTTTGCAGTTCGTGGACGGAATCGATTTCACAATTTGCTTTGGGGAAGCAGAAGGTCGAATTCTTAACTACCATAATCTTGAGAG
Source organism: Candidatus Kryptoniota bacterium (assembly GCA_046705025.1). Lineage (GTDB taxonomy): Bacteria > Bacteroidota > Ignavibacteria > Kryptoniales > JAKASW01 > JAKASW01. Next base: position 5,498 of record JBJKQU010000169.1, on the reverse strand, counting down.
CTCTTTGGAGAATGACAGGATCGTTGAAAGAATGCCCGTGTGCGACTCTAGATCAATAGCGTTGTCATGCCGCAACACAGTCCGATACAGCGGCGATGACTACTCGGCAAATCAGATATGTTCAAAACGATAATGGTCTTTCTGCTGTTTGCCTTGGCAATATTCAATGGATGTTCAAGATCGCCTGTGTCTAATGGGACAAGTTCGCCTCCCCCGAGCAACCAAAGCCCACCCGGGTTCATCGGCTTATGGACAACCTATAACGGGACGATTTACGGCGGCTGGGGATGGCCTTCGGGAGAATTGCTCCAGTCGGCGTTCAATTTCGGGATAAACGGAATCGTGAATGTTGCTAATCTTGACGGATACTCATTTCAAGCTAACCTTTCCAACAATTGCACGCTCTGGAATACCAACCAAGTGTTCGGAATCATATGGCCCCCCGTCGGGCACGATGCTGCCGTGAACCAGCCGGGGGATACATTAACCCTCCAGCCTTTCGCGCAGACGCCCGGAATGATCCAGGGTGCCCACCGCATTTCTGAGTTGTCGAAGGTGTACCCGCAGATTACCGGTATAATCATAGACGATTTCGGCGGCAGTTACCTTCAGAATAACGGGATAACAGCCACTCAGCTGCTGGAGATTAGGGACGCACTTCACGGGCAGTCACTGGATGCAAGCGGTGGCATCGTGCCCGGCTCTCCGGCCACAACTCCCAATCTCAAACTTTACGTAGTTGATTACGAATCCCAGCCTCTTGCGGACTTATCTATCAGCGGTCTGATCGACGGAGTGGTTCTCTATGTCGACAACGACCAAAACACGAACTACGTGAATCTGGATCAGTATGTTAACGCGGTTGAGCTGACTTACCCGGGAAAGGGCATAATGGTAGGAGTGGATATCTCCACCGGAAGAAATCCGGACGGAATCAAAAATATGATTCAACACTCTGTGAACCTTTACAGCCGCGGATATATAAACGGCGTGCTTCTTTTCAATGGGTGGTTCCTGACAAGACAGGGTATAACAGAACAACGGTGGGATTCTCTTGCAATCCCCCCTTTGCTCGACAGCCTCTACTATCCCAATCTGGGTGAGGCGGACGGAACGGTGATTGACTCGATAACGGGCAACCCGGTCGCCAATGCGCTCGTGACGGTGAGGAGAGTTACCGGCACAAATACCCAGCTCGTTACAAGAAAGTTCACCTCTAATATCGGTGAATTCAACTTCGGCGGTTGGGCGGGAAATGGTTCCTCGGTTTATGAAATTGAAGTCTCCAAATCTCCTTACGTGCCGAGGACTCTCGATGCTGAATTGCAGCCTGGAATGAGAATCGTTTTGCCTGAAGTACGATTGACTCAGTAGAATACTCAGGCATTCATCATCCTCTCCGCCCGGGTGGGCATATTTAATAAGATCGAAAGCGACGGCAGGCTAAGCCGTCTAATTGTTCAATTTGCGTCAGGGCTTGCGGCTCTTCGCCGCAGGCGCACTTGAGCGGCAATATCCCTTCATAATAGACTAGCCGGCGGCGACTGTCGCCGGGACTTCAAACCTCCATTTATATAAAATAAAACCTGAGACGAGTACATAAAATGCAGCCTGAGCCAGAAGCCGGCATAACACGGCCCGTCGTTCGAGAGACCGACCGTCCACTGTACAGCCACGGAGACGGACCCGAAAGCTCCACTTCTTCGGCTGACATAGGACCAGCTGAGGTTAAGCCGCTAAACAGGAAGGCCCTCGTAGCTCTGGGCACAGCCGATCTCGCAGCATACCTTTTGTCTTTTTCGGTCGTTCTGCTGCTCAAGTACAAGGAACCGCTTACCCACTTTCTTCAGGCACCGCTCCTCATCGGTCTCCCGTTGGCGTGGGCGCTGTCAACCTTCCTGACGAGAAAATTATCGAAGCTCCGCCTGCGGTCGTTTACACTGAACGTTCGGGCGTTCTCCCTTTCATTTTTTATCATGCTGGGCGGCGTTTCGCTTCTGATGAAACTCTCCCCACTCATCATAACGTCGAGATTCGCCATCGTGAGTTCGTTACTCATCGGATATGTTTTCGAACTCATCATCCTCCGGTCGGTAGCCCCGGCGCTGAGCTCCAGCTCGGAAGCGATCGAGTTCGTCAAGTCGCTGCTTCTCTTAGCGGCTGACCTGTCGATACTTGCTTCAGTACTTACGTTCTATCTCCTTATTCTTTACATCTTAAAGGAAGCGACCGCGGACACTTGGCTTCTCGTCGGCAGCGTCATACTCGGTTGGTTTGCATCGTCGGTAGTCTCTCACCAGTTCGAGCTCGACTTCAGGCAGAACTACTGGAAGTACATCAACAATTTCATCAAGGAATACTTCGTTTTTGCCTGTATTGCTTCGTTCTTTGTTCTGATATTCCGGCTGCACGGAGATCCAATGCATCTCCTTGTGGGAGGTGTGTTTGCCTATGCGGGCATATCATTCTGTGCGTTTTCCAGCCTTTTCTTCACGAAAATTCCGCGGAAAACGGACGACTCCCGGATCGATTATCTCAAGGACACCGAAGTCTCAGACGAACTAGTCGACACTTCGAAGATATCGAAGGTGGATCTCTGGAAGCCGATCTATGCGGATGATGTTAATATCACTTTCAGAGATAAGCTGCGGGATATACAGCTGATAAAATTTCCGGGCCTATTTTCCAGTATCGACGAAAAGGTGGACCTCAACGGACTCAATATCAAATATTCGATCGTTACAAGAACCACCGACGTCTACGACGTCGAGGTGCTTCCCGACAGCCGGCTTCAGCTTTTCATGAATCTCCAGGACCTCAACAGGATGCGGCATATCAATTCATATCTGATAGAGGTAAACAACAAGCTGGAGCCGGACGGGCTTTTCATAGGCAGGTTCGAGCCAATCAAGAACCGGTATAACAGGTTCCTCCGCAGGTATCCTTTTTATTTCGCGCAGATTTTCTATGCGCGTGACTTCATCTGGCACCGCGTCTTCCCGAAGCTTCCGGTATTTCGTAGCGTCTATTTCGCGATCAGCAAGGGGAGGAAAAGGGCCCTTTCGATCGCAGAGGCCTTCGGCAGGATATACTACTGTGGTTTTCAGCTCGCGAGCGCTTTCGAGTTGGAAGGCTGTCTTTATTTCATAGCTATAAAGAAGCTTAAACCCCCACTCGGCCACGCACCTCTGTACGGACCGCTATTCAAGATGAAAAGGGTGGGAGAGAACGGGAAGAACATTTTCGTCTATAAAATCAGGACGATGCACCCTTATTCGGAGTATCTGCAGGAGTTCGTCTACGATACGAACAACCTGGAGGTGGGAGGGAAACTGAAAGATGATTTCCGGGTAACGTCGTGGGGGAGAGTGCTCAGGAAGTTGTGGATCGACGAGCTGCCGATGATAATCAATCTCTTCAGAGGAGATCTCAAGCTCGTCGGAGTGCGTCCTCTAAGCGGTCATTATCTGTCCCTCTACGACGAGAGCCTGAGGCTTAGGAGAATGAAACACAAACCGGGACTTATCCCTCCGTTTTACGTCGACATGCCCAAGACTCTGGACCAAATAATGGAGTCGGAACGGCGATACCTCGACGCGTACGAGGGGAGCCCGTTACTCACAGATATCAAGTACCTCTTCAAAGCTGTGCGGAACATCGTCCTTCGGGGGGCGAGGAGCGCCTGACCCGGGAGAACCTGCCCGTGGAGAGACACCGAAAATGTTCATGAGTCCGGCTGTAGATTCCCGTTCCGCGTTAGATCTCGGACTCCACGGACACTCGGATTCTTGTGCGGTCCAGCTATTAAAGCTGTAATTTAGATGAACTTCGACATGATAAGCATTTCTGGTATGACTGGTTAAGCTGGTTTGACGTTTAGGATTATAGATGATATTAGAGCTTCTTGTGCTCTCTGTCAGTCACAGAAAACCCCAGCCGATTGGCGCTGACTCGGTGCGCGGAAAGGCGAGTCAACCACAAACGAAAGGATGTAGTTATCCGATGAAACAGAGCTTTGCAACGGCGATCATTATACTCTTTTTCGCATGCTCGCTTTCTGCCCAGACCATGTTGGGCCCAAACGAACCCACAACTCAACCCATGTCGCCGAGTTACTACGCCCTTAACGGTGAGAGCGGACTGACTATCTCGGTGAACCTTTGGGGTTATGTCGGGAAGCCAGGTCGATATGATGTGCCTAGCTCAACAGATCTCGTCCAGCTCATTTCGCTGGCGGGCGGTCCAACTGCGGATGCAGAACTTAACAAAGTGGAGATCGTCCGGCAGGAGATGCAGCCTGATTCCACATTCAGACCGAAGGTTATTCCGGTCAATCTTGAAAAGTTCAAGTCGGACGGCGACCAGACCCCTCTCCTTTCACCGGGAGACACCATAATAGTCCCGGGCTCCTCGACTGAATCCCTGCGTCTGGCTCTCAGCATTCTGGCGCCTCTCTTCTCCCTGGTAACCGCGGTGGGAACCCTTATACTCATTCTACGCCGGTAGACTCTTTGCCCCAGGTGTCTAAACCGGGGCGAGCAGACTGCGGAATCTGAACTAACACGGGATGAAAACCGTACCAATTTCAATTACTGAACTGTACATATGCTTCAACAGAATATCGGGGAAAAAATGAATTATCTTCCTTGCCCTGTTGAGCCTAAACTATTATCTGAGGGAATTGATAAGAGGAAACATTTTAGTTGTTACTGACCGGCAGACGAGAGCCTGGATCGAAAACACTCTGACGAAAGAGAGCTTCCGGGTTCGTTCCGCCGACGACTGGTACCAGGCCTCTGTGAAGTTTTTCGAGCGCGAGAAAACAGACCTTGTTATTTGCGACCTCACGCTTGATGAGAAGAACAGCGTCCACTTTCTGAGATTCCTGAAAGGAGTCACGCAGTCGCCGATCGTAATGCTCACGGCAGGCGAGGAACTACGAAGAGTTGTGAGAGCCATGGATTGCGGCGCGTACGACTGCATCGAAAAGCCAATCGAACGAGTTGATCTTCTGGCTACAATAGGAAAAGCCCTCAGAATCAGGGATCTTTCACCGGCAATCAGCAAAGATGAGCCGGTTGATCCGCGTCTGACCTTCGTCGCAAGACTCGTGATCGGTAAGTCGTGGCGTATGACCGAAATACATTCCGAGATCATCTCGCTCATTCCTCAAAGGACAAATGTCCTCGTCCAAGGTGAGAGCGGCACCGGCAAACGGCTCATCAGCAGGGTCATCCATGAAACAGGCGTGACTTCGGGTCACTTGTTCGTCGCAGTCGATCTCCCCACGATTCCGGAGCAACAACTGGAGAGAGTCCTTTTCGGGGAAGTCAGGGGAGTACCTTCAGGTGAGAGGATTGATTCGAGAGGTCTGTTTGAACTTGCAAGTGCCGGCACACTTTCCCTCAGCGGCATATCCGAGATTTCGCCGGATTTTCAGAAGAAGCTCCTGTCGGTTCTTGAAAATAAGAGTTTCGATCCGGTCGGCGGAAGGAAAT
>JBJKQU010000168.1:0-30184 GCA_046705025.1 Candidatus Kryptoniota bacterium | reverse complement strand
CCGCGAGCCGTCCAATTTATTGCATGGCTGACTCTGAGCCTGACTTCTGGGCCAACTGGCCCCGGCGAAGCCATCCATACATTACCACTGCCTCAGGCAGTGGGTTTCTACTTCGGACTAAAATCTGTCTAAGCCCATGGAAAGTCGGATCGGCTTTAATCCATGTATTGCAGAAGTAGCTAGAACTTGATAGATAATTGCCATCCTTGTCCTTATTGGCTGTGTCCAAAAATTTAAAATCGTGGATGTCTCCAGAGTGTAGCAGCCGCTTCATGCCATATTCATTGAGCCAATTTTGACTCTCCTTGATTGTTTCATAATTGCTCGTAAAAAAGGCTGAAGACTTTGAATATAGATCTTCTTTGAAAGGTTTGAGCTGATTGTTTTTCTCAAGGTTGGACCATTCCTTGTCGCCCTACTCTGTGAGCTTAATTATCTTACTCCTTTTTGTCTCACCAATATAGGCAGAGAGGGGTATCCAAGGAAGAGAAAAGTCTTGTCCTTCCACGTCTCACTATTGATCAACTTGAATACCTTCTCTGTCGAAGGGATCAAATCGCCAAACCCCCGGTAAAGATCATTTCCTCCCTCAGATGTCAAATTCTCAAGCGACAACATCTTTGTCTCATGCTGTGGAAGCTTCGTAATTGGAATTTGTCCGATAAACTCGTCCTTGACGGCCCGTATTTCAGCGGTGAGATTAGCTTCATCCAGGTCAAAGAGTATGTGTAAGTTTATCTTCTGTAATTTGTTCTCATTCCCACTCCCAAATGTATCGATTCGAAATTCGAGGATAGGAAAAATCTTTTCTATGTTATCAAGTTTTCCGGTTTGTCTATCCTTCATTAGTCTTTCATAACCATCAATGAAATAGTAATCGTTTATACCTATTACTTTTACCTCCGAGGGCAGCCTTCCAAGTGCGTCAATGAATTTATCCCATTGAGCTTCGCCTCCGTATTCTTGGCGGATCGATAGGGGTGTGTGAATGTGAAGATCCCATTTACGCCAAACCGAACCACGCGGATTACTTATCATCTCATCTTTCCTTTCAACCTAATGCGATTATTTGTTCCTTCTGAGTGCTGCATCTTTGTCCAGCACCGAAAACTCGCTGTCATTCTATTCTTCCTCGAAATAATCATTGTCAATCTTCTTGATCTCGTATAACGTGACGGTGGAAACACCTATGTTATGGTCAATCATCAATTGGGCGAGTTGTTCGCCGTCGATTAGAACGATCTTAGTTTCGTTCTTCGGCGTATATTCGGCAGCGTCTTTCGAAAAGGTCGAGGTTGTTATGAATATACCCTTCTTGGCTCCCTGCCCCGCAAGTGCACCAACGAACTTCTGTATCTCGGGCCGGCCAACTTGATTACCCGGCTTCCATCGTTTGGCTTGAACATAGATTATGTCGAGTCCCAGCTTGTCTTCCTTAATCGTCCCGTCGATACCTTCATCGCCGCTTTTTCCTATAGCTCTCCCAGCGTCCTTGAATGAACCACCATATCCCATTTTTACTAGAAGCTCAACTACAAGTCTCTCGAAAAAAGACGGAGGCAAGTCGACGACTCTATTTAGCAATTCCTTTGCCAGCGATTCTCTCAAGCCAAGATAAGCCGAATCGAGAGTTTCTTCAGGAGTCTTATTGCTCTCGCCGCCAGTCTCATTAGATTCATCATGTTTTGTATTTTCAAACTCAAGAAACTCCTTATATTGGCGTAGAAAAGCAACGTTAATCTGAGAGGGTTTTTTCTCCAGGACTTCTTTCCCACGTTCACTTATGATGACGAATCCTCTCCGCGGAGAATCCACGAGGCCAGCCTTTTTTAAATAAGTTCGAGCCCATCCAACCCTGTTTCCGAAAATGAATTCTTGACCGCTGGGCAATAACTCCTTACGGTCCTCATCTGTCAACTTAAACTCGGCGGCAAGTTGTTCAATTAAGTCTCTGACCAGGTGTTCCTTTCCGTCGGAAGTTATCTTCAACAGTGGTAACATTATTGCCTGATAATCTGGAATCATATTAGTTTATTCCTCCTACAATTCTCTAATAATTCATAGCTCATTTTCATACCTTTCTCAGCCCCGCGTCAATTTCCACCACCGAAAACGCGCCGTCGCCGTTAAGCTCGTACGCCTCAAGCGTACAGAAACAATCATGGTTTTTTCCTGCCTTCTTCAGGTGGTTTCCTCAGAGCCGATTCTCCTCCTTGTCCTGGCGAACGGAGGAAACGGACAGCTCTCCTGTTCTATGAACTACTTCGTGGATTCGTGTTTTATCGAGGCGTCCCGAACTGATGAAACTACGGATGGGTTTCTTTGCATGCTCCATGTTCGCGGCATGGTTTGTCGGATTCATTTCGCGCAGCCCTTTGAATACCCTATAGCTGGATTTTTCTCCCGCGTGCCCATCATGGTTTTCATCAATGTAGACTGCAGGGGTACAACAAGCAAACGGCGAAAAGACACCCGTGTCAAAATCTTCACCACATAGGAACATAGGAAACATACAATGATTCATTACGTGCACTATGTGACTATGTGTTTCAATTGAGAGGCTGCTCCACGAAACCGTCGCTGAGACGGGTGCAACCGCAACAAGCGGCATCAAAAACCCGCAAACTCACACCGGGACTGTACCACAGACCATTTTGCCTGACTTCAGGATCGCCCCGATTGAGTCTCGGTGGACAGTGCTTGAGATGATATTGACAAAGATTGCTTTCAAGGAAGCTTTGCTTGGATTCAAGCGGGCATTCACCGAGATGAAGAGTACTTACCGCCAGATCACTACCTCTTCGCTTCACTTCAGCACCGCTTGAATTGAGTCTGAGCTGACATTAATTGACATGAACTTGACAAATATTGAACTTGAGGAAGGTTTGCTCGACTTCGAGCGGACATAAATCGAGATGGAATGTGCTCCGCGTCACACCGAGATCGCTTGAATTGAGTCCGACTTGACATTAATTGATATGAAGTTGACAAATATTGAACTTGAGGGAGCTTTGCTTGACTTCGAGCGGACATAAATTGAGTTGAAGAGTGCGCTGCGTCACATCGAGATCGCATAAATCGGGTCCGAGATCGCATTTCTTGACTTCAAGAACACAAAAACTGCCCCATCTTCACGTAGATTCGCAATTTAACCCTCCGGCGGCAGCCCGCGACGCCTTCCCGGAGAGACACCCGTATGTCAACCTTGTCCCAACAGAAGAAACGCCAACCTGAAACCTCATATGCAATTATGATTAAGACCGAAAAGCGAAATGGTGGGCGATAGGATTGAGAGAGATTGGTATTGTGGGTCTCCCGATGCATATTTTAGGAAATCGAAATAAGAGGAGGTCTGTCGTTATGAAAAGCATTTTTCGTTACACGTTCCTGGTTCTCATTTTCCTGCAGTATCCAGCTTATAGTCAGAGTTTTCGAGAACTAACCCGCTGGGTAAATTATGAGAAATATGCCGAAGCGAACAAGAGTCTTCCCGCGTTGACGCCCGGAGAAAATCGCGTCGTCTTCATGGGTAACTCTATCACGGAATTCTGGGCCAAACGCGACAGCAGCTTCTTTATAGATAACGGATATATCGATAGAGGTATAAGCGGACAGGTGTCAGCCCAGATGCTGCTTCGTTTCCGCCAGGATGTAATCGATCTGAAACCGACGGTCGTCGTCATCCTCGCAGGCACGAACGATATAGCGGAGAATGCCGGTCCGATTTCGTTGCAGCGTATCATGGACAATATCGTATCCATGACACAATTAGCTCAAGTGAACAATATCAAAGTGATTCTTTGCTCGGTTCTGCCGGCGTATGATTTTCCATGGCACAAAGGACTGCAGCCCGCTGAGAAAATTGTGAAGCTGAATTCGATGATCAAATCGTACTGTGATGAGAATAATATTCCATACGTGGACTATTACTCAAAGATGGTCGACAATCAAAAGGGGCTGCAGCCGAAGCTTACTGTGGACGGAGTGCATCCTGATCACGAAGGCTACAGAGTCATGGATTCCATTGTTCAGGAAACACTAAAGGCGGTACTGAAACAAAAATAGCGCTGAACGTTAAGCGTCGGTGGGAAGGGTTAAGTCCAAGTTTGTTCTAAAACTCATCGGGGACTAATTTCACCTTGTGACTGCCAGGAGACTCTTACTGTTCATACTTCTCGCGGCGGCGGGGATCAACCCTTCCTTCGCGCAGACAAACCCTGCGAACGAAGTAGGTTCTGTTTCCGGATTTGTCGTGAGTGCGGAAGATGGGAACCCGTTGCCTGGAGTAAATGTCGTCGTACAGAACACGGTGCTCGGGGCCGCGACGAATGCGGACGGCAAGTTCCACATCAAAAGTATTCCAAGTGGTACATATTCACTGGCATTTTCCATGGTCGGCTACTCTCGCAAGGTTGTCACCGGCATAAATGTCAAGCCGCTTAGAACGACAAGCGTAACGGTCGATCTCTTCCCTCTTCCAGTACAGAGCGCACCCGTGGTCGTTACTGCGATGAGCCATGAGGAATCACTCTCGGACGTTCCGGTCAGCGTCGACGTTGTGGATGCAAAGACAATCGCGGCCCTGAATGCCGCCTCCATCAAAGACGTTCTGCAGTATATTCCGGGTGTGAGGATGCTTGAAGACCAGGTCGACATCCGCGGCTACACCGGTTACAGCATGGGCGTGGGAAGCCGGGTCCTGCTCCTGATGGACGGGATGCCTCTCATCACGGGTGACATGGGAGAAATTGCGTGGGATATGATTCCGGTTGATCAAGTTGAAAGAATTGAAGTGGTCAAAGGTGCAGCCTCAGCCTTGTACGGGTCGAACGCACTGGGCGGCGTAATCAACGTCATAACCCGCGATATACCTTCCGCCCCGCAAACCGATTACCGGATCTACTCAGGGCTTTACGATCAGCCATATTATCCTGAGTGGAGGTGGAGCGATAAGCCGCGGGGCATGGAGGGATTTTACGCGGGTCATTCGCAGAGGTTCGGCAATCTCGGCATCCTCGCATACGGCGGCTACGGCGCCGACAACGGCTTCAGGCAAAACGACAGCTACAAGCGCTGGAACGGTTTCGCAAAAATGGAATACGACTTTTCCCCGTTTCAACAGCTGAAGCTGATCTCCAGCATCGTCCTTCAAAACCAGGCTAACTTTTATTACTGGAGGAGTCTCGACGAACCGCTTCTGCCGGACCCCGCCCAGGAAAATGCACAGACCGTGACAACAAGATGGAACATCGACATGTTGTTCAAAGGTTTTGCAGGAGACAGGTTTTCGTACAGCCTTAAGGGTGAATTCTTCAGCAGTTTTCTACGATACGACAGTGCGGGCATCGGGGGTTCAAGTTCGTTCGCCAACACAGCGAACCTTGAAGCGCAAGGTACATGGGAATCCAAAAACCATTATCGTCTGACATTCGGAGCGGTTGGAAACATAGATCGCGTCATCGCATCATATTACGGAACTCATCTGGGAGCCGGCGGAGCCGGTTATCTGCAGGCCGAGTTCGATTTGTCGTCTCCCCTCAGGCTGGATGCGGGTTTCAGATACGACATCCAGGAAATCGTCGGACTCACTCCATGGACGAACCTGAGCCCGAAAGCCGGGGTCGTTTTCTCCGCGAGTCCGACTACGACTCTTCGCGCTTCGGTCGGCGAAGGATTCCGTGCACCATCCCTGGCGGAGCTTTACGTCAACGAGTCGACTCCTTACCTTCCCATCGTGCCCAACGCCGGTCTGAAGCCTGAGCAAAGCTGGTCGTTCGAAGTCGGGGGGACGCAGTCCTTTTCCGAAGCCGTCATGCTCGATTGCGCGGTGTACCAGAGCAACTTTTCCGACCTCATCGAAGCGGGGTTCGATTCCACCGGCGGCCAATTGACAATCAAGTTCGACAATGTCTCACGGGCCAGGGTACAGGGCGTAGAGATCGACTTGAAGACCGATTTGTTCAAGCGGCACCTTCAGCTGGATTTCGGCTATACCTACACCTGGCCGATAGACCTGACGACCGGCCAGTTCCTGAGATATCGTTCCCGCCACCTGTTCTATTCGAGCGCAACGTTTACGTACGATATGTTCTCGGCGGGGATCGATTTCCGATATATCAGCAAGATGTTGAGAATCGACGACCTGCTCCAGTCATTTATTCCGAACTGGAATGCGCAGGTACCGATTGAGGTTTTCGATTCCCGCGCGTCCATCAACATGGCACACATAGGGATCCCTGTGACGGTAGGGTTCCATGTCAACAATCTGTTCCAGTACAACTACGTCGAGTTGCCCGGCAACCTTGGGCCGATAAGGAACTTCGTGGTGAGCCTGGAAGGAAGGTTTTAGATTTAGCCGTCCGGACGGTACGCGGGAACATCGCCATCAGTTCCTCGCCATCCGTTGAACTCGCGAAGCGCGCGTCGGGAACGGACGGCTGGGAAGAAGCACAAAACCCCGTTCGGGGTTTCGCGGTCTTTCCGAGGCGAGGCACTGTCCGCTTCCACTAATTGCCGCATCGTATTCCATGCATTCGTCGTCGGTCATTGCACCGATCTTACTTTCTTCTCCGTAGACGAGGCAAATATATTTCATTCTTTCGTTCTCTCCTCATTTAGTGTCGATCTATTTATCCGGTAGTAGTTGCGGACTCCACAATACTTCCCAGAGGTGCCCGTCGGGATCCTCGAAGTAGCCGTGATAGCCGCCCCAGAACGCTTTCTGCCCCGGCTTGACAATCTTCGCTCCGGCCCGTTTTGCCAGCTCCAGTACCGAATCGACTTCCGCACTGTCTTTCACATTGTAGCCAATCGAGAACTCAACGGAAGATCGAGCACTAAGCGGGACATTTGCATCCCACGCGAGATTTTTTCTTGAATAGATCGCCAGGATCACTCCACTTTTCATCTCGAAGAATGCCACCTCGCCGTGTTCAAACTCCTTCCCGACTATTCCTTTTGATGGAAAGCCCAAACCATCGTGGTAAAATTTGTAAGCCCTTTCCAAATCATCGACGCCGATCGTCAGAACTGCAAACCGTGGTTCCATGACTTTTTCCTCCTTCTCATAAAGAATTACAGCTCCTTCATTCTCTTTTCCAGGAATCTCTTCTCAGGTTCCTGTTGCACCAGCGACAGTGCTTTTTCATACGATGACTTGGCTTCGGCTTTTTTTCCTAAACGTCTGCACAATTCAGCTCGGGCGGAATGCGCGAGATGGTAGTCCGCCAACTCGCCGCGAGCAAGAATGTCATCGACCAGCCACAGTCCCGCCTCTGGCCCATCGCGCATCGCGACAGCCACTGCACGATTAAGCTCCACAATCGGCGATGGATTTATTTGCATCAACAGTCCATACAGTCCGACGATTTCCGACCAGTCTGTTTCTGATGGTGTCGGTGCCTCGGCATGAATCGCAGAGATCGCCGATTGAATTGAGTATGGGCCAACAGGTTGAAAGGAGAAAGCTTTTTCCACAAATGCCACTCCTTCTCTTATCATCTCACGGTTCCAGAGTGAACGATCCTGATCTTCGAGCAGGATTAGATCACCGTCAGCATTGGTACGCGCCGCCTTTCTCGATTCATGAAGCAGCATCAATGCGAGAAGTCCCATCGCCTCCGGCTCGGGAAGTAACTCAAGAAGAAGCCGGCAGAGTCGGATCGCTTCAGTTGAAAGGTCGCTTCTGGTTAACGATTCGCCCGATGATGCCGAATAGCCCTCGTTGAATATCAAGTAAATCACCTGCAACACCGTGTCCAATCGATCCGGCAATTCTTCTCTGGTCGGGACTTGGTACGGTATGCGCGCGTCACGTATTTTCGCCTTTGCGCGGACGATGCGCTGTGCCATGGTCGGCGGAGTCGCAAGGAACGCACGCGCAATTTCTTCGGTTGTCAAACCGCAGACTTCACGCAGTGTGAGTGCCACACGAGCCTCAGGCGAAAGTGCCGGGTGACAGCAGGTAAATATCAGACGGAGGCGATCATCCTCGATTTTGTCGCCATCAAAATCCTCGTCGACGGTGATGCTGTCCGCAAGGTGTTCTGCGAGAGGTTCAAATGAGGTCTCTCCGTCATAGGCGGACGCATCTAAAGAGCGAAACTTCGACCGTCGCCGGATTTGGTCAATGGCTTTGAATCGACCGGCAGAGACGAGCCACGCTCTCGGATTTGACGGCACACCTTCGGTCGGCCATTTCTCCATCGCGATACTGAAGGCCTCGTGCATCGCGTCCTCTGCAAGCTCGAAGTCACCGAGCAGACGGATCAGCGTCGCAAGTATCCGGCGGGATTCCGTACGGTAGACATTATCCAGAGTCTTGCGAATGTTCTCGGCTGAATTCTTCGTCATTCCGTTGTTTCGGGGCCGCGAGATTTGTGACTGGTATTAATCTTCCTCTCCATAAGAATAATAACGGAACTCTGGTCTTCGAATATCTCTTGTTCCTTATCGTCCTCTATATACCCGGGTTATGTTGAAGTAGAGGAGAAGATTCTTTTATTGGGTGCGACCGGCAAACAGGGCACCACTGTCGTAACAGCATTAGGAAGAACAAATTTCCATCTAAACGGGTTCACAAGTAATCAGGGAATTGACGTTCGGAAACGCTAAAACAAAGGCGATAGCTTCGCCACTAATCGGGAATTTTATACATAACTCATTCCTTAAATGGTTTATCCTTCTTCTGAGATAACCCGACGTTTTCTGAACTTGAGACTGTACCCGAGTCCGGCGAGAGACACGATCACCGCCGGTACGATAAGCGGGCCGACAAACGGCAGCGCGATGATCGAAATGGCGAGCGATATCCACGGCAAGCTTTTCCTCCATCCTACGCCGTCGAGCAGTCTGATCCCGGCAGATGAACCTATGACGTAGACGATGATTGCCGCCCCGCTCGGTATGAGCAGCGCCGTCTGCAAATCCGCGTTGAAGATGTAGAACACCACGAGCATAGTCATCGCAAAAGCCGAAAGCATAATCAGGCTACGATCCGGGACGTCACTCTTCTGATTTATATAAGCGAGCGTCCGCGGAAAACCGCCGTCTCTCGCCGCTGCGTAGATAACCCTGGTTAGACCCGCAGTATACGCATTCGCCGCACCGAATATAATGAAGAATGCGAGGACCGCCGTCCCAACCGCGCCGTACTTGCCGAGCAATCTCGAAAATATCTCCGCAAATGGCGCGACACTCCCTCCGGCTGCATATGCGCGCGTGCCCACCGTAACGACGGCAACCGATACGTACAGCGCGCCGATCAGGACGACGCTTATCACCACGCTTCGCCTGAAATCGCGCTGCGGATTCCTGAATTCCGCGGCGACATTAGAGACGTTTTCATACCCGAGGAACGACCAGAATATCAGTGCAGCCGCAGATCCGATTGAAAGATACCCGTTCGGAAAGAGCGGAGAGAAGTTCTCGAGCTTCACCGATCCGGCAGAGGTAACAACCGCCGCAACCAGCATAGCTACTATGGCCGTTACTACTCCCAGCTGAACTTTGTTGCTGAATCTTATGCCGCGGTAATTGACTGCAAATGTGAGTGCGATGACAGCCGCCGCGACGAAATACAAATCCGCCCTGCTCATCGGGAATGCGTATGCAAGATAAGACGCCGCGATAAGAGTCACCGCAGGTGACCCTGCGATGTACCACAATGCGAAAAGCCATGACACAACCGTCGCGGCATGAAGGCCGAAACTCTCCTTCGCGAAGGCGTATACTCCGCCGGACTCCGGCATACGCGCGGACAGCGAGGCGAACGTGTACGCGAACGGATAACTCGCTACCGAAAGGAATAGCCAGGCAATAAGCGACGACGGCCCGGCAATCTTTGCGGCGAGACCGGGAAGGACGAGAACCCCCGAACCGAGGACTGAGCTTACATACAGCGCGACGGCATGACGAAGCGTGATCGCTTTTCGGAGATGCTGATCGGGCAAATCATCCCCTGTCATAAAACTGACTCCCATGCAGAAGCATCCCTTCAGGTTGAGACGACACTTCCCGGCGTATGTTCACACCCGTCTTCAGAAGAGTTCCCAGTCCACCGATCCGATTGACCCTCATACCGAGGTAAATTACCACCATTCCCGGATAGCCCGTCAGATCTACCTTCTTCCTGTTGATTCTATTTTTCATAATTTCGCTTTATCAATTTAGAATTGTTGAGCTGCCCACAGATCGTGTTATGAAGCATGCACTCGACCCCTCCACGGATCTACTACGTATTGTCTTAACCGGCCGCGGGAAGTTTCAGCTGCACGAAACACCATACCTGTCATCGACCCAGGCGAACTTCTGACTGAACGGATAAGCATTGAGCGGCATATGTATCTTACAGCCGTCGGCTAGCTTCCCGAACAGCTCGTCTATTGCCTGTCCCGACTCGCGCTTTATTGTCAACAGGAAGAAGATTATATGGACACCGATGTTCTCATATCGTACGTGATGCGATCGTACACAGCGCCAAACTCCCAACGGCAAATGCAAAACACTGTCGCGCGATACGGGACCCGGAATTGGAACGATTCAAACCATGCTAAGCGATGGGTCAGGCTCCTGCCTCCTGCTGTTTGGGGTGATGACTTTTCTTGATTATCGCGTCGATGCTCCACGGCCCGCCGCCCGCCATCGAGAGATACAGCCATACGAAGCAGTAGAGATAGGCGAGCTCGCCCCCGCTCAGGACTGGCCACAGATTCCTAGGAATGTGAACCTGGAAGAACGCGACCGCCATTTCTCCTGAGAGCAGAAACGCTATCGGGCGAGTCCAGAAACCGAGAAGTAACCCGAGACCGCCGAAAGTCTCGAGTATTCCGGCCAGACCGATTTCCGAAAATAGATGAACGGGTCCGGCGCCCTGATAGAGTGGAGCGGGAAACATAAACAGTTTCTCGGTTCCATGAAGCATGAATGTGAAACCGGCCGCAATTCTAAGTACGCTTTGCACATATGGTGCAAACGACTGCCATTTCTTTGTGATATTCATCCTTGTTCTCTGATTATGTGTACTTGTTAATAGGCAACCTTCCAACTCAAGGATTAGTTCCGGCAAGTGACACAGAATAATTGGTTAAGCCGGCCATTGTGGGATTACGTGAGAGAAGAAGCCATACGGTCTGTAGAAAGACGCGCTCTCTCGCGGAAGTTTCCGAGCCCGGATCGCCGCTCCAGGGTCAATGTTATCCTGGCTTCGCCCCCGAAATCAGCCCGAATTGGAGCAAATGATGATAGCAGTGCTTGAAATGAATCCGTTCCCATTCTTCCGCCCCGAGAGGCCCGAAAACCGGATGCATTTCCACTGTATCGGGGCTATCCGCAAAATGGCCCAGGTATTGGTTCAGAGCATCCTGCAAGGCATCCCGGGCTTCCGCAAGACCCGCGAATCGCAGTTCGGGAGGATCCTCGGCGAGTGCCGGGTTCCGGAAATCATGCTGCATCGGAACGTTTACATACAAGAATCTTTTAACGCGTTCTAACAATCTATCAGGTGTAGCACATTCCACCGCGACCTTCCCGGTCGAGACTTCAAATGTCCATACGAGGTGCTCCACCATATGTTGGGCATGCATTCTTCCCCATGAAGGCTGCGACGCTTCAGAGATTCCGGCAATCGCCTCCATGAGTGTATGATTCAGGAAGACTTTTCTGGCGTCTGCATCATTTACATCAAAAGGGACAGAAATCATTCCTTACCGGAACCTTCGGACTATAAGTGACGAGTTCTGCCCTCCAAAACCCCAGGCATTCGACATGGCCACGTCGACAGCCATGCTGCGCGCCTTGTTGGGAATGAAATCCCAATCGCATTCCGGGTCTTTGTTATTCAGATTGATCGTCGGCGGAGCTATGCCGACCTCAATTGCCTTGATGCATGCGATCAACTCCGTGATCCCTCCGGCACCCATGAGGTGTCCGGTTGCTCCCTTCGTGGAGCTCATGGGAGGCGGACTGCTGAGGCCGCCGAATACGGACCTGACTGCTATCGTTTCGACGAGATCGCCCTTTGAAGTGGAGGTGCCGTGAGCGTTGATATAATCGATATCTCCAGGGGAGAGCGCGGCACTTTTCAGCGCCTTTTGCATGCACAGTATCTCGCCGCGGCCGTCGGGTTCGGGCGCTGTGATATGGAAACCGCTCCCGAGATTCGCATAACCGATTAGTTCTCCAAGTATCTTAGCTCCCCGCAGCTTGGCATGGGTTAGCGTCTCGAGCACAACGACGCCCGCCCCCTCTCCGATAACGAAACCGTCGCGGTATCTGTCAAACGGGCGGCTTGCGCTCTCGGGGTGACCATTGTTTGTGGACAACGCCCGTGCCGAAGTAAGCGCCTCAACAACAAGCGGACAAGAAATCGACTCGGCCCCAACCGCAACCATCATATCGGCCTCACCTGCCTTCAACTTCTCAGAGGCGACCCCGACCGCATCTGCGCCCGACGAGCAGGCAGTGCTGACGGTCAGGCTGGGCCCCTTTAAGCCGTGAGCGATAGCTACTTGAGCAGCAGCTACGTTGCCGAGTATACTCGGCATGAAATAGGGGCTGACGTTGTGTGAACCGCTCCTGGTCAAACCGTCCTGAGTTCGGCTGACAGTTTGGATACCACCCACTGCAGTTCCCAGGACAATTCCTGTCCTGTCAGGATTGTCGACAACGGTATTCTCAAGGGCCTCCCTTGCCGCAGCCAGCGCGAACTGCGTGAAAGGATCGGTTTGATTGATCAGCTTTTTGGTCATGTATTCTTCGGGATGAAAGTCTGAGACTTCAGCCGCAATCCTGACCGGCAAATCGTGCGCATCGTATTTTGTGATGCATCCGACTCCGCATTTGCCGGCCACCAATTCGGACCAATACTCCCCGACGCCTATTCCGACCGGTGTAACGGCTCCCATCCCTGTAATCACTATTCGTTCAATCACTGTTGTACCTATCTGTATTGAAGGTGCTCATCAAATTCTCCCGATTATCGGGGGACTCTCTTCAGATTCTAATGTTCCGGTCTGCTCGTGAGGAAACGCGATGCCAATCGACCGCTGAACTATGCCCTTTCAAGCAGACCCGCCTTCCTGTCCTGTATCGCCTGTTCCTTTATCTTGTAATGAATTTTCTTACCGGTCGCCGTGTAAGGGAGCTCGTTAACAAAGCGATAGAAACGAGGCTTCTTGTACGGTGAAAGGTGCGGGTGACTCTGACAATGTTTGTCGAGATCCCTGGCCTTTATCGAAGCACCTTCCTTTCTGACCACATAAGCGACGACCGCCTCACCGCGAGTTTCATCAGGGACGCCGACGACAATTGACTCGCTCACTCCGGGATATTCATTCAGAACCTCTTCTACCTGGACGGGATATATGTTCTCACCTGACGAGATGATCATGTCGTCTTTCCGGCCGACAACCGTTATGAACTCGTTCTCATCCCAGACTCCGAGATCACCTATGTAGATCCATCCCTTGTAGAAAACCCGTTCGGCCATATCAGGCTGACTGACGTAGCTGTAAGTGGTTTTTCCCGGTGCCCTGACAATAATTTCCCCGGTTTCTTTGCCGTCCTTCGCAGTATAGTCTTCCGGCTCGGCTCTCTTGTCCTGATAGATTTTCACAACTGCAACATCATCGTCGGTACAAGCACGCCCGGCCGATCCCGCCATCTCCGGCAAATCATAAGGCCGCAGGAACGTATTCCAGAAGGCCTCGGACGTTCCGTACCCGTTGAATATGTTCGGCGTCAATGTCTTTTGATAGCGGATGCATGCCTCTCGCTCAAGCGGCGCTCCCATCGTCACGATCCCTTTGAGGTTGCTCAAGTCCTTTGGGCTTTCCTGCTGGAAATCGTATAGAAGCTTCAGCATCGGTGGAGCACCGATCAGGAAGGTAAGCCCGTATTTCTCAACATATTCAATTACAGTCCGCGGTGTGAACTTACGGAGAACGACAACTTCTCCACCGACGTAGAAAGTCGGGTTGGGCCCGCCTGAATAGAGACCACCTCTGTGAAACCAGGGAGTCATGTTCATAGTTTTGTCTTTGGGATTCAGGGGGAAGTGCATAATTACATCGTGAGCAGACAGGATCTCGTTAATACTGTTAAGAGGAACCCCCTTTTGTCTTCCCGTAGTCCCCGAAGTATATAAACGCGTGGTCTCGTCGTATATGTGAAAAGTCCGTGGGACAATCGGATCGTGTTCGGGTTGGCCTTTCACGTATTCTTCATACGTCGCTACTCCGGACGGGGGTTTGGCTTTATCGAGAGTATTTACCATGACGGCACGTTTGGGCTTGTGCTTCGCCATGGCGAGAGCCTTCTCAGCAGTTTCTCTCATTTCTGAATCATAAAAGTAGATTTTCGGTCTGCTCTCGTCTATTATTTCTGCGGTCTCTGCATAAGCCAAACGGAAATTAATCGGGCAGTTTATCGCTCCTATCTTTTGCGGCGCGAGATATAGGAATGAAAACTCGGGGCAATTCAGCAACTGGTACATCACGACATCGCCTTTGTCGACATTATCCGCCAGAAGAGCATGGGATAATTTGTTTACCTCTTTGTTGAGTTCTGCGTAGGTCCATGTCCTGTTTTGAAGCGGGTCCGTCAGCGCGGCGTTGTCAGCATATCGGTGAACGTTTCGCAGGAATCCGTTCAGGTAGATAAACTCGTGTTCGAAAGTGTCTTTAAACATGCTCACGTCGTAAGTCTGTGCGAATTGTTCCATGACAGCTCCTTTCCATTTTAGTTGGAAACCATGTGGTCTTCTGTTGGTTCTATTCAAATACCGCCGTAATAAACGGGGTAAAGATGTTGACGTTTAGAGCATTCTTCAGACAGACGAACTTTTATAGCTCGGTGCATCAAAGCGGTTTGGGCGCCAAGCCGCCGCGGATCGGGTCTCAGGCTGCCGGCAGGCAAATGGATACCTGGGTATCGCTCTCAAGCGGGTTGCCGGCAGAGAATCCTGATCTGCGCGCCTTCCGGGAAGGGCTTGACTACTGCACTCTGCCGGGGCTCGTTGAATGCCGTCCCGGCATTCACGCTCCCTGGGATCATGGCACCCAAAGGAGCTGCGTCCCTCCTCTTGATCTTCCGAGATGGAGCGGGACGTTCTATTACGGGAGCAACACATACATTCAAGATTCACTGGGACAAGGTATTGGAGTCCTTTACCAGCGTCCGTATAAGATAACAAAAACTCTATGGCAAACAGAAATCCATGTAATCCAGATGAAAAGGCTAAACTCGTCCCTCCTCAATTAAGAAGCGAAGAGGACGCGCCTTGAGGGAATGAGAATGTCGGCTCCGGTCAGGCGCAAGGCGTACGGCCTATCACAACTACCGGTCATCCTTCCTGACGCCGCCGATACTCTGTTCCCTCCGGTTACGTAACATCAACAAGCCTGCCCAATTCCTTGTTCCCTATATTGCCATAGACACATTCGGCCCGCGAGTTGACCTGCCATCGAATTCGCCGGCGAACTGTAACCACCATCTGCCTTATCACTTCCCTCATGCAATCAGCTATCCGCTAAGGCCGCGACTCTCTTCTAATTGTTTCGGCGGGCACTTCACATCCGCATACGAGCAAAAGACGCAGCAGTCCCCTTGTTTCGGTTTGAGAACATTCTTACAGCCGGTGCATACGTAGAAATGCTGGCACGCATTCAAAGGCATCTCGGCTTCCTGCTTCAAGCCGCAGATAGGACACGTAAGCGTCGCCTTCGTTACCAGTTCCATATACTTACAGGACCAGGACGGTCCCAAACAGGAATGGTGGAATGGTGCAACCCTCGTTTAACCGTCTCATTCGAATTGTAGAGTTTACTACGCAGGTCATCCTGCGACCCAGCGGCATGGCTGCGCTGCCGGGGAGCGGGACTTGCAAGGGCATGCGGTTAATGCGTATGTCCCCCCTCCTGCGACTTCTCCTTGCCGGCATACTTGTCCGGCTCTTTGTCAAAGGCAGTCTTACAGCCAGCTGAACAGAAGTAGTATGTTTCTCCCTTGTGTTCGCTCTTTGCCGCAGCCGTCGTCTTATCTACATCCATTCCGCATACAGGGTCTTTAGATCCCGCGTTGCGGGATTGCACTTCGTTCAACATTTTCTAAAACTCCATTCTTGCTTGTTCCTCGAAAGAGTCTAAGCTTTCCTGACCCGTCTCGAACCTCTCAGGATTCGCGAGAAATAATCAAAGGCGTCCTACTTAGACTCGCTTTTCATCCAGGCGCGATATGCGGGTGCGTCTATATCCTTCCCGATAACTTCCTCTCCTACAAGCTCAGGCCCGTTCTTCCCGTAGCCTTCCCTCACCTTCACGATACTCTCGATGTAATAGACAAGCGACCAAATTTGTTTTTGCGTGAAGGCTTGGCTGAATCCCGCCATAGGAGTGCCGTTCAAACCTGTGGCGATTCTCTTATAGATTTCACCGGTGGTATTAGCCTGCCGCAGCGGTCTCACGGTAAGGTTTGCAGGTAAGATCGGTCTCCCCTTGTAGTCTCTTAAATAGCCGGCGTCGGGCCCATCCCCCTCGCCGTTCATGCCGTGACAGGCTGAGCATGCCTCCGTGAAAAGTTGTTTACCGGCCTGGAGAAGCGCCGCCGTTTTCTCAGGCTCCGGTGGGACCGGTATGACCGGGGGAGGCGGTGCGTTCCTAAACTTGCTGCAAAAACTCATAACGTAACCCGCAACGGCTTCCATCTCATGATGGTTCAATTGCAGCTGAGGAAGCATCGCTGTCGTCCTCACGCCGTGCTCAATTGTATATACTATATCGGCTTTCGTGGGAAGATCACCGCGTGGTGTGGACCTGAATTGGTACACTCCGTCTCTAAAATCCGCCGGCTTTACACTCATCAGATTTGCGTACGGCCCGTTCCCGTCGCCATTCACACCGTGGCAGTTGGAACAATACGTATTATAGATCTTCTTCCCGAGTGCTAAATCCGAAGACTGGCTGTCTGTCCGCATCCCGGCACCCATCGACAGAAAAGAAACAGCCGCGGCGGCAAGAACGACCCCGACAGTAAAATAGGTACGAGTCAACCTCATGTTTTTACGCTCCTTCTCTTTGTTCACTCATGCGACCGTCACTTTAGAAAAACAGAAATGTTGAGATAACGTTCCCTGTGCAGATTTGGAGCCGGGGAGCGGAGGCGGGGGAATTCGTCCCGCCCTGCTGTCCGGCAAAGTCTGTGAGCTCCTGACCCTTTGCAATCCACGAAGAAGATTGATTAGACGTAACTACTTCTTGAGACTCATCATCCATGCATGATACGCCGCCATGTCTATTTTCGCGCCTATCGCCTCTTCACCGACGAGCCTGAGCCCCATCATTCCTTTACCACCCATCATGCTTTTTCCTCCCATCATTCCTTTGCCGCCCATCATGCCTTTGCCGCTGCTCGTTTTTGCAAGATTCACTTTCACGATGCTCTCGAGGTAATACACGAGCGACCACACCTGCTTCGGCTTGTAAGATGCCTCAAAAGACGGCATGGGGGTTCCGTTGAGCCCCGTCACGATTGTACGATAGAGAGCTCTCGGTGTGTTGGAACGCATTAGCGGCCTTTGTGCCAAATTTGCCGGTTTGATCGGCCTTCCCTTGTAATCCTTCAACGTGGCGGCTATGGGGCCGTCGCCTTCACCGTTCGTCCCGTGGCAAACCGCGCACGCCTGATCGAAGATCTTCTTGCCGGCTTTGACCATTGCCGTCGTCTTCCCCGGTGCAGACGGTATCTGCACCACCTTCCCCGGTTTCTCGGTCTTGAACTTCTTGGAGAAGCCCATAATGTAACCCGCGACTGCTTCCATCTCACTATGACTCAGTTGGAGCTGTGGAAGCATGGCAGTTGTCCTCACACCTAGCTCCAGGGTCCTCACAATGTCGCCTTTGGTGGGAAGAGACGCACCGGCTGTGGACTTGAATTCATATACTCCCTCCCTGAAATCGGTCGGCTTAATTTTCATAAGATGCGCGTCACGGCCGTTCCCGTCACCGTTCTCGCCATGACAGGCAGCACAGTAAGTACCGTACACCTTCTTCCCGAGTGAGTAGCTGGATTCACCGCCTTGATTGGCCCTCAAGTAAGCCACATCCCGACCGCTCACATTTCCCGATTGCTTTGTCAGCGAAGCCCCCATCAGGAAGAGCGAAACCGCCGCAAGCGCGAACCCGATTCCGGCCGCCAAGTGAGTGCGATTCAATCTCATGGCAAACCTTACCTCCTTTTTCGTTTCAAACTAATTACCATGACTAAGACAATAACAGATGCAGCCCGATAATGTTCCTGGAGGCTATGCGGATGGCTTCAATTTCCCCTTCGGATGCCGGAAACGCACAATCTGAGAATCATTTTCCCAAGCAGCATTCCCACTCCGCACCGTAAGCCATATTCTTCCGGCTTGTCAGGCATGATCTCCGGCATAACTGTCCTGAACGGTGGAAGCGAATGGACCATTCAAGACTCATGTGGCGCGGGGGGAGACAAAAGCATGAAGACCGGATTAAGCGGTAATGATTTACGC
The DNA here is from genome assembly GCA_046705025.1 of Candidatus Kryptoniota bacterium. Lineage (GTDB taxonomy): Bacteria > Bacteroidota > Ignavibacteria > Kryptoniales > JAKASW01 > JAKASW01. The sequence goes on along the minus strand of JBJKQU010000168.1, from coordinate 11,658 downwards.
CAGGTCTTTCTTCTTCTCCTCGAACTCTTCACGCGATATCTCTCCGCGAGCATAGCGCTTTCTCAGAATTTCAATCGCGGATTCCTCCGAAGCGACCCCGCGTCTCCGGCGTGAAAACCAGCCGATGCCGATCGCTACGGCTACAATGATGAGCACCCAAACAAGTGCCATCACGTACCAGCCATTCCCATAAGGATACATCCAGTGCATTCCCGGCACCTCCTTAGCAGTTATTCACTACTTTTTGAAGCTTCTCGCGGATCTTCCCGGCAATTTCAGCCAGGTTCGGGTTGCCGATCGCCTGCATCGATGCTACCGGGTCCACTGCCGCTATCTCGACCCTGCCTTCCGCGAGTTCCTGCACAATTACGTTGCATGGGAGCATTGTCCCGATTTTGTCTTCGGCTAAAAGCGCCCTATGAGCGAACGGCGGGTTGCACGCACCGAGAATCCGGTAATTTCTGAAATCTACGTTGAGTTTCTTCTTGATAGTCTCTCGGACGTCGATCTCAGTCAGGATGCCGAATCCCTCCTTCTTAAGTTCTTCAGTTACTTTTGAAACGACCGCATCGAAAGTTTGAGTCACGGTTTTGTTGAAGTAGTAGCTCATGTCTTACCTCCTTGAAATCGGTTGAGGTACATTGTCGGCGCTCACCCGGCAGTTAAATATGGCTAATATGACCGAACCCAGCAAGCAAGCCGGAGCCACGACCACGATTCGCCAAAACCAGGGAAGTATACGGAACTCGCGCATGCAATGCTGCTCTCTCAACATTAGATGAAAATTCAGTTCGATGGATTCTCCCATCTCCGGAGCGTATCCGCCGTGTAGTAGGGCGCTCGATCAGCCGAACAATAGCGGCATCTGCGCCTTCATGCCCATAGAAATCCAGCAAATGCCGGCAACTCACTTTACATTGACGGAACCATTACAAGCTGGTTTTGTTATTAGTATCAGAGGCCGGGATGAAGCTTGAGGATAAACGGAAATCTTCAGACTAAAAATCCCGAGCACGTCCTGACCCCATCAGGAAAAAAGGAGCCCGAAAGGAAGAAAGGTGTGAACGACAAGAGGCTCAGTCTTTAATAAACCAGCGGGCTCGCTGGGTAAATTCCAAGAGTAGAATAGCAAAGCAAGATTCGCACATGAGTCTGCCCGTCGACAACGCTGGTAAAGATACCATGAAACTATGGAGGGTAATAATATGGAACACACGAACGAAACTCATGTAGCAACCAGACAGTACAACAAGAATGCACGTGCCGAGGCACGGGAGCGCTGGGAGACCGAAGCTAGAGAGTCAAGGTCGAAAGGCATAGTCAGACAACTTGAGGCCGGCTCGATCTTTCAATCCATCGGAGGCGCCGGCGCGCTGACACTTGGTATCCTTGGCGTTGTGGGACTGGCCGCCGCAACACTCGACTCGATAGCGTCCATTGCGGCCGGCGGAGCGCTTCTGATCGGAGGAACTGCCCTGGCCGCACGGTATTCAAGGCTCTTTCCCGATACAAAATCGCCGAAGACAAAGAGGTCGATGGTTCGAGGACTTACATATCAGGCGCTGGTCGGAGTCGGCGCAATCGCGCTCGGAATCCTCGCACTTCTGGGACTTGCGTCGATAACGCTCATCGGAGCATCGGTTATAGCCCTGGGAACTGCGCTTCTCGTCGCCAGCCGTGGAAGTGCGCGCCTCGACACGCTCCTCATCAGAAACGAGATGGAATCGGGCGAAAGCGTCTCACATAGTACTGTGTCCGTTGTGAGTGCGACGAAAGTAGTTGCCGGCTTGGGTGCGGTCGCACTCGGCGTGCTTGCACTGGCGGGCTTGAGCCCTCTGACTCTGACACTCATTGCGATGATCGCCATAGGAACAGGAGCACTGACAGGCGGTATCTGGCTAATCGGTGTCTCTTTCAATGTGGTACGCGTACCGGTTGAAGCGGAGGAATAACCTCTCCAGGAAGCCCTGTTTTCCCTATTCAGGGCGAAGCTAGGGGTCGCCACTATTGAAGTGACGGCCCTCTTTTTTACAAATCCGAAGTAAAACTAAACTTCATTTAAGTAAAACTAATTTCTTCGTTTCAACAAAACTCCCTGCCCTAAGCCTGTAGAAATACACACCGCTCGAAAGCCCGGCTGCATCGAATGTCACACTGTGGTATCCCGCGGTTTCCCTGCCGTCCACCAGCGTCACCACCTCTCTTCCAAGTACATCATAAACTTTGAGTGAGACATGGCTGACAACTGATAGCTCATACCTGATAGCCGTCGTTGGGTTGAACGGGTTCGGGTAATTCTGCTCCAGCCTGAACGACGGAGGCAGTTGAGGGGCTTTCTTCACTTCGTCGGGGATATCAACCACGAAAGGCCGTCCGTAAATGCGCTCTCTTCCGTTAACAGTTTTTTCCCACACTGCAACATTCGAATAAGAAGCGAAGGGGAATCCGACTGCCCCTTGAATCACGGATCCAATCTCAGGATTCCGCCCGCCAGGGAATGCATCAGAATCTGCAGGAAGTCCGCCAACCAGGGAAACAAAATGAACGGAAGTGTCGGCAACAGACTCAGTTTCCCATATCCAACAACTGCTGTAACCAAGAGTGAAAAAGGCTGAATGCACGGCCTTGACTCCAGGGATGGAAATCACCGTGCTGTCCAGCCAATGAGACGGATATGGGGTCAAACTCAAAGTATGGGCTTCTACGCGATCAGGCTTCCGAACTTCATAAAACGGGAAAAAAGAAAGAGCGCCTCCCATTAGCGCGGGGTGCACGATATCACCGTCACTACAAATCGTATCGATTGTGGAAACTTTTGTCGGGAGGCCCAATGTGATTGAGCCGCCTGCCATACACGTGCGGCCACTCGACGGATTACGAAAAGTCCAGAAGACATTGTTCCCATCCGTATCATACTCAACAGAGTCGATGTTCGAAACAACGAGAGTGTCGGGCCGTGAAATGCTGTCCGGATTGAATATAGAATACATTACAGCATTCCCGCTTCTCCACGTGACAAGGACCGAGTTACCGTAGGGACGCAACTTGATTTCCGTATCTTGAAGAGTGTCAATATTCAATCTCTTCGGTGCAGACCAATTGGCACTTTTCCCGGGACATATGCTGTAGTAGATGCTCTTTATCCCATTCTCCTGTTGAACCCAGGCGGCCATTGCTATTGATGAATCGTACCCCGCCTGCATCGAGCAAATATCCGGCGAAGTCTGATTAACCCCTTTCATTGGCGCAGAGATTTGAGTGACGATCGTGTCCCACTCTCTGGAGCTCAGCCGGAACCTCTTTCCGGCGATTGAACTGGTTCCACCTGAGTCTCTTTCGAAGACCATCCACTCACCGTCATACGCAGGATTATTCTCGGCGGCTCCGCCGGCGCCCAGTCCGAAATGATCGAGTCGTGGACTGTGATCATCGTAATTGCCGATCGTGACAGTGTCGATCTGCTGCCAACCCAGGCGCTGACCGAACGCGGGAGCCGACATAACCAGCAGCACCAGCATACTCATCAACCCTTTCATGAGTCTCTCCTGACTTTCTTGTCTGCAGAATATTATTTCCTTCCACTTACCAGACGATGATCCCGCTGAGCTACAAATCTGTCCGGTTATGCCGCCCCTAAAGCATGATTCTTTCAAAAGTTATTCTTCAATCTGCCGAATGTCAAGATGTAGATAGCGCATGGCTGTACGACAAAAATGTAACGCCGCAATCCGATTCAATCTCCTTATTGAGTAGCTCCAAACTCACCCCCTCCTTAGAGGCTGTCCCAAAAGTACCTGTCATCGCCACTAGGTGGTCACTTCGTGACGAGCCCCGATCATGTGCATACGGATCGGGACGTGGCGATCCCCTAGTTAGTGGAAAAAGGGAGGAGATTGCCGCGTCGTCTGCCCCGCAGAAGCGGGCCAGACTCCTCGCAATGACTGGTACTTTACTTTTTGGACAGCCACAACACATGCCATTCGTTCAGGCTTAAACATCCTCCCCTCACAGGTTAGGATTACAGATGGGGTGAGTATCTCCGGATGAATGGAGCGGATTATCGACTTGATTGCATCTGACTGTTCCCTAGTAGTCAGAAACTCCCGGATACAACCCAATTCGAGGTCTGTCTTACAAATTTGTCGCAGACCCATAGCGCAACAGATTCATGACTTGGCCTCTTCCGGTCCGGGATTTTTCTTCAACTCCCTGCCTCTCCAGAGGTAGTAGACGATCGGATATATCGTGAATTCCATCAGCACGCTCGTGACAACGCCTCCCACCATCGGCGCCACTATTCTCTTCATCACGTCCGCTCCGGTACCGGCGCTCCACATTATCGGTATCAGACCCGCAAGTATCGCGAATGCAGTCATCATCATCGGGCGCACTCTCATGACCGACCCCTGGCGGATTGCCTCTTTGAGATCGGTAAGCGTAAGCATCCTCCCTTCGGCTTTCATCTTGTCGTAAGCTATGTCCAGGAAGAGGAGCATGACTACTCCTGTCTCCGCACTCAGACCGGCAAGTGCTATCATCCCGACCCACACCGCAACGCTCACATTGTATCCGAGCAGGTACAACAGCCATACGGCTCCGACCAGCGAAAACGGCAGCGCGAGCATAACAAGAAAGGTCTTGAATGGCGATCTGGTGTTTAAATAGATGATCAAAAAGATCAGGAGCAAAGTAGCAGGAATCGCGTAAGCGAGCGTCTTGTCAGCTTCCTTCATGAACTCGAACTGCCCGCTCCATGTAATGAAATAGCCCGTCGGCAGCTTCAAGTGTTCGTCGAGATATTTTCTTGCACCATTTACGTATCCTCCGACATCTGATGAATTCGCGTCGATGAACACATAGGCGGCGGGTACGGCTCCTTCAGTTCGAATAAACATCGGTCCCTGATGAATCCTCATCGTAGATACATCGCCCAATGGAATCATTGCGCCGGCAGGCGTAGGTACAAGCACGCGCTTCAGCTGTTCAGGGTTGTCCCTCATCGCCAGCGCGTATCTGACTGTGATCGGGAACCGTTCGATTCCGTCCACGATCTGGCCGATAGGCATGCCGCCTATCGAGCTGCGGATGACATCCTCGACGTCCTTCACCGACAGCCCATACCTGGCAGCCTCAGTCCTCTCAACTGTGAAATCGACATAGTTGCCGCTCCCGACTCTCTCGGCATACACGTCTGCCGTTCCCGGGAATTTCCTCAACAGAGCTTCTATCTGTTCTCCGATTGCCTGCAGCTTCATAATGTCAGGCCCCATGATCTTTATGCCGATCTGGCTCTTGATTCCGGTACTGGTCATATCGACCCGGTTCTTTATCGGCATAGTCCACACGTTTGAAAGACCGGGTACCTGCAACGCGTCATTGAGCGCCGCCTGCAGCTTCTGATGAGTCATGCCCTTCGGCCACTCGGATTTCGGTTTCAATGTCACCGTAGTCTCGAACATGTCGAAGCCTGCAGGATCGAGCGGTGTGCTTGCCCTCCCCGCTTTTCCGAAAACAGTCTCCACTTCCGGAAATTTCTTTATGATCTTGTCGGTCATCTCAAGAGTCTGCCGGGCTTGAGTCACAGAGATGCCCGGATAAGTCGACGGCATGTAAAGGAAGCTTCCTTCCCAAAGCGGCGGCATGAATTCCGAACCAAGTCTCATGTACGGGAAAATAGTTGCGGCCAAAATAACGACCGCCGCACCGAGGACCCACCACTTGAACCTGAGAACAAACCGGAGCACCGGAGAATACAATCTTATCATTATTCTGTTCAGCGGGTTCTTTTCCTCGGGAGGTATCTTTCCTCGAATGAGGTACCCCATCAGTATCGGAACAATGGTAATTCCGAGAAGCGCTGCCGCCGCCATCGAATATGTTTTGGTGAACGCCAGCGGCTTGAAGAGTCTTCCGGATTGTCCCGTAAGGGCAAAGACAGGTATGAATGACACCGATATCACGAGAAGTGAGTAGAAGAGCGCCGGGCCGACCTCTTTTGAAGCCTCGGTAATCAGCTTCCATCGGTCCGTGTGCCCGTCGTCCGCCTCGATATGCCTGTGGGCATTTTCGATCATGACGATTGCCGAGTCTACCATGGCCCCAATCGCGACGGCTATCCCTCCCAGCGACATGATGTTCGCGTTCAGTCCCTGCAGCCGCATGACTATAAAAGCCATCAGTATCGCCGTTGGGAGCGTGAAAATCGCTACGAACCCGCTCCTGAAGTGGAAGAGAAAGAGTAGACAGACGAGTGCGACGATAATAGACTCTTCGACCAACTTGTCGGACAGAGTGTTGATGGCCCTGTGAATAAGCTGGGAGCGATCGTAGACGGTCACCACCTTCACATCCGGCGGGAGACCCTGCTTGAGTTCGTCCAGCTTTTTCTTCACGGCCTGTATGACCTTGAGGGCATTCTGACCGTATCGCATTTCGATAATGCCGCCGACCACATCTCCTTTGCCGTTAAGGTCTGCAACACCCCGGCGCGGGCCCGCCACGACCTGTACGTCTGCGACGTCACCGAGAAAGATTGGCGTTCCGCTCGAGAAGTGCTGGTTGAATCCCGGGGTCAGTTGGCCTGCCTGACCTCCGTTTCCACCCTGCCCGGCGACCATCTTCATCCCACCTGGGGGTTTCATGCTTCCGCTTGATGGATCAAGCGGGTAAAACTGCCCGCCGCTCGAAATTCCCAGCGGGATGTTTTTCATGTCTTGTACTGTCTTTATGTATCCAAGGCCCCTGATCATGAATTCATAGCCGGCATGATCTATCACCTCTCCGCCGACATCGTTGTTGCTCGCTTTGATCGCCTTGATGACCTGTGCCGGAGAGATATGATATGCCAGGAGCTTTCTCGGATCCAGCGTTGCCTGCCATTGCTTCTCGAATCCGCCGACACCGGCAACCTCCGAAACGCCCGGAACAGTAGACAAACCATACTTCAGATAGTAGTCCTGTATCGACCTGAGGTCGCCGAGGCTCCTCTTGTTGGATTTGAGTGCATACTCGTACACCCATCCCACAGGCGTTGCATCCGGCCCCAGCTGCGGGGTCACACCCTGAGGGAGAAGTTTCGCGGCAAAGTTCAGGTCCTCTAGAACGCGGCTGCGTGCCCAGTACAGGTCCGTGCCGTCCTTGAATATTATGTACACGAGTGAGAAGCCGAAGTAGGAATAACCGCGGACTACTTTCGCATCGGGGAGCGAGATCAGAGAAGAAGTAAGCGGATAAGTCACCTGATCCTGGACAACAGTCGGCGACTGACCCGGGTACTCGGTGTACACGATTACCTGGACATCGCTCAGATCAGGGATCGCATCGACCGGGCTGGTCGTCAGTGAATAATATCCCGCCGCCAGCGTGAACAGCATCAGTACAATTACTATGAAGCGATTATTTATTGACCATTCAATTATTTTTGCTAACATCTCCGCCTCACTTTCCGTCGCTCTTCGAAGGAGACCGGAGACCGGGGGCGGGAGAAAGGTTTGCAGCTGCCGCCTTGCCATCCTTCATCTTCATACCGTTCATCGGTTTTTCCGTTTTCTCTCCTCCGTGCTCCGTTTTGGCTGTCCCCATATCCATCCCCTTCATACTGCCGGCTGCCGAATCGTTGGAGCCTACCTTCATCCTCTCACCTGCTGAATGGAGATTCGCATCGGAATCCAGAAGGAACTGTCCCGACGTCACTATTGTCTCGCCGACTCTCAGTCCGTCCGTCACTTCATAATATCCGTCGGCATATGCACCCAGCTTGATATCACGGATATCGAACTTGCCGCCGCCACGCTCGACCGCGACTACGGTCCTCAAGCCGGTGTTAATCACTGCCCCGGAAGGCACCGCAAGAGCGTCATAGCTGACGGGTGAATGTATTGCAACATTTACGTACTGCCCCACCTTCATCTCCATCCCCGGATTGTCAAGCGGTATTCTGACCTTCACGCTTCGTGAAGTTGGGTCCACCTGCGGATAAACGAAGTCCACCCTACCGTCGTATGATTCCGTATTATCGTATACCACCGAAGCCGGAGAACCGAGCTTGAGGAACGGCATGTCTATCTTGAACACGTCGGCGAGCACCCACACGTGGTGCAGGTCGGCGACTTTAAACAGCGATTGCCCCGCCATGATCTTCTGGCCTTCGAAGACATCTTTCTCGAGTATGACTCCGTTTCCGGGAGAGTGAATAACGACGCGCTGTATCACCTTGCCGGTAGACTGAAGAGCGTCGATTTCTTTGTCGCTCATTCCGAAGAACCGCAGCCGCTCGCGGGCACTTTGTATCAGCGTGTTCGAAGATGTTACCGAGTTGCCGCTAACGCCGGCAAAGCTGACCGATTGGAGAAACTCCTGTTCGGCAGCGATAAGCTCCGGACTGTAGATTACCACCATCGGCTGGCCCTTTCTGACCGATTTGCCGGTGTAGTCGAAATACAGTTTGTCTATCCATCCGCCGACCCTCGTGTTTATGTCCACGATGCTCTTCTCGTCCGGCATGACCACGCCGTATGTACTGATGGTCCTCGTCAGCCTGCGGCGCTCGACCGGAGCGGTAACCACGCCTATGTCCTGAACCATTGCCGGGTCGACCGATATGACGTTCGGATTTGAATTGCCCTGGCCGGCATACATGGGTTGAAGCGGCATGTCCATGAAAGGAGATTTCCCCGGATGGTCGAAGTGAACAGTCGGGTGCATCGGGTCGTACCAAAAGAGGACCTTCTTCCCCCCATTCTGTGCGGAGCCAGCCGTAGGATCGGTTTTCTCGTTTTCACTCTGTGACGTTTTGCTGCAACCAGCAAGAACGAGCCCCGCAAACAGAAAGGGCACCAAAAAGAGAATTGTTCTTTTCATTTTCATATCTCTGATTTTCAATGTTTCATTATTCAACGATTCCATTATTCCTTACCTCCTTCTCCGACAAGTCTTGCTATCTCAGCCGCCGCCGAGAAGTAAGCCGATTCTATCTTTGCATATTCTATTCGCGTGTTTATTAGAGTGGTCAGGTTACTTATAAGCATTGCAAAACTTGTCTTGCCGACCGAATACGAGGAAAGGGAAGAATTGTAAGTCGCCTCGTACTGCGGTATCAGCTCCTTCTCATAGAGCGGGATCAGTTTCTGGTTGGCTTCCGCGTCTGCGTATGTGGATCGCAGCCTGCTGTATAACCCGAGAGAGACTGTACCGTATTGTTCGCTTGCTGCGCGCTGCATGAAGTCAGCCTCGTCGATCATTTTCTGCTGTTTCGCGCCGAAGAAAATAGGCAGGCTGACGCCCACTTGAACGCTCATCAAGTTCGGCGCCTTCATGCCATTCGGCATCAGGGCACCGCGAAAGCCGTACGACACTCCCGCGCTCAAATCCGGGACTGCTGCTTTCTTCGCAAAGAGCGCTTTCGCCTGAGCGGCCCTCTCAATGCTCTTCACCTGCTTCAAATCGGGGTTCTGTGCCTGAAGCCGGGCTTCGAGAGCTGCCAGTGAGGCCAGCCGCGGGAGCGGCAGCGTGTCGACTTTCAGACTGTACGGGGCATTCCGACCGAGGAGGGCGCCCAGCTTCGCCTCCAAATCGGAGAGCTTACTCTGCGTCATGATGATGCCTGACTGCACCATTGTTAGCTCTGCAGTTGCCCTGAAGACATCCTGCTGCGGGACCTGCCCGACGGCAAACAACTGTTCGGCGACTTTGACCACGCTCTGCAGGAGCAGCTTTTTATACTCCAGGTACTCTATCGATTTCTCTATATTGTAAATCTTGCCGTACACTTCTTTTAGATTTGTCACGACTTCAAGGGTGACACTTGTCAACCTATCCACAGAAGACTCGTAACCGTACTTCTGGACGTCAGCCGCGGCAGACAGTCTCCCGAACCACGGAAACATCTCCGTCAGAGAAAAATCCGGGGCCATCGTCATGCTTTGGGAAGTGAAATTGAAATCCGACGGAAAGTTCATGGCCCCGACTTTGAACAGTGGATCCGGAAGCTGTCGTGCGGGATCTATCTTAGCTTCGGCAGCCATCGACTGATAGCGTGCCATCTGTATTTCCGGATTGTTCCGGACCGCAATCGCGATAAGACTGTCCAGCTGTGCCTTAGCATACACCGGCATCGCCACGAGCGCAATCAGGCCGGCGATAAACAGCCAGGTCCCGACTGACGTTCGACTTTTGAATTTTGAATTTTGACCTTTGGCCTTTTGCCCTCGGCCTTTTGCCCTTGACCTTTGACCATAGACCTTCCGGCCATGAGTCGTTGAAATTGACATACTTCACCTTTTCGTTTAGAGTTAAATGATTTCTAAAGGTGAATTGACTTAGATGCGGAGGTTGCTGTTAAATGTGGGTAAGTCTAACGGGGGTGACGGCGCCGACGGCGCGACGCTCCAGCTGCGAAGAGTAGCCTGCTGGAACGATGGCTGAGTTATGATCAGTGCTACGGTCGTGACGCAGAAAAAATCGGGATTATTCGAACTTGTGAAAGTGCTGAGCACATCTTTTTGCACCGTATCGATTCTGAAGCAGTTCGGCTCGAACGTCTTGCTTCCGGACTGTGCCGCAAACATGCCGTCGCATTGGCCGCAGGTATCCGCTTCCTGATGTACGGCCAGCACAGCTTCGGCAGAAGGCAGGAACTGATTCAGCATGGTGCAGAAGTATGTGGTGTAGCCGTATTGAATCTGCCCGGCAATGAACATCAGCACCATCAGGACGCTAAAGTATTTCGTTCCGTTTTTCATGTTATAGGGTTGACAAATTTATCTTCTACCGTGGTTTATTCAAAATCTACACTCGTAAGATACACAATTTAGATGCCGAAAACAGACCTAAAGATTCATCGCACTCGGCTTCAGAAAAGGCCAATCGTTTGCAGAATTTAAGCTGTCGGGGGTAAAAAGCTGTCAGGCGGTGCGGCAATTTGTCGCATCTGCAAAATGTGGAAGAAGGCTTTCTTACGGGAAAAGAAAAGGACCACCGCATTGACCGGGGATGTATCCGGAGTCGAAACGTTTTCATTGAACAAACGGCAGGCGAATTGCGTTTTCGTATTAGTTAGGTTGAACAATCCCGGCTTACAATGAAGTAGGTCAGTAACAAGGCAATTTGCAGAAAGGAATTTATTCGAGATGCTGAAGAGAGTTGGTCCACTCCCGGTCATAATTGCACTGGCGTCCATGGCGTTCCTGGCGTCAACCGTATATGCGCAACAAGTCATGAACCCGTGGAAACCGGATCAGGTGATCAAGGCAGACCACCTGGTCAAGATTCTTTCGGAGAAATCGGCACACAAGCCTCTTATTCTCCAAGTCGGCTTCAAGTTCTTGTATGAGAACGGACATATCAATAACTCACTCTGGGCAGGCCCGGCATCCCAGCCCGAAGGTATCCACAGACTTGAGACAGCAGTGAAGAATGTATCGAAGGCTCAACCGATCGTAATTTACTGCGGCTGCTGCCCGTGGACCGAGTGTCCGAACATCCGGCCGGCGTTTTCGACATTGCAAAAGCTCGGCTTCAAAGATGTCAAAGTTCTGTACATCCCGCGAAACTTCGCTCACGACTGGATAAATAAAAGATACCCGGTCACAAAGGGGAACAAGCCCTGAGCAACATGACAAATCTGTAATCTTCCCGTAAGGTTCCGGTAAGTCTTCCCTG
>JBJKQU010000167.1:0-92665 GCA_046705025.1 Candidatus Kryptoniota bacterium | reverse complement strand
TTGTTTATCATCAGCGAAGTGGTAAATCAGAAGTGGCTTGCGGCTGTTCTCCTGTCCCTGACGGTCGGTGTATTGGATGGACTTCTTATAGGAGCTGCCGTCGCACTTTTCCCATCCATGTTTTGAGTTAGCACAATAAGTGATGCCTACGCACCTTTTTTAAATATATAATCCCCTCCGATCACTTTTCTTCTTGACAAAGATTCCAAGCCTTTTTAACTTCCACAGGTCGAATTTCACAGGCAATTGCGTGCGAAACGGGCCGAATTTTGCTTTTTTGTGCTGTTTCCCTAAAGGCATATTTCCATTAGCGAAGTGTGAAGAAGGAAGATTAGATGCGGAGATTATACTATTATTCCAAGTCCGACCTGACCTACAAGGCGATCGGAGGAACGAGATTGTCCCTCGTCGTGGTCTCCTTGATGCTGGTTTCCTCATTCTTGACAATGGTCTCCGGCTATTTTGGCGTGGATCTGTTCGGATTGAAAAGTTTGCGGGCGGACAGCATGGCGAGAGAAAATGCGGTTCTGAAAGCGCAGTTGGCATCGCTGAACGACAAGCTGGATAATTTCAAGCTTGTCGTGAGAAGTCTTGGAAAGAGCGACGATCAGTTGAGGACGGCCGTCAATCTGCCGTTGATTCCTCAGGATGTGAGGAAGGTGGCTGTGGGCGGTGTGGAAATCAACAGGGACTACGGGGTACCTGCAGATGCGAACAAGCTGATCGCGAGTGCCTCGAACTCGCTCTATACGCTTGAAAGAGAGGCAACGCTGCAAGAGCAGAGTTACGCTCAGATATTGGCAAAATACAAGACAAATCAGCAGCTGTTTGCACACATTCCGGCCATTGACCCGGTACGTCACGGTATAATTACCGACGGGTTTGGAATGAGGTTCCATCCGATTCTGCACATGCTTCTTATGCATGAGGGAATTGACATTGGCTGTGAAGTTGGGACTCATGTGCACGCTACGGGAGAGGGTGTGGTTGCGTATGTTGGACGTCGAGGTGGATATGGAAACGTGGTGGAAATTGATAATGGATTCGGCTACTCGACTCTGTTTGCACACCTGGAAAGACCTCTAGTCCATGTAGGACAGAAGGTTAAACGTGGTCAGGTGATTGCCCTCAGCGGTGATACGGGGTTGTCCACCGGGCCTCACCTTCATTACGGGGTCATGAAGAACGGCGTGTTCGTTAACCCGATCAATTACTTCTTCCAGGGACCCGAGTATGAGAACCGCGCGTTGTATGGAAGCGAACTAGCACAAAAATGAAATTGTTTTAGAGTTGAAAGTATGGAAGGCGGTTAGCGCCGTGGAAAGAAAGGAGGTAATGGATATGATATGGACGCCGGAACTTGCGACTTACCTTGAAGATGCTCCTTGGCCCGCTACTAAAGATGAATTGATAGATTACGCCGTTAGAACCGGAGCACCAGCCGAGGTCATTGAAAACCTTCGTGAGTTGGAAGAAACCGATGAACCGTACGAGAGTATAGAGGAGATTTGGCCTGATTATCCGAGCGATGATGATTTCTTCTACGAAGACGAAGGCGAGTATTAGGCTTCTAATTTTTTGTTCAAGCCCAGTTGGATTCTCGTATTCAACTGGGCTTTTTTGTATCTTGAGTTACACTAGATGAAGTTACTTGCTATAATCGCGGTGATTCTCTCCGTTGCATCTGTCACCTCAGCGCAGGAGGATTACCTGATTCGCTCCATAAAGTTCAGCGGGAACAAGGCATTCACAAACAGTGATCTGAAGGCAATATTGCTGGAGAAGGAGTCTCCTGCTCCATTTTTCAGGTTCACCTACGGACTCATACACATAATCGGCGGCCCGCCGGTTTTTTTTGATCCCTTCGTGCTCCGGGCCGATCTCCTGCGCATCAGGGAGTTTTACAAGAACAACGGCTTCTTCTTCGCGAAGGTGGATAGCTCGGTCGCCTTCGACTCCAAAGACCACAGCGTCGATATACGTATCTTGATTCACGAAGGGCCGCCGGCTTCAATAGATTCGATTGAATATCACGGCATATCCGATACCACGAAAGAATTTCGTACGCTCCTGGACGAAAAACCTTATCTGACAGAAGGGATGCGTTACTCTGCTCAAAGTATTGAGGATGAGGGGAGGCGGATTCTGAGGCTTCTTCAAGACGACGGTTATGCCTACGCCAGGAGGGACAGCTCTATCGTAACCATCGCCGGGGACAGCTCGCGTGTTGCGGTGAATTTGTATTTCTCATCCGGAGAGAGGTATCGCTGGGGAAAACTGTCGGTTCTTTTTCCGGACAGTACTGGCCCGACTTTCAAGAGGGAGATCGTTCTTCGTGAGATGCTCTTCGAGCGCGGAGACATATACAGCTACGACAAGAAGACGGAAAGTGAGCAGAGGTTGTACGCACTCAACCTGTTCGAGATGGCCAAGATTGTGACTCCGGAGATCCCACCGAAGATAGATTCGCTGGACGGAAGAATATCGCTTAGGCCGCGTCCCGCACACGAGATCACGCCTGAGCTGCTGGTAAACGACGAAAACAATGCCTTCAACTTCGGCGGCGGGCTCGGCTATCTTCATCGAGATTTTCTCGGGGATGCACGCCTACTGAGTGTAAATACCAGCCTCCTGCTCCAGTCGTTTCGTCTGGTTACTTTCAGCTCAAAGGTGCTGAATGACACCGTCTCAGTTGGAAGAATCGATGCCACCGCCCAGCTCACCCAGCCGTACCTCTGGTCGAATTCGACAAGTCTTAGCTGGGGCCTCTCGTTTCTGGTCGACAAGGAGAAGCCATACCTTCAGCTGGTCATGAGGAACAGGGTGCGTGTCAGCGACAGGCTCGCCAAGTATACGACAGGCTACCTGGACTGGGACATCGAGCGTGCGAAGGTCGATTCACTTCAGGCGATTCCGCTGCCGCCCGGTCTGGAAACTCCGCAGTTCAACTCGATATTTTCGTTCACGCTTCAGCGCGACAAGACAAATTACCTCTCCTCACCGACGGCAGGCTCCTTCAATCTTATTACACTGGAGGAGGGTGGAGTACTGCCGAATCTGATTCACTCACTGTTCAAGCATTCCGATTTTCCTTATGCCCAATACTGGAAGTTCACCCTGCTCGGAAAGTGGTTCTTTGCCGTGAACCGGAGCGCAACGAATGTCTACGCCATGAAGATCAAGGTGGGATATGCGCAGGAGTATGGGAGTTACGCACAGAACCTCGCCGGACCGATCCCGCTGAACTACAGGTTCTTTGCAGGCGGATCCGGAAGCATACGCGGTTGGAGAACTAGAGAGCTTGGTCAGGTTCCATCTCCCGAGTATGGAGGCACAACGCTATTAGAGGGGAATTTCGAGGACAGATATCGTCTCATCGGCGACTTTGGCGGCGTAGCCTTCATAGACGCGGGGAATCTCTGGGACAGCTACAAGCAGATTACTCTGAAGACTATCGCCGTTGCCGTCGGCTTCGGCCTGAGATACAACACATCGTTCGGATTTCCCTTGAGGGTCGATTTCGGATTCAGGTTCTACGACCCCGACGCGCCGGCGGGCAGAGAATTCATGTTCCAGCAGAACGGGACGACAATCTTGAAGCAGCTCGTTGTCCATTTCGGGATTGGGCAGGCATTCTGATGAGCTGGAACAGTGTCATAGGGCAGCATAGGGTAAAGGACCTTTTGCGGCAGGTCCTTGCTGCCAGCAAAATACCGAGTGCATTTCTTTTTGAGGGGCCCGATGGCGTCGGAAAAGACGCGATGGCGATTGAGCTCGCGAAGGTCTTGAACTGCGGGAAGCACGGCCCTGAAGCCTGCGGGGAGTGCAGTTCGTGCAGACAGGCCGGGATGCTGCATCATCCGAATATCCATCTCGTCTTTCCCCTCCCGCGAGGTGAGAGCGAGACGAAGGATGACGGTCCGTTGGACAAGCTTGACGATAAAACGATGAAGCGAGTCCGGGAGGAAATTTCCCTGAAGGCGCAGGATCCCTACCATCGCATCTCCATCCCGAAGGCGCAGGTAATCAAAATCAGCAGCATACGGGAAGTGATTCGCGAAGATTCGTTGTCGCTTTACCAGCAAGGCTATCGGGTAGTGATAGTCATGCAGGCGGATGAAATGGGTACGGAATCTGCCAACGCGCTTCTTAAGGTGCTCGAAGAGCCTAATCCGGGAAGTGTGTTCATATTGACCACCAGCAAACCGAGTGCACTCCTTCCGACTATCGTGTCGAGATGCCAGTCGCTTCGATTCGACCTCCTGTCTGAGCGTGAGATCGCGGACGAACTGGTTTCCAGGTACGGGCTTGAACCCTCGGATGCCAAACTGAAGGCCAGGCTGGCCGGCGGTTCGTACAGCAAGGCTGTTGAGCTTATCGAAGCGGACACGCTCGAGCTGCGCGATGAGGCACTCGATGTCCTGCGCGATGTCGCGACGAACAACTATTCCAGATTTGCGTCCCGTGCCGCAAAGGCCCTGGAATCTAAGGACGTCACGAGGGTCGAGAGTCTGTTCAAGATGCTTCAGATTTGGCTCCGCGACGTTGCAGTCATGCATTTCGGTGGAGAAAGAGAGGTTATCAATCAGGACAGGATCGACACACTCAGGAAGATGGCGGCAAGTTTCAATACGGATCATTTGATCGAGGCCGCCAATAGCGTCGATGATGCATTAGCCCAAGTCTATGGAAATGTGAATTTAGGATTGCTTTTTGTAAATTTGTTATTGAACCTGAGCGGGTTGCTGAACAAGAAGAAAGAGGCTCGTCATGTCTAATGATCTAGGCGATTTTGAAGGCTTAGAAGGGCTTGAAGATAGAGATTTTGAGCTTTCCGTCGAAGAGGTCGAGGCAACTCCAGTTTCCGGATACTCGGGACCATGCGGAAGCTGCGCAGACTGTGCCACGGGCACCAACCCCATCGGTGGGGAGTTGGAAAACCCTGAGGCTTCTCTAGACATAGTTGAAGTTGAGTTCAAATCAAATCGCAGCGGTTTTTATATAAACGAATCGAACGGTTCTTTACACATGGGTTCCCGCATTATTCTGGAGGCGGACCGGGGAGTCGATCTCGGCACGGTCATCTCGACAGGCGAAACTGTCCGAAGGAAAAGACGTTCCAGGGGACTTGTCGGTCAACCGATGAGAAAGGTCCTTCGAACGGCAAAGGATGTGGAGCTGGCGCAGCTCGAGGAGAACCGGAACATAGAAGACAAGGCGGTCTCGGTTTTCAAGGAGAAATGCCAAAAACACAATCTCGTCATGAAGCTGACGGCAGTCGAATACCAGTTCGACCGCTCCAGAATAACGTTCTTCTTTACTGCCGACACTAGAGTCGATTTCAGGGCGCTCGTCCGCGACCTGGCCGGGGTCTACCGGACCAGGATTGAGTTGAGGCAGATAGGCGCGCGGGATGAGGCGAAGAAGGTGGGTGCGATAGGGGTTTGCGGCCGTGAAGTCTGCTGTGGGATTTGGATGACACAGATCAAGCACGTGACGCTCGATCATGCCAGGTTTCAAAACCTGTCTCTGAACCCATCGAGGCTGGCGGGCGCGTGCGGAAGATTGAAATGCTGTATCCTGTTCGAGCTGAATAACTACCTTGACGCGCTGAGAGAATTCCCGCCGCTGAGTTCGAAGATCATGACTGTGAAAGGCGAAGGCTACATCGAAAAAGTGGATGTGTTCAATTATCGAGTTTACCTGCGATATCAGAATACGGGTGTTGTCGAGTCGCTGAATTTGAACGAAATAAAATCCTACCAGATTCAAAACCACCAACGGTGAAATATTGCAATCCAATACATCGAGAACCCTCGTTACGGCAGCACTTCCATACGCGAACGGCCCGATCCATCTCGGGCACCTCGCCGGTGCTTACCTGCCCGCCGACATTTACGTTCGTTACCTGCGTTCAAAGGGCGAAGACGTAATCTTCATCTGCGGCTCCGACGAGCACGGAGTCGCTGTGACTATCACAGCCGAAAAGGAGGGGATATCCCCACAGAAGATTGTGGACCGGTATCATTTCATGAACAAGGAGAGCTTCGAGAAGTTCGGCATGAGCTTCGACAATTACTCCCGCACGACACTTCCGGTCCATCACCAGACCGGCCAGGAATTCTTCCTTGAGCTTTACCGGCAGAAGATACTCGTCGAGAAGAGCGAAAAACAGCTGTATTGCGAGAAGGACAGGATGTTTCTGGCGGACCGGTATGTCGAAGGGACATGCCCTGTTTGCGGGAGTCCCGAGGCGCGCGGTGACCAGTGCGAAAAGTGCGGCACATGGCTGGAACAAACGCAGCTTATCGATCCGAAGTGCAAAATATGCGGGGCCACCCCGATAGTAAGAGAGACGAAGCACTGGTACTTCCCGCTGGGCCGATTCCAGCAGGAATTGGAGAAATATGTCGACTCGAAGAAGTGGAAAGAGAATGTAAGGAGTTATGTCGAGAGCTGGCTGAAGGAGGGACTTGAAGACCGCGCGATCACACGCGACCTCCATTGGGGCATCCCTGTCCCGCTGCAGGGCTATGAAAACAAAGTCATCTACGTCTGGTTCGAGGCGGTGCTCGGCTATATCTCATCGACGAAGGAACTCTCGCAGAAAAGGGAGACCCCTGATCTCTGGAAGGAGTATTGGCAGGATGAGGCGACGCGCTACATTGCATTTATCGGCAAAGACAACATCGTATTTCACACACTGATCTTCCCGGCTATACTCATGGCGTGGAACATGGGAGGGAAGTCGCGTTACATACTTCCCGATGCCGTTCCGGCGAATGAGTTTCTGAATTTCGAGGGCAAGAAGTTTTCCAAGAGCAGGGGTTGGGGAATAGACTTGAAAGATTTCATCGAAGTCTTCCCGCCCGACACACTCCGTTACTCGCTCGCACTTAGCTTGCCCGAATCGAGAGACAGCGATTTTTACTGGAAGGACTTTCAGGCCCGCGTGAATAACGAGCTGGCCGACACGCTCGGGAATTTCGTTAACCGGACGCTCCAGTTTATCCTGCGGTATTACGATGGAAAAGTCCCCGGCCGGGCCAAGACGGGGAAGCTGGACGAGTGGGCCATTGACCGGATGAAGAAGGCGCCGGAGAGCGTGGGGAGCCTGTTTGCCGACTTCAGGTTTCGCGACGGCGTAGTGGAAGCGATGTCGCTTGCCCGTACCGCTAATAAGTACTTCAACGATTCCGAGCCGTGGCGCACGCGGAAGGAAGACCCTGACCAGTGTGCAACTACGATTAACATCTGCGCGCAGCTGACCAGGTCGCTCGCGGTTCTGCTTTCGCCCGTTCTCCCCTACACGTCGGAGGAAATCTGGAAAATGCTGAAGCTTGACGGGACGGCTGCTTCAGCAGGCTGGGACACTGCATCTGAAATGCGTGTCGAGACCGGCGTGCAGATCGGCGGACTGAAAATACTGTTTAACAAGATAGAGGATTCGGTCATCGAGGAGGAAATACGCAAGACGGCGAGCGATAACCCGCAGGCGGAGACGGTTAAGAAAACAGAGACTCCTCCGATAAAGCCGCAGATTTCAATAGACGATTTTCGAAAAGTAGATCTCCGTGTGGGTAAGGTGCTGAGCTGCGCGAAGGTCCCGAAATCCGAGAAATTGCTGCGGCTTGAAGTGCAAATAGGCGAAGAGAAACGACAGATTGTCGCAGGCATATCGAAACACTACAAACCGGAAGACCTTACCGGTAAGAACATCATTGTCGTTGCCAACCTCGCGCCTGCAAAGCTGATGGGACTTGAATCCAACGGAATGCTTCTCGCCGCATCGACTGAAAACGGCGATTTGACCGTATTGACGACCGCTTCAGACATCGACAGCGGCAGCCTAGTCAGGTAGATTCTTCCTTGTAGTTGCGGATTCAGCATGACGCTTGAAGGAACCGTGACCCGCGGAGGAGAAAGAGAGGGCTCTTTTCCACACCAACAGGACATTCCCTCAGGCGGAGGAACCCCAGTGTAAGAAAAAAAGACGGCTGTATTCCTGACCACTGAGATTCACGAATGAGATCCGGGCAAATATGCGGCTCGAGTTTTCCGTATTTTGAGAGAAAGCAAAAGAATGCGATCATCGAAGAAACATCCGAAAATCCTTGTCACGCGGCAGATCCCTGAAGCCGGCCTTAGACTCCTCAGAAAACATTTTCTGGTGGAAATGAACAAGGAGGATCGCGACTTTTCACAGGCGGAGCTGCTGCGAAGGCTGAAAGGCGCTTCCGGCGTCGTTGCGATGCTGGGAAACAAGTTCGATGCGCGCGTCATTTCCAGGCTCGACGGGGTCAAGGTCATCTCCAATTTCGCGGTGGGCTACAACAACGTAGACGTGGCTGCGGCGACCAAGAAGGGGATTGCCGTTACAAATACGCCGGGTGTCCTGACGGATGCAACGGCTGACATGGTATTTGGACTTCTTCTGGCTGCGGCCCGTCGAATAGCGGAAGGCGACAGGCTTGTCAGGGCGGGAAAATTCAAGGGGTGGACACCGATGCTCATGCTCGGCCATGACGTTTCCGGCAAGACGATAGGAATAGTCGGGGCGGGGCGGATCGGGACGGCGGTCGCCAGGCGCTCGTCGGGCTTCGGGATGAGAATCCTGTATTTTTCGCACAAGCGGAACAAGAAGATAGAGAGTCTGGGAGGACGGGCCGTCAGCCTAAAGACTCTGCTCAAGGAATCGGATTTCATCAGCGTGAACGTTCCCCTGAGTGCTGAAACGGAAGGGATGATCGGAAGGAAAGAGATAGGGTTGATGAAGCAGACGGGCATCCTCATCAACACCTCACGAGGCGAGGTTGTCGACGAGCCGGCACTGATCACGGCGCTGAGGAATAGGAAGATTGCCGGGGCCGGGCTTGATGTTTACGTGAAGGAACCCGACGTGAGGAGGGAATTCCTGAAGCTCGACAACGTTGTCCTCGCCCCGCATCTTGGAAGCGCGACTTTCGAGACGCGGTCAAGGATGTCCGAACTGGCTGCCCTGAACGCTATTGCTGTATTGAAAGGCGAGAGGCCGCCGGCCATAGTCAATCCGGAAGTTTTATAGTTCCCGCTTGCGGGCCTACTGCATCAAGTCTCGCTGCGTCTGTCCGTCGAGGTAATAGCCGCTGAACGCCTTCAGTATCTCATTCTGACCCTCGCAGGTCTTGTTGAGGCGAGGTAGAATTGCGAGCGCGTTCTTAAACGATTCGCTCTCGAGTGAGTTTCTGTTTACCGAAAACCAGCATCGGGTTACGGTCGGTCCGCCTGCCGCATCATCCGGTACCTGGATGCATCTGATCTCCACTTCCTGTGATCCCTGGACCGCTTTGAAAACTTCCGGTACGGTTTGGAGGACCGTCCGGTAGAGCTCATGCGCCACTGCGCAGCCTGACTTGGTGTAAAAGTACATCGCATCCATAATGACGGGATAGTAACGGAGCGTCACGTGAACCGTAGAGTCCGGCGACACGAATGCATCCTGGAATGAGTTTTCAGGGAAGAAATTCTCAACAGTTTTTGACACGTCCTTGCCCGCCGATTGTGCAAACAACTGCGACAGGCCGATGAAGAGTGTGAGTGCGGCAACTATGACATAACGGCGCATCTTTATCTCCTTAGAGTTGTCCAGAACGATAGCCCTCGAATACAACAGGATAAATAATTTTCACCGATTTATCAAAAATTCGATTTGGCCACGACGACATTCTTGTCGGTCAGAATGTACACTCTGTTCCCGCTCATGGCCACATCGTTGAAGTGATCGATCTTTGCACCGAGCACATCTGTGGTCGAAAATCTCGCAATCAACGTCCCGTCAAGCTTGAAGAAGAAGAGGGTGTCCGGATCGCATACGCCGATCTCGTTGCCATAAATTCCTATCCCGGTCGGATCACTGAGTACCCCGACACCTATCGATCTCAGGTAATTTCCAAAGTTGTCGTAAACCGCGATTCTTCCTTTGTCGGAAACATAAACGCCGTCCTGCGGGCCGATTGCAACCTGTCGCGGCATTGTGAGGCTTCCCGCCCCTTGGCCGTAACCGCCGAACGTGCGCTCTACAGTGGAGAAAGTATTCACTTTGACTATTCTCACGTTTTCGTCGTCGCAAATGAACAGGTCGCCCAATCTCGAAACGGCCACCCCCGACGGGTAGCCGAAGCGCTTTGATTCGTCGTTAGACTGATCAGTGGAAAGCGTCGCGACGTTCGCGAGAGTGCGGTCGAACTTCTCGATACGATTGTTGTTGTAGTCAGCAACGTAGATTTCCACGCCGTTTGTCGCACACACGTCGAAGGGCATGTCGAATTGGAAATCTCCCCAGCCGTATCCTCCCACCTCGCCCGTCGAGTCGCCGGATGCGTTGAATCTTAACAGCAGGTCGGCCCCCGTATCGGCGACATATATCGACCCCATCGGATCGATACTGATTCCCTTAGGATCCTGGAAATTTCCGAAGCTGAACTCCGCCACGAGAGAAGGAACGGACTGGAATGATGTCAGAAAGAGTAGCGAACCGAACAGCGATGAGCTGACGAGGACGCGCCGCAAGACAGTCATGATGCGCCTTAAAGTCGGCACCGGCCTCTTGAAGGCGGGCGACCCTTTATCACTTTTGCGAAAGCCTTCCATTTACTTCAATATTTCCATTGTGTCCGAATCAATCAAGATAGCCGTTAAAGAAAGCGTGCTCAAAGGGTACCGGCCGCGAGCGAATCGCCCTCATCTCTCGCCATCAGCTCCGGCTGTGAGCCCGTTTCTCTATGTCGGTACAGTCCACCGTCTGCCCCTCGCTCCAGGTTATCCGTTATCCCGAAGTAAATCGAGCCGTGGCCGAACTTCTTTCGAATTCTGTCCATGCCCTCCAGAAGGCTTGTCTGCCTTGCCTTTGACGTCGAAAAAAGCTCAAGCTGGCCGCCCTTCTTTGCGATGTTTGTAACCCCAACGCCGACCAAGCGGACTTTCACCCCTTGAAGCCATAGACTCTTAAAGAGAGAGAAAGCGGTCGCCGCTATGTCGAGCTCGGAATCGCTCGGCCGATCGAGTGTGCGATTCCTTTGATAGGTCACGAATCGGCGGTCTGAGCGGGCACTCGCCGTCCTGTATCCGTGCAGGGGAGCGCCGTCGGAATAACGCAGCTTAAGAATAACCGTCGATGCTGCCATCCCCTCTTCCCGAAGAGCACGCGCGACCTTTTCCGACAGGTAGAAAATCACGGACGAAATGAACCCCTGATCGTTTGAGTCCTGACCGAAGGTTGTGCTGCGAGAAACCGACTTCGCGCCGCCGGCCTCAATCACCAACTGATCGTCACCTGAGCCGTTAGCCGCGCTGTGCAGATGCTCTCCTGCTACTCCGAAGATCTTTTTCAAAATGTCCACATTTGCATATGAGAGCTTTCGAACGGTCTCCAGCCCAAGGTTCAAGAGAGCCTCGGTAGTCCTTTTGCCGATTCCCGGCAGCGCAGAAACCGGAAGAGGTGCCAGAAATTCTTTCTCCTTTCCGATGTCTACCATAAACAGCCCGTTCGGAGGCAGCACCGCCCCTCCGGCGTACTCTCTCGCGATTTGTTTTGAGTAGTCGGTTGCAACTTTGGCGCAGAGCTTGTTCGAAGCGATTCCTATGGAGACGGTGATCTTCAGCTCCTCAAAGATCGCCCGTTTAATCGCGGCAGCCATCTCACGCGGGTCGCCGTTCCAGAAGTGCAGGCATCCATTTGCATCGAGAAAAGCCTCGTCCAGACTTACTGCCTGAACGGCGGGAGAGAAGTCATGGAGAATCTCCATGAACCTTCTGGAATACTTTTCATAGCTCCTGTAATTCCCTCTAACGAAGATCGCATTTGGAGCAAGTCTGTATGCTCTTGAAAGAGGCATGGCGGTTCTGACCCCCAGCCTCCGTGCCTCATAGTTCGGACAAGACACGACTCCGCGGTCGTTCGGCAGCCCGCCGACGATTACAGGCTTCCCCCGCAACGCAGGATACAGCGCCTCTTCTACGGACGCGAAGAACGCGTCGATGTCGATGTGCATTATCGTAGGGTACCGGTCTTTGTCCATCACCTCTGAATCCTGCTATTCCAATATTTCGATTATTCCAATATTCCGGTCTTCCACGAACCCCTCGATTCCGGACAAGAGTGTCACCGGAGCTTCTTAACTGTAAGCTGATTGTCGAGCAGTCTTAACACTGCCATCACCCTGCCGATTATTTTCACGGATGAAGAGTCGGAGACGATCGGTTCAAAGTCCGGGTTCTCCGGTTCGAGAATGATCCTTTCACCCTCCCGCCGGAATCTCTTCACGGTTGCCGTTTCGTTGTCGATAAGCGCGGCAACGATCTCGCCATTCTCTGCCGTTGCCTGCTGTCTCACCAGGACGAGGTCGCCATCGAGTATTCCTGCATTCTTCATGCTGAAGCCTTCCACCATCAATAGGAAGTTGCTCTCACCTCTCACGAACGCGGGATCCAGGACTATTCTGTCTTCGATGTTCTCTACCGCGAGTACCGGCTTGCCTGCGGTAATTCTTCCCACGAGCGGTACTTCGGTGCCTGTTGAGCTGTATGCCAGCTGAAGGCCTCGACTCTTGTCAGGTGAACGTTTTAGATACCCCTTCCTTTCCAGAGCCTGCAAGTGGCGCTCGACACCGTGGTTCCATTTCACACCGATGTGTCCGGCGATTTCCCGTATTGTAGGGGGATAACCGAATTTCTTGTAATGGTCCTGAATGAAATTCAAGACCCGGGCCTGACGTTCTGTAAGTGCTTCCATCCTCTCCTCCATTAGATGGTAGATGTATTTCTACTAAATATTTGAAACGCCTTTCAAAATGTCAAGTCCCGTTCAGAGGGGCCATTGGCGTGTCGGGGCGGGTAAGGCCGCAAATCTTATTGGGTTGGAACGTTGTTATAGTTATCTAAGTTAATTAGATTCAAAATATCACCTGAAAAACGCGTTATCTGATGGAAAACTTTTCTGAACATCTCAAGAGGCAGCGTGAGGAAAGGAAAATCAAGTTATCCGAAGTAGCGGTACAGACTAGGATTAGCTTGAAATTCCTTGAAGCGATTGAAGCCGGAAATTTCGATATTCTCCCGAAGACGTACATCCGGGCGTTCATAAGGGACTATTCGATTGCTGTAGGTCTGGATCCTGATGAGACAATCAAACGATTCGATCTACATCTCGAATCGCTCAGTTCCGAAAAAGAAAAGACAGAGACTGAAACCGCAAAGAAGGAAACTCCCAGGTCAATCAACCTGACCGGACCTCAGAAAATTGCAGCCGCTGCGTTGGGCCTGGTTGTGCTGATCGTGCTTTCATACCTCGCGTTCTCCCCGACCAAAAAGGAGCCGATCAACCTGAACGGGAGCAGGCACATGCAGGAGGTTGACCGGCGGAACTTCCGGGCTTCGGACCGAGCGCCGGTGGCTGCGAAACTCGACAGTGCCAAACTGGATTTAAGTGCCAGCGACACGGTTTGGGTAAACCTTGTCATTGACGACGGCAGAACATACGATCTGTTGATGAAGCCGGGGACTAAACTCGATTTCTGGGGGAAAAAGAAGTTTACGATGACGATAGGAAACGCGGGCGGGCTGACACTTTCACTGAACGGGCATGAATATCCCCCGCTCGGCAAACCTGGTGTTGTAATACGTAACCTCACGATTTATAAAGACGGTACCCTCAAGAAGTGAGCAAAGCGCCCGCCATGGCTGTGAGGGATACCCAGTCGGAGATCGAGAAGCTTCGCAAGAGGATTCGTGGTCACGACTATCGATACTATGTCCTTGCCGACCCCATAATCAGTGATTTTGAATACGACAAGTTGATGGAGAAACTTGTCGAGCTCGAGTCGAGGCACCCCGAACTCGTGACGCCGGATTCTCCTACGCAGCGAGTCGGCGGGCAGCCGACAAAAGTATTCCGCCAAGTCCGCCACCCGGTTCCTATGTTGAGCCTCTCCAATACTTACAGCGAAGACGAGCTCCGCGATTTCGACAAGCGGGTCAGGACGCTTCTCCCCGGGCAGGGGTATGAGTACGTCTCGGAGCTGAAGTTCGACGGCGTCGCGCTCCGCCTTGTGTACGAGAAGGGGGCGTTGTCCCTTGCAGCGACGCGAGGGGACGGCGAGACCGGTGACGACATAACGGCGAATGTGAAGACCATCCGCATGATACCCCTACACCTTTCGTTGAACGGTGAGACATCCGGATTCTCGAATATCGAGGTGCGCGGTGAGGTATACATGAACCGGGACGGGTTTCAGAAAATGAACAGAGAGCGTGAGGAATCGGGAGAAAAGACATTTGCCAATGCGAGGAACGCTACGGCGGGAACCCTGAAACTTCAGGATCCGCGGGAAGTCGCCAAAAGGCCTCTGAGATTTGTCTCGTACTATCTTCTATCGAGCGAAGCGAACTTGAGTTCACAGTGGGAGAACCTGCAGATCCTGAAGAAACTCGGGCTGCCGGTAAGTCAGCAGATACGGCTCTGCATGAATATCGATGAAGTTATCGAAAACGCACGTCACTGGGAAAAGGAGCGGGACAGCCTCCCTTACGAGATAGACGGGAACGTCGTGAAGGTAAATTCACTCCGGCAGCAGGAGGACCTCGGCACGGTTGCC
Organism: Candidatus Kryptoniota bacterium; assembly: GCA_046705025.1. GTDB lineage: Bacteria > Bacteroidota > Ignavibacteria > Kryptoniales > JAKASW01 > JAKASW01. The sequence continues at coordinate 78,035 of JBJKQU010000167.1, read as the reverse complement.
AGGAGTCCCCGCTGGGCGATTGCCTACAAGTTTGCAGCGCGTCAGGCACAGACGCTGCTGAAAGGAATCACTCTTCAGGTCGGAAGGCTGGGGACCGTCACTCCGGTGGCAGAGCTCGATCCGGTGTTTCTGGCGGGTTCGACCATCAGCCGTGCTACATTACACAATGAAGACTATATTCGCGAAAAGAATGTCAGGGTGGACGACACCGTGATCGTCGAAAAGAGCGGTGATGTTATACCGGCCATCGTAGGCTTTGTCTCCGAGAAAAGGCCTGCCGGCACAAAGCCGTTCAAGTTTCCGCACAAGTGCCCGGTTTGCGGGGAACCAATTTACAGGCTCGATGGCGAAGCCGCTTACTACTGTGAAAACTATGAATGTCCGGCTCAGGTTCGCGGGCGAATAGAACATTTCGCTTCCAGGCGGGCAATGGATATTGAAGGGATGGGCGAGTCGGTGGTCGATCAGCTCGTCGCGAGAGGACTGATGGGGAGCGTTGCCGACATTTACGAGCTTCACAAACACACGGGCGAGCTTGAAGAACTGGAACGGTGGGGAAAGAAGAGCATCAGTAACCTCATGAACGCCATCGAAAAAAGCAAATCCAGGCCGTTCAGCAAGCTTCTCTACGGGATAGGCGTCCGGCACGTCGGCGAAAGAACTGCCCAGCTTCTGGCGGAGCATTTCGAATCGATGGACAGGTTGATGAATGCTTCCCTTGACGATCTGCAGTTCGTCCCCGACATCGGGCCCACAATAGCGCAGAGCATACATCACTTTTTCAACGACAGGAAAAGTCGCGAACTGATAGAACGGCTGCGCTCGTCCGGGCTGCGGTTCGAAGAAGAGGTGAAGAAGAAGGAAGGGAAGCTGTCCGGACAGACATTTGTTTTGACGGGGAGTCTGTCGAAATTAACCAGAGACGAGGCAAAAGAAATAATCGTATTGCTTGGCGGAAAAGCCACGGAAAGCGTCAGCAGAAACACCAGCTACGTTGTAGCAGGGGATAATCCGGGTTCCAAATACGCCCGCGCCCAGGCTCTGAACATCAGGATCTTAACCGAAGACGAGTTCCTCAAACTTGTCGGCAGAAAAAAGTGATGAATATTAGAAACCAGATTGCACTCAGGTATGCGGCCAGCAGGACAAGACCTCTTACCAAGCTGATAAATTTCAATGACGCGATAAAGACATCCGAGACTGCTGTCTTCCTGATGCCCAGGATGAGCATGGAGTTTTACCTTGCCCGCTCAACCGTTGAAAGTCTGACGAGGTATTTCCGGCGGGCCGTTCTGGTAATAACGGACAGCCTCCGTGAACTGGCGACATACCGGAGCGAAGTAGTGGCCGTTTCGCGGGCCGATGAGAACTGGCTGAGACTACCGTCGCACGAAATCATCCACAGGCTGCGTCATGAGAAATTCGACATTGCCCTGGACATGGGCTTCTCCGATGACGTCTTCATGTCTTATCTCTGCCGCAAGTCGGGTGCCAAGATGTCCGTCGGGTTCTCGAAGGCCAACTGCGACCATTTCTACGATTTGCAGATCAAGCTCCCGGAAGGCGGCGACATGAAGAAGGCATATGAGAGCCTGGCAAACGCTATAAAAATGTTTAAGGAAAAATGAAAAAGAAACTATTCGAAACAGAGAGTCATAAGGGGCACGCGGTGCTGAGACTCAACATCGAAAAACTTGACACTCGGACATCGCCGCAGCTCAAGGCGGAGTTCCTTGTGCTTTGCAGACCGCCGTTGAAGAAACTGGTGGTCGACATGAGCTCGGTAAGGTCGTGTGATTCATCCGGACTGAGTGCGCTCCTTGTATCAGAAAGGATGATGCGCGAGCTAAAGGGGGAGGTACACTTGATTGTCCCGAATCCCGATGTTCGCAACCTTTTCAGGGTCACCCAACTCGAAAAGGTCTTCACGATTCACGTCTCGCCGGAGGCTGTAAAGTAAAAATCCGCAACTATTTCCTGGAGAACAGATGGGATTCACAACTATCGATTATATCATTGTAATAGTCTACTTGGTCGGGGTCGCTGTATTCGGCGTTCTGACAGGGGGCAAACAAACCAGCACCAAAGATTATTTTGTCGGCGGCAGAAAAATTCCGTGGCTCGTCGTCTCTTTCGCCGTGGTTGCAACCGAGACGAGCGCGATAACCTTCATTTCGATCCCCGGGCTCGCTTATCTGACAAACCTTAATTTCCTGCAGATAGCGCTCGGCTACATACTGGGCCGAATAACCATCGCAATACTGTTCCTGCCGCCATACTATCGCGGGGAGCTCGTCACTGCCTACGAACTTCTGAAGACCCGCTTCGGTGAAAAAACACGCAACTATGCTTCGATCGTATTTCTCATCACAAGGACTCTTGCTACCGGAGTCAGGCTCTTTACCACCGCAATTCCCCTTGCCATCATTTTTCAGGGGTATAAGATATTCAGCGGTTATCCGGTTGTCTACGTCTACGCGATTGCAATCATCGTGATTACCTTATTTACGTTCATCTATACTTACATCGGCGGAATAAAGGCGGTAATCTGGACAGACGTCATCCAGATGTTCATCTATATCGGCGGGGCGGCGATAGCGCTCTATATTATGCTGGTGCACATCCCCGGCGGCTGGGGAACCGTAGTGTCTATGGCGGCGGCTAAGAGCAAGTTTCAATTCATACACTGGGGATTCACGGGAGGCTTCGGTCATTTCTTCACCGTAGACTACACATTCGTAGCCAGTGTGCTGGGCGGCGCGTTCCTGTCTATGGCATCGCACGGCACCGATCAGCTGATTGTCCAGCGTCTGCTTGCTACAGATTCCCTGAAGAGCAGCCAGAAGGCGGTCATCGCAAGCGGCTTTTTCGTCGCGCTTCAATTCCTGTTCTTCCTGATAATCGGCGTTGTGCTCTACGCTTTCTACCACGCGTATCCTTTCAAAGATGGAGACCAGATCTTTCCGAAATTCATAGTCGAACAGCTGCCGAGCGGAGTGAGCGGAATTATCGTCGCCGGATTGCTTGCCAGCGCGATGGGCTCGCTGAGCGGTTCGATCAACTCGCTTGCTTCTTCAACGCTGATTGATCTTTACAAGCCGTATTTCGGCAAACACACGGACAGCGACGCGAAAGACCTGAAACTATCCAAATTGTTCAGCATCATGTGGACGATAATACTTGTCGGAACGGCTTTCATCTTTATACGATCCAACCAATCGGTGATCGTCGTTGCGCTGTCGATCGCTTCGGTTACATACGGCGGACTTCTCGGAACATTTTTACTGGGCGTACTGTTCAAGAAGCCGCAGCAGAAGGACGCGATCATCGGCTTCTCTGCGGGCCTGGCGATACTCGTCTACGTCTTCTTCTTTACCCCGATTGCGTGGACGTGGTATACGATGATAGGCTCCTTGACGACGATCATAGTAGGATTGGTTTCGGCTCGTTTCACTCAGAGACAGACAGAGAGAGTCACATCATGAATAAACCTGCCGGGGTCTTTGCGATATGCCGCTCCACGCAAAGACGGGTAACGCATGGCGAGGCGTCTTGAGGACCGCTCGCGCTGCCATATTGCTGCTGTCTTTATTGGTCGCGTCATGCGGAACCCTGCGGCTATCGAAACCCGTCAGCGAGTCTCCGGCTAACTGGCCGATGTTCGGAGGGAATTCTATCCACACGTCGATGACCAATTCGGCTTCGACCGGAATAGAACTGCTGTGGAAGCACGGCGTCGATGCGGGATTCGGGACGTTTTCCCCGACGATTGCGGATGGGACTGTTTTCGTGGGAACATTGAAGGGCGATGTCTATTTGCTGAACTCGAGAAACGGAAAGGAGATGGCGTCGAAGAGCTTTGGAGGAGCTATCTTTTCTTCTCCGCTCGTCTCCGGCAGTCTCATGATCGTAGCCTCTTCTCAATCGAAAGAAAACTTGTTTGCATACAACCTTTTGACGGGGAAGACAGTCTGGACGAAACGCATACCGGATGTTGAAGCTCCGCCCGCACTCCTGGATACCGCGCTCTATGTTCCGACGGTCACGGGAGAGATCTACAAATACTATCTGAAAAGCGGAAGGGAAGTCTTCCACAAGGAGTTTCCCGCGCCTGTCAGGGTATCGCCTGCAGTTAACGACAGTCTCTGCGTCTTCGGATGCGAAGACGGCTACGTCTATGCGATAAGTTCCGTTACCGGAAAGGAGGTGTGGAAGTACAAGGCCGGGGCGATGGTTTGGTGTTCTGCGTCTATGAACGACAGCTTGATATTTGTCGGGGACAACAAAGGCAAGTTCATGGCGCTGCGGATGGATGGCACTCTCGCGTTCGAGTATTCAACCGATCAAAGGATTCTGTCCATGCCGATCTCCGACGCAAAGAAGGTGTATTTCGGCTGTAATGACGGATACTTCTATGCCTTGAGTCTCCGGAACGGGTCGGTTTTGTGGAAAGTGGAGACGGGCGCCCCGATAATCACTTCGGCGGCACAGACGAAGTCTCAGGTCATCTTCGGCAGTCTTGACCGGGATTTGTTTGTTGTCGACAAGAGCGACGGGAAAGTGGTACAAAAGATCTATCTCGACGGGCGTGTTCGGACGGCACCCGCAATATATGAACACTACCTGGCGGTGTGCACCGATAACGCCAATGTGTTCGGCTTCAAAATAAAATGAGCGGATATGAGAGCCGCTGATCACCTGCAATCCGGCTTGCTAAGACTGGTCGGTTTCTTCCTCAGACGTTTTTCGATACGCCGCGTGCAAAGGATGGCTGCATCCTCGGGGCGGTTTGCATACAAGCATCTTCCCGTGCGGGGAGACGTTGCGCGGACCAACCTGCGCCTCTGTTTTCCCGAAAAGACCGACGAGGAGATTGAGAAGATTCTCGAAGGCTCGTACGTAAATGTCGTAACTGTTCTGTTCGAGTTCCTGTGCTTTCCGAAATTCACGAGGGAAAGCCTGAGGGAGTTCGTGGATTTCTCCGGCGACATGTACCGGCTCATCGAATCGGACTTGGAAAGGGGGAAGGGGCTGGTGATGATAAGCGGACACTTTTCAAATTGGGAGTTGATTGCGCTTACCGTAGGAACGCTTTCGCCGAAAAACCTCCTCATCATAGTTCATCCCTTTCACAATGAAACCGTGGACAGGGTTGCCGAAAGGTACAGAGCCCATCTCGGCAACGAAACGGTTCCCATGGACAAATCCATACGCGCGGCTCTCAGCCAGCTTACCTCTAACGGTATACTCGCGCTTCTTGCCGACCAGAGTCCGGCGAAGGAGAGTCCGACCGCGAAGTTCTTCGGCATCGACGTGCCGACCTTCCAGGGGCCCGCGTCATTTGCACTCAGAACCGGAGCTGCGGTACAAGTCGGGTTCATGATAAGGAATGGAGACGGGTCGTACCGCGTTGACCTCCAAAGAGTGGACTACAGCGATCTTACGGATGAATCGGAAGAGAGCGTCAGGGAATTGACTCAACGACACGTCAGCCTGCTCGAGAGTTATATAAGGAAGTACCCCGAGAACTGGCTGTGGTTTCACAGACGTTTCAAGCATGTTCCCGCATTCCACGAGGCTCTCCGTCAGGTAAGAGGAAAATGAAGCGGGTTCTCGTTATCCAAACCGCATTCCTTGGAGACGTTATACTTACTCTTCCCCTGGTGCAGGTGTTGAAAGAGACCAGGCCCGAGTCCGAAATCGATTTCGTGGCGATCCCCGACACGGCTGACATCCTGAGAAGCCACCCGGATGTCTCGGAACTGCTGGTCTTCGACAAGCGGGGGAAACAGAAATCCGTCGCTTCTCTAATAGCATTCGCGAAGGGGCTTCGCAGGAGGAATTACGATGTCGTCCTCTGCCCGCACCGCTCACTTCGAAGCGGGCTGCTGTCGCTCTGGACGGGTGCCGAAGTAAGGGTGGGATTCGATAATTCTGCTTTGAGGGTATTTTTCACAGATCTGGTGCCCTGGAAGCTCGGCATTCATGATGTCGAGCGCAATCTTTCACTTCTTTCGCCGCTCGGAATCAATGCGGCCGGAGAGGTGCCGAGACTCTTCCCGGGAGATGAAGACAGGAGGGCGATTGATGTCTTTCTCGCCGAGAACAGAATATCTCCGCCCTACGCCGTCATCGCCCCGGGTACCGTTTGGGAGACGAAACGGTATCCGGTAGAGATGATGTCGGAGGTTGCGGGTAGATTGCTCAAGAAGTTTGCCGGTGTTATACTCATTGGTGGAGAGAAAGACGTTGGTTTGGTCGAACATTTCGGCGGAATCGGCCGTGGCGTTGTCTCCGCTGTAGGGAAATTTCCGGTGATGACGTCGGCCGAGATCATAAGGCGGGCCTCATTGCTGATAGCTAACGATTCCGCCCCGATTCACATCGCCTCTGCGTTTAACGTACCGACAGTTGCCATTTTCGGTCCGACCGTTAAAGAATTCGGTTTCTTCCCATACCATGAAAGGTCGGTGGTCGTGGAAACAAACGGCCTGGCATGCAGACCTTGCACGCTGCACGGCGGGCACCGCTGTCCTATCGACACGTTCGAATGCATGTTGAAAATCAAACCTGAAGAGATCGTTAAGAGGAGTCTGGAGCTTCTGGAGAAATAGAATGGCCAAGGTTGTGAGCGCCAAATTGGAGAGCAGCGTGACACAAGCCGCTCAGACGATATTGAACGGAGGAGTTATTGTTTATCCGACGGAGACGGTATACGGACTCGGCGCAAACGCACTCGATTCTAGAGCGGTAGAAAAAGTCTACCAGGTCAAGTCGAGGCCGAAATCGAATCCTATACTTGTGCTCATCCCCGGATTGGATGCAATGGACGAGCTCGTTCTGGAAGTCCCTGAGTTTGCCGCCGCGTTGATGAAGAAATTCTGGCCGGGTCCCCTTACCATTGTATTCAAAGCCTCGCCGATGGTCTCACCGATTTTGACCGCCAATTCCGGGAAGATCGGCCTGCGGCTGTCGAGCGACGAATTCTGTCGGGAGCTGCTCGCGATATGCCGGATTCCTATTACCTCGACGAGTGCGAATCTGACCGGCGATCCGAGCCCGGACAGCATCGGCGTCATAAGCAAGAAAGTGCTCAACTCGGTCGATTTAATCGTGGACGCGGGGGAACTCGCCTCGCGGGTCCCTTCAACCGTCATTGATGTAACGCAGGGAAAAGTGGAGCTGTTGAGGGAAGGGGCAATAGAGTTCAAGAGGATACAGGAAGTGATCTGAAGATAGGCAAGCTCGATCGAATCAGTGAAGCCCACGGCCGGTGTGTTTTGATTTTTCGAACGCCCACTTCTATATTTTGAAAGCCTGCATTATAAAATCACAGGGACGATCTGATGCGAGTTAATTCCGACAAACCTGATTTCTGGAAATCAGATGTAATGAAGTCTGTTGACTTCTATAACAAATGGTTCATGCGATTCGCACCGAAAGCGTATAAGACAACGAGGGTCGCAACAACAAGGCAAGTTGGATCCGCTCTTAAGCTCACGAAAAACCTCACCGATATTGCACCGCTCGTTTTGAAGCAGGCTCCATCGGTCCTTCCTATCCTGCGTATGGCCACAGCACCGCCAATTGCTCGGGACAGACTAATAGGGCTTGCAGCCGTTTCCTCAAATCTTGTCAAGAATATGGAAGACCGTAATCGAATTCCTCCCAAGATGAAGACCGCTGAAATTGAGTCCGAACTAAAAAGAATCAGCAATGTGATTCGGTTGCTGGCAGATGACGATATTTTCCCGTGGCTCAACTCCAAAAGGTCTCCTACTGATAAGGAGACCTACCGCGCTTCCACAATTGTGGCGGATCGTCTTTGCGGTGCGGTTGCGGATCCTATTATCAGGAATGCTCAGGAGAAACGGCAGCTGGCTTCGATAAAAACATGGCTTGAGAAACGCGGATACAAATACTCCGGCTCGAATCACGACCATGATATACACAATTTCCCTCGTGGCATGTTTTCTTTCCGGTTCAATGTTCCTGTCAGGCAGCCAGACAGCGAGAGGCAGGTCAATATTCCAATCGATGTAATAATAATGCCGAAGGATGCGAAGGGAGGATCTCTCCCGGTCATGATTGAAGCAAAGTCTGCGGGTGATTTCACAAATACGAACAAGAGGAGGAAAGAAGAGGCGACGAAAATTACGCAGCTGCGTTCTACTTACGGAAACGGAGTTAAATTCATCCTCTTTCTCTGTGGCTATTTTGACAGCGGGTATCTCGGTTACGAAGCCGCCGAAGGCATAGACTGGGTGTGGGAGCACAGGATCGATGACCTGGAGAAGCTAGGGCTTTAGAGTGTGAGTACATCGAATCACATACTCGAAGTAGACCGTGTAGGAGCGCAGGAGAGGCTTGATGCACAGAAGAGCCACGCAGAGAGGAATAAGCTCGGCCAATTTGCCACTCCTTCCGCTCTGGCCTCGGACATGTTGAAGCTTGTCAAGAGCGAGCTCCCAAAGAATCTTAAAATCCGCTTTCTTGATCCGGCCTTCGGAACTGGGGCGTTCTACTCCGCATTGCTCGGTGCGTTTCCTGAAAAGAGAATCGAGAGCGCCTTCGGAATAGAAATCGATCCTCATTATGCAAATCATGCCATCGAGTTCTGGAAAGAGTCTCCTCTCAATCTGCAAATCGGGGATTTCTTCGACGCGAAATTACCCTCAAAGGACAAGCCGAACTTAATCATCTGCAACCCGCCTTATGTTCGCCACCATCATCTGTCCACAGAGCGGAAAGGAAAACTCCAGAAGCTCGTCGCCTCCGCAGCGATGACAAAACTAAACGGCCTTGCGGGACTCTACTGCTACTTCCTTTTGTATGCCCATGCCTGGCTTGAAGATGGAGGATACGCTTGCTGGCTGATTCCCAGCGAATTCCTGGACGTCAACTACGGAACGGCGGTAAAGGAATACCTTCTGAGCAAGGTAACTTTGCTGCGTATCCATCGTTTCGATGCGGCGAGCGTTCAGTTCGACGATGCCCTGGTTTCATCTTCCATTCTCTGGTTCAGGAAATCTGTCCCGCCTGCAAACCAGACCGTCGAGTTCTCGTTGGGTGGCTCACTGACGAAGCCTGAAATTCTCACGACCGTTCCGGCTTCGCGACTCAGGGAAACCGCAAAATGGAACCGGGCCGCGCTTAGCGGGACAACGGTTAAGGAAGAAACGAAGGTAAGATTAGGCGATCTGTTCGAGATAAAGAGAGGCCTTGCAACGGGGGCGAATGATTTCTTCATCTTGTCCCCTGAAGAAATCAAAGAACATCGGCTTCCCGAGAAATTCCTGATTCCCATCCTCCCAAGTCCGCGTTACCTTAGGCAGGAAATCGTCGAAACGGATGAAAGAGGTAATCCCGTCATCGATCAACGACTCTTTCTACTTTCCTGCAGTCTTCCTGAGAGCGAAGTGAAAAACCGATACCCACACCTGTGGGATTACTACAAGATCGGTGTGGAGCGAAAGACAGACGAGACATATATTTGCAGCCACCGTTCTCCATGGTACACACAGGAGTTCAGGGCCCCCGCTCCGTTTCTTTGCACATACATGGGAAGGAACGGTGGACAAAGAGAAAGTCCGTTCAGGTTCATACTCAACTGTTCCAAAGCAGTCGTAGCAAACGTTTACCTGATGCTCTATCCAAAACCTGCTCTCAACAGGTTCATAAAGGAAGCGCCCAACTCTCTGAAAAACATTTGGGAAGCACTCAACAAGATTTCTGCAGAGTCGCTGCTCTCCGAAGGCCGAGTCTACGGCGGCGGACTTCACAAGCTCGAGCCGAAAGAATTGGCGAATGCAAGCGCCGGAGAATTGTTGGAGTTGCTTCCGAGGTTGGCGGTGAATCTCAGCGAAGAAGATTATGATCTGTTTACGAATACACTAGGCGCAAGCTCGGTCCGAGAGGGACGAAGGAGACAAAAGAAATCCCGCAGGCAAAATGAGTAGAGGGTAGTTCTCTTCCAGTTACTTCTGTTTGTCTGTTATGATTAATTCTCTCATAGGCTCGACCCTCGATTTTTCGGGTGAATGAGTTTACTTCTACAAAGCGTGTGACAACCAAGACCTTGTCGAAGGAGTCAATCCATCCCCTCCACCGGAGGGGACAACAGGGCTGGGTGCAGAATATTACCGTGCCACCATATTGTCGGCGGAAGCCTCCCGGCCTCCACCCGCTGCTTACTGGCTACTTACTACTTACTCACTACTTGCCCTGCGGTGGTTCCAGCGGTTTCTTCGCGGCTTTGCCCCTTCCTCTCGGAATCGGCCTTGAACTCTTTAAGATTAATTCAATTCGAATGTACAGTGTACGGTTACCGTTATATCTTTTTCTCTTGTAGCGGTATTGTAAATTCCGTATCCGCTGACTTCAGTTGAATAAGGCTCCGTAATTTGAAACACTCCAGCCCTAGCCGAGACCAGGTGGCCCACTTTCAGACCCGTGTTGCCGGCAATAGCCTGCGCTCTTCTGATGGCATCTTTGGTGGCATCGGAAAGAAGCTTCTGTTTTATGTCCGCGAGTTTCGAGAAGTAGTATTCGAGAACCGACGACTGGACGATTACCCCCTTCGAGATGAGCGTCGTCGGGTCGAGTGCGAGTTTCTGGACGATCGGGATATCGTGGGAAATAACGATTATGAACTGCGTAAGGTTGTAATCCATTTCCCCCTGGCGGCGGTATACGGGCTGAGTATTCACGGGCTGAATCGTTATATCACTGTCACTGATCCCGGCCTGCCTCAATTCTGCGGTAACGGTGTGCAGGTCTCCCTTGAGAAGGCCGTAGGCCTTGTCCACCGTGCCCGGTGTTGCCGACCTGCTAATGGCAATCCGCCACTTCACCACGTCGGATTGAAATCTTCCCGTCGCGGCTCCGACGACGTAGATTGTCTGCCGCGAAGAGCGTGCGGAATAAAAGAAGATGCCGAAAACGGCCGCGGCAACTATCAGGCTTAGACCGATAACGAGTGACTCTTTGATCCGATTCATTCTCCAAATCCCTTAGTGTTTTCTTTGGTAAGACTCAGCCGACTATTTTCATGGAGTCGTAGTTGGCTGCAATCGTTTTCTCTATGTCGCGCTCGGTGTGAGCAGTTGAAATAAACGCTGCCTCGAACTGCGATGGCGGAAGGTAGATCCCCCGCTTCAGCATTTCATTGAAGTATTTTGAAAACTTCATCGTGTCGCTCGTGAGTGCCGATTTAAAATCGCGAACATCCTGATTTGTGAAGAACAATGTGAACATCGACCCTGCACGATTGATCCTATAACTCAGGCCAAGTTTCTTGATGTTCTTTTTCACTCCGGACTCGAGTAACCTCCCGTTATTTTCCAGCTGCCTGTACAGGCCCCTTTGCCTGTCGAGAACCTTTAACTGTGCAAGTCCCGCGGCCATAGCAAGCGGGTTGCCTGAAAGCGTTCCTGCCTGGTAGACAGGGCCGTCAGGGGAAACCGTCCGCATTATGTCTTCCCGTCCCCCGTAAGCTCCGACGGGAAGTCCGGCACCGATTATCTTGCCAAACGTCGTCAGGTCGGGCTTAATTCCGAACAATTCTTGTGCACCGCCACGGGAAAGCCGAAAGCCCGTCATTACTTCGTCGAGTATGAGAAGCGCTCCGCTCGAGTGCGCGAGATCCAAGAGAGAGTTGAGAAAGCCGTCTTCCGGTAAGACTACGCCCATGTTACCGACGACCGGCTCCACTATCACAGCGGCAATCTCGCCTTCATTGTCTTTGAAGAGACGTTCCACGGATGCAATGTCGTTGAAATCGGCAACTAAAGTCTTCGCCGCGAGCGCTCCGGGCACGCCGGGCGAATCGGGCTGCCCAAACGTCGTCGCGCCTGAGCCGGCCCTGATGAGGAAGCTGTCGAAATGCCCGTGGTAACAACCGGCGAACTTCACTATCTTCTCTCGACGGGTAAACGCACGTGCGACTCTGACCGCGCTCATCGTCGCCTCGGTTCCGCTGTTGACCATCCGGACGACTTCGACGGAAGGCATCATCTTCCTGACGAGCTTCGCCATTTCGACTTCGTACGGAGTAGGCGCGCCGAAACTGGTCCCTTTTACCGCAGTTGCCTTCACCGCCGCAATCACATCCGGATACGCGTGCCCGAGGATCATAGGTCCCCATGAGCCGATGTAGTCTATAAACTTGTTCCCGTCGACGTCATATATGTATTGGCCCTTTGCCTTGTCGATGAACAACGGATCGCCGCCCACCGATTTGAATGCGCGAACCGGAGAGTTGACCCCGCCTGGCATATATTTCTTTGCTTCCGAATAGAGCTTCGAGCTTGTCTTTGTATTGAGTTTCTTCATCACTACCTCTTCTTAGATGTTTCTCAGCAGCCTTGGCTGGCCAGCTCCGATCCTACATCAGGCCGTTTTCAAGATACCACTCGTAAGCCTTCTTTATCGCATCCATGATGGGAAGCGGTTTGTAGCCAAGCTCGCGTTTGGCCTTCTCAGATGAAAAATAGTGAGGCAGCGTCGCGCTTACAACGTGTGCCTTTGTCAGGACGGGCGGTTTCCCGGTGATACTCGAGAGAAGTTCCATAACAGCCGCCGTCGAGCGGGCCATCCAAACCGGAACGTATAGCGACGGTGCAGGTGCGCCGACAACACTGCAAATCTGCCCGAAGAGCTCTTTGAATGTGATATTCTCGCTCCCCAGGATGTATTTTTCCCCGGTCTTCCCGGATTGCAGGGCCGCTATTTCCCCATCGACCACGTCGTCCACTCCAACCACGCACATCCCGCCCGAGACGTAGGGAACCACCTTCATACCCTTCAGCACTTTGAGCAGAATCCCGGAATGGAAATACACGTCTCTCTCTCCGATGATGGAGCCCGGGTTCACGATCACTGCGTCGAGCCCGCGCTCAACCCCTTTCATTATTTCGACCTCACCGAAATGCTTGCTGTCGCTGTAGGCCACGTTGTTCTTGAAGCGGTTATACTCCACGCTCTCGTCGGCCACATCGCCCTCCTCCGGGATGCCGATCGCCGCTACAGAACTTGTGTGGACCAGCCTCTTCACTCCGGCCTTCAATGCTGCCTCGACAACAATGTGCACGCCTTCGATATTCAATCGAAGAAGCTCCTCGCGCCTGCGGTTGTCGAAACTGACCAGCCCTGCGGTGTGAAACACGTAGTCAGTGCCTTCCATGGCTACGGTAAGACCGGCCTCATCAAGGATGTCACCCCGGACGAGCCTGCCCTTGAAGCCTTCGAGTCCGAGCAGGTTGGACTTCCCGCGCACGAGGCCGACCACGTCGTAACCACGCTCGGTCAGCTTGTGACAAAGATTTGATCCGATCAGCCCGTTGGCCCCGGTGACGAAAATCCGTGGCACGCCCATTACACGTTACGTAGTTTTCGAAAACCAGGCAAAGTCTACCGAACAATCGGAATGAGTTCGTACACTCGAGAGTTCTGGGAAGCCTTTCGCAAATCCCCAGCGTGCAAGGCCTCGCGAACATCGTCAAGCTTGTTCGCATCCTCCATTGATAAATAGGGGGACCAGCCTTCATTCGTCTCTATCAATTCCACGTCCACCTCGGCTACATACTTACCCTTGAGGACTAATTTAGTGCCAGGTCTGTTGCTCATCTCGCTGTCCTCCTTATAAGATCATAAGCCCATTGCGACGGGTTCGGGCGATATCCCTTAACCAAAACCGCGGGCGACGGGAAATTTCTGGGAATCCCCCCGACTGTATGGATTGGATTACCATGACCGTCTTTCTCCAAGACTAATCCACGCGCCCTTTCGGAAAATTGAGATACTCCTCAACGACGATGGCGGCCTCAAGTCCTGTGATTATGTTTCTGATAAGTATACCGTCTGCAGCTAGCTCGTCGCAGCCTTGACTTGATATCTTTACCTCACCTCTCTGGACCAAATCGACGATTCGGTGAAGTATTGGATTCATACCACCATATCATCGCTAATTCTCCGCGAATAAGCAACCCAAACCTCTTTATTCCCTCAAGAAGCGGCTTACCCCAAAATAACGGTAACAAAGTCCGGCTTGCTAGACGGAGCCCCGAAACCAGATCGCGAAAGATCCGGATGAAGACTGCCTGTAATTGAAGGAGCCGAAGCTGCCGGGAACTCGGAGTAAAGCGACGCAGGCACACGGCTTCATTCGGAGTTTGGCGTTCAGGAACTATATTCTGGTTCGAAGCAGCTTCGCCGCATCGACAGCGTAATATGTGAGAATCAGATCGGCACCGGCGCGCTTTATCGCAGTAAGCGTCTCCATCATGATTCTCTCTTCATCCAGCCAGCCGTTCCGCACCGCTGCCTTGATCATCGCATATTCCCCGCTGACCTGGTAGGCGGCCGTCGGCATTTTGAACTCGCTCTTCACGCGGTAGATCACATCCAGATACGCCAGCGCCGGCTTCACCATGACGATGTCCGCACCTTCGTCGATGTCGAGCGCTACTTCGCGCACTGCCTCATTGCTGTTCGCCGGATCCATCTGATGACTCTTACGGTCGCCGAACTGCGGTGTCGATTCAGCTGCCTCTCTGAACGGTCCGTAAAAACCGGAGCCGTACTTAGCGGCATAGCTCATTATCGGTGTGTTGGCGAATCCGTTCTCGTCGAGAAGATTTCTGATGGCGGCGACTCTTCCGTCCATCATATCGCTGGGCGCTACCATGTCAGCACCTGCCTGAACGTGTGTCAAGGATTCCTTGGCGAGAAGGTCCAGTGTCTCATCGTTAAGGATCTCAACCTGTCCGGGCGCGATCTCTTTCAATACCCCGCAATGTCCATGAGATGTGTATTCGCAAAGACACACATCCGTGATAATGAAGAGATCGGGAAGCTGCTTCTTCAGCTCGCGGATGGCTTGCTGGATGATCCCGTTCTCATCGTAAGCCTCGGAGCCATATTCGTCCTTATGAGAAGGCACACCGAAAAGGATAATCGACTTCACGCCGGCTTTCAGAACCCCTTCGCATTCACGAACCAGGCTATCTATCGAAAGTTGAAACACGTTCGGCATGGAAGAAATCTCCTTCCGCACGTTCTCGCCGGGCACCACGAACATTGGGTAGATGAAGTCCGACGGATGCAGCACCGTCTCTCGCACCATTTCACGGATAGTTTCGGTCATCCTCAGCCGGCGCATGCGCACGGTCGGGAACCCTGTCTTTTTCTGATACTCAGTCATTGTAATCATATTATTTCACTCCTGTCAAAATTGCTTCCGCAGTCTTTTTTCCGTTTGCTATGCAGTCTGAAACGGAGATACCGTCCCTGTAATTACTGCAAATATAGAATCCATTATGCAGGCTTTCAACGTGTCTGACGGCGTCGATGATAGCCAGATGTCCGATGTTGTATTGTGGAATCGCCTTGTCCCATTTCATGACTGCCCGGAACACCGGCTCGCCTTCGATTTTCATAATAGCAGCATTCTCTTCGTGGGAAACTTTTGCGATTTCATCATTCGTCCGGGAGACAATCTTGGGCTGCCGGGAGCCGCCCACGAAGGTCGTTAACTCGACGCACCCTTCCGGAGCCCGGTTCGGAAATATACTGGAGCTCCATATCGTCCCGAGAATTTTTCTCTCCTCGATTTCCGGGACAAGGAAGCCGAACCCATTCAAATCGATCTTTATCTGATCACGCTTGTAGCCCAGGACCGCAACGGCAACCGGAGGATACTTTATCTTGGCGAGCTCGCTCGCAAGCTCCGGGAGCCATGACCTTACAATTCCCGCTGCCGCGTAAGCGGGCACTGAAAGAACCACGCTGTCGAAAACCCGGCTGTCAAGCTTTCCGCTGCTCGAAAAGTTTACCGCAAATCTCTGGCCGTCGGATTTTACGATCTCGACGGAGGTGTTGTAAAATACCGATCCCTCCATCGATTTGGAGATGGTTGTCGGGAGAATTCCCATTCCGCTTTTGAACGCAAACAGTTTCGATGATATCCTGGCTTTCTCCGGCCGCCTCTTTCTTTCTCTTGCTCCCTTGATCGTGCCTTTGATCAAGCCTCCGTATTTCTCCTCAAGTGCATATAGCTTCGGAAACGCGGCTCTCACACTCAGCTCCGTTGGGTCGCCGGCATAGACCCCGGCCACGAACGGATTAATCGCATAATCCAGAAACTCTCTCCCCAGACGGCGCGTCACGAAATCCGCAACCGATTCTTCGTAAGCGGCGCGCCCCATGAATGGCTCTCCGAAGAGCCGCAGCTTGCCGCCGAGCGTCCAGAGCTTCGTCGAGAAAAACGAGCCCGGACCGGAAGGGAGTGCATTCAGCTTCCCGCCTCGAAGGATAAACCGGTACTTCGAGCTCTCGTCGGCGTAAACCATCTCGTCTTTGATGGACAAATCCGACAACAGCTCCTCTATTACAAGATTGGTTTCCGATGTGCTGTTCGGTCCATTTTCGACCAAATAACCGTCCATCACCCTGGAGCCGATTGTACCGCCCGGTACACCGTTCTTTTCAAAAACTGTGACTTCAGCGCCGCCTCTCTTCAGGAAATGTGCGGTGGATAAGCCGGAGATTCCGGCACCGATTACTGCAACTCTCATTTCTACAAATGTCTCTGATCTAGTACGTTATTGACCGAACTCTTGCACTTTCCTCAAAACAAGCTGCGACAACGCTTCAATGAACTTCGGCGAGTCATTCAAAGCGGGCATCATCTCGAACTGCCTGATGCCAAGCCGGTCAGCTTCCTTTCTAAAAAGATAATTCACCTCGTAGAGCGTTTCGGAATGCTCGCTCACGAAGCTTATCGGGACGACCAGTATATCTTTCGTACCCCTGGCGGCGAGGCCTTTGATCTCGTCGAGAGTCGGCGGACCTATCCACTTCACGGGGCCGACCCGGCTCTGGTACGACAGCGAATATAGGTTAGGAAACCGTTTGGCGACGAGCTCGACGGTATCTATGATTTGCTTCTGATACGGATCACCGCGCTTGACCAGTCTCTCGGGAATCCCGTGAGCGCTGAAAACAATATGAACCCTCTCTCTGATGCTTTCGGGAAACTTTGCGAGGGCAACGTCGATCCGATCTTCAATGGCATCGATGTATAAGGGGTCATCATGATAGCTCTCGATTTGGAGCACCTTCATCCTGCCGCTCGGACTCTCGCTGACCCGATTCCACTCCTCGAAACTCGAAAGTGTTGTCGTCCGCGAATATTGCGGGTACAGGGGGAGCAGCACAACGTTTTCAATATTGTCAGTAACAAGCGACCTGTAGGCTTCCTCTATCGAAGGCTTGAAATACCGCATCCCGACGTAGACTTTAGCGTCGAGAGTCTCGCGCAGCTTCTTCTCAAGAGCGGCCGCCTGGCAGAGTGTCAGCTCGTACTGTGGAGACTTTCCGCCCATTATATCATAGTTGAAAGCTGTCTTCCCCGCCCGCCGCCTGGCAACGGTCCTGGCAAACAGCCTCCTTATGGCGCCTCGAAGAGGGATCTCAATAATGTAGGGGTCCATGAAGAGATTGAACAGAAACTCTTCGATGTCATCTTTTGAAAGAGGACCGCCGAGATTGAAAAGCACGACACCAAACTTACCCATTTCATTTCCCTTCGCTGCAGAATTTAAGGCATCTCGTAAAACGGCCGACATCGCATCCGCCGGCAAAAAAAGTCCTCATGTTTCCCGGCGGCAGTAGGAACAAGAGGTTCCTGCATTTCACAGACCCCTCGCCCGGGGTTCGTTTTCTGGAACACGAGTCGAATAGAACAAATTGGACATGAATCGTGACATGCTCAACATCGAATTAATCTACTCTCCAGCTTCGGACAAAATCAACAAGGGCTTTCACATTTCCGACCGGTGTTCCGGGCGAAATACCGTGGCCGAGGTTGAAAATATGCTTCCCCTTCGGTCCGTTTCTCAACACCTTTTCCGCCTGTCTTACAATAACGTCAGGCCGCGCGAATAGAACAGACGGGTCCAGATTTCCCTGAACGACTCCACGCGTCTTCGCTGCTGCTTCATCGATCGGGACTGTCCAGTCGATGCCGACTGCAGCTGCTCCGATGGCGGCTATCTTGGAAAGTGAATGACCGGCACCCTTCGAAAACACAATTACCGGAATCTCCGGTTGCAGCGCTTCGACGATCTGCTTCATATATCTGAGTGAAAACTCCTCATAGAGTGACGGCGAGAGAACTCCCGCCCAGGTGTCGAATATTTGCACGAAATCGGCACCGGCTTCGAACTGCATTTTCAGATACGAAATCGCATTATTCGCAAGCATCTCGAGGAGTTGATGCGCGGTTAACGGATCGTCGTGAAGCATCGCCCGCGCGTGGACAAAATCGCCGCCTTTCCCCTCCACCATGTAGGCGAGCAATGTCCAGGGCGAGCCGCAGAAGCCTATCATCGGAACCCTGCCGTTCAGGCGTTCCACCGCAGTTCCTATGGCATCAGCAACGTACTTCAAATCATGTCTGCAGTCGGCGTCATGGACCTTCGAGACAGCGGCCTTGTTCTTCAACGGATTCGTAAACCGCGGGCCGCCTCTTTCCTCCTCGACCACGAGGTGCATCCCCATCGCCTCCGGAAGAAGAAGTATGTCCAAAAAAATTATCGCGGCGTCCACGCCTATAACGTCGACGGGCTGAATGGTCACCTCCGCAGATAGCTCGGGGGTTTTGCACATTTCCAAAAAGTCGTGATCGGCCCGCACTGCCATGTACTCCGGCAGATACCTTCCCGCCTGCCGCATGATCCAGACCGGAGTTCTCTCTACGGGCTGCCCTCTCAGGACCCTGATGATCAGGTCATTATCAATTTTCTTCATGTTCAATCAAACTCGCAATTAGTTCTTCCGTAGTTGAGTTATCGGGTACTATGTCGACAACGAGGCCTTGCCGCTCGGCCGCCCTCTTCGTGGTCGGGCCGATAACGGCGACCTGTTTCCCTTCCAGCACGGCCTTCCCGAAAATACTCAGGAAGTTCTTAACCTGTGACGGGCTGAAAAAGACGATCGTGTCGAACCGCCCTGAGCGTATTTCTTCCTTTAAGCTCTCGTCCAGGCCGTCGTTCGGCAGGGTCATGTACACAACCACCTCATCAGCCGACCCTCCTCTTGTCCTGACGAATTCCGCAATCTCACTGCTCGACAAATTTCCTTTGGGAACAAGCGCTCTTTTGCCGCGCAGATCGATCGAAGTCAATGAAGTGAGAAGTTCTCCGGCATTGAATTTTTCCGGCACAATGTCCGGATTGAAACCGAATTCCTGAACCGCCGACCGCGTCTTGCTCCCGATTGCGACTATAACCGGTCTTTGCCGACGCGACGTATCGGGGCTGAAAAAGCGGAAGAAGTTAGTGACTGCGTTCACGGAGGTGAAGAATGCGTAGTCATAATCACTAAACCGATTCAGGACCGACCGTTCAGATTCGGAGACTTCGGCCGGCACTATCGAGATCGTCGGAACGACAAGAACCTCGGCTCCGAGTCCTGCGAGTTCCGCTGCGATTGATGAAGATTGCTCCTCCGTCCGTGTGACGACTATTCGCCTGTGGGTTCGGAAGGTTTTTTTCGAAGGATGGTGTAGGTTGCCCGTCATATTGATCCGAACGTCTTTCTCATCGGAGGCTCAGTCCGATGAATTCCGTGGATCAGACGCGGCTTTTATTTCATCCAGTATCTTATCCGCCCCCAGAGAAAGGAGCCTCCGCCCCAGCTCCGTTCCCGTCCGGTCCGGGTCTTGTTCATCGAATGGGACGGAGTCTTTGATGAGAGTCTCGCCGTCAAGCGAGGCAACCATGCCGGTCAGGCGCTTGTTTTCTAAAGACGTATGCACACCGATCGGCACCTGGCATCCTCCTTCGAGGAGCCTCAGGAATGCCCGCTCGGCAAGTGCTGCCGTCTCTGAATCCTTGCTGTTGAAGCCGGAAAGCATCTCCTTCAATTGCGAGTCATCTGCGCGAGCCTCGACTGCGATGATCCCTTGACCAACAGCCGGAAGCATCCTGTCCGGTTCCAGGATTTCGGTGGCCTTATCAGCCATTCCAAGACGCTTTATCCCGGCATATGCGAGCATCATCCCTGCATAGCCTTCCTCTTTGAGCTTTCGCAGACGCGTGTTCAGGTTGCCGCGCATCTCTGCCAGGTTGAGATCGCTTCTCATATGGAGAAGCTGCGAACGGCGCCTGAGGCTTCCGGTCGCCACCGTGGCTCCCTTCGGAAGTTCGAGAAGCTTCATCCCGTCCTGGGCTATCAACGCGTCTCTCACGTCCTCTCGTCTTCCGCAGGCAATTATTTCCAGTCCGGCAGGAAGCTGGGTAGGCAAATCCTTCAGGCTGTGAACCGCACAATCTATCTCTCTTTCGAGAAGCGCCTTTTCAATTTCTTTTGTGAACAGCCCTTTGTCGCCGATCTTCGAGAGTGGGGAGTCGAGGATCTTATCACCGGTCGTCTTTATGGTCTTGACCTCTATTTCAATGCCATTTGAGCTGCTGCGAAGGAAATCGGCAACCAGATTTGCCTGGTAGAGGGCAAGCTGACTCCCTCTGGTTCCGACTCTAATCTTCTTCATTCTTCTTCCCGGTTGACTCTTCGGACAGCCCGAAGAGCGATTTCATCAGCTTCACCCTGTCGACGAGCGAAGTGCCGTTTTCTAAGTTCTTCAAATTAGTGAGAGGTTCGTGGAGTATCTTGTTCACGAGGGCGCGTGTTATCTCCTCGACGATCTCGGTATCGGACCCGTTCATCTTGTTCTTGTGCCGCTTGACCTCCTCGACTCTGATGCGTTCCACCTTGTCGCGCAGCATTTTTATCGTCGGCCCGAGCTCGAGCGAATTGTACCACCGTATAAACTCATTCAATTCATCATCGATGATCCGTCTAACCGCCGGTATCTCGGACCGCCTCATTTCCATGTTTTTCTGAACGATCAGATTGAGAGAATCGATATCGTTAAGGAAGACGCCGGCTACTTTCTTGACGGCAGGATCTACGTTGCGCGGCACTCCAATGTCTATGATGAGCAACGGTTTCGACTCCCGGCCTTTCATCGCAGGCGCGACAGTGTCACGCGTCAAGATATAATCGGACCCGCCGACACTGGAGATGACGATATCCGTCTGAGGAATCTTCTGGCCCATCTGATCCAGCGGGATCGCTTCCCCCATGCCGATCTGTTCGATCAGATTTTGAGCCCGCTCCAGGGTCCGGTTCGCCACAAACAGCCGGGCGATCTCCTTCGGCTTCAGGTCCTTCGCTGCCAGCTCAGCAGTCTCTCCTGCACCGATGAGCATCGCGGTTTTGCCCTTGAGGTTGCCGAATATTTTCTCGGCGAGCTCGACAGCGGCATAACTCACCGAGACCGCGCCTTCGGAAATCCTCGTGTCCGCCTTAGCCCGTTTTCCAACCTTGAGAGCAATCTGGCAGGCATGGTGCAGCACGGTGCCGACCATTCCCAGTTCGACGCCCGTATTGTAAGCCTCCTTCACCTGTCCGAGCACCTGAATATCGCCGAGCATGAGTGAGTCTGCCCCGGTGGCCACCGAGAATAAGTGCCTTATTGCTTCGAAACCCTCGAAGGTTTCATACTGAACCTGCAGTTCTCCGTCGCGCAGCCTTTTTCCCTCGCGAATAAGACCATACAAGCTGTCGTGTGTCTTCGGTGCGGCCGAAGGCATCAAGTACAGTTCTGTTCGATTGCAGGTCGATACGATCAGCGACTCGCGGGCTACCTCTTTTATCTTCTCGGAGATTTCCCGGATTTCTTCGGAATTGTAGTATATCTTTTCGCGTGCTTCAACGTTTGCGGTTCTATGGTTAATTGAAACCGCGGTTAATTTTAACATTTAATTACTGAAAATTATGGAAACTATGCATGAACACATTTACTACTACCATCGACGCTATAGTCAGAACGAATCCCACCACCGCCAGAATTACCACCGTGCGTCCGGTCCATCTCATGACTTTCCGGGACACGAGGGCTACGAAGTAGATCACCCACACGATGTCCGTTATTATCAGTTTCGGATCTGAATAGGAAAAGTCATCTATCGTCTTAGGAAGCCAGATATACCCGATGAGTATTGCGATCGTGAGGAAGACGAACCCCATAATTATCGAAACGTAGCTCAACTTCTCGAGAGTCTTCAAGTCGGGAAGCTTTCTGTAAACGATCCCGAACTTGCTCGACCTTATCTCATGATACATCATCAGATACAGACCTCCGTAGACCGCGGAGATGGCAAGCGCACTGTAACCTAACATCGCGCTTGAAACGTGAATACCTAAAACGCTCGATTTCAGAACGGGGTTCAGGTGCACATCGTCTTTTATGAATGCGGCGGACACGACTTCAAACAGCAACGCAATGGAAAGAATAAACATTCCCGTGTCTCTGACACGTGTCCTTAGCTCAATGAACAGGTATGCACAGCCGATCGTAAACGAGATGACACTCATTATCTCAAAGACTGAGGTAACCGGCGGATGGCCGGTCCAGAGCGTCCTGCTGAATAAGTAAACCGCCTGAACGATCAGGGTCGCGACCAGAAACCTTGTTCTGTTCCTGATTCCGAACTGTTCATCCAGGAAGAAGGCCAATCCGTAGAGGAAAATGGTAAACAAATACAGGATTGGCAGCGAAATTTTCAGCAAATCCACGAAATATTCGAGCATTATTTCATAAGTTAGGAAAGCATGCCCCAAACTTCAACACCGCCGGACAAGCCCCACGTAGACATTCATCCACAAAAAAGATGCCCGAGACTTGACTTATAATTCGCTTGCGGATAAATTCAAGGGTCAATGAAGTATCTGGTAGCTGTTCTCACCATAGCGATAATGGCATTTTCGCCCACCTCATCCGTGACCTTTCAGGATGCGAGGGCGTCAGCCGATCAGAGCTCGGGGTCGATCTCTCTGCAATGGACCACATCTTTCGAAGACGGAGTAAGGGATTTCGTCATCCAGAAAGCATCTCAGGCCAACGGAGAGTATGTCACGCTGGACAGGGTTGCGGCTAAAGGCAGCGGGAGCACTTATGAATACGTAGACCGCGCTATTTACAAGACGACTTCCAGTACGCTGTTCAAGTATCAGATTGTGGCCGAAGATTCCGAGGGCAACGACGTAGGTTCAGCTCAATGCACAGTCGTCTACACGTTTGACCAGAGTCTCTCCGGAGTGGCCAGACGAACCTGGGGCAGCATCAAAGCAATGTTTAGATGATTCCCCGAAAGGGAACCCTCCTCTACCTACTCATTCCGCTTCTCCTTCTCCTCTCCTCGCTGAATTCCTATGCCCGACCCGTTCTCACTTTCACAAGTCAGCCGCTCATAAAGATCAGCCTGGCAGGAAACCTGAAAAGCCTCTCTCTTTACACCGAAGGGTCTTTCAAACTGACATACCAGAACATTTCAATAAGTCAAATCCGGAACGACAGCTTGTCTTTTGAGTTCTCCTCCGACGGCACGCCCGAAGCACGTCTTCCGAACCAGGAGCTGAAGTTCTTTTCACCGATAACTATCGGGCCATTGCATCCGACATTCGCCGTCGCTGACTCTGATATTTTTGCCGACGGTCTGAAATTTTCTTCGCAGACATATCCCGGCTCTATGGAAGTAATTCCGGAGAGCAACGGCACGTTCAGACTCTTGAATATCGTTCCCCTCGAAACGTATCTTCGAGGCGTTGTGCCCAACGAATTGGTCAACCATCTTGCCCGGGATGAATTGCAGGCGTGCATGGCGCAGGCGATCGCTGCCAGGAATTTCGCTTTCTACAGGCTGACTACACGTGATTCGAGCCAGTTCGACGTATACTCAGATACGCGCGACCAGGTATACTCGGGTTTGAAAAAATACCAGCCGCTGACCGACTCCGCGGTAGCGCTGACCTGCGGTATGATCGTCGAGTATGACGGCCAGCCCGCAAGGTGCTTCTTCCACTCTGCATGCGGCGGACACACTGAAAATGTTCAGCATGTCTGGCAAGGTCAGCCGGCCTTGCCGTACCTCAGAGGGATATCGGACACGGACACTGTTACCGGCCAACCCTTTTGCATAGGTTCGCCTCTGTTTTCCTGGACATCGATTTACACCGGCAACGAGCTCGACAGGCTTGTTAAGGCCAATCTCGCATTCGCGAACCCGACCTACGCAGGGAGGACCATTACAGGCGACGTATCCGGCCTCAAGGTCCTCGACCGCTTCCGATCCGACAGGGTAGACACACTCGACATAACGATGGACAACGGAGATGTGTACTATGTGCGGGCAGATCGGACTCGGTATCTGTTCAAAGGCAAGGACGGCACTATTTTGCGGAGCAGTATGTTCTGGATTACGACGCTGCGAAATTTCGGCGGCGGCGTCAGAGAGGTTATCATAAAAGGAAGGGGGAACGGCCACGGCGTCGGAATGTGTCAGTGGGGAGCGCTTGGGATGTCAAGACTAGGTTACAGCTACCTTCAGATTCTCTCCCACTATTACCCCGGAACAGTCGTAAAGAAAGTATACTGATGAAGCTTCCACATATTTACCTCGCATCCAGATCGCCCCGAAGACGTCAAATATTGGAGATGGTCGGGATGAAATTCACTCAGATAGACATTGAGGTCGATGAGGACAACCATTTCGCGGATAATCCGCGTGAGTACGTGATAACTCTCTCGGGCAAGAAGGCCCGGGAGGCTGCAAAGAAGATTGCGAAAGGGATTGTTGCGACGGCAGACACGATCGTCTATCTCGACGGCAAGATACTGAACAAGCCGGTGGACGAGCAAGATGCGCAAAGTATGCTGAGACTACTCAGCGGCAAGACACATCAGGTTTACACGGGGTTCACGCTGATGAGAGTCCCTGACGGGAAGATTGTGCAGGACTGCGGCATAACCGACGTGACGTTCAGAGAACTGGATCTCGAGGAAATCGACGAATATGTGCGATCCGGCGCCCCCATGGATAAGGCCGGGGCTTACGGAATCCAGGACGACCTGAGCGCGCTCTTCGTGGAAAAGATAAATGGGGACTTCTACAACGTGGTTGGACTACCGTTGCCGAAGTTTTATCTTGCACTGAGGAATTTCGTAAATGCTTAGGAAGCTTCGCGGGAAAATCTTCATATCCATTGCAATCGCGGCCCTAATCGGCGTGGCATTCTCTCTCTACGCAAACACCGAGCATCTCAAGGACGCATTCGCTATATTCGCCTACGATCTGCTCCCGCTCATCCTGGGGCTCTCTCTGGTCAATTACCTGATCCGGTTCGCAAGGTGGCAGTTCTATCTGCATGCACTGAAGATAGAGCTCCCCCGCTCCGAGAGCTTCGGCGTCTTCATGTCTTCACTTTCGATGGCAGTCACTCCCGGTAAGATGGGTGAGCTGGTGAAGTCGTATTTCCTGAAGTCGCTCCATTCTGTCCCGATCAGCAAGTCCGCACCCATTATCTTTGCCGAGCGAGTCACAGACGTACTCGCACTGCTGATTATATCAATGATCGGGGCTTACAGCATAGGATACGAGAAGAGGATTATCATCATACTGGGCCTCCTCCTGATAGTCGGAATCGGAGTCATAGCGAGCCGCACCGCCTCCATGAAAATCATCAGATTTTCGGAAAGGATTTCTTTCGTCGCAAAGTGGATCAAGCCCATTGAGATCGCGTACGAGAGTTCCCACACGATGCTGACGGGAAGGACACTGTTGATCTCGACTCTGTCGGGGCTCTTAGCATGGTTTTCCGAATGCATCGGGTTCTCGCTTGTGCTCGACGGATTGGGCGTTCACCTCAAGCTCCTGTCCGCGGCGTTCATTTATGCTTTCTCAACGGTGCTGGGCGCTATTTCATTCTTGCCAGGCGGACTGGGTGCAACCGAGACTTCACTCGCGGGGCTGCTGCTCCTGGCAAAGATTCCGAAAGGAGCCTCTGTCGCGGCGACATTCATAATTCGAGCCTGCACGCTCTGGTTCGCTGTCATAATTGGCGCCGGCGTGCTATCTTATATGCAGAAAAGGTATGCCGTGACTCTCAGCGAAAGATTCGAGAACAATTGATTCACCTGGCGAGGAAAATAAATTTGCGCCTCAGAGGACTCCGTGACAAGAGCCCCGTCTACACGTCTTTTACAACACAAGTGCTCTCCACAAGTACGAAAGGTTTGTAATGGAAAGGAAGATTCGCATCCTGGTCGCGAAGGCAGGACTCGACGGTCATGACAGAGGAGCCAAAGTAGTTGCGGCCGCCTTGAGAGATGCGGGTATGGAAGTCATCTATACCGGCTTACGGCAGACCCCTGAAATGATCGTAGAAGCGGCGCTCCAGGAAGATGCGGATGTAATCGGAATCAGCCTTCTGAGCGGCGCCCACATGACAATCTTCCCTAAGGTTCTGGGCCTCATGAAGGAAAAGGGACTCGGCGACGTCCTGCTTTTCGGCGGCGGCATAATCCCCGATAAAGACATCAATGCTTTGAAAGAAATGGGTGTGGGTGAACTGTTTACGCCGGGCACGTTGACTTCAGATATAGTCGCTTATGTTCGAAATTGGGCAAAGGAACACAAAGGAATCAACTCGGAGTCAAAATGAAAACTGATCCACTGCAAAAGCTAGCCGAGAGATTGAACTCTCTGTCCGTCGACAGCTTCTGGGATGTCGGCAGGTTTATCGTCGAAAAGGTCCTGCCGTACGCGAAGTCAAACAAGTTATCAGAGGAGGAGCTATATAGAGTCCTTACCTCGTATCCCGGTTTCAAGTTTCAACCGAGCCTCCTCAAACAATGCCAGATGTACTTCACCTACTATCCGGACCTGAAAAGACGGAAGCTTCCCGAGAGCTTCTATTTTGAGCTGGCGACAAAGATCGGCGACGAGGAAAGGCGAAAAGACTACGAGAAGGAAGCGATTCAGAACAAGTGGACGATAGCCGAGCTGAGGAAGAAGATTCGCGAAGATGTGCTGACGGAGCGTGAAGCGGAGCGGACTAAGTTCGGCTTTGACCTCCGCAACTCGAACGTCTGGAATTTCGATGTGCCGGACCCGCGCTTCGGAAAGCCCGGCTACAAAGGACGAATCGCCGGTCAGATCGTCGCAAACGCCATCTATCACTACACCGATCATGGCGCATTCATCGTCGATCCCTTTGCCGGCAGCGGCACACTCGGAGACGTCGTCGACAAGATAGCCTATTTCGGTGACCGGCGTTACCAACTCCTCGACAATGAACCCTCCGACGACCGGATAAAGCAGAACAATGTCTTCCTTACAGGTGTCCCTGTCGAATCAGATTCCGTCAATTACCTTTTCGTTGATCTGCCGGACGAATTCTATTCGGGAACGGAGGATCTGTCTGTAGCCCTTTCAAACTTCAAGATGAAGTTCAAGACCGTCTTCAGAGAAGCCAACAGGATATTGAAGACCGGGGGGAGAGTCTCGATCATCGTAGCGCAGGAAATCGGAGAAGCAGGGGTTGCAGATTATCCTTTTGAAGTTCAGCGAATGTTTGCGGAAGCGAACTACAAGATTATCGGAAAAGTGTATCTCCCTAACAGGTCGACGAGGAGATTCAATTATTTCGAGAAGAAGCCGCTTGTTCCCGAGATGACCGAGCTCGTCACGTTCGAAAGGCAGTCCGCGACCGGAGACGAGATTTCCGTGGGCCGGCATTGAACCCGTGTCCGGAGATCCGGTGATCTCGTCTGCTGACTGTAATCGATTAGCTCATCTTTCGAACGGGCTACATGAAAGTTTGAAATAATCGTCCCTCGTTTCGGAGAGCTTGTCCGTCAGTTCAAAGCGCTCGTCCCTCATTTGGAAACGCTCGACGGTATTTTCTTTCTATTATCGGCTTGATGGCTGCTTCTCCTTCCCGATTCGGATTTTGAGACTCCGGGGGCGGGAACGGAAGCCAAGCATATTGACAACTATCCTATAACAAGCCACGACATGGCATGGACTTTGTCGGGAAAAAGGAGAAAGAAAATGCCACTAGCGGTGGATTACGTAGCCGAAGACGCCAACAGTGTTGGCAGGGGACGGACAACCACATCGAAATAACATTGATTCGTGGGACTCTTTGAGAGTCTCTCGAGCGATGGGATAATACTTCCGCGGGGATTAAGGCAAGGAAAGCTATTTTGACGCGGGCTGCCCCTGGCTGACCTGCTTCTTCTTTCCTTTGTACAAGATCCCAATTGGGACTACAATAATATACCCTATGAATAGGAGGATCGGCACGACATCGAGGGGTATGAAACCGTATACCGTGTTATTAGTGGCAAGCAGCACATAGCTCGCGATGATAAGCAGCGCGCCCCCGATGATTATCTTGTAATTCAGCGGTTTCAAGGGCATTTCCTGGGAAATCTTCGACTTCCTCTGCCTCTCAGTTCTTCTCGACCTTACTGTTCTTGCCATTTGCGATTTCCTTTCGCACAATATAAATCCGACGGGTGAATTAATTCAACATCATTCTTATTTCCGGCTCTTCGAGAGACGGGTCAAAGAATTATCTGCAAATATAGATTACAGCTGAGAGCATCCGCCAGTCCCTCGGCTCACGGTCGCGTGCCTCCAGAGCGAAGCCTTCTTCCCCTCCCGATTGAAAAGGTGGAATATGCGGCCCGGTATGAATTGAAACTCATCTGAATCGTCCATAATTTAACGAATCAGGCGGGCTCGTTTCTCACCCCCCAGGCGGTATGCTTAAGAACCTCAAAATGCAGATGTGAAAGCAGTTGTATAAGCTGCAAAAGGTCTCGCGACATTCGTTTCTAGCTTGGAAAATCTCGCGGGTTGACCGGGACTGGAAGGCGGCAAAGGTATGTTCAAAAGACTATCTCAGCAAATAGTCACGTCTCTCACGATAATCGTGATCGTCGTCTCCGGGGTTTCGAGCTATATCAGCTTGAAGAATCAAGAGAGACAGATCTTGCAGGCAATGATAACCGGTGCGGACCAGCTCTCACGGGGTATAGCCAGCGCGACTTGGCACGCTATGCTGGCAGACGATCGAAGCGCCGCTTACGAGGTAATGAGAACTATCTCGGCGAACCAGGGAATCAGCAGGATCAGGATTTTTAACAAAGAAGGGCGGGTGATGTTTTCCACAAAGCCCGACGACGAAAAGCTGGTCAACAAGAAAGCAGAAGCCTGCGCGATGTGTCACTCATCATTCCAGCCGCTTGTGAATATAGACGCCTCTTCCCGCGCGCGGATCATAAGGACAGTCCAGGGGAGCCGGCAGCTGGCGATGATAACTCCCATCTATAACGAGCCTTCTTGCAGCGACGCGAGCTGTCACGCTCATCCGAGAACGACGAACGTGCTTGGAGTTCTCGATGTTGCTCTTGACCTAAAGCCGCTCGATCAGGAAATGCAGGCCGCCAGGGTCGAGGTGTACGTTGTTACAGGGATACAAATCTTTTTCATCGGCCTGTTTATCGTGCTATTCACCAGAAGGTTTGTGGGGAGACCTATTCGTAAGTTGATAGAGGGTACGCGAGCCGTCAGCCAGATGAAACTGGGCAACGTCGTCGAGATCAGCTCAAGCAGAGAATTGGAGCAGCTGGCCCAGGCGTTCAATCTAATGAGTGAGCGGCTAAACCGGGCGATGGCGGAACTTAACCAGGCCAGAGAGAGTCTGGAGATAAAGGTAAAGGAAAGGACTAGAGAGCTCGAGCTGGCGCACAAGAAGATACTTCAGAGCGACAGGCTTGCTTCTCTGGGCCAGCTGTCGGCGACTGTTGCGCACGAAATCAATAATCCCATTTCCGGAGTGTTGAATCTTGCCATGCTCCTCGACAGAATCCTCAAGGACGACGGGATACCTCAGGACCGGGTTCCGGATTTCAAGAAGTATTTGACGCAAATAATAAACGAGACGACCCGTGTAGGGAGAATTGTCTCCGACCTGCTTGCCTTCTCAAGACGCTCAAAACCTCAAAGCACGAATGTCGATCTCAACGGGGTGATAAGAAGCACGCTGCTCATCCTGCGGCACAGGCTGGAGCTCGGCAATGTCGGGCTCGACCTGCACCTTACCGACGACCTCCCGAGGATAGAGTGTGACAGCTCACAGATGCAACAGGTAATCATTAACCTTGTCATGAACGGCGCGGAGGCGTGTCAAAACAAAGAGGGCGGCAAAGTTTCAATTATCACGAAGCGGGAAGAGGGCTCGATAAGTCTGGAGATATCGGATACCGGGGACGGAATTTCAAAAGAGATAATGTCCAAGATCTTCGATCCGTTTTTCACTACCAAAGGAGAATCGAAAGGCGTAGGTCTCGGTCTGTCGGTCGTATACGGAATCGTGGACGCCCACGGGGGTGATATCGAAGTCAGCAGTGCACCGGGTGAGGGCACTACGTTTAAAGTGACGCTTCCGATAGAGCGTGCGACGGCTCCGGGGCAGGTTCCGGCTGCGGGCGGAGAGGTGAAGAGTTGAGCGGGAATCCGGTCGTTCAGATTCTGGGAATTGGCCATGTAAGCCAGGGGGTCCTGCTCATGGTCGCGCGGCACGTAAGAGAAATGTTTGGACTGGAGGCGTCGGCGGCCGGCACCTTACGCGGAAACCATGTCGACGAAGCTTCGGCGGCCGCGGCGTTTCTGCCCGACCCGGGCTATGCGTACGACGGCAAGCGCGGTCAGTACAGCTCGACCGTGATACTGCGTCGTCTCGATTCATACAGCCCGCCCGGCGCGGAGCGGCTTCTGGCCATAACCGATGTCGACCTGTTCATTCCGATGGTGACCTTCGTTTACGGGCAGGCGCAACTCTCTATGCCTCAGGACGCGGATTTCGGGATTAACAAGGTGGCCATTGTCTCGCTTGCAAGGCTCGAACAGGAATTCTACGGGCTCCCGCCCGACAGGGACCTTACGGTCAGGAGGATCAGGAAAGAGGTGTCTCACGAACTCGGCCACACGTTCGGGCTGGTACATTGCACCGACAAGTCTTGCCTGATGTGTCTTTCGACGGAGATTCTGCAAATCGATGTGAAGTCGGAAAATTTCTGTGAAAGCTGCTGGGTCGTGCTGGAAGAGAACCTGAGACTACTGAAGAAAGATTCAAAGAAAAGCAAAAATGTCGTGGAGCTACATAAATGAAAACTCAATGGGAAATTCTGGTCGTGGACGACGAAGAGATAATGAGGGAATCATTGGTCGCGTGGCTGCGGGAGGACGGATACGCCGTTGATGCCGCTGCGTCCGGAAAGGGAGCTATCGAGAAATCGAACGAGAAGGACTATGCCATTTACTTCGTCGATTTGAAGATGCCGGGCGGCATAGACGGGATCGAAACGATGATGGAGATTAGGAAGATCCATCCCGACGCGTCGATAATCATAATCACCGCTTATGCCACCGTCGACACGGCGATACTCGCGATGAAAGAGGGGGCACAGGAATATATAGTGAAGCCGTGCAATCCGAAGGAGATCTCGATCCTTGTAGAGCGAATCATGAAGGTGAAGAATCTCCAGCGCGAGAACTTGATTCTGCGGCAGAGGCTTATGAAGCAATACAGCTTCCACGATATCATCAGCAAGAATCCGAAGATGCAGGAAATCTTCCAGCTTGTTCAGGATATATCGAGTCTGAAAAGCACTGTCCTCATTCAAGGGGAAAGCGGAACGGGTAAGGAGCTCATTGCGAGGGCTATTCATTACTCCGGCGACCGCGGACAGAAGCCGTTCGTCGGCGTTTCGTGTGCGGCACTGGCCGAGACTCTTCTTGAATCGGAGCTGTTCGGCCATGAAAAAGGTTCGTTCACCGGGGCGGTCTCTCAGAGGAAGGGGAAGTTCGAGCTAGCGGACGGCGGAACGATTTTCCTCGATGAGATAGGCGACATATCTCCCAAGTTGCAGATGGATTTGCTTCGGGTGCTCCAGGAAAGGAGTTTTTACAGGGTCGGCGGAACAGAGGAGATAACCGTCGACGTGCGCGTCATCGCTGCAACCAACAGAGACCTTGCCAAGGAGGTAGAAGCCGGGACTTTCCGCGATGATCTTTATTACCGTCTGAATGTCATAAACATTCAAATTCCACCGCTCCGCGAAAGAAGAGAGGATATCCCGTTGTTGGCCAGGTATTTTGCGGAAAGGCTCTCTCACGAGCTGGGGAAAGATATATGCGACATCACTGAATCGGGACTTAAGCTTCTGATGGACTACAACTGGTCCGGGAATGTAAGAGAACTGGAGAATGCGGTTGAGCGGGCGATGGTTACCTGTAAAAACAAGGTCTTCACTGAAGAAGACTTCGGGTTCCTGGAGGGGAACGGGTCACGGAGGCAGTCGTGGAACGTGCCGGATAACATGGCCCTTCAAGATGTGGAGAAGGAAGTGATACGGGCCACGATCAAACGAACTCACGGCAATATAAAGGAAGCAGCGTGGGTGCTCGGTATAGACAGGTCCACTCTCTACGAGAAGATCAAGAAGTATGAAATAGAAAGGTGAAAAGGTCCGGGGCGACGCATGCATCGCCCCGGAAAATTCGGCGGCGGTCGCCGTGCTTTTAGTAGACTGTTGAAAAAGAGGAAGTATTTGCCCACGAAATACACTAAACGTGCAAAAACCTTTTGTATTCGTGCCTTTTCGCGTCTTTCGCGGGCACTTAGGCGGGTATGTCAACAGCCTGCTAAGGCTCCAGGAACATCTCACCCATGACATTCTCCCAGTCCGCATCGGGGTAATTCGCCGGCATATCGTCTACCAGTTCGCCGCCGTCCGCGAGGCTGACTCCGGTGCGATCTGCGCTTAGCGCGGCCTGAAGACGCTCCAGTTCTCTCGTCATCCACGGTCGAATCTCCGCGCCTCTCAGCAGATGCCGCAAGTCAGAACTGCCTTCCGGTTTCACTCTGAGATAATAGCCCGCATCCATCCCGCCGACCGAGACAACTTCACCGTTGACGGGAGAAAGCACACGGGCTCTGAAATCGCCGCTTCTGAGGAACCAGCCGGTTCCGTTGACCGTCAGTTTTGTCCCCGGTCCGGGAAGCTCGGCTTGAGTGCTCCTGCCGATTATGTGCTTTCCGAACTCGTCGAGGCCGACCATCAGTGTACCATCAGGTTCTACGTGCACCCATGTGTGCCCGCGATGATACAGGCGGTCAGCAGGCATATCCAGACCGAATAGCGAGCCGTCGGCTGCACCGGCTTTTGAAGCAGTCCCAGCCGCGGTGAGCTCAGCATGCAGTTTGCAGGTTCGGCAGTCGAACCCGTTCCTGCATGTGCGCCTGTCGAGCTCTCCAGTGAAGACATGACGACAGGTCTTTCCCCGTTCCGGAAGGTCGTTGAAGTCGATATACCACTTTATCTCGTCGACGTGGCCCGACTCGAGATCGCGTAGCGCCCGAAGTACCGCTGTCGTGAGAGTTATCAAGATGACGCCAGCAACAGTGTAGAAAATCGTCAGAAAGATTATGTCGCCGGCCTGCCATGTGAATCCGTAAACCCATGGAAACATTTTTCACCTGATCAGAAATTTCAATTGTTTGCTTCGATGTAAGTAAAAGGCCAAAGGCAAAAGGCTAAGGGCAAAAGATGAAAGGCGGAAATGAACGTTATCGGTATCCTTCATCTCTGGTTGAGCTCCTGTTCCTGGGGGAAGAGACCAAGGTATCTGAAGGAGATGGAATATATAAGAACCCCGTATGCGACTACGAACAGGAACGCCGCCACCTCCTGCCAGCTCGGCGAATATAGCATGAACTTGTCGAACGGCAGTGTCGGTAAAGCGAGAGTTTGTATGGTCATGACAAACCGGTTGAGGAGAATGCCGCAGCACACCAGAGCCGCCGACATGAAGAGCCAGCCGGTCCCGAATGACTTGCTGCCGGCTATGAGAAGCAGGGCCGGAAGGAGCCCGAACACGACTATCTCAATAAAGATTATCCACACGTTGAACGGCGCCCACAGGAAGAAACTCATCCCGGAGAGCCCGAATTCGGGCGCAGTTCGATTCAGCCAGGTCAGCGTATCGATCGACTTCAGCAGTACGTAGAATATCAGAATCGTGCCCGAGATCTTCGCAAGGAGCCTGTAAACGTTGTCGCTGACGAGCCGCTTCCTGCTCAGCTTCGAGACGAGCCACGTGGTTATCATAACGAAGCTGGGTCCCGCGGCGGCTGCGGACAAGATGAACAGGAAGAATGTGGTCGGCCATATCGCGAATCCTTCGCGGAAGGCGAACGGGCGGCCCTGGAGGACGCCGTACAGACCGCCGAGCGATCCCTGGTGAAAGAAAGAAAGGAATGTACCGACGCCCGCGAGTATCGGCATTACTTTGTGAAGCTCAAATTCAAAGACGAGAAACGACGGGATTTCCTTCAGCT
This sequence comes from Candidatus Kryptoniota bacterium, assembly GCA_046705025.1. GTDB lineage: Bacteria > Bacteroidota > Ignavibacteria > Kryptoniales > JAKASW01 > JAKASW01. Next base: position 43,715 of record JBJKQU010000167.1, on the reverse strand, counting down.
TCTTGTTCTTGAGCACCATCGGCGCGTATTCGATTGCCAGCACCGTCAGGTAGCAGGTGATGCAAAAAGTCACCTCCGTCAGCATCGAGTGGACATTCGGATACCAGAATGTGAACCATGCCCTGAGCGGCTGCCCGATGTCGATCATCAGCACGAGAATCGCTCCGCTGTAGCAGATGAATCCGAGGACGACAGCGCTGTTTATGACCTCCCGTAATTCGTGTTTCTTCAGAATATATACGAGAAAACCGGTGAAGAATGCGCTGGCTCCCAGCGCTATGACGGACAGGTCGAGAAATATCCATAAGCCGAACGCGAACCGGTTGTCCATGTTCGTCTGGTTCAGTCCCTTCGCGAGCACAAGATAGATCGCGTAAAGGCCGAAGATTAGGAGAGCAGTCCACGGGGCAATCCAAGCCGCGAACTTCCCGAAGGAAGCCCGTTTTACTCCGCGGGCGATCAGGCGTTTATCCGCAGACCATCGCCTGGTATGTGCAAGCATTTCGTTTTCCATCATTTCCCAATTCCATTCTTCCTGCCTTCTGCGGCTTCACTCTCAGCGAATTTCCTGACCCACTCGCGCTCCGAGTGATAATACACTTTCGGTGCGGTGCCGAGATTCTCCAGCAGCCGGAAGCTGTTCTTGTCCTTTGAGATCCTGTACACTTCCGAGTCCTCATCGAGGAGGTCTCCGAACGTCATCGCGTTTGTCGGGCAGGCCTCCACGCATGCGGGAATGTAGTCCGCGGGATCTATCTCCCTCTTTCCCTGCATTGCCGCCTTTGCGCGGGCAGCCTGGAGGCGGTGGGCGCAGAAGTTGCATTTCTCTACCACCCCTCTCATCCGGGGCGAAACGTCCGGGTTCAGAGTCTGTTCCATTCCGACAGGCCATTCGGGGTCACGCCAGTTGAAATAGCGCGCGTGATATGGGCAGGCCACCATGCAGTAGCGGCAGCCGAGGCACCTGGCAGGTATCTGTCCGACAATCCCGGTTTCGGGATCGAGCTCGACTGCCTTCTGCGGGCAAACCGACACGCACGGGGTGTGATGCTCGCATTGCTGACATGAAATCGGAAAGAAGACCGATTTGCTGTCGGGAAAAGGGAGCCCGTTGTCGGCCTCGTCAATGCGCAGTAGGGTTATCCCCGTTTTTTCATTCGACGCGGGAGCGCCGGGAGGCACGTTATTCTCAATCGCGCAGGCGACCATGCAGGCGCCGCATCCGGTGCATCGGTCGATATCAATGACCATTCCGTACATAGCCCTCTTGTATTTCGGCCCGGCTTTACTTACGCCGGTGTAATTTTCACTTTTGTTGTTCGCCATGTTGAATCGCTCTCTATTTTGCATATCTCCAGAATGCTTCTGTCGCTGAACGCTTCCGCGCGGTCGAAAGCGTCAGATGAGGGTCCGACGGATACTTCCACCACTCCCGGCAGAAGCGCCGCATCGAACCTGACTTTGACCTCGGCTTTACCCGATTCAGTTTCGAGGACTGCCTTGCCGCCGTCATTCAAATTCAGATGCTTGCCGCTTGACGGATTAACTGTAGCCACGTTTGCCGGTTCTTGCAGCTCGGATTCGCGGTAGAGCTTGGTCATTTCGGGATGTGTTTGGCCGCTCGACTGTGCCCCCCTCCTGCCGTGCGGGATTAGTACCGTTTCAGAACTGGCACGGTCTCTGCCCGCGGCTGCCAGCAGGCGTCCGAAGTTTTCACGAGACCCGCCGAGAAATGAATATTGCCGGGGGTAACGGTCGCCCGCCGAATCGTCAACCCAGCATCCGCCATTCGACAGAATATCCATCAAGCGGTCGGGCGATCCGATCGACGCGAGCCTTGTTGTCTCGGCGCCGGCTGCGTCGAACACAATTCCTCGCTGCTGTCGGTAAATAACTTCTATTCGGTTCTTCAGGAGCGCGGACAAATTGACAGACTTGAAATTCTTGTCGAAGTCTGAACCCAATGAAGTTGCGATCCCTTTCAGGAAATCGAGCGGCTCGACGACCTTCTTTGGAACCGGAGTGAGCGGACTGCAAATGGCGTAAGACGCCGCAGCCGCACCCGGTGGAGTCACACGGTCGTCGCTGGACTCGACGCTCGTCGGACCCGGAATGATGTAATCGGCATGCCGCGCCATTTCCGTGAGGTGTGGCGAAAGGCTTACAACAACCGGGCGGTCGGACGAAAGTTTCTGCCGCAGCAAAGGCCAGGGAAGCGCGTCTCCCGAATCTGCGCCGTCAATAATCAGGACCCTGACCGAATGGTCCGGCACCTCGCTTATAGGAATCGCGGGCGCGAGTTCAGCTTTCTGGCCGAACGGATCCGGCAGCCTGTTCCGTCTGACCAGTCCTCCTCTTGTACCGACCGCGCCGAGAAGCATATTCAAGTCCATGAAGATGGTCTGCTCTTCGGCGCTGAACGGGCCGGCGCCGGGATTGCCGCCGAAGATCACCACCGAAGGCTTCCTTCGGGCAATGTCCCTTGCAGTTTGGACGATCCGGTCGGCCTGAATGCCTGTCTGTCCGGAAACGGCTTCGGCCGGGAATCTCTCTGCCAGGCCGATGAACGAGCATCCGGAGGCACCGTCGAAATCACGGGAAATCTCATTCAGCCTCCTGATGTCGCACATCTCTTCCTTTATTATCACATTCGCGAGCGCAAGCGCGAAAGCCGCCTCGGTCCCCGGCCTGTCGGGTATCCATTCGTCGGCAAGCCGCGCGGTCCGGGAGTGGACAGGATCTACCTGGATTATCTTCAACCGTTCGCCACCCTTTCCGGCGCGCCTGTCGGCGATACCCCGACACTGTTCAAGTGTTCCCCAGCCGTCAAGAACCGGCGTTCCGAAACTCAGGATTGTCCGCGTGTTCCTGACGTCGAAGCCGAAAGACTCGTCATGCCCCAATCCTTTCCGGACAGCATTCGGGGGCAATCCCTCCGTGGACGGAGGATTAACGTAGACTCCGTTCCGCATTCTAGCCAGAAAATGCCTGTAGACGGAAGAAATAGACCTTTCCGGACACATGTCGAGAACGGCGACCAAGCCGTCTCCACTGTCACGAGCCGCGGAGACTGCCTCGCAGACTTCCTTCATCACACCTTCAAACGAGTACGGGACAGTTCGGAACTCGCCTCTCTCTTTAAAGCGCTTGTAGGGCTGCAGGAGGCGCGATGGGTGGAACGGAAGAAGGTGCGCGCCGAGACCCATCGCGCAGAGGGCACCCCCGCTGATCGGGTGGTTCGGAATTCCGTACAGGCCTACAGGTCGGTTGTCGATACATCTCACCCTGATGCCGCACGACATCGGGCATAGTGTGCACGTGGTATACCTGAAGTTCTCGCGTTCGCTTGTGGCGATCGGCTCTCTGAAAGCGCTGCCCGGATAAGAGGGACTCTGCGTCCACTTCGCCGAATCGTCCAGCACCCGCCAGGGGATTGGGGTAAGCATAAGCCCGACTGCCGATCCTCCGACAAGCTTTAGCCAGCTGCGGCGTGTGATTCCATTTCCCATTGATATCTCCTACTTATGACACTCAATGCAGCTCTCTTTGACGCCGCGTTGCCGGTGACAGTTGACGCAATCGTCCATCCTCATCCCTCGTGACTGTGTCGACGGTGAATTGAAGAGACTCTTACCCAACACGTCGAGGCTGTAGCCGCTCAAACGGTCGAACCGGGCAGGTCTCAGATTTCGGGTGTATGCGTGACCGAAGTGGCAGCTCTGACACTCGATGCCAGCGAGCTTCACGTGAGTCGCGTGAGAGAAGTAGACATTCTCCGGCTGTCGCGAGTATACCACCCAAGGGATTTCCTTTCCTGGCTTTATATACTCTTCCACTATCCGCTCTTCTTCTTTGGAGACTCCCATTGTTTCGGCGTGACAGCCGGCGCACTTTTGTGTTGCCGGTATCCCGAGAAACCGTCCATCCTTTTCAAAAGCATGGCAGTCGCCGCAAGTCATTCTGACATTGTCGCCTGTGTGGGCGACATGGCTGAACTGGACCGGCTGGTAGACCGACCTGTAGATTATGTGCGGGAATATCAGCCACCCGAAAACTAAAGCTGCACCGATCCCTGTGTAGAAGTGTTTCCAGCCGCTTTTCATCGATGCTTTCTCCTAGCTTATCCGCCTTGGCCAAATTGAAAAGAAGTCGTTGTTTAGAAGCAGGATCTCTTCCCTGGTCAGGTGTTTCGCGAGTTGCTCGATGAACATTCCGCCATCGGCCATAGAGCGAAGACCGTCATCTTCGGTCGCCACCAACCTGTTGTGTACAAACTCCGTCATCCGTTTCGTCTCGCTTTGCATCCACCGGCGGACGCTCTCGCCGTGAAATAACCCCTCTCCTTCTCCATTGCGGGCCGCCCGCGACTCTTTTGGCATCGTTCCCTCGAACAGCCATCCGAAAGTATACGGGTCAGTAATCACCCTGTTCGGTTCGGCACGAAGATGCGAATTGACGGACGAGACGGTTATTCTGTTCGGGAAGATCATCTGCAGCTCCGTTCCGTTTACGGTTACCGACACGGCCGGATGGCGTTCTCCGGCAGTCACGACGAAGGCGAGCCGCTCGAGATTGCCCATGATTCTTGTGAAAAACGCATCGAGCCCTATGTGGCAGTGGCCTTCCTTGTCGATATCCGCCCACATATGGTTTCCGGAATAGTAAAGCCATCCCGCTGTAAGGACTCCGTCCACTATCCAGGCGCCGCTACCGCTGACATCCGATTTCTCATCCGGCCCGTTTAAACCGTGCGATGCAAGGTGGGCAGGGTTCTGCATGGTGAGAAATAGTTCGCAGTAGCGGTGGTCGGTGTTCCCGCATCTTGAAAGACTGGGCGAGCTGTAAGGTATATATTTCGAGACGGAAGCTGCCGCACAGTACTGGACCAGAGATTCCTGAAGAAAAGGGCAATGAGATCGGCTTGGAATGTCTTCATGATGCTGCTTTGCCGCGGGACAGGAAACGTAGTCCGGCGAAAAACATCTCCCGGCGTTTTCGTCCCCCTGGCCGCGCACAATCATTTTTTTGAATTCCGACGCGCAGCAATACTTCACCTGGGCTTCTCTCAGGAAAGGGCATCTCACGGCGTATCCTCTTTCGATCTCCCCATTGCTGTTCTCCATGGCTTGGCGGTCATCCCGTTTAGCCCCGTTTCCTGGTGGATTTCTCGATTCCGTCTTCGGTGACGACCAGCATCTCGTCATCGTCCACCTTCTCGCCGCCATCAGCCATCGTGACCCCGAGACCGTTGACGACAAACGCATGGTCGTCCACGGCTGCCGCTGCCGAAGCTTTCGCTCTTGATCGCTCTCTTATTTCTTTAAACGCGGCATAACCGATGACCAGCACGCACGCAAGAGTAACCAAGCCAAGGACAAGGTTCGTTACGTTCAGCCAAAATACTTGATCATAAGTAAACATCGCATACCTCTCTAGTTGAACTTTCCGACATTTTGTCTGTCAATTGTCATTCCGGAGCAGTAAGCACAACCTCTGTGCCATGAAGATGGCGATGCCGGTGGCGGACCGCGTAACGTGCCGGGCACAAAAGAGATACGATTTTTTGTGCCATGCCGGGATGGTGAGTCGTCTTACTCTAGATGCCGGATTAAACGACATGGCGGTTGGAGAATCCCACAAAAGGTTTCACTGACTCCTGGAGCACGGAAGCCCGGGGGGACCGTCTGTTCGTGTGTTTCATTGATTCGGAAATTAGGCGATTATATATTTATCTGTAATCAGAGGAGTTAGAGATGTCAGAAAGCACTTTGACTGATCTCCACAAGAGATTGGGTGCACAGATGGTTCAAGCAGACGGTACAGCCATACCTGAAAGATATACTTCACTTGAGGATGAGTATTCAGCGGCAAGACGCTACGCGGCGTTCTTCGATGTATCACATTTCGGAAAACTGAGATTGACTGGAAAAGACGCGCTGGACTTCCTTCACAGGATTTCGACCAACGATCTCAATGGTATGCGTCCGGGGATGGGAAGACAGACTTTTCTCACGACCGAGAAGGCGCGCATCATCGACCTCTGCACGGTATACGCTCAGCAGGGAGGGCTGTTGCTGCAGACCAGTCCCGGCAACTCTGAGAATGTGAAGAAATGGATCGAGAAGTTCATAGTATCGGAGGACGTGAAGGTAGAGGATGTGACGCATAACTTCCCGATGTTCTTTGTGGCCGGGAGTTCCGCGGCGGCTTTTCTGAAGAGCGTCGCGCATTCGAGTCATAGGACGCTCCTCGATATAAGCAAAATGCCGATACACAATTTCATCCGTACCTTCGTAGGTCCCAAAGACGTGCTTCTGGCCAGAACTAACATGGCCATGGGGGGCGGCTACATTATTCTGGTAAATCCCCATGATACTGAGGCGGTATGGGATCTACTTCTTGAGAGCTCGAGGGCCGTTGGAGCGCTGCCGGCAGGGCTCGAGACGTTTGAGGTGCTGCGAATCGAGAACGGCACGCCGCTTTATCCTCATGAGCTGAACGAGAACTTCAACCCCCTCGAAGTGAACATTATGGACGCGATTGGGAATAGGAAGGGGTGCTACGTCGGTCAGGAAGTCATTGCGTTACTGCGAAACAACGAAAAGGTAAGGAGGCGCCTCGTCGGGCTTGTATCGGATTCGAAGATGCCGCACGGCGCGAAGGTTTACGATGTGAAATCGACTGCGGGAGCGGAGGCTGAAATCGGGGTCGTTACCAGTTCGGTCAGGTCCCCCGGGCTGGGGAAGGATATTGCTCTCGCTTACGTCTCCATGCAGCAGGTCGCCCCGGGGTCGCGGTATCACGTGAGAGTCGGCGGAAAGGAAGTCGAAGCGGAATTGTCAACACTCCCCTTTTTGGTTTGATGGAGAAAATGGAATTTAGCCACAGTGAGCCGTGGGCTGGAATGAGGGTATCCTATGAATGATAGCTCGGGTATGACATATCCACCCTTCTGCTCGATGCAATATATACGGATGGTTACTTTTGTGTTTGGTTTGGCAAAGGCTTATGGAACAGATTAGGATATCTTCGGTAGAAGGCAAATCCGCCAGCTACAGGGAGCTCATGCCTCAACTGAGGTCGCTTATGGACGGTGAAGAGGATTTTATCGCGAACGCAGCGAACATTACCGCCGCACTCAAGCAAACCCTGCCGCATTTCTCGTGGGTGGGTGTGTATCTCAGTAAGAAGGGTGAACTTGTCCTCGGACCTTTCCAGGGGAAGGTGGCTTGCACACGGATCAAGACGGGAAGCGGCGTTTGTGGAACGGCAGCGGCGGAAAAGAAGACGCTGGTCGTTCCGAACGTTTACGATTTCCCGGGCCATATTTTCTGCGACTCGGACTCTAAAAGTGAAATTGTAATTCCCCTGGTCAAAGACGGAGAACTGTTCGGTGTCCTGGACGTGGACAGCTCAGAATTTGGCGCTTTTGACGAAAGGGATAAGGAGTATCTTGAGCAGGTTGCTGAAATGCTGTCTGATAAATTCGTCAAGACGGAAACATCGCTGAATGGCGGCTAGATCCGGAAAAGCCCCCGAGAAGTCGCTGGCAGCCGGCAGTAGGAAAGTCGCCCTGGTGACGGGGAGCGGGAGAAGGCTGGGGCGGCAGTCGGCACTAGCCCTGGCAAGGGACGGCTGGGACATCGTCGTCAACTATGCTCATTCAGTAAAAGAGGCCGACCGGACGGTAAAGGAAATAAGAGAGCTCGGGGCAGACGCAATCTCTGTAAAAGCGGACATAAGAAATTCAAAGGAAGTAGACAGGATGTTCCACCAGGCGGTCGGCCATTTCGGAAGGCTTGATCTCCTCGTAAATAACGCCGCCATATTCCCTCCATCAAAGAAATTTGTAGAAATCTCGGATGAGTTGTGGAATTACGTTATATCGACCAATCTTACCGGTCAGTTCTATTGTGCCAGGGCTGCCGCGAAGGTGATGGGGAGACGCGGCGGTAAGATCATCAACTTTGCCTCTCTCGGCGGATTCCAGGTCTGGACTCAGCATATTGCCTACAACGTAGCGAAGGCGGGGGTGGTAATGCTGACCAGGGCTCTGTCAAAGGCACTCGCCCCGAAGGTGACCGTAAACGCGATCGCTCCAGGGACGATAATTATCCGCGGTGAAGAGACCGCGAGGATAAGGCACATAGAGGAAAAGAGAATACCGTTGAAAAGGTATGGAGAAGTGAATGACATAACATCGGCTGTCCTGTACTTTGCTCACTCAGACTATGTCACCGGACAGGTTCTGATAGTTGACGGCGGAAGGTCCGTCCTGTGAGAAGGCCGCTGTATGAATACAATACATCCTTGTCCTGTTAAATGGAGGTAAATGTCGACTAAAAAGGCTACCACTACACATCGCGAAATTCCTGAAAAAGCCTACAAGAACATCCCGTTCCTGAAAAGTCCGGATGCGCGGGTGATTCGTATGCTTTCGGAATATCTGGAGCCCCTGTCCCGTTTCAGGCGGCTGAAGATCAGGGATACAATAGTCTTTTTTGGGTCAGCCCGCAACATGAATCTGAAGGCAGCAGAAGAACGGCTGGAAGCGGCGAAGCGTGCACTTTCCGACCAGTCGAATGGATCGGGAACCTCTCGAAGATTGAGAAAGCTGGAGGGTGAGGTGAAGCGGGCTGAGGCACAGGTTGAAATGGGGCGGTACTACGAAGACGCCGTGAAGCTGAGCGAAATGCTGACGAGATGGTCGAAAGAGATCGGGAGAGCAAATGGTCAGCGGTTTGTTGTCTGCTCCGGAGGAGGGCCCGGAATAATGCAAGCCGCCAACAAGGGTGCGGTTCGCGCCGGCGGCCTTTCGATTGGGTTGAACATAAGTCTGCCCCACGAGCAGTATCCCAACTCCTACATAACCCCGGATCTGAATTTCGAATTTCATTACTTCTTCATGCGAAAGTTTTGGTTCGTTTATCTCGCCAAGGCGTTAGTCGTTTTTCCGGGCGGATTCGGTACGCTCGACGAACTCATGGAAGTCCTCACTTTGCTGCAAACGGACAAGATAAGAAAGAAAATGACCGTTCTCATCTATGGCACGAAGTACTGGAAGAAAGTCCTGAATTTTGATTATCTCATCGAGGCCGGCGCGATAGATCGTTCAGACCTGGAACTGTTTTCATTTGCGGATGATCCGGAGACGGCTTTCAAACTGCTTACCCGCGAACTAAGGAAGAACTACTATGACAACGAACAGTGAGACATTAACCGAGAAGAAGTTCAGGGCCCTTATGAGGCTGATCGACGACGATGACCCGATGGTTGCCTCTGCCGTAGAGCGCGAACTGCTCGAGGGAGGCGACACAGTGGTTCAACTGCTCGAAAACGAGAAGTGGAACGCCGACTCCAGGGTCAAGATTCGGATCGAGAATTTAATTTCGAAGATCTACCTTGAAAGGCTGCAGAAGGATTACGACGAACTTCTCGATTTTGTATCCCGCCGGGACTTCTCACTCGAGCGCGCTCTGTTCATGCTGGCAAGGCCGCTGTATCCCGATGTGGACCTCGCGCAGGTCGAATCGATGCTCAACGAGCTGGCGAACGAGCTGCACAAAAGGATTGCAACAGCAGAGGATCCCTACGATGTCGTTCAACACGTGAATGATTTCTTCTTGAACGAGCTCGGATTCGCGGGCAACTCGAGGGACTATTACAATCCCGACAACAACATACTTCACCGGGTTCTGGAAACGCGGCGTGGTATTCCGATTTCGCTGGGTATCGTTTACCTTCTGGTTGGGCGGAGAGTCAACCTGCCGGTATTCGGAGTAGGGGCGCCGGCTCATTTCCTCGTCAAGTTCGTCCTTGAAGGGAAAGAGATTTATGTCGATGTTTTCAACAGAGGCAGAATCATGTCCCGTAAGGATGCGGAAGAATTCATAAACGGAATGGGATTCTCTTTCGAGCCACGTTTCCTGAAGAATTCTTCCGACCTTGAAATGCTGGCACGAACCTGCCGTAATTTGGCGCGGGCGTTCTCCGCGGCGGACGAGCAGCCCAAGGCGAACGTGCTCATGGAGCTTTCCATCGAATTAGAGAGGTTCATTGCGTTTTGAAAATATACACGAAGACGGGTGATAGGGGAGAAACAAGCCTGTTCGGCGGAAAGAGGGTTCCAAAAGATGATCTTCGAATCGAAGCTTACGGGACCGTCGACGAGCTGAATTCCTCGATCGGAATCGCCAGGTCATTCGTTGCCGATTGGGGCCAGGCTGGAGAGGGTGAGTTCGAACTGATCGACGGGATTCTGACGAAAGTGCAGGACCAGCTTTTTGTTCTCGGTGCCGACCTTGCAACTCCGGCAAACGTCAAGAGTACCGCCCTCAGAAGGATCTCACGGGAAGACTACTCGTATTTGGAACGCTCGATAGACGAATTGGACGCGCAGCTTCAGGAGCTGAAATCCTTCATCCTGCCCGGAGGCTCGAAAAATGCCTCGTTCCTTCATCACGCGAGGACCGTTTGCCGCCGCGCCGAACGCAGGGTCATCTCATTGAAGAATCGCAATGAAGCCTCGGAAGAGACGGTCATCTACCTGAACCGGTTGTCGGATTTACTTTTCGTCCTTGCCAGGTACGCTAACAAAGCGTCCGGACACAAGGAGATTCACTGGAACCCTCGCGCTGAGTCAGAACGTTCGGCATGACGTTTCTTAACGGATTTGTACTGTTTGGTCTCGTTGCAGCAGCAGTCCCCCTCTTGATCCATCTGTTGCAGCTCAAGAAGCTTCGGCAGATTGAATTTTCTTCCATCAGATTTCTGAAAGAGATACAGCACGCCTCGGCCAAACGGGTGAAGCTCAGAGACTACTTGCTCCTGCTTCTCCGTACGCTGGCAATTGCCGCGCTCGTCGTAGCCTTTGCACGTCCTGCACTGAAGGGCGTCGCGTCTGGAAGCTCGAAAAGCTCGTCTGTGGTGATAATCGATAATTCGCCATCGACTTCCGCGAGAAACGAATACGGCGAAATCTTCACACAGATAAAGAAAGTCGGCGTAAGCCTGATAGACAATTTCCATGTCGGAGACGATGTGAGCCTTGTCTTCACTTCGGGAGCCGGCGACACTTCGCGCACTCTGTCCACGATCAACCCGAGTTCTCTTTCCTCCAGGGTTTCGAGAGCGGAGCGGTCAAACATAAGCGGAAGCTATGCCTCCGCGATCCGCGCAGCGACGGATAAACTGGAAGGTTCTAATTATCTCAACAAAGAGATATATGTCATCGGCGATTTGCAGAAAAGCGAACTTGACTTGAAGGGAAGCGTGGCCGGCGGGGCCGCAGCACCACCACAGAATGTCCCTGCCGGTACGAGAGTCCTTTTCCTGAAGACACCGGAATCCCACAACGACAACCTTTCGGTCTCTGCTGTAAAGCTTCTTGGTCCGGTCGTCGAAGCTAATACCCCTTCCGAAGTGGAGGCCACGTTAGCAAATGACGACGGTTCGTACAAGAGCGGAGTTGTGGTAAGCTTGTACCTGGACGGGCGGAAGGTCGCTCAATCAGTCGCCGATCTGCCTGGGCGGGCCTCGCGGTCTGTCGATCTGGCTTTCAACGTTTCCACGAGCGGCTATCACAGAGGGATGGTTCAGATAGACGATAACTCCATACAGAGTGACAACAGATTCTATTTCTCGTTCTACGCGATTCAGAGATTGAATCTTGTGCTCGTTACGCCGGATTCCAGCTCGGACTTTGTGCTCAGCGCGGCGCGGGCCACAATGGATACGTCTACAGTCGTCAGGACCAGTGTAGTTAGCCCAGCCCGGTTCATTTACACGAATCTCTCGGGAGTAGATGCCGTTGTAGTGGAATCTTACGACAACGGGCAGGGCTTCCAGCAAAAGCTTATTCGGTTTGTCCGGGACGGCGGAGGAGCGTTGCTCTTCACCCCGGCGGCAAAAGAGGTAGAATCCTTCGACGGAATTGTGCGGGCCATGGACATGGGTACCGTGTCGAATTTATTCTCGAGCTCCGGGGGAAGCTTCCTGAGCATCGATAAAATCGATGCGGGAGACAATTTCTTCTACGGCATCTTCTCGAGCAAGCAAAGTGCAGACGAGATCAAGAACCAGCTAGTCACGAAGATTCTTTATTGCGCCCGTATTGAGCCAAACCCGTTCGCGCACGTGCTGATGAGCACTTCAACCGGACCATTTCTGATGAGCAAAGGCGTCGGAAGCGGTTACGCTTTTGTAGTTGCGTCGCCGGCAGACACGAGTTCGTCGAATTTCCCCGGGTCGCCCTTTTTCCCTGTGGTTGTGCAAAGAGCGCTCTTTTACTCGTCTGCCGTCAGGCACAGACCGCTGCAGATATACGCGGGTCAAGAGGCGGACTACCGGTACTCCCTGGGCGGGGTCAAGACGGCGACTCTGATTAGTCCGAACGGTAGCAGGACGCAGGTGGTGCCCGGATATGTCGGTGCCGGTGCAAACTTTGTCCTCAATGGTCTGGGCCAGCTCGGCACGTATACTCTGAGCAATGGGGGGGACACGCTGTGCGAGATTTCGGTGAACGTCGATCGCCGCGAGTCGGACCTCTCCCAGGCAACGAACTCGGAGATAGTCGACTTCGCGAAGAGACTGGGCTTCAACGAAAAGAGCGTGTTCGTGGTAGACGCTGACAAAAATGCCGTTGCAAGTATCAATAAACTCAGGACCGGTGAAGACTTGTCGTCTTTTTTTGCAGGAGCGGCGCTGGTTTTCCTGATACTCGAAATTTTTGTCTCCAGAATGAGAACTTTTGATCGAACTGCGTAAATTAGTCGTGTACATGAAAAGAGAGGTGTGACAAAACAAGTTGATTTCGACAAACGACAAACTTGATCGTGCGCTCGTCGTTGAAGTTGCGTTTAGAAATGACGAGTCGAGGCAGGTGGGAGTCGACGAATCACTCGGCGAACTCGTGTTGCTTGCGGATACTGCCGGTGCCAAGGTCGTGAGGAAGGTCTTTCAGGAGAGGCAGTCCCCCGATCCTGCCTTCTTTGTGGGGAAAGGAAAAGCGGAAGAAATAAAAACGATTTGCGACGCCGAGGACATAAACCTCGTCATTTTCGACGATGACTTATCGGGTGTTCAGATACGAAACCTTGAACGGACAATCGACAGGCGTATTATAGACCGCAGCGCCCTCATACTGGACATATTCGGATTGCGTGCGCGTACAAGCGAAGCCAAACTTCAGGTCGAGATGGCACAGCTCAGGTATAACATGTCGCGTCTTGCCGGTCAGTGGCAGCATTTCTCCAAGCAGTACGGCGTGATTGGAACGAGGGGACCGGGTGAAAAACAAATCGAAGTCGACAGGCGCGTGATCAAGAAACGCATTTCGGTCCTCAGGGCGAAACTGGAAGCGATATCGAGCCAGCGGGGCCTACGCCGCACACGCCGAAATGAGCTCCCGAAGTTCGCACTCGTTGGGTACACAAACGCGGGAAAATCGACATTGTTGAATGTCCTGAGCGGCTCCGAAACATTCGTTGAAAACAGACTGTTCGCCACGCTCGATACTTCTACAAGGAAGGTTTTTCTCTCATCTTCGATCCAGTGCCTCCTTGTGGATACGGTCGGATTTATCCGCAAGCTGCCGCCGGATCTCATAGCATCGTTCAAGTCCACCCTCGAAGAAGTTCAGTTTGCCGACTACATCCTTCATCTCGTCGATATCTCGACCCCGAACTTCCGGGAGCAGATCAACGTCGTGAACGAGACGCTCGGAGAGCTCGGCTCCAGGACAAAACCGACTATCCTCGTGTTCAACAAGGTGGACCGGGTTTCTGATTTCGGCGTAGTGAGGAGCGTCCTTAACGAATATGATAGAGACTCGGTGGCCATCTCTGCGGAACGGCAAATCAATCTGAGCCAGCTTAGAGAAGCGATGCTCAAACTCATGGGGTCCGATATCGTCGAGAAATCGTTCCGCATAAAGCCGACAGACACCGAAAAACTTGCGAAGATCCTGTCGGTTGCCGAGTTCGTTCAGGAGAGCGAACATCCCGGCAGTCTGCACCTGAAGGTTAGAATGCGCAAGCGTGATTGGGAAAAACTGAGACGTGAGATTTATGTCTAGAAATTTTGCCGGAGCCTTGACAATATGAACGTCATCGACAAGACGCTTTATCATCAGATACATCCGTTCAAGCTTACCACCGATGTAATTTCGGCTTTTGCCGCAGTCTACCTGTGCTGGCTTCACCTGATAATCATCGGGCTGGTAATCGCGTTCGTGCCTTCCATCATGATCTCTCTTTTCATGATACGGCTGATGGATTTCGAGAAGCAGAAACACTCCAGATTCGGCAAGTACGTAAAGCGGTACATGGGACGCGGGGCAGACATTTCTCGTTCCGTGGGGTTCTTCGGAATGCTTGCTGGCGGCTGGCTGCGTTTGCTGTGGGTAATTGCCCTGGGGTTCCTCATAATTCTGGCCGCATGGATGAACGGTCTGGTCTACAAGCGGCAAATGCCGGTCCAGACATCCTCCCGCAGGCAGGGAAGGTAAGACTCCGGCGCGAAGCGAGCCCTCCCGGTGTCCGGAATTTGCTCCACGTCAGTGCGTGTAACCTTTCTACTCCGCTTCTCGAATTGATGCCATTACCGGGAGCGACAGACTTATCTTCAGCTTAAAGAGGACTTCACATTAGTTTAAAACTTGCTGGCTAACTTGATTTCAAAGGGGAAAGGAAGGCGCTGCTGAAAAAGGCCTCCACAAGACCAAACCACCCACGCCACAGTTCGAAGCAAAAATCAAGCAGCGCCCTTCCTTTCCCTCTCTTTTGCGTGCTCACCGGGAGAGCTGTCGGTGAACGCCAAAGCCGCCCGCCCCATACATTCCCGTTTCCGTTTTAACTTTGATTTTCTGGACTTCGAGAACTATATTCTAAGCCAAGACGCAAAAGTCCAAAAGCTTTACTGTGGGCGTCATTTTTCCTTGAAATTTATCTGGTGGGGCGCCTGTGTATTGGGGCGTAGCCAAGTGGTAAGGCAGCGGCCTTTGGAGCCGCCATTCGGAGGTTCGAGTCCTCCCGCCCCAGCGAAAATGAGCTTTTGCGCGTACGTGTTGGAGAGCCTGAATTCCGGGAGGTTTTACATTGGTCAGACCAATGACCCTGAGGAGAGGCTCAGAAGGCACAATGAAGGAAGAGTCAGGTCGACAAAGGCAATGAGGCCCTGGTCGGTTGTGTATTTTGAGAAGTATGAGACGAGAGCCGAGGCGATGAGGCGAGAGAAAGAGCTCAAGAGCCTGATTTGAATGGGCAACTGCACAAGCACAAACGATTGTAAATGGACGGAATAAAGATATTTTCTGGCAGAAGCAATCCTGATCTGGCCGAGAAGATCGCTCATGAAATCGGCGAGCCTCTCGGTGAGAGGGAGATAATTAACTTCAGTGATGGCGAGATTTGGGTGAAATACTCGGACAATATCCGGGGGTCGGACGTGTTTATCATCCAATGCACCTTCCCGCCCGCCGAGAACCTGATGGAGCTCCTGATCATGATCGACGCCGCCAAGCGTGCATCGGCTTCGCGCGTTACGGCCGTCATCCCATATTTTGGTTACGCTCGTCAGGACAGGAAAGACCAGCCGCGTGTCGCGATAACGTCCAAGCTGGTAGCAAACCTTCTGACGGAGGCAGGCGCCGAACGAGTATTGACGATGGACCTGCACGCGGCTCAGATTCAGGGTTTCTTCGACATACCGGTAGACCATCTGTATTCTTCTGCCGTTTTTGTGAAGCACTTTAAAGAGATGAAGATTCCAAATCTCGTCGTCGTTTCACCCGACGTCGGCGGGATCAAATTTGCGCGAGCATACGCGACGCGTCTTGATGCAGACCTGGTGTTGATTGACAAGCGAAGACCAAAGGCGAATGTAGCTGAAGTGGTGAATATCATCGGCGATGTCAAAGGCAAAAACGTTTTGATTGTGGATGATCTCATAGATACTGCAGGCACTTTTACGGCTGCCGTGAACGCTCTGAAAGCGGCTGGTGCGACCGAGATATACGGCGCCTGCACTCATCCGGTTTTCAGCGGCAACGCTGTCGAGAGGATTGAAAAGAGCGCCATAAAGAAGCTCATAATCAGCGATACCGTGCCGCTCAAGAGAGAGTCCTCCAAGATAGAAGTGAAGTCCGTATCGAGGCTGTTTGCCGAGGCGATAAGAAGAACCTATCAGAATGAATCGATCAGTTCGTTATTCGAAACCAAGTAACAAGTAAGAGGAAGCAATGGAAGAATTCGTATTGAATGTTGAGAACAGGACTTTGATGGGAAAGAAGGCGAAAAGACTTTTTGCCGACAAGAAGATTCCGGGCGTGTTTTATCTCGGCGAAGAGAATGTGAACGTGCAGGCTGACGCGGCCCCGATACACACTCTCGCGAGCTCTCACACTACCCACGTAGTCAAGGTAAAGTTCCGGGACGGTACAGAGCGACGGGCGATCCTGAATGATGTTCAATTCGATCCTGTCCTGGGCGGCATCATGCATTTCGATTTGCACGGAATAAGAGAGGGGCAAAAGATTACGCTGCAGATTCCGGTTCAACTTGTAGGGGCCCCTAAGGGCGTCAAGGATGGCGGAATCCTCCAGCATTCAATTCACAGGATACGAATACAGTGTGATCCGGACAACGTTCCTGCAGTCATCGAGGTGAATATCTCAGACCTGGGAATTGCGGATTCCGTTCACATAAAGGACATAAAACTTGAGGGCGTCAAGGTGCTTGACAATCCTGAATCGGCGATTGTTTCGGTAGTTCCACCGCCCTCACTTAAAGAAGAGACTGCAGAGGCTGCTGCTGAAGTGGTTGCCGAACAGCCTGCCGAACCGGAAGTCATCGGCAAGTCCAAGAAGGTTGAAGGCGAGGAAGCGAAGGAAGAGTGATAGGATAAAAAGGAAAAGGTCGAGCTGTTTCTTGAGCAAGGTTCTGAGCTGGTGGGAAAGAAGATGATTGTCGGGCTGGGAAATGTCGGCCGGGATTACGAGGGGACACGGCACAATATAGGGTTCGCGGTCGTCGACGAACTTGTTTCTAAATTCAAGAAGAGCTTTCGCCCTGGAAAGGGCGAATACTATGTCGCGGAAGCAAGTCACGCAGGGGAAGTAGTTGTGTTTGTCAAGCCGACGACTTTCATGAATAACAGCGGCATAGCCGTCGGAGACGCCGCGGAACGATTTACCGTTGCCGTCGAAGACATTCTGGTGGTGTATGATGATTTCAATATTCCGCTGGGAAAACTGCGGCTGAGACAGAGCGGCGGAGACGGCGGGCATAACGGAGTATATTCGATAATTTATCAATTGAACGCCGATACTTTTCCCCGGTTGAGATGCGGAATCGGGACCGACGAGGTGGTACCGGGAAGAGATATGGCGGATTTTGTTCTTTCAAAGTTCGAAGCAGATGAGATCCCCGAGGTCGAGAAGATGATAAAAGCCGCCGTCGATGCGGCATTCGTTTTCATCAACGAAGGGATCGAAACTGCAATGAACAGATTCAACTAAACTAACTGCTGTCTGCTTACTTCGAATCGCGCGAGGATTCGAAATTTCACCGGCGGACAGCCTAATTGACCAAAGGAGGTGAAGTAAACTGAATATCATACGGCGAGATTATGAGACGACGATGGTTGTTAATTCCAATCTCGAAGACAGCCAGGTAGAAAGTCTGATAACGCGTTACCAGGAATTCGTTTCAAAGAACGGCGGCCAAGTGACAAACATCGACCGCTGGGGAAGAAGACGTTTGGCGTATACAGTGCGGAAGAAGAACGCAGGTTATTACGTACAGATGCTCCACAATTCTCCGACGGACATCATCCCGAAGCTTGAACAAACATTCAAGCTCGATGATGACGTGATCCGTCACCTTACAGTAGTGATTGACAAGAACATGCAGAAAGCCCGTGCCGGAGTGAAAAAATATCGTCGCAAGCACGTGTCGAGGAATGAGTCCGAAGGCTCCCGATCTTCATCGGGCCAGGCTGACAATGGAGCTGCAGCAGCTGGAAAGGATCATGATCAGAAGTCATAGCGGCGAAATATGAACTTGTCCCTACATGCTCAAGGCTAATTTATTGATGGAGGATTTATGGCTGACTTAAAGATGCCCGAAATGAACAGCGTCATCCTTGCAGGTAACTTGACGAAAGACCCGGTGTTCCGGCAGACGACCAACGGCACTCCGGTTGTGAATTTCACGGTGGCTTCGAACAGAAAATTCCGGGACAGCGGAAACCAGTGGCAGGAAGACGTGTGCTACGTCGGCGTCGTCGCATGGAACAAGCTTGCCGACAGCTGCCGTGACAGGTTGAAGAAGGGAAGCGCGGTCCTTGTGGACGGCGAACTGCAAAGCCGTAACTGGAAGACCGATGACGGACACAACCGATCTATCGTCGAAATCAAGGCGAGGCGCATACAGTTCCTGAACAAGCGCGGGCGTCTAGCAGATCTTCCTTCCGATCTAGAGGCTGAAGAAGACCAAATGACGTTTACAGACGATTCCTTCGACAGGTTCCTGACCAATGAAGAATCGGATCTGTTGCGAAACAACGGACATAAAGAGTGAGTAAGTGAATTGGTACCGACAAAAGAAATAAAGAAAAGAAAAGTCTGCAGATTTTGCGAAAACGGAGACGTTTACATCGACTACAAGGATGACAAGCGTCTTATTAAGTTCACATCCGAGCAGGGGAAAATTATTCCCCGCCGTGTGACGGGAACTTGTGCGAAGCATCAGCGACAGCTTGCGCTTGCCATCAAGAGGGCACGCCACCTTGCGATGCTGCCTTACGTCTCAGACATAATAAGATAGAAAGTAGTAGGTAGGACACAGTAAGTAGGGGGAAAAGTTTACCTGCTCCTTACTGCATACTGCTTACTGCTTTTCACAAGGAGTTTATATGAAAGTCATTCTGAGAAAGAATCAGGAAGGCCTCGGCGAAATCGGCAAAGTGATCGACGTCAGGGATGGGTACGCGCGAAATTTCCTTATCCCCCAGAAGGTTGCTTATCCTTTTTCTCCCGGTTACCTGAAGATGATGGAAAATGAGAAGAGGGCCTATGAAGCGAAGGCGAACCGCGAGATACATGACGCGGAGACGCTCGCTCAAAAGCTGAACGCCGTCGAGATATCGATAGAGGTTCAGGCAGGTGAAGAAGACAAGCTTTTCGGCTCCGTTACTTCTCAAATGATTGCCGACAAACTGACCGAAAAGGGATTTGAAGTGGACCGGCGCCGTATCGAGCTTGCAGAGCCGATAAAGACACTCGGAAATTTCAGAGTCCCAATCAGGCTTCATCAACAGGTAATTGCAGAGGTCAGCGTATCGGTGGTCAAGCAGCCGGAGTGATCTTACCGGACGGCGGGCGAGGGTTCCTTTGCCCCCGTTCTTCCCACATCGGATCGACGTGCGGCGGCAGAGAGGCACGTCCAAACTGAGCAGGTGAACTGATTAGCTGAGACATAGATGCCTCGCGGTGGGTCGCGTGGTACGCACGCTTCGGTGTCTGCAACAAGCAAAGATGTTCATCCGTTCGTGTTCAAATCTGCCAAAGCATTTCCCGCCTCGTCGGGTGAAGATGCCCCACCCGATAAGACAGGGGGCTTCAAAGAGAGCAGAATCCTACACTTCCAGACTTACATCCCGGCATGGTTTTTTCATTCGGTTCATACGCTTGTTCTTGTTTGAACGGCCATTCTGAGTTATTTTACACATAGATAACAGTGGAAAAGGTAAGTATCGTCACGGCCCCTTTGTTTGAGACGTTGCCC
The DNA here is from genome assembly GCA_046705025.1 of Candidatus Kryptoniota bacterium. Classification (GTDB taxonomy): domain Bacteria; phylum Bacteroidota; class Ignavibacteria; order Kryptoniales; family JAKASW01; genus JAKASW01. The sequence goes on along the minus strand of JBJKQU010000167.1, from coordinate 23,931 downwards.
CAAGGGACAATGCGGGTTTTTCAGATAATTCCACAACCGGGTGATTCAAGAGGCGGTCTGCCGCCTTCCTTCTCAATCGCAATCGGCCACGGACTAGATTCCAGTGTGACGAGTAGTCCCGCAAGCATTCTTCCGCTTTCAAGTAAAGCGGTGTCGCCACAAGGATCGGGTGCGCGGCGGGTCGGGCTTTGCTGACGACTCTTTCGATTTTGAAAATAAGTAACAATGTAACTGCTCTATCTGACATGCCAGTTGAGCGGTTCACGTTCTTAGATGAACTATTGTGAAAGCAACTAACCAAAGGACATATGTATGAGTAAGACGATTGAAATCTTGGATGACGTAGTGATCAGATTCGCTGGTGATTCAGGTGACGGAATGCAGCTTACCGGCACGCAGTTCACTAACACTACTGCGCTGGTCGGGAACGATCTGAGTACGCTTCCAGATTATCCCGCGGAGATCAGGGCTCCTGCCGGAACATTGTTTGGTGTATCGAGTTTTCAGCTTCACTTTTCAAGTTGGGATATCCTGACACCGGGTGATCACCCTGATGTGTTGGTAGCGATGAACCCTGCCGCTTTGAAGGTTCACCTGAAGGATTTGAAGAAAGGCGGCTTGATAGTCGCAAACATAGACTCTTTCGATGACAGGAATCTCAGCCTTGCAGGATTTGAAGCGAACCCGTTGAAGGACGACTCCCTGACAAATTACCAGGTGATTGAAGTCCCGTTAACTAAGCTGACCCTCGCTGCGCTGCAAGGGATCGGGCTTTCGCAGAAGGAGATGGTACGCTGCAAGAATTTCTTTGCGCTCGGTCTTATGTACTGGCTGTACTCCCGACCTCTCGAGCCGACGGAAAAGTGGATCAAGACCAAGTTCGGAAGCGAGCCGAAGATTGCCGAGGCGAACGACAAGGCTTTGAAGTCAGGATACTATTACGGTGAGAGCACGGAAGCGTTTGCTTCCCAGTACGAGGTGAAGCCGGCACAGCTCAAGCCTGGCCTGTACCGGAACGTTACCGGCAATGAAGCGACCGCGCTCGGAGTCGTTGCCGCTGCTCATAAAGCAGGAATCCCTCTCTTCTACGCGAGCTACCCGATCACTCCGGCCAGCGATATTCTTCATAACCTGTCCGGGTACAAGAATTATGATGTAAAGACTTTCCAGGCCGAGGACGAGATCGCGGCGGCAGGTGTTGCCGTCGGCGCATCATATGCCGGTAATCTTGCTGTAACGGGAACAAGCGGGCCGGGTGCTGCTTTGAAATCGGAGACTATCAGCCTCGCGGTCATGCTGGAACTCCCTCTGGTGATTGTCGACGTTCAGCGCGGCGGACCTTCTACCGGTTTGCCTACAAAAACCGAGCAGTCGGACCTGATGTTTGTCACGTACGGACGTCACGGTGAAGCGCCGGCCGCGGTACTTGCGGCTGCAACTCCCGCCGACTGCTTCAATATGGCCTTCGAAGCGGCAAGAATTGCGGTAAAATATATGACGCCGGTTTATTTGCTGACCGACGGCTACCTCGGAAATGGAAGTGAGCCGTGGCTCGTCCCCAACAGCAAAGAGCTTCCGGAAATACCTGTGCACTTCAGGACGGATCCCGAGGGCTTCAATCCGTATTCCAGGGACGAGAACGAATCGCGCCCGTGGGCGCTGCCGGGCACACCCGGACTCGAACACAGAATAGGCGGCCTCGAGAAGGCGAACATCACGGGGAACGTGAGCTACGACCCCGACAACCATGATTTTATGGTGAGACTGCGGGCAGAAAAGGTAGCAGGCATTGCAAAAGATATTCCACTCCAGGAGGTCTATGGTGAACAGAGCGGTGAATTGCTCGTCCTGAGCTGGGGCGGCACGTACGGTACCGTTAGGTCGACCGTAGACAGGATGCGCAAGAAGGGGCACAAGGTCTCCCATGCGCATCTTCGTTACCTGAATCCCTTCCCGAGAAACCTTGGCGAGATCTTGAAAAACTTCAAGACGATCTTCGTTCCCGAGATCAACCTCGGGCAGCTTGCGAAGCTGCTGAGGAGCGAATTTCTTATCCCGGTTGTTCAATTCAATAAAGTGAGAGGTCATCCTTTGAAGTCGACGGAATTGGAACAGGCTATTTTGAATGCTTTAGGAGGTGCAAAATAATGGCAAATACAAATGGAAATGGCGAAGTGCAGGCCAAGAAGCTTACTGCGAAGGACTTCGCATCCGATCAGGATGTAAGGTGGTGCCCGGGCTGCGGCGACTACTCGATCCTTGCTCAGGTCCAGAGAGTCCTCCCCGAGCTGGATACACCCAAGGAAAAGCATGTCTTCATCTCCGGAATAGGATGTTCCAGCAGGTTCCCTTACTACATGGATGCCTACGGAGTTCATGGAATCCACGGTCGTGCACCGGCGATTGCGAGCGGAGTCAAGAGCGCCAATCCCGACCTGACCGTCTGGGTTGCAACCGGCGACGGAGATGCATTGTCCATCGGGGGGAACCACTTCATCCACGCCTTAAGGCGCAACATCGGATTGAAGATTTTGTTATTCAACAACCGGATTTACGGACTGACGAAGGGCCAGTACTCTCCTACTTCAGAGTTCGGAAAGAAAACAAAGTCTACACCGTTTGGCACTATCGACTATCCTTTCAACCCCGTTCAGCTTGCGCTGGGAGCGGAAGGGACTTTTGTTGCCCGCTGCCTGGACAGAGATCCGAAGCACCTGCAGGCGACAATCCTACGAGCGGCCAGGCACGAAGGGACTGCACTGATAGAAGTCTATCAGAACTGCAACGTTTTCAACGACGGAGCATTCCTGACATTCACAGAAAAGGATACGAGACCGGACAACGTCCTGTATCTCGAACATGGCAAGCCGCTTCTCTTCGGTAAGGAAAACGAGAAAGGGGTGAGGATGAACGGCTTCACACCCGAAATCGTCTCCCTGAAAGACGGAAAGTGGAGCGCAAGCGACATAGTCGTCTACGACGAGACATCTTACGACCTTGCGGCCATTGTTGCGACGTTCAGTGACAGGGTAGGCTTCCCGACTCCGATAGGAGTATTCTACAATGTACAGCGGAAGACATACGAGAACATGATGGCCGAGCAAATAGAGAATGTTGTCAAGAAACGCGGTCCGGGCGACCTCGATAAGCTTTTGAAGTCGGGGAACACCTGGGTCGTTTCAGCTAACTGACACCAATCGGGGCGGCTGAGGCCGCCCCTTCGTTTTTCTCCAGTCATAAGTTGAGTGACAGGTCCCGGGGGTCTGACGAGGCAAGAAAATCCAATCTCGTGAGACGCCGAGTTATGAAGAAAAGAAATCCTCTGTATCCGCGCGCCTTTGAGTCCGCATTCTTTTGAGCAGAGATCCAAATGGAAGAGAGAACCCTTCCGCTTCCCACATAAACCAGAGAGAAAACAAATGAGTCAAGCCGCTGCTTCTGCTGTGGAGGAAATAACCAGAGTCTTCAAACAGCTGGTCAATGAAGGCCGGAAGTTTGTTCTGACGACGCACGTGAACCCCGACGGCGACGGACTCGGATCAGAACTTGCATTGAACAGATACCTCAGGAAATTGGGAAAGGAATCCGTCATACTTAATCACAGCGAGACGCCTTCTAACCATGCTTTTCTCGATCCCGGCAATGAAATAAAGAAGTTCGACCCCGCAAAAGATTCCAAGACTCTGCTCGACGCGGACGTGCTGTTTGCGCTGGATATGAACAACTCGTCGCGCCTGAGGAGCATGGAAAATGCCTTCCTTGAAAGCAAAGCCAGGAAAATAATCGTAGACCACCATCTCGAGGCAAAGGACTTTGTGGATTATCAGCTTGTCGACCTGGATTCCCCGGCAACCGGAGAGATAATTTACAAATGCCTCGTCAGCTACAATGCCGCTCTGTTGGACAAGCCGATTGCCGAGGCCCTGTATGCCGCCATCATGACAGACACCGGATCGTTCAGGTTTCCGCGAACGGACGCCGAGGTCCACAGGATCACGGCTCATCTGCTGGAACTGGGAGTTGATCCGAACTACGTTTATAACAATCTTTACGAGCAGAATTCTCTCGGGAGGACAAGGCTCCTCGGTGAAGTCCTGGCGAGCATCCAGCTTGCATACGACGGCAGGCTGTCATATTTCACCATAACAAGTGAGCAACTGAAAAGGAACGGCGTATCGGTCGATGAGACCGACAATTTCGTCAACAGCGCCGGCACGATTGCCGGGGTCGTGGTTACGATTTTCTTCCTGGAGCTCGCAGATGGTGTGAAAATCAGCTTCAGATCGAAAGGCGATATTCCGGTAAACGAGCTTGCGAAGATGTACGGCGGCGGCGGCCACAAGAATGCGTCGGGCGCGAGACTTTTCGATGTGCGGCTCGAGGACGCGGTCAACAGCGTCATAAAGAATGTCGGGAAAATTCTGCCGAAATAAGAATCTGCAGGAGGACAAATGAAGGTCGAATTCACAGAAAAGAAATTTCTGGAAGTCAAAGCCGATGCGCTGGTTCTGGTGCTCACAAGAGAAAACGTTGAGGCCGGAGAGGTCGCTCCTCTGTTAGGTGAGTGGAAGGGCCAATTTGAAGCGGCACTCAAGGCGAGCGACTTCAATGGCAACAAGGGGCAGCAGCTTACTCTGTATTCGGTCGGAAAACACCGCCTTGCTGTTATTGTGGGTGTGGGTGAAAAGTCCCTGCTGACAAACGAAAAGCTGAGACGGGCAGCTGCGATAGGTGCGAAGGCAGCGCAAACTTCTAAAGCGGCCTCCGTTGTTCTGTCCGCACTGGGCTCAACTGTCGAGCAGGCGAGCGACTATGAGACGGTCCACTCGCTTCTGGAGGGAGCAATACTCAGTACATACAAGTTCGACAAATACCTTACGCAAAATAATCAAGCGGCAAAGCTGGTAGAGTTCAAGGTTGCGCTCGAAGGAGTCAAAGAGGCCATAGGCCACAAGGCCGCGAGGGATGCTCAGCTGGTGTGCGAGGCGGTTTTCCTGACTCGCGACCTTTGCAATGCTCCTGCCAACGAGATCTATCCTGCGGCGCTCGCGAACATTGCCGCCAGGATGGCCAGGAAATATCGGGTACGGTCGAGGATACTGGACGAGAAGCAGATCGAGAAGCTGAAGATGGGCGGACTTCTTGCCGTGAATTCGGGGAGCGCGAAGCCGCCGCGGTTTATCACTCTCGAATACAAAGGAAACCCGAGGAGCCGTGATTGGTATGCGATCGTGGGGAAGGGAATCACTTTCGATAGCGGCGGGATCTCCCTGAAGCCGTCCGCAAATATGGCCGAGATGAAAATGGACATGTCGGGCGCCGCGGCGGTAATCGGGACGATCCAAGCGCTGGCGTCATTGAAGATCCCTGTCAACGTAGTAGCGATCGCGCCATCGACCGAAAATCTTCCGGGCGGTTCGGCGTACAAGCCCGGCGATGTAGTCACGACTATGTCCGGCGTTACGATAGAGGTGGACAACACCGATGCAGAGGGGCGGGTCGTCCTGTCCGACGGACTCTTCTACGCTCAGAGATACAAGCCTAAGGCGATTATAGACCTGGCTACTTTGACAGGTGCGTGTGTCGTCGCGCTTGGACAACACGCGACAGGTATGTTCGGTACCGGGGAGGACGTCATGGCGCAGCTCAAGGAAGCGGGCGAGAAGACTTACGAGCGCGTCTGGCAGATGCCGATTTACGAGGAATACGAGAAGCAGATAAAGAGCGATATCGCGGACGTGAAAAACGTCGGCGGACGCTGGGCAGGAGCGATCACCGCAGCGCTGTTCCTGAAGAGATTCGTCGGCGATTATCCGTGGGTTCATCTCGACATTGCGGGCACCGCCATGCTGGAGGAAGAGGCGGACTACGCACCTAAGGGCGGATCAGGCGTCGGAGTAAGGCTTCTGACACAGTTCTTCAAGCAGGTTGCGTTGTAAGTCTAAGGCCTGCCGCCTGCGAAGTAGCGCATTAAAGAGACCGAAAACATCGAAACTCCGTGTCGCACGCAGGTGCTCGAAGGATCCGATTCTGGCCGACCAAGCAGCGATAATGCGGCGGGAAGGGGGCATAGAGAATGGATGGTACGCAGGTACCACGGCTTGTTTGAAATTCCGGTGTCCATTTGCTAAACTCGATTACAAACTGAAAATGGGCAAGTTGCATAAGGGCTTATCTGTTTCCGTTACATTTGTGCACCAATGACGGTGACTCATGCTTGATGCCTATATAAGGACAATAGCTTCCATCACGAAGCGCGGCGACGCGCGAGAGGAATCGTATTACTCCGCCTTGAAGGAGTTGCTCGAAACCTACTCCGCAGAGGAGCGTGAGAAAAAAATTCAAGTGACCGTGCTGCCTAAGAAGACCGAAGCTGGCAATCCCGACTTCCGGGTGTGGGACGGGGAGCACTCGCAGGTGGGATACGTCGAGGCCAAAGTACCTGCTGCTAAGCTTGACGAGGTCGAAGACTCGGAGCAGCTTGTACGTTACAGAAATACGTTTCCGAACCTCATCCTAACAAACTTCTACGAGTTCCGGCTGATTCGCAATGGACAACTGGTCGATAAGGTGCAGGTTGCCAGACCGTATATCGCGTCCAGACTTCGCACGATTCCGCCCGTGGAGCATGAGCGCGAGTTCCTTCAGCTGCTCGAAAGGTTCTTCTCTTTTTCCCTGCCTGCCAGATTTACCGCAGAAAGCCTGGCAAAAGAGCTCGCGATAAGGACGAGGTTCCTGAGGGATCAGGTCATCAAGGAGGAGCTAAGGGAAGCGAGTTCGAAGGGCGGCAAAAAGATTCTGAATTTCTACGACGCTTTCAGGAAACATCTGATCGCCAACCTTGAGGCCGACCAGTTTGCGGATCTTTACGCACAGACAATCACTTACGGCCTGTTTGCGGCAAGGACGAGGGCGGAGGGAGAATTCAATCGTGCTCTGGCCTACAGCCTCATTCCAAAGACTATCGGGATCCTCCGGGACATATTCCATTTCGTGTCCTTCGATCCCCCTGAACAAATGCAAGCGACTGTAGACGATATCGCAGAGGTACTAGCTGCTGCAGATGTTAAGGAAATACTTCACCAGTATTTCGACGAGGGAAAAGGAAGCGACCCGATATTCCATTTCTATGAGACATTTCTCGCCGAATACAATCCCGAAGAACGGGAACGCCGCGGAGTTTACTACACGCCTGAGCCCGTTGTCTCATATATCGTACGCTCGCTCGACATCATCCTGAAAGAAAAGTTCGGCCGCGAAGATGGCTTTGCTACTCAGACTGTCACTGTGCTCGATCCCGCGGGCGGCACACTGACATTCCTGGCGGATGCAGCGAAGCTCGCTGTGGAGCAGCACACCTCGAAATACGGGACTGGCTCGAAGGCTAAATTTATCGAGGATCACATTCTGGAACACTTTTACGCTTTTGAATTAATGATGGCCCCTTACGCAGCAGGACATTTGAAGATGGGTTACCTCCTCGAAGAGCTTGGGCACAAATTGAGTGGGAATGAGAGATTTAAGTATTATTTGACGAATACTCTGGACATGGAAAACCTTGCTAGAACAGCCTTGCCGGGAATGGAGTCGCTTAGCGAAGAGTCACAACTCGCAGGGAGGGTGAAAAAGCGTGGACCTATCTTAGTAATCCTAGGCAATCCCCCTTATTCCGGACAATCAGCCAACAACGGGAAATGGATTTCGGAGCAGATCAAGACATACAGGTTTGTCGACGGGAGTAAGTTGGATTCACGAAATCCGAAATGGTTGCAGGATGACTATGTAAAATTCATCCGTTTTGCTCAATGGAAGATAGACCAGGTAGGTGAAGGGGTACTAGGTTTTATAACAAATCACAGCTATCTTGACAACCCGACTTTTCGCGGAATGCGTCAATCACTAATAGACTCTTTCAATGAAATTCATGTCCTTGACTTACATGGCAATTCATTGAAAAGAGAGAAAGCCCCTGATGGGTCGAAGGACGAGAATGTCTTCGACATACAACAGGGAGTCGCGATAGCGCTAATGGTCAAGTTTCATTCTGAAAACTCAGGAACGAGTGTTCGACATTCTGAAATCTGGGGGACAAGGGAAAAGAAGTATGATTGGCTTTTGAAGCATGATGTTAAAAGGACAAGGTGGAAACAGCTTCAACCAAATAGCCCATCCTATTTCTTCATACCAAGGAATGAGAAGCTAAGAGAACAGTATGAGAGGTATGGACTCATTACTCAAGTCTTTGGAGTCGAAGGCGTTGGCATAACGACGGCTAGGGATCAATTTGTGATCGATCAAGAAGAGCGAAACCTCCTTAATAGGGTTCGGCTTTTCAAACACAATCTATTTGATGACGAACAGCTGCATACCAGTACGCGAATTCGTAGGAAAAAGGGCTGGAGTATCCGGAAGGCGTGGGAGTCATTGCAAGAGTACTCTGATTCGGAGCTTGCTTCATTTCTCAAACCGATCTTTTATCGTCCTTTCGATATAAGGACAATATTTTACCATGATTCCCTTGTATGGCGGACAGTGAAAAACATTATGCGCCACATGGAGGAGAACAACTTAGCCATTGTTCTTCCCCGCAGAGTAGAGACTAAAATTCCTTGGTCTCACGTATTTGTTTCGGAAATCTTTATCGATCACGTGGCAGTTTCTTTGAAGACCATTGATTACTGCTTCCCGCTGTACTGCTACAGGGAGAAGAAGAAACCAAAGCGCGGTAGCGGCGTGGTCATGACTCTTTTCGAGCCGGAGACCAAATACGAGTCGAAGGGAAGAACCCCCAATATTTCTCCCGCGATCTTCGAGGCTCTTAAGACTCAATACGGGAAACAGCCAACTCCTGAAGAGATTTTCAGTTACGTCTACGCGATTCTCTATTCGAACAGTTACCGGCAGAAATACGCGGAGTTTCTGAAGACCGATTTTCCGCGCGTTCCTTTTACGAGCGACCACAAATTGTTCCTGAAGCTTGTGGCTAAGGGAGAGGAACTCGTCAACCTGCATCTCCTGAGATCGAAGAAGCTTGCCGAACCCATCGCGAAGTTCGAAGGGAAAGGGAGGCTAAACGTCGAGAAAGTGTCGTATGATGAAAAGAAAAGACGTGTCTATGTCAACACCGACAATTACTTCGTCGGGGTTCCGAGGGAAGTGTGGGAGTACCACGTCGGCGGCTATCAGGTTGCCGAGAAGTGGCTGAAGGACCGGAAAGGACGTACCCTTTCCTCCGAGGAAGTGGCTCACTATTGCAGGGTCGTGACGGCGCTGGCGGAGACGATCAAGATTCAGGAGGGGCTGGATGAGTTGTTTGATGAAACGGAAAATGCTACTGTCCGAATTCCGATCTAGCCTCGCGGCGATTGAGTAACCCAAATACCGAACGCTTTGTATCCCAAGGATATCCCAGCCCTGAAAACAAACTGCACCGGAAATTTGTTATATTTCTGAAACCACAGCTACGTTTCATCATCTAACAGTTAGAATGAAAGGAACGAAGAAATGGCCAACATAAAAGAAGCAACTACGGCAACTTTTCAACAGGAAGTTTTGAACTCGTCCGAGCCTGTACTTATAGATTTCTGGGCCCCCTGGTGCGGTCCGTGCAGGATGGTAGCCCCGGTCGTCGAAGAGATCGCGAAGGAATATGACGGAAAGATCAAGGTTATGAAGCTCAATACAGATGAGAATATGGATATCGCAATCCAATACAATATTCTCAGCATTCCCACTCTCGGTTTCTTCCAGGGCGGACAGATGGTGGACAGGATCATCGGCGCTGTGCCGAAGAAGGTAATAGCTGAAAAGATTACCAAGACTTTCGCAAACCAGGCAAACTAACAGGAAGTATCCCCTCGGGAAGGAAAATAAAATGGCGTTCATTCAGGAAGATGATAAGGTCGAGATCAAAGCGCAGGTAGGCAACCTGGATAACGAAGTCAAGATTCTGGTCTTCACCCAAAGTGAAAATTGTCAGTACTGCGGTGAAGTGGAGACTATTATCGATGAATTCGCGGAAATTTTCGAGCAGGTCAAGCTGGAGAAGTACGATATTGAACTCAATCCCGATGCGGCAAAGAAGTACGATGTGAAGCGGGCTCCTGCCATCGTGATTACGGGCGAGAAGGATTACGGGATCCGCTATTACGGACTTCCCGCGGGTTACGAGTTCGTTGCCCTGATGAATGCGGTCAGAATGGTCGGCTCGAAAAATTCCGAGCTGGCGCCGGAGACAATCACACAGCTGTCGAAGATAACCAAGCCGGTGCATATCCAGGTCTTCGTGACTCCGTCCTGTCCTTACTGCCCTAACGCGGTAACGCTGTCGCATCAGTTCGCGATTGCGAGCGACTTCGTCACTGCGGATGCGGTAGAAGCGACGGAGTTTCCGGAACTAGCGATGCAGTACAACGTCCGCGGCGTTCCGAGGATCGTCGTGAACGAAGATCACCATTTCGAGGGGGCGATGCCCGAACAGTGGTTCGTCGAGGAAGTCCTCAAGGCGGTGAACTGACTTGGAGTTCGATCCAAATCACCCGCTGCGAAGTCAGAAGTGTCGGAAATGCGGTGAAGCGTTGAAACCGCAGATTGGCTGTTGCGGAAGCATATTCTATTTCAATTGTGATAACTGCGGCAATCTCATGGCGCTTACGGACAAGACCGTTGCGGCCATGATTGCCGAATACGAAAAAACAAAGGCAGCCAATGCACGGACATAGATTCGAAGCGAAGCACCATAAGAGACTCGACTCACCCTATCGAAGAAAGATATTGCCTCCAAAAGCTACACTGGAACGGTTTGGACTCAAGAAAGGAATGACTGTTGCTGACGTAGGCGCGGGGTCCGGATATTTCCTGATCCCGGCGGCTCGGATCGTCGGAAATGGATCGAAAGCGTACGCCGTCGACGCGTCGAAGGAAATGCTTGCCGTCCTTAAAGGAAAGAAGCCGCCCTCGAATGTCGAGATGGTTCATACTGCGGACGGCTATTCGTTCAAGATGGACTCGAGTCAGGTCGACTATGTAATCGCGAGCTCGATCCTGCACGAGAACGAACCGGTAAAATTCCTGAAGGAGATCCGTAGAATCATGAAACCCGGCGCGACATTGCTCATCATAGATTGGAGAAAGGAATCGCTGCGCTCCGGACCGCCGATGGAGGAACGCTTGTCTCCGGATCAGGTGAAGAATTTTCTACTGAAGAGCAAATTGAAGCCGGTCAAATCATCGGTCCTCAATACGCGGTATTTCGCGGTCGTGGCCAGGAGATTTTAAGAGGAAATTCGTGGATGTAAGAAAGCTTAGTGCCCGAAAGAACCTTACCAAGCTGGTGCTCACAGTCATAGGCGCCGGGGCAGGATACGCTTACTATCATTTTGTCGGATGCGCCACCGGGACTTGCCCGATCACCGGCAACCCGTACATTAGCACAATGTACGGCGGATTGATGGGATTCACCCTGGCGCTGGTAAAAGAGGATTGAAAAATGCTGATACTGGTTTATATCCTGCTCGGGATTTTCATCGCTTTCATGGGAATGCAATACCTGATGGTCCTGAGAAGCAAGAGAAACAAAGGCAAGAAAGTCGAAAATGTCGGCGGGAAGCTGGGAAAGATGATGCTGGCGGGCGGAAAGGCGATGGTTTATTTCTACTCGCCGTCGTGCCGCGCATGCAAATATCAGACACCCATGATTGACCGGCTTATCTCGGACGGCCACAAGATCCAGAAGGTAGACATCTCGCGCGACATTGCGACGGCGAGAAAGTTCGGGGTTATGGCTACCCCCACGACAGTCGTACTTGAAGGCAACAGGATCGTCGAGTTTCTGGTGGGAGCCAAAACGGAAGACAAACTGAGGAAATTTCTGGGCTGACTACTGAAAGCATGGAAAGAACTGAGACGACAACTACAGTGTGCATCGCAGAAAGTGAACGGAGCTTTGAAAAGCTCGTGGAGGACGTGCAGGAGAAGACGGCGGAAAGCGGCTTCAAGGTTCTCCATATTCATGATGTCCAGAAGACCCTCCAGGACGAGGGCTTCACATTTCCGGGATATAAGATAATCGAGATTTGCAATGCGAAGCTTGCCGACACGGTACTGCAAGCTGAGAGGAACATCGGACTGATTTTGCCGTGCGAGATAAACGTTTACGAAAAGGACGGCAAGCGTTATCCGGCAGGAATGCTGCCGACCCTGATATCGAAATTCTTTCCTGAAGCTTCTCTGGGCGGCGCGCCTGATGAAGCGGAGGGTATAATAAAGAAAATCATAAACGAGGTGAAGTAAGATGGCGCGTAAGGGAAAAGGAAAAGGATTTCTCGAAAGGAACATTCATCTGATAGTTATTGCGGTCGTAGCACTCGTGGTGGGAGCCATTTATCTGAACAAGCCGGACGAAACAGCCAAGGCGTCGACTATGGAAGCAAGTGTGCCTTCGCAGTCCGTTCCGAATGCTACACCCGGGGACGGAACGGCGGCTCCGAATTTCACGCTGACGTCTGCAAACGGCAAGCAGGTCAGTCTGGCGGACTACAAGGGGAAAGTGGTCGTGGTAGATTTCTGGGCGACATGGTGCCCGCCCTGCAAGGCTGAAATACCTGATTTCATCAAGCTGTACTCAAAGTACAAGAAAGACGGGTTTCAGATGCTCGGCATCTCCGTGGATCAGGGAGGGCTTAAGGCGGTTGTCCCGTTCATGAAGAGTTACGGAGTCAATTACCCGATACTTCTCGCGGATGATCGGGTCGTATCGGCGTACGGCGGGATTCAAGGGATTCCAACGACTTTTGTGATCGACAAGCAGGGTGACGTGCGCGCATCCTTTGTGGGCTACAGGCCGGCTTCGGTGTTTGAAGGTCTTATACAAAAACTGCTGAAGGAAAAGTGATACGTCCAACTCGGATACTCATGCTTATGAATTACTCTAACGATCTGAAAGGCGCGAAGAAAAGGGGATAGTAATTGCCGCGAGGTGGCAATCCCAAGCGTCTATCGGCTAAATACGGGATCAAAACCTTGCATTAGAATGCCGATGTAGTCGACATTGGCGTTGCCGGCGGTCTGTCAGGTTGAATGTAGTTGGTTACTCAAGTGCCAGCTCAGGACTTCAGGCGTTCAGCTACACTATCTAATTCTACATGTTTAAATCATGAATGTATATCTTCTTGCCGGCATCGGCGCTGTTGGTGGAGCCGCTGCCGGATTCATTATTGGGAAATTCTTCGAGTCGAGAACGCTCGGCGCCTGTCCCATAATATGCAACCCCAGGATTAGCACGATATTTTTTGCTATCTTAGGAATCATGCTTGCGGTCGGCGGGAAATAAGACTGGTGAGAAAAAAGATCAGGAAAAGATGGAACACGGGTAAATCAGAACGGACAGACATTCACGGATCAATGTTTGTTATCGACTTTGTTTGTGAAAATCTGTCTTGAGAGTGAAATCTACGTACCTTCTCATTCTTTTAACTAATGGAGAATTATAAATGAAGATACAATTGAAACAGGTTGAAGGTAATACCTATGTCGGGAAAGGCGAATCGAACCATTGGGTCACGGTAGATGGGGCAGAGAAAAGCGGCGGTGCCGATGCAGGCACACGCCCCATGGAGCTTCTGTTGATCGCGCTTGCGGGATGTACAGCGATGGACGTGGAAAGCATACTGAAGAAGAAACGCACGGGGATGACCAAGCTCGAGTTAGAAGTCACTGGAGAGAAACAGGAGGAGTATCCCAAGCGATTCACAGACATTCACATTATTTATATAATATATGGTGATGTCAAGCAATCGGACGCGGAGCAAGCAGTGCAGCTTTCACGTGAAAAGTACTGTTCCGTGTCGGGATCGCTGAACGCGAGTGTTACAAGCGAAATCAGGATAGTACCGTAAAGAGCGGAGCGACCAATAAGGGTTACCTATCCACCCTTATGACACAACGCTTTGCCATGCTGCCATGGCGAAAACGTGGACGCCCGTTCCAGCCCCAAGCCCGACTCCAATCTGCGGGCCTGTTTCGCTGCTTGACTTGACAGTGTGAGATAACCCTGCTTTGGCCCCAGTAGGATCGCCAGGGGTGCGTGTCACACAAACATTAACGGCAAGTAAGAAGACAAGCCCTAGTTTCACTTTCTGCACCTCACTGTGTCAGAATTTGATCTTCAGCTTGCCGTCCCACTCTTTCCGCATCTTCTCGAGAAACTGATGGTGCGTCAGATCGAAATGGATGGGTGTCACCGAGATGTAGCCCGATTTCAACGCTACCTGGTCCACATCATCATCGTGGTCGAAGATATGCATTTTGCCGGCCAGCCAGTAGTAGTCCTTGTTCTTCGGATCTTTTCGCTGGTAGAACTCATCGTCCCAACGGGACCGCCCCTGTCTGGTGTATTTGACTCCCTTGATCCTGCTTGGTGGTATGGCCGGTACATTGACATTCAGTATCGTATCCTTCGGCAGGCCGTATTTCAGAATGAACTTCGCGAATGTTGCCGCGACCTTTGCCGACGGTTCGAAATTCGGTTTCTGTTTGAATTCCAGCGAGACCGACATTGAAGGAATGCCAAGGATTGTGCCTTCGGTCGCGGCGCTCACGGTGCCCGAATAAATCACGTTGACCGCGGTATTCAGTCCGTCATTGATGCCCGAGATGATCAGCGCGGGCCTCTCCTTCAGGAGCGTCCGTATTCCCAGCTTGACGCAGTCAGCCGGAGTGCCATCCACGGCGTAGCCGAAAAGGACTCCATCCCTGTGAAATTCGTATGCCCGCAGGGGAGTCCTGACCGTTATCGCGTGTCCCACCGCGCTTTGCTGAATGCTCGGTGCGACGACCGTGACGCGGGCAATCCTTTTCAGTGATTTCACAAGGGTAAACAGTCCGGGAGCGTCTATCCCGTCGTCGTTGGAAACGAGAATAAGGGGTTTTTTCTTCATGTGTAAATTTAACGAGTAAAGAGGACAGATTTAAGCCCGCCCTTCCATGGAGTAGCGATCCGAAATAAGGCAGTGCCTGTCCGGCGAAGAATATTATTTGTTTGTTACTTGGAAAGAAATTGTTTATCATACGACAAAGGATTGACCGTGACTTCAGTCATAACGCGCCCTATTCGAGGCGCAACGCTATGTGAGCGAATTCCGTTTGAATGAATCCATTCGCGCTGACCTCTCCATGACTGATCGTTTTCATTTCTCGTTGAGCCTTTGGAATCCCAGGAGGACGCATGGGGCAATCAATCTAACATTCAACAACAGGGAGAAGGAAAGATGAATATCTACATCGGCAACATATCCAGGGACCTAAGCGAGGAGGAGCTGCACGATGCATTTGCGGCGTACGGACAGGTCTCGGCCGTGAACATTATCAAGGACAAGTTCACGGGTGAGTACCGCGGATTCGCTTTCGTAGAAATGCCGAAGAAAGAGGAAGCAGAAGCTGCCATTGCCGGACTGAACGGCAAGGACCTCAAGGGAAGAGTGCTTAACGTCAATGAAGCGCGTCCGCGGACAGATGACCGACGCGGCGGCGGAAGAGGTGGACCGAGGCACGGGGGCGACGGCGGTGGCGGCGGCCGACGCAGATTCTGATCAAAAGGCAGGCGACCGTGGTACAAGGTTGCCTGCCAACTTTTTTTGCGGAGCAAGCGTCACTCTTCTGACGTGATTGCTGCTCTTCCTGCTTCAGTCGCCATGATCTCTTTGATGAGGTTGTGAGCTTCACTGCTCCACATTATATCCGAGACAACCGGATGGGGGAGATGCAATTCCCCGCGGCATAAAGGGGGCACAAGTGAGTATTAGCTACCATACCGACGTTGTGATTGTGGGAGGCGGGCTGGCGGGCCTGTCAACGGCGTTCGACCTAATCGGTTATGATAAGAAAGTACTCCTTCTGGATAGAGACACGCAGGAAAATTTCGGGGGGCTTGCAAAAAGATCATTCGGTGGAATCATGTTCGTCGATTCACCCGAGCAGCGCAGGCTTCACATAAAAGACTCGCCCGAACTTGCCTGGTCGGACTGGCAGAGCTACGCCGAATTCGGAGCGGACGACGAGTTGCCCCGGCAGTGGGCGAAACTGTATGTTGAGAATTCAATCGGCTCGCTCTATGAATGGCTCAAGCAGAAGAAGGTTTCTTTCCTTCCGCTGCCCAACTGGCCGGAGCGTGGGCTGTTCCGTCCCGGAAATTCAGTCCCGAGATGGCACGTCACTTGGGGAACGGGCTACGCCATCGTCGATTCTATGCTGAAGAGTCTCGAAGTCCATCCCCGCTATTCCAACCTTCAGCTGCAATTTTCACACAAGGTTGACGAGCTCGTGGTCAAAGGAGGGGCGGTTGCGGGCGTTTCCGGCTCGCGTGAAGACACCGGCGAGGAATTTATGGTAAATGCTGAAGCGGTTGTCATCGCTGCGGGCGGGATATGCGGCGGCGACCTCAGCAAAGTCAGAAAGTATTGGCCGTCCGAATGGGGAGCTCCTCCGAAGATTCTGCTCAACGGATCCCACAGGTATGCGGACGGCCTCCTGCATAACGTAGTGGCAAGGCACGGCGGGCTTTTGACCCATCTCGATAATCACTGGCATTACGCGGCGGGCGTGTATCATCCTTCTCCCGGCCAGCCGGACGATGGGTTGAGTCTGGTGCCTCCGCGATCCGCGTTGTGGCTGGATGCCAACGGGAGGAGGTTCGGTCCGCAGCCTCTGGTCAGCTACACAGATACCAGGTATCTTGTGGAGCGCATTAGTAAGAGCCGCGGACAGTATTCATGGCAGATCCTTAACATGAGGATCGCGGCAAAGGAGCTTGCGATTTCAGGTTCAGACTACATGACTTCAATCAGGGAGAAAAAGAAAATCAGGTTCTTCAGGGAATTGATTTTGGGAAACAAAGAATTGGTCCGCCGGCTCTTGAGGGAGTCGAAAGACTTCGTGGTCGCGGAGTCGCTTTCTGAACTTGCAGATAAGATGGACGCGCTCAGCCTGCCGGGATTTGTCATTGACAGAGAGCGTCTGACGAGTGAAGTCGGGGCGTACGATGAGATGATATCCAGAGGGGGGCCATTCTACAACGACGACCAGTTGAGGCGAATCGCAAATTTCCGCACATATCGCGGCGACCGGCTGCGCACCTGCAAGTTTCAGCGAATCGACGACCGGAAAGCTTATCCTTTGATCGCTATTCGTGAATTCATCCTTTCCCGAAAGAGCCTCGGGGGTATTCGGACGGACATCAGGAGCCGTGTGGTCGATGCGAGCGGCGATCCGATCGAGGGCCTGTATGCAGTGGGTGAAAGTGCAGGCTTCGGCGGGGGAGGCATCCATGGCAAACGCTCGCTGGAAGGGACCTTTCTCGGTTCGTGCGTGCTAACCGGGCGTGCGGCGGCTCGAGCAATCAGCGGAGGATGAGACGGGCCTCTCGACCTTAGTGCGAGGATCCAATTACGCTGTATCGGGTGCGTTACGTCCAAATTCATAAGATTTGAAACTTAGGAGTCATGATGAAAAAGACAGGCGCTGCCCTTGCAGTTTATGCTCTGGAACAGCTTCCCATCAAGTACACCTTTGGCATCCCCGGTGTCCACAATACTGAGTTATATGATGAGTTGTCCAGATCGAAAAAGTTAAAGCCCCTTCTCGTAACACATGAGGGCGGCGGAGCGTTTATGGCCGACGCGATCAGCAGGACTTCGGACGAAATCGGGACGCTGGTGATTGTACCCGCCGCGGGAATGACCCATGCATTGAGCGGCATCGGCGAGGCGTTCCTCGACGGCATTCCGATGATCGTAATCTCGGGCGGCATCCGCCGGGACACCGGGAAGAGTTTTCAACTGCACGAGATAGACCAACGGAAGATACTTGAAGGAATTACGAAGAAGTATTTCCTGATTCAGGAACATCGTGAGATCGTACCCACGATATTCGAGGCATACAGGATTGCGGTTTCGGGTGAACCCGGCCCGGTTTTTATTGAGATACCGGCGAACATTCAGCTTTTCACCGGCGAGGCTGGGAATTACAAAATAGAAAGGCCTGCTCTACAAGAGCCTCCGGTTGTCGATTCGAAAAGCATCGAGCGAGCCACGGAACTGTTGAGCAAAGCGCGTCGCCCGGGAATCTTTGCCGGTTGGGGCGCGAGGCATTCTACGGATATCCTCATAGAGCTTGCCGAGCTGCTTGATGCGCCGGCAGCAGTTTCACTCCAGGGCTACAGCGTCTTTCCTGGAAATCATCCGCTGTTCGCCGGTATGGGATTCAGCCGCGCCGCGGTTCCGGCCGCCTACAACGCATTCCGAGATTGCGATTGCCTCCTCGCGGTCGGAGTGCGCTTCGGCGAAATTCCCACGGGAAGTTTCGGTGTCGAAGTTCCTCCAAACTTGATCCACACTGATATCAACCCTGCAGTGTTCAACAAGAACTATCCGGCAAAGGTAGCCATTGAGGGAGATTCTAAGGAAGTGCTCGGCCGAATCCTGACGGAACTGAAGTCCAAAGGCTCACGTCGAACGGGTAAGAGAACCGCGGCCCAAATCGCCCGAGACCGGGCAAAATATCTGAACGAGTGGAATAGTCTGAAAACGGACAGGGTAAACCCGGCGGCATTCTTCGCTGAGTTGCGGGGTGCGCTTTCGGAAGACGCAATCGTTGCGGTAGATGACGGCAACCACACTTACCTTGCCGCTGAATTATTCACTTCTTTGAAGTCTCGCCATTTCATCAGTCCGACCGACTTCAACTGTATGGGGTATTGTGTGCCGGCGGCGATAGGTGCAAAACTGGCGAACCCGGAGAAAGAGGTGGCAGGAATTGTCGGAGACGGTTCGTTTCTCATGACGTGCATGGAGATACTTGTCGCCTCCCGTGAGAAGCTCGGGGTGGTCTATTTTGTGTTCAACGATGGTGAGCTGTCGCAGATATCTCAAAGTCAAAAAGTGACATATGGACGGAAGACGTGTACGACCCTCGGGGAGATCGACTTTGGGGGTCTAGCAAAGTCCGTTGGTGCAGATTACCTGGAGCTTAGCGACAACAGCGGAATAAGGACGGTAATGGAGACTTCACTGAGGCTGAGCGAACAGGGCGTTCCGGTAATAGTCAATGTGCGAATTGACTACAGCAAAGCGACCCGTTTTACTTCAGGCGTTGTAAGGACGGTCTTCGAGAAATTCCCTCTTTCGGACAAGGCGAGGTTTGCCGGAAGGTCGTTAGTGCGGAAAGCAAGGCACTAGGGGACATAAGAATTTGAAGTGCGACTTACCCTGTCAAACATGCAAATGATTGGTGGGCTTACCTCATAAATTGATTTTCACCATGTCGGTTGATATATTGAGTGCGGTTTTGCCGGCCGTTTCAAATCCTATGATGCTCGGCATCCCGGACTTTGTGTTCGGGATTTTTAATTTCAAACTTCGGAGGAATCTTTTTGCGCAAGAACCGCTTTAGAATCATAGTAATCATCGCCGCAGTCGCGCTTGCGCTCTATTATCTCTACCCGACCTATCAGAGCGCAACGTATGACAAGAAATTGGATGAGTTTTCAGGCGAGACCAAGCTTGTTGATTATTTGCAGACCCATCCCGTGCCGCAAGAGTCCGACTCATTAAAGCAGACTTACATCGACAGTCTGACTCAGGCCTTTGACGCGGACAGCCTCAACTACTACGACGCAAATATCAAGAGCATTCAGGATGCCAAACTCCGGCGCATAAAACTCGGATTGGACCTTCAAGGTGGAATGCATATAGTCCTTCAGGTCAACATCCTGAAAATGCTCGAGGATATGGCCAAGAACAAGGACCAGACATTCAATAAGATAATGGCGCGGGTCTCTTCCATAGTGAAGAATACCGGTGCTGACCCGCTGACCGTGTTGAGACAACAGTTCGACCAGCAAGGCATCCGACTGAGCCGCTATTACGGCGATATCCGTGACGACAACGCCCAGGTGATGTCATACCTGAGCGATCAGGCAAAAACTGCGGTCGACCGTGCGATGGAAATTGTCAGGAACCGGGTCGATCAGTACGGCGTGTCCGAGCCTAACATACAGAAGCAGGGAGGCTCGAGGTTCATAGTCGAGCTGCCGGGTGTAAGCAACGAGGCGGAGGTGAGAGAACTTCTGCAAGGAACGGCCCTTCTTGAATTCAAGCTCTTGCAGCCGGAAGACCTCGTTATTAAGGTGTTCAAGGCCATCGATGACGTACTTGCCGGAAAAGACACACTGGCCGCGAAAAGCGATACGGCCGCTTCCGATTCGAACATGACAGCTGCTCAGTTTGCGAAAAGGCATCCTTTCTTCTCTATCGTTCGGATGAGCTCTCAAACGGGCGATGCTTTTGTCGCTGAGAGCGACAAGGACAAGCTTGATCGGATTCTGGCCCGTCCCGAAGTGCAGCACGTTATCCCTTCTGATTTTCAGTTTTTGTACGGCGCAAAGCCAATAACATTTCAGAACGGTGAGAAGGCTTACGAGCTCTATGTGGTTAACAAGCAGGCGGAGTTGACCGGCAGCGTAATCACGAACGCCCAGGCAACGATCGACCCGACCAACAACACTCCTGTTGTTCAGATGTCGATGAACTCGCAGGGAGCACGCGAGTGGGCCCGCATAACGGGAGCGAATATCCACAAGAGGATCGCCATCGTGCTTGACAATGCCATCTATTCTGCGCCTGTCGTGCAGAACAAGATCCCCAACGGCAGCTCCCAGATCACGGGCATGGGCAATATGGACGAGGCGAATATTCTCGCGATCGTGCTCCGTGCCGGTGCCCTGCCGGCTCCGGTGGACATCGTCGAGGAGACGAACGTTGGTCCCTCGCTCGGAGCGGACTCAATCAGAAACGGCTTCACCTCCGGTGCTGCAGCGCTGGTGCTGATAATCCTCTTCATGGGATTTTACTATCGTACGGGTGGAGTAGCGGCAGATCTTGCCTTGCTGCTCAACATACTTTTCATCCTCGGCGTGCTCGCGGCCTTTCACGCTACCCTTACGCTGCCGGGTATAGCAGGCATGATAATAACATTTGCAGTGGCGGTGGATGCAAACGTGCTCATATATGAGCGTATCAGAGAGGAAATGACGACCGGCAAGACCTTGAGAGCCGCTGTCGATCAGGGCTATTCAAAGGCTTTCACCGCAATCTTCGACGCAAACATAATTTCACTCTTCACGGGAGCGATACTTTATCAGTTCGGCACAGGACCCGTGCAAGGTTTTGCTCTGACACTGATGATCGGCATAGTGGCAAGTTTATTCAGCGCAATCATAATCACGCGCGTAATATTCGATATCATGATTGAGCGCGGTGCAACCAGCATAAATTTCGGTTGATATAGAAGACACTCGTTTTGAATAGGAGTTATTAAATGAGGTTTTTCCCCAGAACTAACGTCGATTTCATCGGGAAGCGACACCGGTGGTATACGGTTTCCGCAAGCTTGATACTGATCGGTCTTATTACGATTGCGATAAGAGGCTTGAACTACGGAATCGATTTTGTGGGCGGTGAGGAGCTTACTTTGCAGCTTAATCCGGCGGTTAGTGTCGGCGCAGCAAGGTCGTCTCTCAACAAGATCGGAAAGGGTGATGCGCAGATAACGACCTTCGGCACGGCCGACCGGCTGCTGATTCGAGTGAAGGCATCGGAGCAAACGGCCAACACCGGTACCCAGATAATGAATCAGCTGAAGAGCAGCTTCCCCAATACTAAGATTCAGCTTCTGGAGGACAACAAGATCGGCCCCGAAATCGGACAGGAACTGAAACGCGACGCAGTCATGGCAATCTTCTATGGACTGATCGCAATTCTTATTTACGTCTCATTCCGGTTCCAGTTTATTTACGCCGTCGGTGCAGTGCTCGCCTTGTTTCATGATGTACTCATCACGCTCGGTGCGGTCGCTATATTTGGGTGGCTTGTGCCGTGGCTGAACATACAGATAGATCAAACGATGGTGGCAGCATTTCTGACACTTGTCGCCTATTCGATGAACGACACGGTCGTTATCTTCGATAGAATAAGAGAAAACTTGAAGATATATAAAGGCGAGAACCTGATAAGGGTTATGAACAGAAGCATCAACGACACGTTGAGCCGTACCATCATAACTTCCGGCACGGCTTTCATCGTCCTGCTGGTGCTGCTGATTTTCGGCGGCGAAGTCACGAGGGGTTTTGCTTTTGCCATGCTGGTCGGAGTCGTGACGGGAACTTACTCTTCAATCTATGTGGCGTCTTCGATCGTCGTCGACTACAACATGTACATCAAGAAAGTCGATTTGCGGGTGCCAAAAACGCAGTCGGCGGTATTGGAAGTAGAGAAGCCATATGAAGTTGCGGCAAAAAGAGCTTGATGGCGGGGTTGTCCTCCTCGAAATAGAGGGGAACATAATCGGCGGGCCCGATGCGATGAGTCTCAACGAAGAGGTGCACGGGCTCATTGACAGCGGAAAGAAGCTGCTTGTGCTCGACATGAAGTCGGTCGAGCATATAAACA
This sequence comes from Candidatus Kryptoniota bacterium, assembly GCA_046705025.1. Classification (GTDB taxonomy): domain Bacteria; phylum Bacteroidota; class Ignavibacteria; order Kryptoniales; family JAKASW01; genus JAKASW01. Next base: position 1,432 of record JBJKQU010000167.1, on the reverse strand, counting down.
GCAGCGGTCTTGGGATCTTGATTGCCAGCTTGAATACGGTCCGGCAAGCGGGGGGCAGCTTGAAAATTGCGAACGTTGGATCGCGGGTGCTTGATCTCCTCAAGATTACCAAACTCGACCAGATTTTTGAGCTGCACAAATCCGTCGAAGAAGCCGTGAAGAATCTTAACAGGGTTTCTCAAGGCTAGCAGCAGCCTGGAAACACCCAAAATCATGTGAATTACGTCAAATGTCTGTTAAAGTGATTGTTGGCGCCCAGTGGGGCGATGAAGGCAAAGGGAAAATTGTGGACCTGTTGAGCGAGAACATCGACATAGTCGCTCGCTATCAGGGCGGTGCAAACGCCGGACATACGGTTGCCGTCGACGGCAAAACATATGTCCTTCACCTAATACCGTCGGGAATTATCCACGCGGGTGTCGTCTGCGTGATCGGCAACGGAGTCGTTCTTGACCCGCAGGCTTTTCTGGAGGAAGTGGCGTTCCTTGAATCCCTCAACATCAAGGTGCGCGGCAGACTTTTCATATCTCACAACGCTCACCTGATAATGCCTTATCACAAGCTCATCGATTCACTGAAAGAGCAGGGCTCATCCAAGATAGGGACGACCGGTCGCGGCATAGGGCCGGCTTACATAGATAAGTTCGCGCGGGTCGGGATCAAAATTGTCGACCTCCTTCACCGCGATGTCCTCGTGAAAAAGATCCGCTCGAATATCGAGGACAAAAACCAGCTTCTAAGCAAGATCTACCATTCGACGGAACTTGATGTCGATGAAATCGTCGACACTTACCAGCATTACGACAAGGAGCTCGACGAATTCATCAAGGATACTTCCCTCTATCTCAGCCAGCAGCTTAAGGCAGGAAAGAGAGTACTTGCCGAGGGCGCGCAGGGCGCGATGCTAGACGTCGATTTCGGTACATACCCTTACGTAACCTCATCAAATCCGACAAGCGGCGGGGCATGCACCGGCCTCGGGATACCCCCGACGGCTGTGGAGTCGATAGTCGGCGTTGCCAAGGCCTATACGACGAGAGTAGGCAACGGGCCGTTTCCCACCGAACAGATCAACGAGACCGGCGAAAAGCTGAGAAAAATAGGCGGCGAGTACGGAGCCACCACCGGACGGCCGCGAAGATGCGGATGGCTGGATCTCTTCAGCCTGAAGTACTCGGTGATGGTGAACGGCATCGAAGAGATTGCCCTGACTAAGCTCGACGTGCTCGATGAATTCAAAGAGATCAGTGTCTGCGTCGGCTATAAGTATAATGGCAAGCCGCTGAAGACATTTCCGCTCGACCTTTGCACGATTGAAGACATCGAGCCCGTGTATGAGACACTGCCCGGGTGGAATTCGAAAATCTCGGACGTGAAGAGCATGGACGAACTTCCCTCAAGATGCAGGTCCTATATCGATTATATTGAGCGC
>JBJKQU010000166.1:0-5417 GCA_046705025.1 Candidatus Kryptoniota bacterium | reverse complement strand
TGGCCTTAAGCTCGACCAGTACCGCCACCTGCTTTCCGCTTTCGGCGGCTTTTATGAGCAGGGGGATGAGCGGAGACTCTTTGCCAATCCGATAGAGGGTCTGTTTGATGGCGAGGACATTCGAATCCCAGACTGCGGCCTGGATGAACTGCACGACCGGATTGAAGGAATCATATGGGGCGTGCAGGATTATGTCGTGCCGCCTGACTGCCGCAAAGATATCTTCGCCTTCTTCGTCGAGAGATAGAAGGGCCGGATGGTAAACGGGGTCCTTCAAGTCCGGGCGCGGGAGGGACAGGAGAGCCATCAGATGGTCGAATCTCAAAGGCGGGGTCAGTTCATATACACCGTCCGGAAGCACCTCCAGGTTTTCTATTAAAATGTCTTTGATGCGAGCGGGCATCGTGTCCTGAACCGCGACCCGGACGACGGAGCCGTACCGCCTCATTCGCAGCGACTCTTCGATAGAGTTGATCAGGTCTTCCGCCTCGTCCTCCTGGATTTCCATGTCCGCGTTGCGTATGACCCGGAAAACGTACGATTCCTTGACGGTCATTCCCGGGAATAGGAGACCGAGGTTCTCGGAGATCAGATCCTCGAGCCATACAAACCGTACCGGCTGGGAATCGCCGGCCGGGGGAATCTGTACCAGTCTCGGAATCACATCGGGTACTTTGACTCTGGCGAATCGTTCCTCTCCCCTGGGTGTAGCGACGACAACGGCAATGTTGAGGCTCAGGTTGGAGATATACGGAAACGGGTGTCCGGGGTCAAATGCCAGCGGTGTGAGCACGGGAAAAATCTCGCGGGCAAAAAAGTCGGCAAGCATGGAACGATCAGCCGGCTGAAGCTCGTTCATCTTGAGGAGATGGATACCGGCTGCAGCAAGAGCAGGGTGCAAATCGTTCCAGAAGCAATCGCGCATGTCATTCAGCATTTTCAAGGCTCTTTCGTGAATCGCCTTGAGCTGCTGGTCAGGCGCCATTCCGTCCGGTGAGAGCTCTATATAGTTTGCGCGTACCTGCTCCTGGATTCCGGCCACGCGGATCATGAAGAACTCGTCGAGATTGGAGCCGACAATAGATAGGAACTTCACACGCTCAAGCAAAGGATGCCGCTTGTCGCACCCTTCTTCGAGGACACGCTGGTTGAACTCCAGCCAGCTCAACTCACGGTTGATATACAGCGACGGGTCGAGTGCGAAGCGGGTCTGAGGCGACTCTTGAAAGGCCCTCTTTCTGTGGTCCGGGCCTACTTCTCGCTTTCGGCGCTGCCTGTGGTTAGGTGCCAGCCGCGAATTCTTTCGCGGTTGATTTGCATCCTCATCGTGTCGGCCATCACTGTTATTCTTCGATGGTGATAACATTTCCTCTCGTCCTCGTTGAATTTTACTATAAGCGATTGCCTGCATTTTGTCAATAACATCGGGTGTGACCTTAGAAGAGGTCCGGGCCGGCAGATGGGCCAATTTCACCTATTTTCGTGGGTATTCGATGGTAATTACGTAAGGAATTGAGAGGGTCCCATGAGCCAGTCGAGAGTTGCGCACTTTCCGTACCGCAGACCGTCAGTGGAAAGCTTGCACAGGCCGCTCTTCTTGAATCCGATCGGGATGTCGTCCCGGCCCGAAATCAGCGTCGAGATCAGGCCCGAGAGGAACGGCTCGTGGCCGACGAGAAGGACACTCTTGCAATCCGAATAATCTGTATTGATTTCCTCGACGATAGCAGCGGGGCTCGCGCTCGTAACTAGATTTGATGTCAGTCTTACGAGCGAACCGCAACCAAGGACTTCGCCCGCAATCTGAGCGGTATCTTTTGCGCGGAGATAAGGGCTGGACAGTATTACGTCGAATGACAGCTCCATCTTTTTCATGGCTTTTGCAACTTTGTTTATCTTCTTGACGCCGTTCTCGGTGAGCGGGCGGTCTGCATCCCGTTCGATGCCGCTCGTGCCGCGCGCAACAGCTTCCGCGTGTCTCAGGAGGTATAGATCCATTTTTCAATCCTGTCATGTTTCACGTTACTTAACACATTCCCAATACTTGTCCAGCTCATCCATTGCGGGGAGAAACAATTCGACCTGTTCTTTCATGCGATTTGCGAGAAGGGCCATCACCGGAGCATATGAATCGTCGGGAGGAAGCCCGCGTTTCCGTTCCTTCTTCCGCGCTCGGTTCGCATGTGCGTTAATACTTGAGGTAAGCACTTTCGTATCCTGAACGGCCCCCATTTTACCCTGATACTTACTCATTCGGTTCAAAAGGCGGTTGGTTACCAGCGGACGAACCGGCTGCAGTATTTCGGTAGTATAGCGGAAGCGTTTGAAGAGAAGCCGCAGCCGATGTATCTTCTCGACTCTGCCGATTTCGTTGTTTTGGATTTCATGACGAAGGGCAACCGACTGCATGTAGATGTTTGCGAGTTTTCCGCGCAGCGTCGTGTGGGCGGCTTCCATGACGGCCGGTGCGGAGAGAGAATCCTCGAGGCGGGGTTTAAGCTGCTCAAAATACTCTTTCATCGTGCCGAGTTCTATTCGGTCTATCTCCTTGCATGCACGCTTTGTCTGGACTGCCTCGCGGGCTTTGAGATCAAACAGAAAGTCGCGCAGGATGGCGTGATTCTGAACCAATTCTTCCGTTTCGAGAATCTGTACCTGCGTGTCTCTTAAGTCGCTGAGGAAGGACAGGTGTTTCTTCAGCTGTTTCCGCAAGCCGTCGGACCCGCTCCTGGGGAGGACGGTCTTTACAACCTCGAGCAGGGCGATCATGCGACGCATAGCGACCCGGAGATCGTGTATCGCTTTTTCGGTCGGATTCAAACGGGCCTTTTTCACTTCCTTGAAGAGTCGTCTCTCTCTTCGGATGAGCGCCTCGGACATCGCACTTCTCAAGTCCGCCGGAACATTCCCGACCGGCGAAGGAAGCTGTTCGTTGGTCTGTCGAGCGTGATCGGGCCGGACTGTGTTGTCGGTCTCAGTCTTCGACGGTAACTTTGACTCCGAAGACATCTTCAAACATCTCTCCTTTGTTCATCAGTGCCCACCTCTCAAGCAGAAGGTCGGCATTTCCATGAAGGCGAATCGTGAACTTCGCCTTCTTGTCCGATGGATCCCTGGGATAGTCAACCGTAAACGATTCGACCCTGGAGGCGTGTTCGTTGTCCATTGCGTCCGCGAGTCGTAGAATCGCTGCGAGTTTCGATACTACGATCCGGTCCTTGGAGGAAAGGCCCTTGTAGGATTCGTGCTGTATCTTGGGAAAGGATTTCCTGTGGTACCTGGCGACGTTCGCAACTATCTGCATCTGATTTTGGCTTAGCCCGATTATTGGGGTGGCGGTTAGGAGATAATAGGTGTGCTTGTGATGGGCAGTCATGCTTATATATGAACCGATGTCGTGCAGCATTGCCGCCACTTCCAGGAGGAGCCTGTGTTCCAGTGCGAGGTTATGCAGGTCTTTTGTCTGGTCAAAAAGCTCACCGGCATATCGGGCCACGCTTGTGCCGTGCTGTTCATCGAACGAATACTTCCTGCCTATTTCAAGCGCTGATGTAATTACCTGGTCGCGTTTTGGGTATTTTTGCTCACCGTAAAAGGTCTGCCCCATATCTATTAAAATGCCCTCTTTAAGGCCGACACCAGGCACTGTAACCTCTTCTATTCCGGCGACTTTGACGATTTCCTGGAGGATGACCGATGCTGGTACTATTACGTCGGCCCGGTCCGGGCGAAGCCGGAGCTGCTGTATCCTGTCTTCATACGAGAGCGAAATGAGCTTCTTTACCATGATGCCGAGATCTCCGGCAGAGAACTGGCCGTTTCGCTCTTTGTTGAGGAGATCTTTTCGGAGGTCAGCCAGCGCCTCTATGTTGCCGCCGGTACCGACGCACAGGTCGACCTTCCTCCCGCCGATTTCCTTCTTCAAGCGCTTCTGGGTCGCCTCCACGTATTCCTGCGCCAGCTGGTTGAACTTCTTTTCCCCATGTTTCTTTTCTTCGAGAACCTGCAGGAGCCTGACGGTACCGAGTCTGAAGCTGTCGGTGGAGATTATGCTTCCGTCTACGGTCAGCGTAACTTCCGTGCTTCCGCCGCCGATATCTATGAGGAGTGCGGTCTTGTTCTTCAGGTTGATCTTCTCGGCTATCGCCAGGTGGATCAGCCGCGCTTCTTCTTCCGGACCGATGATGTCTATGTTGACGGCGGCATTGCGGGCCACCTTTTCGATGAACGAGTCGCGGTTCATTGCCTCGCGCAAGGCGCTTGTCGCAACCGCTCTCGTGAACGTTACATTACTTCTTTCGATTGCTTCTTTGAAGCGCTTGAACGCGTCGACCGCGGCGTCTATGGATTCCTCGGAGATTACGCGCTTGGTGAAGACGTCGCGACCGAGCCTCACGGGCTCACGGACATTGTCGAGTACGGTAATCTTCAAGTCGTTCTCGACACGTCCGATGGAAAGTCTTATGGCATTGGAGCCGATATCAATTGCGGCTAACGTTGTCGGCATGTTGAAAATTAGTCCCTCATATTGGCATTGTCAAACACCGTGATGAAAGCCGGGAAGGAAGCGGCGTGTTCTTGCACCCGGTCATTCAAACGTCAACCTAAAATTCACGATCTCCGGATCGGCCACTATCCTCAGCGGCGGTCCCCATGTGCCGACGCCGGATAGATGGAATAATATGCTCTTCTCTTATCCGCCGATGGTTAGAACTCTGGAGAGGGCGGCCCGAACCTCATCCATTGAGGACTCCGATACTATCCCGATTCGTCTCACAAACCTCTGCTCCGATATCGATCGGATTTGGAAGCAATCTGCACCAGAGGTCTTTTCCAGGTAGTTTTCCGTGGTTGCCTCGATCCTGACGATCCATGGTGCAATCGAGTAACGCTCCTTCCACTCCGTCAGTGGGACCACCACTTTCAGAGGAAGCTTTCCCAGCGAGTTGTCGATTACGATTATCGCCGGCCTTGTTTTCCTTATTTCCGCTCCGACGGTCGGATCAAGGTTGATCAACCAAATCTCACCTTGGTTCATAGAAGTCTTCCATGTCAAGATCGATGAAAGCGGTGAGTTCCTTGTCGGTCTTGTAGTCCTCCGACAGTTCCTCTCCGGCCAGCCTCATCTGGCGGGCGTCCTGTTCGCGCCTCAGGGTTCTGATTGCCTTCTCTATGACGAGAATTCGCTCGGACATGGGCAGCTTCTCGATTTCTCGTATTATCTCAGCTGTAGTCATTTCAGCGCCCTCCTCTGACGTAATTTATGGGCAACCCCCCAAAGAACCATTAATTTTGGTAGTGGCTCAATTTAAAAACATTCAACGCAGAGGACGCAAAGGAGGCGCAAAGCACGCAGAACAACTATATTCTTTCGCGGTCTCTGCGATTATTTGTCTTTGCGAACTTTGCGTTAAATC
>JBJKQU010000165.1:0-33454 GCA_046705025.1 Candidatus Kryptoniota bacterium | reverse complement strand
TCGTCCCTGACCTGCTGCCGCTTTTCTTCATCTTCCTCCTTGTCTGCATTCTTCATCAGGTAATCGATCTCCGCCTTGTCGAAAGTCTCGGGCGGAAAACCCGAAGTCTCGATGTCAAACACAACTGCCGCCATCTGGAGCCTCCTAACTTTTTATTGATTGAGAAAGGATATATTGTGTATGCGAATTATTCTTCCGCACTGATTTCGAGACTGACTATGTCATACCCCTTTTTCGACTCGAGGACGCCAAACACGACGCCCGCGAATACCATCAACATTCCGGCCAGGAATACCGCAGTCGAGAGGTAATGAAGTTCGATGAGCCCCTGGAACAAGGCCGCGCCGATGAGAAGAGAGCACAGGACGAAGAGTGCAGCCGCGATCGTATAGCTCAATACCGAATTTCTGACCAGCTTCGCCCGGCTCCGGAGACCTCTAAGCTGTCTCGCGGTGCTCTCCAACCGGAGATTCTCCTCAGGCGTGAACTCCCTTTCTCCGGTTTTCATTACAAGTCTGCGCTTCTCGTCGTTTATGAGCCGTATTCTATTCACAACGCTCGAATATTTGTTGTTTGCCCCGAGCAGGAGCAGCCCGCACGCGCTGATCATCACTGCAGGGGAAAGCATTGACTGAATAATCTTTGATGCATCCACAGCCTGGTCAAGCAAAAGCATATCGAAGAACCCGTATATTATGATTACTCATTTCACGATCCGCTAACAATATAACGAATATGGGACTGTGCTTGTGGAAAGCCTGTGTCGATAGCGCATTTCCGGAAGCGATGGAGCCCGACACCGCTTCCGGAAAACGGGACGCCTGCTAGCTCTTGATATACTTTCCGATCCAGCCGAGCACCGTGTCCCACCAGAGGCGTGCATCCTGCGGCTTCACCACAAAGTGAAACTCGTTCGGGAAATAGAGCATCTCTGACGGCACGTGCATCATCTGCAGCGCGGTGAACAGCTGGAAGCCCTGGCTGACGTCGAGCCGGAAATCCTGCTGACTGTGGATGACAAGCATCGGCGTCTTGAAGTTCTTCACGTAAGAACTCGGCGACCATTTGTGATACAGAGCCGGATTCGTCCAGGGTGTCCCTTTGAATTCCCAGATAGGGAACCAGAGCTCTTCCGTCGACCCGAACATGCTTACTGCGTCGTACACGCCGTCGTGGCTCACAAAACACTTGAATATTCCCTCATTATTGTGGCCCTCCATCCAGTTCATCATATAGGCGCCGAACGAGGCGCCCGCTGCTGCAATCCTGTTCCCATCGATGTAAGAATAGTGACTCTTCACGTATTTCACACCGTCCATCAGATCGACGAACACCTTTCCTCCCCAGTCACCGCTGATCTCGTCGGTGAATTTCTGCCCGTAACCGGTCGACCCCCTGGGATTTACCATTACCGCTACATAACCCGGAGCCGCGAACATCTCAGCGTTCCATCTGTAATGGAACTCATCCATCCACTGCCCCTGCGGGCCGCCGTGAACCAGATAAACCATCGGATATTTCTTGTGAGGATCGAAATGTGGCGGCTTGACTATGAAACCTTCGACCTTCGTTCCGCCGGCGCCCTTGAACCAGAACGGCTCCCACGGATTCATATCGAGCTGCGCCAGGAGCGCGTCGTTGGTGTGAGTGAGCTGAGTAACCTCTTTAGTCGCGATATTCATCTTGTAGACGTCGTTCGGATGGTTTACGGACTGGCGAAGGAAAACGAGATACTTCCTGTCCGGGGTGATGGTGAGGTCTTCGTCTGTCGAGCGGTCCGTAAGACGCGCTACCTTCCCTGCCGCCACGGTCACCTCGAAGATGTTGTGATACCCTTCGTCGTCGGCGTTGAAATATAGCGCCTTGCTGTCCGGCGACCAGACAACTTCGTCCACGGAGCGGTCGTGTTTTTCGGTCAGGTCTATAAACCTTCCCTCCTTCATGTCGTACAGCATCAACCTTGACCGGTCGGACTCGAATCCCGGAATCATCTGGGCACGGTAGGCGATGTACCGGCCGTCGGGAGAATAAAGCGGCTGATTGTCGTTCGAAGGATTAGTAGTGATCCTTCTCGATTCTCCACCCTTTACGCTGACGGTGAACAGGTCGTTGTTTGTACTGAACGCCACCATCTTGTCCGTGTTCTTGACGTAGCAGACCTCTTTGCTGTCGGGAGAGAATGCATAATCCATGCTTCCGCCGAGGTCGATCGGAGGTGTGTCGTAGTCTCCCGGAGTAAGGTCCACCGGCACCCCGCTATCCACATTTACGACAAACAGATGACTGCGCTTCCCGTCCTTCCAGTAGTTCCAGACCCTGTAGGGAAGATGAGTGAAGAATTTCGCCTTGACCTTTCCGTTCTCGAGCTCGTTCTCGCGCGCAGCGTTGCACGAATCGGACTCGCATTGCGGGAACACGTCCGAGACAAATGCGATATGCTGCCCGTCCGGAGACCATAGAAGTCCGCTGGCACCGAGAGCTATGCTTGTCAGCTGCCTGGGTGCTCCGCCGTCCACGTCCTCTACATACACCTGGGGCACGCCGTCAGGATCGTCGGCAACGAAGGCGATCTGCTTTCCGTCGGGCGACCAGACCGGGTCGCTGCTTGATTTCATACCCGTAATGAATTCGCGCACGTTCCTGCCGTCGATGGAGACAAGGTAGATGCTGCTCCAACCTCTGTTTTCCTCCATGCCGTAGGAAGTGACCTGATAGGCAATGGTCTTCCCGTCCGGCGAAACTTGCGGATCGGTAACTCTCTCGACTTTCCACAGGTCCTCTACCGTGATGGGACGCTTCTGCTGGGCAAACCCGATAAGCGGAACCAGTATTACCGCTGCAGCGAGACAGTAAATGAACTTTCGCATCCTGAACTCCTTTGATTTTTTATCCCGGCTAGGCCGGGCTCGCGAATTAGACTCAGCACCTGAACATGGAAACGGAAAAAATGTTACTCTAATTTAATGCCCATGAGCAAAAAGTCACGCGTTCCGTCCGGCGACTTGTTAAGCCAGTCAGAAGGCCCGAAACCTTCACGGCATATTGAAACCGTGCGGAGTCCCCTATTACTCTGCACCGAAAAGGGCTGGATTGTCGCAGAATCAAGGTCAGCCGAGTCTTTTCAGATCAATCTTGACTTTAAAATCCAGATTTGTTAAAATAATAACGTTGATTTGGTCGCAGAAGAACGACGAAAATTTGGAATGCTGGAGTTTGAAACGCGGAAACCGCCAAATCCGAGAAAATCGGACCCATTCGTAAGGGAGAAGCGGTCAAACTCCGAAAGACGACAAGCTTCTGCCCGCTGAATGCGGACAGCCGATTGCTGAGAGCTAGTAAGCTCGGGAGTAAAAGAAGATGAGTAATTCCGATCTAACAGTCGAAAAGTTAGCTAATGAAGAATACAAGTACGGTTTCATAACAGACATTGAGACGGACAAGCTTCCGAAGGGGCTGAATGAAGATGTAATCAAGCTCATTTCGGAGAAGAAGAGTGAGCCGGGATGGATGACGGACTGGCGCCTCAAGGCGTATCGTTACTGGCTGAAGATGAAGGAGCCTCACTGGTCTAACGTCAAGTACGGTCCGATCGACTATCAAGACATCACTTACTACGCCGCGCCGAAGCAGAAGCCGAAGCTCAATGATCTGAACGAAGCAGATCCTGCCCTTTTGGAGGCGTTCGAAAAGCTGGGAATTCCGCTCGAGGAGCAGAAGCGCCTTGCCGGCGTCGCGGTCGACGCAGTATTCGACAGCGTTTCGGTAGCAACGACATTCAAGGAAAAGCTGAACGCACTTGGGATTATCTTCTGTTCCATGTCCGAGGCAATACGGGAACATCCGGATCTCGTGCGGAAGTACCTCGGCACGGTGGTTCCTTACACAGACAATTTCTTTGCGTCGCTGAACTCCGCGGTCTTCAGTGACGGCTCGTTCGCGTTCGTGCCGAAAGGAGTTCGATGCCCGATGGAGCTGTCAACTTATTTCAGGATAAATGCGTCGGAGACCGGACAATTTGAGAGGACACTGATTGTGGCAGAAGAAGGCGCTTATGTCAGCTACCTCGAAGGCTGCACGGCCCCGATCCGCGACACTAATCAGCTCCACGCAGCGGTTGTTGAACTTGTCGCGCTCGACAACGCCGAGATAAAATACTCGACCGTCCAGAACTGGTATCCCGGCGATAAGAACGGGAAGGGCGGCATCTACAACTTCGTCACGAAACGCGGAGCTTGCAGAGGCGTTAGCTCAAAGATTTCCTGGACACAGGTCGAAACCGGATCGGCGATTACATGGAAGTATCCGGGCTGTCTCCTTCAAGGAGACAATTCCGTCGGTGAGTTTTATTCCGTCGCCATGACCAACAACCTGCAGCAGGCGGATACCGGCACTAAAATGATCCATATGGGAAAGAACACCAGGAGCACGATTATTTCCAAAGGTATTTCTGCGGGCAGGAGCAATAACAGCTATCGCGGCCTGGTCAGGATCACCAAGAAAGCGGAAAACGCACGCAACTACTCACAGTGTGACTCGCTCCTCATCGGCGACAAGTGCGGCGCGCATACGTTCCCTTACCTCGAGACGAACAACCCGACGGCGCAGGTCGAGCATGAAGCTACTACCTCGAAAATCGGTACGGACCAGATATTCTATTTGAACCAGCGGGGGATTTCAACAGAAGATGCAGTCAGGCTGATCGTTAACGGTTATTGCAAAGAAGTGTTCAAGCAGCTTCCGATGGAGTTTGCGGTCGAGGCAACCAGACTCCTCAGCATGAGTTTGGAAGGAAGCGTAGGATAAAGCGGAACAATGGAATATAGGATTAGTGGATTGATGGAAATAGTCGAGGGTGCACTATGCATTATGCGCTCTGTTCAGGAGTGAAAACCACAAAACCTTGGAAAGTCAAATGCTAGAAATTAGAAATTTACACGCATCTGTGGAACAAAAAGAGATTCTGAAGGGAATTGACCTTAAGGTGAACGCAGGCGAGGTGCACGCCATAATGGGACCGAACGGTTCCGGAAAGAGTACCCTCGCAAACGTGCTCGCCGGACGGCCCGAATACACGGTAACCGGCGGCGAAGTGATTTATGAAGGCAAAGACCTGTTGGCAATGACGCCGGAGGTCAGAGCCCGCGAAGGCTTATTCCTCGCGTTTCAATATCCGGTGGAGCTTCCCGGAGTGAGCAACACGGCGTTTCTCCGGACAGCACTCAACGAAGCGCACAAGTACAGGGGGCAACCCGAGGTGAGCGCGGGGGCGTTCCTTTCGCTCCTCAAGAAGAAGATGCAGCTCGTCGAAATGTCCGACACACTTTTGAGCCGGGCGGTGAACGAGGGATTCTCAGGCGGCGAGAAGAAGAGAAACGAGATTCTCCAGATGGCGGTCCTGGAACCCAAGCTGGCGATACTCGACGAAACCGATTCGGGCCTCGACATCGACGCACTGCGGATTGTGGCAAACGGCGTTAACAAGCTGCGGTCGAAGGACAATGCTATCGTACTCGTGACTCACTATCAGCGCCTGCTCAACTACATTGTCCCCGATTTCGTGCACGTGCTCTACAACGGCAAGATCGTCAAGTCAGGCGACAAGGATCTGGCACTCGAGCTCGAAGAGAAAGGATACGACTCGGTGAAGTCGGAAGAGGTCGCGGCAGGATAAATAACGGTGGAATAGTCGATTAATGGAATAATGGATTTATGGCTGACACATCTCAAATAAGAAACTGGTATTTGTCGCTCTTCAAGGATTTCGAAGCCCGCCTGAACGGCGAGAAATCATCGTCCTTTCATAAGTTGAGAAGAGAAGCGATAGAAAAGTTCGCCGAAATAGATTTCCCGAACACGCACCAGGAGGACTGGCGTTTCACGGACGTCAGTCCGATACTGAAACACACGTTTGCATACGCAGATGGGAAATCGATCGCCGTCCCGGACAAATCAGGCATCACAAAATTGCTGTTCGGGGATATGAAAAGTCATCTGGTTGTTTTCATCAACGGCGCTTATTCTCCAGAACTTTCAAACATCCTTCCCCTGCCGAAGGGCACCGTCATCGGCAGTCTTGCGGAGGCGATAAAGAACAAGGACGGACTGGCAACAGATCAAATATCAAAATACTCCTCATCCGGGGAAAGCGCCTTCAGCGCCCTGAACCTGGCTTTCACGACAGACGGCGCTTATGTATACATAGGCGACGGCGTGGTGGTGGATGAACCCGTGCACCTCTTGTTCCTCTCGACGGGATCCGAAGAGACCATATCACAACCCAGGAATCTGATTATCGCAGGCAGGAATTCTCAAGTCAGAATAATCGAGCACTACGCCGACCTGGACGGTAAGATATATTTCACGAACGCGGTGACTCAGGTACAGGCAGAAGAGAATGCCAGCGTCGACACGGTCAAGATTCAATCGGAAAGTCCCGAGGCTTACCATATTTCGACGACCGATGCCGTGCTGAACAGCAACGCAAATTTCCAGTCTCACGGCGTGTCGCTCGGCTCACTCATTTACAGACACAATCTAAACGTCGCTTTGACCGGCGAAGGCGGCAACACAATGCTCGAAGGGCTGTATCTACTTTCAGGAAATCAGCTCTCGGATACTCACTCTATGATCGATCACATCTCGCCGCATTGCACCAGCCAGGAGCATTACAAGGGAATCCTCGACGGAAAATCACACGGCGTCTTCAACGGCAAGATTATGGTCCGAAGGGACGCACAGCAGACGAACTCATACCAGGAAAACAGGAACATCATACTCTCGAACGAAGCCAAAGTGGACACGAAGCCGCAGCTGGAGATTTTCGCCGACGACGTGAAATGCTCACACGGTGCGACGGTAGGACAGCTCAGCGGCGAATCCATGTTCTACCTGAAGTCGCGCGGGATCGGCGAAGAGCGGGCGAAGCTAATCCTGATTTATGCCTTTGCGAGCGACGTTTTGAAGGGCATCAAAGAAGAAGAAGTGAGAGGCCGCCTGGAAAACATACTATCAGATCGGTTCTTAGCTGTCCCGAGGTGACGATGAACAACGTAGTCCGATTTCAAAACCCTGAGAGGTCGAGATGGAAGTGATGGACAAGAAGGTAATTGAAGATAAAGTGATCGACGCGATAAAGGAGTGCTACGACCCCGAAATCCCGGTCAACATCTGGGAACTCGGCTTGATCTACGAGATAGACGTGGACGACGATCCAACAGTACATATCAAGATGACGCTGACGGCGCCGGGCTGCCCTGCGGCCCGATCCCTGCCGATCGAGGTCCATGAAAGGGTGTCCCAGATATCGGAGATTAAGGATGTCCAGGTCGAGATCGTATGGGAGCCGGCATGGACACCTGAAATGATGTCCCAGGAAGCGAAACTAGAACTCGGATTCATGTAAAATGAAGATTAGTGCACAGGAAGAATATGGCATGCGCTGTCTCTTGCGCATCGGAAGCTCCAGCCTGCCTGAAGGCCTGACGATACCCGACATAAGCCAGATGGAAGGTCTCACTCCCGCCAACGTAGCAAAGCTCTTGAGGATACTTCGACTGGGCGGATTCATCGAGAGCGCCCGCGGCCGATCCGGCGGATACAAGCTGGCGAAACCTTCCGACCAGATTGTCATCGGCGATGTGCTCACGGTGCTCGGGGGAAGGATATACAACCCGACGTTCTGCGACTCGCATACCGGGATGAACTCGGTCTGCAACCGCATCATCGACTGCTCCATGAGGTCTCTCTGGCGCTCGGTTCAAAATGCCGTAGACGTGGTCCTCAGCCGGATTACGCTCAAAGACATGCTCGGCAATGAGAAGGTAGTAGCCGAACTTGTTGCGACGATAAATGCGGGCGTGGCTGAAAACCAGGTCGTGAACTGACGCGGTAGCCGACGCAATTCCCCCCTTGACCGTCCGAAAGGCAGCGTGCAGCAGCTAAGCCGCAGGCCGATACATTGACCCTGCTCTAATTCCCTTCTCCCTCTTCGGCAGACGACGCATTGTCTCCCTCAGCGTTTGTCCCATCCTTCAACCGCCCCGATTTCCTTGCGGCTTCGGTCAGGAGGTATTTGACCTGGGCGTTGACGCTCCGAAGATCGTCAGACGCCCATTTCTCCAAAGTCGCATAAAGGTTCTCGCTGATTCTCAGTAGAAATTTCTTTTTTCTGCCATGATATCAGGTATAGAGTGATCCGGTGTTTATCACGGGGCTGACCTCCTGTTCGGAGACCAGTGCCACGAGAAGCTGGTAAACCATGCCAGCACAACCGACACGAGGTTGGAGCGACAGGATTCGTTCAATAAGGCTCCCGTTTGCCGCAGCAGGATCACTGCTCCCCTACGAAAGCTGCAGCCTCTCCTTGAACAGCTCGACAATTGTGGGCGTGACATCGACAATCGACCTAAGCTTCCCCCTGAAGAAATCTGCATGCTCACCCGTTACGGCGCTAAGGGAAGGATTGAGAGTGTGAGTCTTCGTCGAAAGATCTTCGACGTTTCCGTGGTCGCTCGAAATCAGAAGCGTCAGATCCGTCGTTCCGCCGTCGGTTATCCCGCCGAGGAGCTCGTCGAACATCTCCAGAGCCTTCTCCGCCATTGTCTTGTCTCTATCGTGTCCCGCCTTGTCGGTCAGGAAGTATTCGAACATAGTGAAGTCGTGTTTCCCGGCAATTTCTCTCAACCTCTTGCCCGCATCGAACGGGGTCAGCTGCTCGATGTCGGAATAGCCCAGTTCCGACTTCCACCGCTCGGCGGTAATATCCGCGGATATCCCGTCACCGTTTCTCAGTGAGTCTGCCGTGCATAGCGGTATGCCGCTCATCATGCAGGACATGGTCGTAGCGCTGAGCTTCCGGTGGCCGCTTTGTACGTACTCGAAAAACTGCTTCGGAAAAGCATTCGCGAAGTGTACGTCGGCGCCGAGCGCTTTCAGCACCTTGAAGATATTTTTCTGCTCAAGGACCGGTCTTATTTGAGAATGAGGGTACGGCCCGAAGTGCATTCCGATAAGCTGAGCCACGTTCACGCCTGTAAACAGCGCGGTCTGTCCCGTGCCGCTCTGAGGGAGTCCCTCCACTCCCAGCAAAGCATCGCTCGGCTGTACGAATGAAGTCCCGCTGTCAATGAAGCTATGCTCTTTTGACGGGATGCCGCCGAAGATTGTGCTCAAGTGCGGCAGATCGGCGGAGAAGAAAGGGTTTGTGCCGGGATTCTTTTCACCGATGCCGACGCCGTCAAGAAAGAGAAACAGGAAATGGCTTCTGCCAGTGTTTGTTCCGATGCTACGCAAGTCGCCGCCACTTTTTGTAAAGAACAGCCGGGTCCGCGCGGGGTTCCCGCCGAAGCGCCCTGCCATACGAAGGTCGGATCAGATATGAAGGATGAAGAAAAGTACAACCACAGAGACACCGAGCCGGAAGCTCATGCGCCTCCGGCACAGGAAGAACGAAGCAGTTATGCCGCTCATCATCGATGGTTGGCGTCCCTGAAAGTCTGCGCACAGTCATTCACCCTTCACCTGCCTCGCCATGAACTCGCGCCAATCGCTCTCCAACTGACTTTTCTTCACATGAAAGAGCTTCGCTGCGACAGTGTCGAAATCGGTTTCCCGCCTGAATTCCTCGACAAGCTTCAGGAAAGCGCCTACCCCGAACTTCAAGTCGAAGAATTTCCCGGTATTGCCGAGGTAGAAACACAAGTCGGCAGGATTGCCTCCGGAAAAAGCTTCCTGAATCTTTTCATCCAGGTCGGAGAAGTATCTTACAGATTCGATTGGGGGCGCAGTGCATTCTTTGTACTCTCCGCTTTCATAAACCGCGGCGGAGTAGATCAGCCATCGCGGCGCTCCGTTCGAACGGAGATGTTCCAATATCCCGTGAATTATCCCGGCCGTGAGAGCTGACCTGAACTCCGGGTCGCCGGGGTTACCGCGTGCTATGACGTAGAGCTCACCGTCCTTCCATAAAGGGGAAGCGGTGGAATCGACACCCGTGAGATCTGAGAAATCATAAGCATCGCGGCAAAGCCTGACACTGAGTTTGCCCCGTGCTTCGGTTCCAAACTTTTCCGACTCCTCGGAATAGATCTTGCTCAAAACCGAGAGATAAGCCCGGGCAGTCGAGACGCTGACGCCCGGCGGACAGTAGACTGCCAGGTGCGAGTCTGACAGGTGATGCGGCGGCATCTGAAATATCATGAGCAGCAGTATCAGCCTAGTCATGTCCCCTCGTATCGATAATTATCGTCACCGGCCCGTCGTTCACGAGCTCTATATCCATCATCTCCCTGAAAACTCCGGTCGCCACCCTGCCCCGTCCGAGGTTACCTTCCAGTCGTCTGACGAAGTAGTCGTAGAGTGTTTCAGCCAACTCCGGTTTCGCGGCACGCATATAATTAGGCCTATTCCCCTTCCTCGCATCCCCGTAGAGAGTGAACTGAGAAACGACCATCGCAGAGCCGCCCGTGTCCCTGACCGACAAATTCATCTTACCGCCGCCGCCATCGAATATCCGGAGCGCCGCACATTTGTCGGCAAGAAATTCAGCGTCGCTCTCTTTGTCTTCTTCATGAACGCCGAGAAGCACGAGAAGCCCGGCACCGATCTCGCTATTCAGCCTTCCGCCGATAGTGACCGAGCTTCGCTTCACGCGCTGGACGACAGCCCTCATTGGAAGGACCTTGCTTTCACAACTCTGTCAATGTTAGAAAGGTCCTTCTTCACGAGCAACTCGCGCCATCCGCGGTCGGCGAAGAGTTTCTCCACTTCCTTTGCCTGCCCAAATCCGGTCTCGACAAAAACCCATCCTCCGTCACGAAGAAACGCAGGCGCTGACTCGGAAAGCTTCTTGAAAAATGTCATTCCATCTGAACCGTCGCTGACGGCATCTGCCGGTTCAAATTCCTTAATCTCCGGCGCGAGCCCGGAATATTCGTCCTCCGAAACGTACGGAGGGTTAGAAACGATTATGTCGAACGCGTGACCAAAGACGTTCCGATCCAGCTTGAGAAAATCGGCATTTTCAAATGTGATCCGCCCATCGGTTTCCGTTGCCCTCGCATTTTCCCTTGCAAGGTCAAGCGCATCCCGGCTTCGGTCCATCGCCGTAACAAGCGAGTTTTTAACAAACTTCGCGACGGCAATGGCAATGCAGCCCGACCCGGTCCCGATGTCCAGCACGCGGACTTCATTTCTTTGAGAGAGAAAAGTTCTGCAGTGCCCGATCACGCTCTCGGCGAGAATTTCAGTTTCAGGACGGGGAATCAAAGCACGCCGGTCGATTTTCAACTCTATCGAATAGAAATTCGTCTTGCCAAGTATGTACTGAACCGGCTCGTGAGCCAAACGCCTTTTCAGAAGCACCTTGAACTTCTCAAGCTCTCTCTTTTTCAGCGGCTGATCATGCCTGACGTAAAGATCGAAGCGTTTGGTCTCCAAAGCCGCAGCTAACAGGAGTTCCGTCGTCAGCCGCGCTTCGTCGAATCCTTTATCGGTGAGGTAACCTGTCCCCCACTTAATTATGTCCAGGACGGTCCAGATCTTCTCATTAACCGGCATTCGAATTCCCGTTATATTCTAAAAACAAATTCAAAATAGCCAAAGTGCCTTCGGAAGAGATTCTACCCTTGCCCCTACTTAGCTCCATCCTTCAAAATATCGACTATATTTTCCCCGATGTCGCCCTTAGGTTCTTCCACTATTCTTCCTATTTCCTTGCCGTCGTGATAGAAAATGAAAGTGGGGACCCGTTTGATGCCCAGGCCGGGCGTGAGCTGCTCCCTCCAGCCCGGCGACTCCGGTACTGCGATGAACCCGATCTTGTGCGCCAGAACGGTGCTGTCCATTATACTGAGAAACATCGGCACCCACATGTGGCTGTCTGAACACCACGAGCCGAATACCGCACACACCGAATCCCCGGATGCCAGAGAATCGATTCGGTGAGTTAGCTCTTCCGTGGGATTGTAAAGAGTGTAGTTGTCCTGGAACCACGAAGAATCCCGAAACGCCGCCCGTTCGACCGGACCGATGAGGTCGCGCTGGCCCGATATGGAGTCTACGGCGACATCTTGCGCCCGCGCTTGAAACGTTACTGCTGCTAAAACCAGAAAGAAAAGCGACAGCTTCATTGTTACTCCTCTCCTGTAACGATTTCTTCCGACGACCTGATGTCGACGCCCCACATCAGCTTCGATCTCAACAAGCCGAAGAACCCGTTTGTACTTTTCCTCAAGAGCGTAATCCTGTAAGGTGCGAGTGAGACGTTAAACTCCGCCGGCGGAGAAAGCACGTGGGAAGTCTGACCATCGGCAGTGACCATAACCTGTTTAAATGCGGACCGGACCACGACACGAATTTCTGTGCTGTCGGGGACAATGACAGGACGGGCAGAAAGAGTATGAGGCGAAATCGGACTGATTGCGATAACGCGGCTTTCGGTAGAGATAATCGGTCCGCCCGTCGAAAGGCAATACCCGGTCGACCCCGTCGGTGTGCTAATCACAAGTCCGTCTGCACGGTAAGTTATGAGATACTCCGGGCCCACGTATGTCTCCAGGTCGATCATGCGCGGCGAGCCCGCTTTGTCTATCACGACGTCGTTCAAACCGAAAATCGACGAGACTTTTTTCCCTTTGCGAAAGGTGGCTTTCAAAACCGTCCTCTCCTCGAGGTTGAATTCTCCTTTGAAGAGTTCGTCGATACTGTCTCTCAGCTCATCGAAATTCAGTTCTGCGAGAAAACCAAGTTTGCCGAGATTGACGCCCAGAATCGGCTTGCCAAACTCACCCACAATCTTCGCGGTTCTCAAAATCGTGCCGTCTCCACCAAGAGATATTATTACATCCGAGCGCTTTGGAACTTCGGCAGACGGGATAGACGCACTCTTGGCGTCAAATCCGCATTTCGCTTTCATCTGCTTCGCAATCTCGTTCTGGACGGTGAAACTGATCCGGCGTTCCCTGAGAATTTTGATCAGCTCGAAAGCGGTCTCACATGTGGAGGACTTGTCAACGTTTCCAAGTATCCCGATTGAAAAATCCTGCGGCGGTGTAAATTTCTTCTTCATTTCTGGGTACGGAAGTTTTCCTAATTGAGTTTAGGGCAAACGGGTCAGAATTTCAATTGCGAACGGCTCCGGAGGCAGGATGAAAAAGAGCGAGACACAATTCTGCTGCTGCGGAAGGATCCTGCGGATTGCCCATGTGCCATCTCCGAAAAATTATTGACAACCCGCTTCGATGAAGGATGATCCATTGGTCCTTGGGCAGTCTGTCCGGCACGTGCCCTTTCGATGAACGGCGATGCTCAATGCGGAAAATTATCCAAAGATTTTCTTGACGTCTATCTTCTTACCGTAGCTTTTTTCGCTTATGGAGGCAAGCTCCTCCACCTCTTCTCTCGTCAGCTCCGTGGCCCCGCCCAGCTGCCTGACGATGAAATTGATCGAAGCAGTATGCTCGACCTTTTCCATTTTGTAGTATGCGTCATCGAGCGTGGCCCCGCATGTCACCACGCCGTGGTTGGCAAGGAGTATCGCATCGAAATCGCCGACGAGCGGCTCGATGGCCTTTGACACCGCAGCGGTCGACGGAGTGGAATAGTCCGCCACGGGAATCTTGCCCAGTGCGGCGATGACCTCAGGAAATATGGGCTTGTCGAGAGGAATCCTGGCCGCTGCGAACGCAGTCGCGTGCACAGGGTGGGCATGGACAATTCCCCTGACATCAGGCCGTTTCCGGTATATGAGAGCATGCATCCCGAACTCGGTCGATGCCCTGCCAATGCCTTCGACGACGCGACCATCCAGCCCGACGATGATCAATTCTTCCTCCTCCACCTCCGCCTTACTTCTTCCGCTCGGGGTAACTAGGACCGTGCCGTCTTCCAACCTGATACTCACGTTCCCGTCCGTAGCAGCGACGAAGCCGCGCTCGGCAAGCTTCCGGCATACCCTTATCACGTTTTGCTTTTGAGCATCAATTTCCATAGATACCTTACCTTACTCCGGAAGGTCACCTCAAGAGTGGAAGGGCGCTCTTCCAGATTTTGTTTTCAGCCTCAGGATTAATTCCGTTTACCGTTGCTTCTCGAAACTTCTTCA
Organism: Candidatus Kryptoniota bacterium; assembly: GCA_046705025.1. Taxonomy (GTDB): domain Bacteria; phylum Bacteroidota; class Ignavibacteria; order Kryptoniales; family JAKASW01; genus JAKASW01. The sequence continues at coordinate 19,353 of JBJKQU010000165.1, read as the reverse complement.
CAATCTCTTCGATCTTCGACTTTCTGATTTCAGCATTCTGAAGTCTGACAATGAGTACCGCATCTACAATCGGGATCTGCAGGTTTTTGTCATCCGCATAGAACGAATCGAGCCCGTCGCGGATCTTTCCAACATCGAGCCCTATGAAGGCATCATTGTAATCAACTGCCCCTTGACTCAGCGAAGCGTGCTGGGACCAGAAAACACTCATGTTGTAGAGTCCGTCTACATAGAACGTCTTCCGCGTGACGGTCTCCGCTTGAGTTCCTATCACAAGATTTCTCCACGTGACGCCGTTCTGTGCTCCGATCATCGGCTCCTGAGCAAAAGCGCTGTCGATACCGGACAGCAGGGCAAGCATAACCAGTACTAATGTTGCAGAGAAAGCGTTTCTATTCGACCTTTCACCGAATCTCATTTGATCCTCTCCTTGGTTTCCGCGGCCTACACACGAGCGAACAGCGTGTCAGCCTTCAAGAGCAAGTTCCGCCCATTTCTTCGCAGAATTCAGAGCTGATGCAATTGTCTGAAAATCTTTATAGGCTTCGTAAAAGGTACTCACGGGCTCCTTATCTTTCATGATAGCATCGCAAAAATCTTCGAACTCTGCCTGATATCCCCCATCGGTCTCGATCTTCTCTTCAGCATCCTGTTTTCCCCCTCGTTTCAGGAGAAGAATTCTCTTCCCTTCGACCTGTATCGTCCCTTTTTCACCGAGTACGGTCAGCCGATTCCCGTTGAAGCCGTTGGCACTGAAGTAAGCATTGAAGACGCCGTTAACACCCCCTTCTGTCGTGAATTGAAACGTCATCGAATCGACCTTGCCGATATGTGGATTCACACTCCTTGTGAACGCTACTCCCGCGTCTATCTCCCCGAAGATATCGCGCAGCACGGCTATCTGATGAATTCCGCCGTCGGTTATGAACCCGCCGGGGTACTGATGATCGATTCTCCATTGAGTTTTGCCATAGTTGTTGTTCGAGTCGACCATGTTGAAATTGTCCCAGAAGACGGAGTAGGGCTTTCCGATTTTGCCATCATTTATCATCGCCTTCGCCCTTGTGAAGACGGGATTATACCTGTAGTTCTCGGCAACCATCATTACCTGTTCGTACCTGTCTTCAAAGGAAGTCATAAGCTCCGCATCGAACACGTTCGAAGCGATCGGCTTCTCCACTATGACATGCTTGCCCGCTTCGAGAGCATCCTTCGTAACGGCAAAGTTCAAATGAATTGGGAGGACAATGTCTACCGCCTCGACCTCGGAATTCGCGAGAAGGTCCTTGTAACTCAGATAGTAGGGGACGCCGCCAACAAGCTTCGAGAAATCCTTTGCTTTCTTTTCAGTATGATTACAGACGCAGACGATTTCGAACTTGTCCTTCAGTCTCTCCAGTGCGGGGAGATGCAAATCTCTCGCAGCGATTCCTGTCCCAATTATTCCAAGCTTTATGGTCATCAGTAAGTTCCTTTTGTGGATGGGTTAAGTCGGCCAAACAACCTTGGTAAGAGAAATCTAAACGATGCCCAGCTATCTTCAAAGGGAAAAGGGCACAAACGCGGATTCGTTTTTGCTCGCTCTTGAAAAAAGGACGACGGGTCCTCACTCGTTGTTCAATTTCTGCGGCGGTTTGTCTTTAAAGGAAGATAAGGCCGTCAGGAGCTGAGATTTCTTTCCTTCTGAAGCAATTTAGCACGTTCGATCATGCCGGAAGTTATGTCTATACCTATGACGTGTCTCGCATGTTTTGCGACTTCGCATGTGAGAATGCCCGGGCCGCACGCGACGTCCAGGACCTGGTCAGTTGAGCTTACTTTTGATATCTCTACAATGATCTTCAGCGAATCGAGGTCCTTGCGCATCTTCTCATCAAACGGGGCGGCCTGCTTAGTAAACTGCTCTACGATCTTGCGAAATTGTCCGAGGCCTTTGGCCAGCAACCTTCGAAGGATTCCGAGAGCCGCTTCGAGTAGAGACGCTGCAACCGAAACCGGCTGCCGGATTTGATTTTCAGCTCCGCCGTCTTTATTTTAACAAGTGCAAAGTGAAATATTTTTCTCAGGAAGAGAACTTTTCAGCTTTACACCCCCACTGTCTCTTGACAACGAGCCATCTCCCGACGCCTACCTGAAGAAGAAGACCGCGCTTTCGATAATCGGCGTGGCAATCACCCTGGGCTACCTCGCCCTTCTGGCCCTTACGCATTTCAAGGATCCGTTCATCAAAGTGGCGTGGCTGGTCCAGAATAGATACCTCGAGTTCCTCATTTTTGTCTTCCAGATCGAGATCCTGCTTGCGATAATCAAGTTTCCGTTTGACTACTATGCCGACTTCGTCGTCGAGCATCGCTTCAACCTTTCAAACCAGCGTTTTCTGCGATGGATCGGCAGAAGGCTGAAGGCGGCGTTGATAGGCGGCATAATAGGAGTGATCATTTTATTGGTCTTCTACTTTCTGCTTATTGATTTCCCCGGCACGTGGTGGCTCCTGTTCGCGGCCTTCTTCTTTATCTTCCAGATCCTTGTGGCTCAGCTGTTCCCGTCGGTGATCCTTCCGATGTTCTACAAGCTGAAGCCGCTTACGAATGAAGCACTGCACTCCCGCCTCAGTGCGCTGGTTGAAAAGTTCGGCTACAGGATGAGCGGAGTGTTCTCTTTCGACTTGAGCCGCGAGACGAGGAAGGCCAACGCAGCGCTCACCGGTCTGGGCAAGTCACGGAAGATCATCATAAGCGACACGCTCCTCGAGAATTTTTCGAACGACGAAATCGAAGTGGTCCTTGCGCACGAGCTCGGCCACCTGGTGAAACACCACATGATGAAGGGTATTGTAGTCAGTGCGATAACGAGTCTGATCGGCTTCTTCATCCTGGCCCAGATATACTCCGCATTTGCCGCCAGATACTATCTTGCCCTTCACGACCTGGAAGCTATACCTTTTCTCGCATTCATACTTGCCATCTTCGGGATATTGACAATGCCCCTCGGGAATTTCTATTCGCGAAAGATCGAGCATGAAGCAGACATGTTCGCACTGGACAATACCGGAATGCGAAAGGAATTTGCGCAGTCGATGAGAAAGCTCGGGAAACTCAATCTCACACCCGAGAATCCGCCGCGATGGATCGAGACGATATTTTTCAGCCACCCGTCGATAGGTGCCAGGATAAAGAGCGCTTTCCCCGACGGGTTAAGTGAGGATACGAAATGAGATTCTTTCTGGGGGCCATCACGGCCACGCTGATGACGGCAATCTTTGCCGTGCTGTACGCGCTCTCGATCCCGTTCGGCAAGACCGACAAGGTATTCTCGTTCATCGCGTACTATTGGTCAAAGGCCGTCTTCATAGCGACCGGGATCAAGGTCAGAGCAATCGGGCTGGAAAAGATCGATCTTTCGAAGGCGTACGTTTACGTCTCGAACCACGCGAGCCTGTTCGACATAATTGCTGTGGTGGTGGGAATAAGCAGGCATATACGTTTTGTGGCCAAAAAAGAAATCGCAAAGATCCCCATTTTCGGATGGACGGTGTCCGGTCCGAACATTATGGTTGACAGGAAGAGCGGGCCCGATGGTGCGAGGAGCCTCGAAAAAGCGGCACGCCGGATCTCGAAGGGCGATAGTTTCATCCTCTTCGCGGAAGGAACCCGGACAAGGGACGGGAGGTTGCAGCCGTTTAAACGGGGCGCGTTTTCTCTAGCCATGGAGGCAGGGGTGCCCTTAGTTCCACTTACGATTCTGGGAAGCTACAGTATCATGCCGAAAGGAAGTTTGAGCATTCGAAAGGGCAACATCACGATAGTTGTCGATTCCCCGATCGACGTTTCTGAATACCGCGGAAGGCAGGGAGCGTTTGCCTTGATGAACCGGGTGCACAAGATTATCGAAGGAAATTATTCAACCGAGAATATTGTCAGCGACCGGCGGCCGGCTTTGAGTGCCGACTGCCGAGCGCCGAAAAGGAGATTAAAATGGCAGTAACAATAAAAGACGTCGAGCACATTGCTAAACTGGCGAAGCTCGAGTTTACCGACGAGGAAAAATCGAAATTCACAGAGCAGTTCAACGAGATACTCGCCTTTATGGAAAAGCTGAACGAGCTGGACACGTCCAATGTCGAACCGCTCTCTCATGTAATCGATTTGCAGAACGTCTTCCGCAAGGATTCCGTCAAGACTTCGCTTCCTACCGAGGAAGCACTGAAGAACGCGCCGGCAAAGACGGAACAATTTTTCAAGGTCCCGAAGGTAATCGACAGATGAACGTGTCTGATGGAAAAGCGTAGCGGGAGTCAGGAGAGATACTCATCTATTCCCCTGCTTGAGAAGGAGGGGAAAGATTGCAACGGGAACACAAGACGCTTCCTACAATGCAATGACGCAAGATCAGAAAGAAACGCGATACAGTGAACAAAAAGCAAAATACGATAGCGATAATCCCGGCCCGTTATGCTTCGACCCGCTTCCCGGGCAAGCCATTGGCATTGATCGCAGGCAAGCCGATGATTCAGCACGTGTACGAGCGGGTCGATGCCGCGAGAAGCGTGGACGAAGTATACGTTGCGACGGACGACAAGCGGGTCGCGGATGCGGTCGAAAGCTTCGGCGGAAAGTCCATCATGACGCCGCCCAGGCTGAAGAGCGGGACGGACAGGTGTGCTGCGGCAGCAAGGAGGATCCGTGCGAATATCGTAGTGAACGTACAGGGCGACGAGCCCGTAATTTCACCGAGGACCATCGATGCTGCAGTATCTGCTCTTCTCAGCTCACGGGATAATGTGATGTCGACGGCAGCAGTCCCAATAAGAGATTCCGAAACACTTCTCTCCGAAAACACGGTGAAGGTAGTCCTCGACAAAGGCGGCAACGCACTTTACTTCACCAGAGCAACCATACCCTTCCTCCGCGGGATACCTCAGAACGGCTATCTCTCCGGCTTCAGATTTCTAAAGCACCTGGGTATTTACATATACCGGAATGAATTCCTTCAAAGATTGACGAAACTCAGAGAGACTTCACTCGAGAAGGCCGAGAAGCTCGAGCAGCTCAGGGTGCTTGAAAACGGGTATAATATTAGAGTGGCCGTCGTTAAAGACGATACTATCTCGGTGGACATTCCGTCCGACATAAATGCAGTTGAGGCTTATCTGTCAAAGTTAAATTCAAGAAAGTAAGGGAACACGAATTGGCGAGACATAACACGAAGTATGTTTTTGTAACGGGTGGTGTAGTTTCATCGCTTGGAAAAGGAATAGCCGCATCGTCGCTCGGCCTTCTGCTGAAGGCGCGAGGCTTGAATGTGGCACTGCAAAAATTTGACCCGTACATCAACGTAGATGCCGGGACGATGAATCCGTTCCAGCACGGGGAAGTCTACGTTACCGACGACGGAGCAGAGACTGACCTCGACCTCGGACACTACGAGCGTTTCCTGGATGTCACAACCACACGGGCAAGCAACACGACTACAGGGCAGATTTACTACGAGGTCATATCCAAAGAGCGCCGCGGCGACTATCTCGGGGCCTGTGTCCAGGTGGTCCCGCATGTCACGGATGAGATAAAAAGGCGCTTTTCTGCTCCGTATGAGGGGAAAGACTACGATGTGGTCATCACGGAAATCGGGGGCACCGTGGGCGACATCGAAGGTCTGCCTTTCCTCGAGGCAATGAGGCAGTTCATGCTGAAGATAGGCAGGAAGAACGCGATTAATATTCACGTTACCCTCCTGCCGTTTATCGAAGCCGCCGGCGAGATAAAGACCAAGCCGACTCAGCACAGCGTAAAAAGCCTGCTCGAAATAGGAGTCCAGCCCGAAATACTGATTTGCAGAACGTCAAAAAGGATGACCCGCGACGTAAAAGAGAAAATAGCGATGTTCACGAACATCGAACCCGACTCCGTGATAGAAGGAAGGGACGTCGAGACAATTTATGAGATGCCGCTGATCCTCAAGAAGCAGCGGCTCGACCAGATCGTCCTCAAGAAACTGAACCTGCAGGCGAAAGAGCCCGACCTTTCAGCCTGGGAAGAGCTCGTCCACCGGATCAAGAGCCCTAAACACACCATCAAGATAGGAATCTGCGGCAAGTACACCGAGCTTCTCGACGCGTACAAGAGCATCCGCGAGTCTTTCATTCACGCAGGCGCGGAGAACGATGCCCGCGTCGAACTCAAATGGATTGCAGCAGAAGACGTCGAGAAAGACGGTCCCGAATCCCATCTGGACGATATAGACGGGCTGCTCGTACCCGGTGGATTCGGAGAACGGGGCATCGAGGGAATGATCAGCGCTATAAGATATGCACGCGAAAAGAAATTGCCATTCTTCGGCATATGCCTGGGCATGCAGACGGCGATAATCGAGTTTGCACGGCATGTCGTCGGGTGGAAAGACGCAAATTCGTCTGAGTTCAAGAAGACCACCCACAGCGTTATCGACATCATGCCCGGTCAGAAGAACGTGAAGGAAAAGGGCGGAACGATGCGTGTCGGAGCTTACATCTGTATGCTCCAGAAAGGCACAAAGGCGCACCAGGCTTACGGTACGGAAGTTATAAGCGAGCGCCACCGCCACCGCTTTGAGGTGAACAACAAGTTCAGGAGAAAGATTGCTGATGCCGGAATGAAATTCAGCGGGCTGTCACCCGACGGAGAACTCGTCGAGATGGCGGAGGTTCCTGACCATCCATGGTTTGTAGGCTGCCAGTTTCACCCTGAGCTGAAGTCGAGAGCTACGAAGGCGCACCCGCTCTTCCGCGATTTTGTCGGCGCGGCCCTCGCGCATAAGCTGCAGGACTAACCCCGGAGTGACGGAGGTAGGGACAAAGGCACTAAGCGACAGAGGCACAAAGTGGAAGAATCACCTCTCCGCTTTGTGCCTCTCAACCCTAACCTTTCTTCCGTTAACCTTTTAGCCTCTTGACCTTCCCCCTTTGTGCCCTATGCCTTTGGACCCCTCGCATCCGCTCGGGGCAAGCCTTTGTCCCTCTTAACCTTCACCCTTTCCCTCTTAACCTCTTCTCCACAGTACGCCCTCTTTCCTTCCTTTCATCTTTCACCCGCGTTTGCTAATATTTCAGAAGTTGTCCCATAAGAAGAATAATGCGGTCCATTGAAGGTTTCAGGCCATCTGTATTACAGAACATGAATACCCTTAGGAGGTCATAGAATGAAGTTTTTTATTGATACTGCAAATCTCGATGAAATAAAGGAAGCATCGGAACTGGGTGTACTCGACGGGGTTACAACTAACCCGAGTCTGGTGGCTAAAGAGAAGTATGACATCACTTTCAGGGAACTCATAGGCGAAATTTGCAGGATCGTTCCCGGTCCGGTAAGTGCAGAAGTTGTCTCCACGGATGTTGAAGGAATGATCAAAGAGGCTCACGACTTGGCAAAGATAGCCGACAATGTAGTCGTCAAGATCCCGCTTCTTAAGGAAGGGCTGAAAGCCGTAAAGAGGCTTAAATCGGATGGTATCAAGACAAACGTGACTCTGTGCTTCTCTCCGACGCAGGCTCTGCTAGCTGCCAAGGCGGGAGCCTCATATATAAGCCCGTTTGTGGGCAGACTCGATGACATAAGTCAGGACGGGATGGAGCTCGTCGAACAGATCATTGCGATTTACGACAATTACAATTATGATACTGAAGTGCTGGTCGCCAGTGTGAGGCATCCGATGCACGTGGTCCAGGCAGCGCTGATGGGGGCTGACATCGCCACAATGCCTTTCAAGGTAATCGAGCAACTCGCCAGGCACCCGCTGACCGATATCGGTCTGGAAAGATTCTTGTCAGATTGGAAGAAGGCCAACGTCAAATGAAAAAGACACCGTTCAATGGCATCCACCACGACCTAAAGGCCAAAATGGTTGAGTATGCCGGATTTGAAATGCCGGTACAATATTTAGGAATCGTAACCGAGCACAGAAGGGTGCGCGAGAGCGTCGGTGTTTTTGACGTTTCGCATATGGGTGAGTTTTACGTTCGCGGAAAGGATGCGGAAGCCTTCATACAGCGGAATACGCTGAACGACGTGACGAAGCTGATCCCGGGGCGGGCGCAATATACGGCGTTGGTCAATGAAGACGGCGGTATTCTCGACGACCTGATTGTGTACAAGCTCGACGGCTCGTTCATGATCGTAGCGAACGCTGCAAACATAGAGAAGGACTTCAGAGCCTTTTCCACAAGGTTGTCAGGGGAGGTCAAGCTTGAAGATGCGAGCGACGCCACAGCTCTGCTGTCGGTACAGGGCCCGATGTCGAAAACGGTAATGCAGAAGCTGACCGACTCGGCTCTCGATTCGATTCCTTACTACCATTTCACCAACGGAAAGGTCGCGGGAACCGACGCGATAATATCGCGCACGGGATACACGGGCGAATTCGGGTTCGAGATTTTCTTCGAAGCAAAGGATGAAGCACCGGCAAAAATGTGGCATGCAATCTTCGACGCGGGAAAGGAATCAGGTATCCTGCCGATCGGGCTCGGTGCAAGAGATACTCTTCGTCTTGAGATGGGTTATTGTCTTTACGGAAACGATATTGACGAGACGACAAACCCAATCGAAGCTGGTTTGGGATGGATTACCAAAGTTGACAAGGGAGATTTCGTCGGACGGGAATCGATACTGAAAGCCAAACAGTCCATTACTCGCAGACTCGTCGGGTTCAAAATGGATGAAGCATCCATACCTCGCCACGGCTACGAAATCCATTCCGGAAACGGGAAAATCGGCAAAGTCACGAGCGGAACCTTTTCGCCTTCCATGGAAGTTGGGGTAGGCATGGGCTACGTAGAGACTCCGTATGCGGCAGAAAACACCGAAATATTCATCGAAATTCGTGGAAAGAAGCTCCGCGCCCACGTCGTGAAGCTTCCGTTTGTCGCAAAGAAGAACTGAGGTCATGGATGAAGATTGAAGTGTTCTTTTCACCCGCGGGTGTGGATGAGCTTAATATGCGCGGGAGAAACGTCGTGATCATCGATGTGCTGAGAGCTTCAACGACGATTTGCACGGCACTCAAGAACGGCGCAAGAGAAGTCATACCCGTACCGGATATCGAAAACGCCACGAAGATTTCATCCAATCTTAGCAGCGACTCGCGTCTGCTAGGCGGAGAAAGACAAGGAAAGAGAATCGACGGATTCGACATGGGAAACTCCCCCCTCGAGTATACCCCGGAGAAGGTACGCGGCAAGACTATCATCTTCACGACTACGAACGGCGCAGGAGCGATATACAAATGCCGATATGCATCCATCGCGCTGATCGGAACATTCGTGAACGTTTCGTCCATCGTAAAGGCTATCAAGAATATCGGCGGCACATGGACAATTCTCTGTTCCGGCAGGCAGGGCGCCTTCTCGGCCGAAGACGCAACCTGCGCCGGGATGATAATATCGAACGTGCAGCAGTCGGTAGAGGTCGAAACGGGTGACGCGGGATTGACCTCCGTTATCTTGTACAAGAACTTCAAAAGAAGTATTCTGAATATGCTCAAGAAAGCAGAGCACGGGAAGTATCTTGCATCGATCGGATTTTCTGAGGACCTGGAGTTCTGCGCTGCAGTCGATAGTGTTCCCGTCGTTCCGATTTCCGACGGGGTTGCTCTCAGACTGAAGTCTACTCGCGTCGACCTCGGAATTAAGCCGCCCAAAATTGTAAGCGGTTAATGTCGGAACCAAAGGCAAACAGAGAAACAAACGGAAAGAGGAAGAAGCACCCGAAGTCTCTTAGTTCTGAGGTTGTGAACTTCTCTTTGATCATTATCTCCATCCTCATCAGCCTCAGTATTTTTTCCTATTCTCCAGCGGATGACGCAAAGTCTGAGATAAGCTTCTTCGACACTTTCAGGATTTTCCTTGGGGATGAGAGTATACGGGCAAAGGCCGATACTATTCACAACTGGCTCGGCATCTTCGGTGCATACATTGCTCACTTCTTCGTGAATAGCACGCTGGGATACTTCTCCATAGCTTTCCCGCTCGTGCTTCTGATATTCAGCTGGACAACCCTTCTCGGAAAAGAATACAAGGGAGCTGCTCGTGCCAGCACGATGGTTCTCTTGTACGCGCTGGCAATCGCCATTCTCTCCGGCTATGTGAAGACGCTTTTCGGAACCGACCAGTTCGGAAAGGAATGGTACGGTCTGATCGGGCAGTTCTCAGCCCTGGCTCTCGTCCGCGCTTTCGGCGCCGTCGGGGCGGGCGGGCTCATTTTCCTCCTGTTTTTCGCTCTCGTCGTCTTTACGCTGAAGATTTCACCGAAAGAACTGATAAGTGCCTTCGGTTATGCTTTCAGCTGGATATTCGAGGGGATCAAGAGTCTCACCACCTCCATCTCCGGAAAGGGAGGGGAAGCGGCTATGAAGATCGCAAGACGGTCTGATGCTTCCGCCGGATCCAGAGAACAACCGGCGCCGGTGAAGATAGTGCGCGACGAGACAAAGTCGAAACAGGATTCCGGCCTGATCAACGAGGCGAAAGAGCTGGTAAAACGCACGATGCCGAAGACAGAACTGCCGGAGGATGAGGAAGCGGAAGAGGAACCCGATGGGGAAGAAGAAACGGAGTTGAAGTCATATTCGAGGAAAGCCGCTTCTGCTGCGCCGCGCACCGACGAAAGCGTCGAGTCGGAAAACGTCGATGAGGACATCGAATACACTCCTCCACCTCTCGACAAGCTTGATCCACCGGTGGAAGTCAACAAGATCTCCGACGAGGAGCTCCGGGCGAACGCCGATTTACTCCGCTCGAAGCTCGAAGTCTTCGATATTCAGATCGAAAGCGTGAGCGTCATACCCGGCCCGGTAGTCACCCTATATGAGCTGGTCCCGGCTGAAGGCGTAAAGATAAGCCGCATCACGAGTCTTGAAGATGATCTCGCGCTCGCACTTCAGGCGCGCGGCATACGCATCATCGCACCGATTCCCGGAAAAGGTGCGGTCGGTGTCGAGATACCGAACAAGAAGCCGCAAATCGTCAAATTCCGGAGTATCGTGTCTTCACCGAAGTTCAAGGACATGCGATTCAATCTCCCTATTGCAATGGGCAAAACCACAACCGGCGAGATTGTAATCGATGATTTGTCCCGGATGCCGCATCTGTTGATAGCCGGTGCGACCGGTTCCGGCAAGAGTGTCGGCATCAACACGATAATGATGAGCATGATTTACAAACTCCACCCGAAGGACATCAAGTTTCTCATAATCGATCCGAAGAAAATCGAGCTCTCGCTCTACAAGAAGCTTAAGGATCACTTTTTGGCGATGTCGCCGGACGTCCCCGAAGAGATCATCACGGAATCCAACAATGCGGTCCTCGCCCTTAAGTGCGCGGAAGCAGAGATGGACAAGCGCTATACTATTCTTGCAAAGGCAGGAGTGCGCAATATCCAGGATTACAACAAGAGATTTAACGAAGGCAGACTTAAGGACACTGATGAGATTCGGTTCACACGGCTCCCATATATAGTCGTTTTCATCGACGAGCTTGCAGATCTTATGCTGACCGCGGCGCGAGAGGTCGAGGACCCAATCACACGCCTTGCCCAGCTTGCCCGTGCAGTCGGAATACATCTCGTACTTGCGACGCAGCGGCCGTCGGTCGACGTGATTACCGGACTGATCAAAGCGAACTTTCCCGCTCGCATTGCCTACCAGGTTGCGTCAAGGATCGATTCGCGCACGATCCTCGACCAGAACGGAGCCGAGCAGCTCCTGGGCAATGGCGACATGCTATACCTTGCTGCAGGGAGCTCAAAGCCCGAACGGATTCAGAACTCCTTCCTCTCCACCGATGAAGTGGAAAGCGTCGTCGATTTCATCGCCGGGCAGCAGGGATTTTCAAAGCCTTATCAGCTCCCGTCGGTTCTTAATAAGAAGAAGAACGGGGGCGGACTCGCCTCGGAGTTCGACGAGATGTTCGAGGAGGCGGCCAGGCTCGTCGTCCGGCATCAGCAGGCTTCGACGTCTTTTCTGCAGAGACGGCTCAAGCTCGGTTACGGAAGAGCCGCGAGAGTCATAGACGAGCTGGAAGAGGCCGGGATCGTAGGACCTTTCGAGGGGAGCAAGGGACGCGAGGTCCTCCTCGAGAGCGAAGCGGAACTCGACGCCAGGCTCGCCGAACTGGGGATGATGTAACAGGTATAGGCCGTCCCAAAAGTACCTGTCATCGCCACCAGGTGGTCACTTCGCGACGAGCCCCGATCATGTGCATGCGTCATCGGGACGCGGCGATCCCCTGGTTAGTGGAAAAAGGAAGCAGATTGCGACGTCGTCTCCCCCGCAGTAGGGGGGCAAACTCCTCGCAATGACTCGTACTTTACTTTTGGGACAATTCCTGGGGGTTCCTGCTAGTTGAATCCCACCCCCACCCTGACGCTGAAAGCAAAGAACAGGTCGCGCAATCCGTAATGATCGCTGGCAAGTGGTATACTGCCAGGAAAGGAATAGTTCTCCGATCCCGGTAGATAATACGTCGCGAACTTCGGAATCATCAGCCTGATTTCGGGTTCGATAAACCATCCCGAGCCATAACGTCTGCCGACCCCCACGTAGTAGGTTTTGTATACTGCGAATGGAGGAGAGTCTTGATCCATCCAGATCGTCTCGCCATACATCTTTCCCACCTCGAACCGGTATTTGTCTATTATAACCCCGGCGTAGAGCGAGCTTAGAAAGAAGTCGGAAGGCTGAGGCCGTATTTCGTTGCCGGACCCACCAATCATCCCGCCGATGAAAAGGGGCCTGAAGCGAAATTCCGCGCCTAGACCGTATGCCCCCGTTATCGAGAAGAAGCCGACCCGGCTGAAATGAAAACTATATGCTTCAATCGTCGCAAACAGGTCGCCGCCGACGCGACTCGTAAACCAGTTGAAGTTGTAGCTTCCCGTATCCGAGGGCGCAAAGTGGCTCGCGCCGCCCTGGGCAAGCGCATTTCCCGTGACCGCGAGAGACCCAACGCACAGAAGTATCCCTAGGATTGTGCTTTTCATACCGTTATCCTCTCCCTTCTGGCTTTCGTAACCGGCTTTCATCCGGCGACGCCAACTCCCTTTGAGAAGCGCTGAAGAATCCGTTTCAAGTTCAGAACGGCTCGACGGCCGCCCTCTCTCCATGATGACGCAAGGTCGAGACTAATCCTTTCTGAATCCTGATTCCGGTATCCGCCCCTCTGCTGGTTGTACTCTGCGGGAAGTACGGCTGTACTGTACAAAGTCTTCGCCCGTTGTAACGATTGCATCCCTTCTAACAAACATCTATTTGTCCCAATGACTTTGTGCTCTTTGATATTCAGCCCTCCTCCGAAAAGCCCCTTAGACCCGGCAACACATGGACGTTGACATATTATAGCAGCCAAAGAGTTGGCATGCAATTACGCCAGGAGCGGGGTCGACCGGTCTATTGCCTCTGGCTTTCCAGGTTGCCTGTTCTCTCTATCGTTCTCCTTTGGCCTTTCACCTTCTGCTTGAGGGCTCTGCTATCTCGTGGCCGGCTGCCCTGCCCCACCCAGATCATTAAACCCATGCTTCCCGCGGCTGAAGCCGCCGAAGTTGGGTTGTTGTTGTTTTCACGATAAAGTCTTAAGTTTTCAACTGTTAGAACAGGACGAAGAGAATGAAGCGACTTGATATGCGACAAAGCAATCCAGATACGGCAACACGGAAACACGAAGTTTCATCGTTGGGATCGTTCTCTCCGTGTCTCCTGTGCCGGAGGCGCATGAGCCTCCGGCTTAGTGTCTCCAGTGGTTCGATTCTTCCTGTAAGACTGCTTTCGGCCACGACCCTCGTATTCCTGCTGTTGTTTGGCGCAACTGCCCTTGCCTCGGAACTGACGGCGTCGCAGATAGTCAAGAACGTTCAGAACAACTATGAGAAAACCGGTGACGCCGTCATCCAATTTACACAGACCGTTGTCTATCCGCTTTCGCAGATCTCACGGACTATTACGGGCACGTTGTACATCAAAAAGGGGAACAAATACCGCATCGACACCGGCGACAAGGTGATTGTGACGGATGGTAAGACTTCGTGGGTTTACATGCCCGGCTCAAAACAGGTGATAATCGACAACTTCCGCAATGACAAGAACACCATAACACCCGAGAAATTTTTGCTCGATGTACCATCCGATTATTTCGCGGTGCTCTTGTCCACGAAGAAAACAGGGGACGAAAAGACCTACACGCTGCGTCTCACCCCGAAGAGCGACGATTCTTTCATTCGTTCGATAACGATCGTGATAAACGGAGACTGGACGATTAAGAGTGCCGAGGTCTCCGACATGAACGACACGAAATACACTTACACCGTCAACAGTCTGAAGGTCAACACAGGCCTTCCCAATTCGGAGTTCGAATTTGTCCCGCCGAAGGGAACGCAGGTAGTCGACCTTCGTCAGCATTGATGGAGTCAACCTTCCAGAACCTCTATTCCGGGGCTGTTTATTGAGACATTCCCGCATTTTGCGAGCACTGATTGGCCTGCTCATAGCAGCCTTGTTTATTTATTTCGCGTTCCGGGGGATTTCTTTCCCCAGGCTCCTCCACGACGCCCTACGGGCAAACTTCTTCATTCTCCTCGCTGCTACCGTCGTCGTACTGTTCAGTCACTTCCTGCGCGCGCTTCGCTGGCGCGTTATCCTTCAGGAGGTGAAGGACGAAATATCACTCGTCGATACGTGGGGAAGCATAATGGTGGGATATCTGGTCAATAATTTTGTCCCGAGACTCGGAGAGATCGTGCGGGCGTACACGACGGGCAGATTGGAAAAGGTCAGCGTGAGCAGTGTCCTTGGGACAATCGTACTGGAGAGGCTCTTCGACATGCTGTCGGCCGGGATACTGTTCGGGCTGGCCCTTTTCATGTATCACGGCGATTTAACCGTATCATTCCCTTTCCTGCGGCTTGCCGGTATTATTCTCATAGCAGGCTCGCTTGTCCTCGGCGCGGTGCTATATGTCGCCTCGGTATCGGAGAAATTTCAAAACCTTATTCTGCGCATCGTTAAGTCTGTCCTTCCCAAGAGACTTGCCCACAAGGCTCAGTCGATCATCCTTTCTTTCCTGGAATCCTTCAAAATCCTCAGGTCAGGAAAGCGTATCGGCATTATCTCGTTATACAGCGCATTGATATGGGTAGGTTACATCTACAGCATGTATATCCCGTTCTTTGCGTTCGGTTTCGGTACGAGGCTGCATCTAACCCTCTACGATGCTTTCCTTCTCCAGCTCGTTACCACCATCGCCTGGATTATCCCGAGTCCGGGCGCGACCGGCGTGTATCACCTTTTCGTATCCGAGGCCCTCGTCATCATATCAGGCGTGCCGAAGGTCGAAGCACTTACATATGGGACTCTCACCCAGCTGTTTAGCTACGTAGCAATTACAATCGTAGGCGCTATATTCGCGCTTATCTTCACGCAACGGCTACGCATGAAATCCGTCGGCAAGCTCGTGGATGTGGAAGAGAATCCAAAAAGCGAAGGCTGACCGCAGCTAAGACCCCTCTCCGTGCGAAAAGGGGCGTAAACGTGCACCGCACAGCCCCCCATCTTCCACGTTGGTTTACAAATCCTTAACACATCTTTAATGGCTAGGTTATACCACCTGAGTAATTTGCAGGCAAAAAGGAGTGAGAGTACCTATGCGCAAAATCCACCTATTCTCGGCCCTGATGGTTTTTGTCCTGTTAAATCCATTCGGGACAGAAACCTCCTTCGGGCAAAACCTGCCCAAGTTTTCAGGGTTATTTTTCGGCGACTATTACTACGTCATGGGTCACGACGCGGCGAATACGACAACGAATCCGACTTCCACTTATTCGCCGTCGGGAGCGTTGCAGAAAGATATGCAGGCGTTCGATTACAGGCGTATCTACCTGACTGCCGACTATGACATTGCTCAGGACTTCACGGCTAGGTTCCGTCTCGAGTCCGACCCGAGCGTTTCAAACGTGAACGGCAAACTCGGTACAATGATCAAAGATGCTTTTATTAACTGGAAAAATGTCACGGAGGGTGGCAACATCATAATCGGTCTGCAGGGGACGCCTGAAATAAACATGGCCGAGGGAATTTTCGGTTACAGACCGCTGGAGAAGACGATACAGGACTTGCACGGGATTTCCGCTTCAAGGGACCTTGGGATATCATACAACCAGAAGTTTTCCGATTTCTTCACCGCGGGACTGCTTCTCGGAAACAACAGCGGTAACAGCCCTCTTTCCACCACCAGCGACAGGTACAAGGCTGGTTATCTCTATCTGCAGGTCAACCCGGTGAAGCAGCTGACTATCCTGTTGAACGGACAGTACAACGGCGCAGGAGTGGATCTTTACAACAGGACCGGTGATATAATCGTAAACTACAACAACGGTTCCTTCAGTCTCGGTGCACAGTACTTCTTGAACGGTCTGAGTCAAGCCGGCGGTACGACCCTGAAGAGGAACGGACTTAGCTTAAATGGCTGGGTCGCCTTGACGGACGATTTACGCCTCGTTGCCAGGTACGACAACTACACACCCAATACCGACACCAAGAACACCACGTTCGCAAACAGCACTCAGAATCTCATTCTGGGCGCCCTGGATTGGAGTGTCAGGAAGAACGTTCACTTCATGCCGAACGTTGAATACGTGTCGTACGGCCTGTCGGGGTCCAACCCTGACGTCCTGGCCAGAGTTACTTTCTACATCAGCTTTTAACGAGGCCGTAGACCGGTTAATTTTAAAATGATAAGAAAACAAAAAGAGAGGAGAAATGTGATGCTTAAGAAGGCATTCCTAGTAATCGCCGCCGTTCTTGTTTCGACTGCCATGGTGAATGCGCAGACGCTCATCAACGGAGCGGGATCGACATTTATCTACCCGATGTTCTCGAAATGGGCAGACGTCTACCACAAGATGCACCCGGATATAGAGTTCAATTACCAATCAATCGGTAGCGGCGGCGGTATTCAGCAATTGCTGCACGGTACGGTAGAGATCGGCGCCAGCGACGCTCCCCTGAATAACGAGCAGATCGCGGCAGCCGAGAAGGCCCACGGCCCCGTCATTCACCTTCCTGAGGCCATGGGTGCTGTCGCGGTAACTTACCACATTCCCGGTGTTACGAGAGTTCTGAAGTTCACAGGCCCCGTTATCGCCGACATATTTCTCGGAAAAATCACAAAGTGGAACGATGCTCGGCTCAAAGCGCTGAATCCTGACGCTAATCTCCCAGACAGACAAATCATCGTTGTACACCGTTCTGATGGAAGTGGCGACACTTACATCTGGGTTGATTATCTCTGCAAAGTCTCCCCGGAATGGAACAGCAAGGTCGGAAGAGGAACAAGCGTTCAGTGGCCAGTCGGTCTTGGCGCAAAAGGAAACGAAGGAGTTACGGGACAGGTTGAGCAGACTCCTTACTCTATAGGTTACGTAACATTGATTTACGCTCTTCAGAACCATGTGCCTTACGGCGCCGTCAAGAACCAGGCGGGGGTGTTCATTCACCCGACCATCAATAGCGTCAGCGATGCTGCCGCGAACGCCGCGAAGATCGTCCCGAAGGATCTCAGGTTCTCGATCACGGACGCGCCCGGAAAGAGCTCTTATCCGATCTCCAGCGCGACATGGCTGATCGTTTATGTGAACCAGACTCACTACACCAGCTACAAGATTGCCAAGGAAACGGTGCAATTCCTGAAGTGGGTGCTGACGAAAGGTCAGGAGATGGAGCCGGCGCTTGACTATGCACCGATAC
This sequence comes from Candidatus Kryptoniota bacterium, assembly GCA_046705025.1. Taxonomy (GTDB): domain Bacteria; phylum Bacteroidota; class Ignavibacteria; order Kryptoniales; family JAKASW01; genus JAKASW01. The sequence goes on along the minus strand of JBJKQU010000165.1, from coordinate 1,596 downwards.
CGAAACCGATCCAGAAAATGGAACTCGGCCTCCTTCGCAAAGTGAACTACAATGGAAAGAGCCTGTACTAAGACTTAACACCCTTTTTTGGGGCAAGAGGATGCGGGGCCAAAGCACGAGCTGAGGCCCCGTTCTTTTTTTACTGGTATCAGCTGCCAGGACAGCCTTCTCTCCCATTTTCTCCCCTCATAATCGCCGTTAGATCAGATTCCCAGCAATTCACACAATCCCGCGTGCCGGTCTTTTCCACGCCTTCTCAACTCCGCTTCACGAAAGCTTAACCCGAGTTTAACCGGAAATTCATCAAGTCCTGCTAAATTAGCTTCGAGCATAAGGGCAATTTGTGCAGAGTATATAATTTCGTGGAATAATCAACTCGTCATAACAAAAAGTCAGGAGACTAAACATGCTAAGACAGATAGCGACAGCGTTTGCACTTGTCCTCGCTTCGGCAGCGGGGGCGGGGGCACAAACGGTTATCAACGGCGCGGGAGCTACATTTCCGTTTCCTCTGATATCAAAATGGTCGAGCGAGTACCATAAGCTAAAACCCGACATCCAGATCAACTACCAATCGATCGGCAGCGGCGGCGGGATCAGGCAGCTGCTAGCGGGAACCGTGAATTTCGGCGCCAGCGACGCCCCTATGACCGACGGTCAGATTGCCGAAGCCGAAAAGGCCCACGGCGAAATTATCCATATGCCGGAGACACTGGGTGCTGTGGTCGTCGTGTACAATATTCCGGGTGTAAGTAGGACGCTGAAATTCGATGGACCAACCATAGCAGATATCTTTCTGGGGAAGATTACCAGGTGGAATGATGAAAGAATCAAGAATCTGAATCCAGGAGTAAATTTGCCTGACAAGATGATAATTGTTGCGCATCGCGCAGACGGCAGCGGCACCACCTACATATTTGCAGACTACCTCAGCAAGGTGAGCACGGAGTGGAAAGACAAAGTCGGAAAGTCGACCAGCTTGAACTGGCCGGTCGGCATAGGCGCAAAGGGTAACGAAGGAGTCTCCGGTCAGGTACAGCGAACATCCGGAGCAATCGGTTATGTCGAACTCATATATGCACTTCAGAACAACATACCGTTTGGCGAGATCAAGAATGCAGCCGGCGTTTTTGTTCATGCTTCGATTTCCGGAGTAACGGAGGCTCTGGCAAATGCCGCCAGGACACTTCCCGACGACCTCAGGTTTTCCATCACAAATGCTCCCGGAAAAGACTCCTACCCAATCTCAAGCGCGACATGGCTGATCGTATACAAGGAGCAGACAAACCGTGAAAAAGGAAAGGCCGTGGTAGATTTCATCCACTGGGCAGTCACCGAAGGACAGAAATACTCCACCGATTTGAATTACGCTCCCCTGCCCAGGCAAATCCAGCAAATGAACCTGGAGAAGCTGAGGATGGTTACGTATGGCGGCAAGAGCCTACTTGAAGAGTAAGTGGAGGTGGAATTTCTGGTAGTGGCTCAATTTAAAAACATTCAACGCAGAGGACGCAAAGGAGGCGCAAAGCACGCAGAACAACTATATTCTTTCGCGGTCTCTGCGATTATTTGTCTTTGCGAACTTTGCGTTAAATC
>JBJKQU010000164.1:0-5783 GCA_046705025.1 Candidatus Kryptoniota bacterium | reverse complement strand
CCTCATAGTCCTGTGGTATGAGAAATCCGCGGCGTACAAGTTTCTCTGTAACGACTGAATTCTTGTAAAGAACATATGACACCCCTGACGCCACAACCCCCACGAGCATCAGCGGGAGAACGGAATTGAAATTGTGAGTCATCTCAAGCGGGAATATTATGAATGCGAAAGTTGACTTGACTGAAGCCCCGAACACGGCACCCATTCCGACAAGCGCAAACGCTCCCGGCGACAAATTCGCCCCGGGTATCACATGATTCACAAGCATCGCGAAGGCACCGCCGATCGCCGCGCCTATCATAAACACGGGCGCCAGCAAGCCTCCGGATGTCCTGGTCCCGAGTGAGAGTATAAGAGCGACGAACTTGACGAGCAGTATTACAAGCAGAACAGTAAGGGTAAATTGGTTGCGAAGAATCGCATCGATCGTGTCGTACCCCGGACCGAATATACGCGGGACGAAGTACCCCAGTATTCCGACGCCCAACGCCCCCAGGGAGGGAAGCACGTATGGACTCACATGAATTTTATCGAACTGGTCTTCAGTCCAATACAAAGTCTTGATGAAAAACACCGCGGTCACTCCGCATATGACCCCCAGGACAATGTAATAGGGGAGAGCTCCCGAAAATTCAAAGTTCATGGAGCGAATCGGAAACATGGCACCTGATTGCATTATCTGGAATCGCACGGCAGTTGCGAGACTGCTGGCAATTACAAGGGGAATGAATGAGCGGGTCCTGAACTCAAAAAGTAGGATCTCGATTGCCATTATCACCCCAGAGATCGGGGTACCGAATGTGGCGGCAAGCCCGGCAGCGGAGCCGCATGCCAGGAGGATCCTCCGCTCTGATTCGGATGTCTTCAGTAGTTGTCCCACGAAGGATCCGACTGCACCGCCGGTCTGAATGATGGGTCCCTCAGCCCCGAATGGACCGCCAGTCCCTATAACGATGGCCGCTGAGAGAGGCTTCCATATTGCCACTTTGCCTGGAATTCGGCTTTCATTGGAGACGACGGCTTCCAAAGCCTCAGGAAGCCCATGCCCCTGAATTTGCTCCGTGCCGTACTTCGACATCAGGCCGACAAGCGCTCCTCCGACTACCGGCATTAGAATGGCAAGGAAGCCGATATGGTTATCTACTTCGCTCACAAAAAGCAACGACACGCGATGGTAAAAGACAATGTTGGTTATGAATGCTATAAGATGGTACAGAACGTACATGATAAGCCCCGTACCAATCCCGATAAGAGCCGCAAGGGTGGATATGTAAAGCAGCCTGGAACCCTTGTCTTCCGTAAAAGCAATGTCGTATCGCATGCAGAGTTTTCTCAATCCTTTCCGTCTGGAATCGCGCAGCGTTTGTTGGCCTGTTGGTGTCTCTTTAACCGGCGGCCGCAGCAACACCCCCGCCGTCGGACCGGCCGGGAGTCATACCGCAAGACCACCGGTGATTACAACCGATATTCGAGGCCAAAAGTTCTGAAGGAGAACGATAGAGCCGGCTCACCGCCGGAATTGCAGAAGCTCCCGCAGTTCCCGAATCCTTACGATGGCTTTGCCGCGGATTGGGAAATGCATGACGTAGACACTGGAATCCGGAATCCCCGGCTGTCATCCGAACGCGAATTTCCTCAGGTAAATTTGGCGGAGTTTACCGTCGTCTTTAAGGTGATCCCTGTTCTCGTCGATTGCGTCGGATTTGTTAAGAAGGTACCAGAACATCTTGTTGTTCGAAAACGGGATCCCCCTTCTATCTGAACCGAAATGCGGATTGATTCCTACAAGGAGTACCTTCATATCGTTCGCGAATACGTGACGTGCCAATTCACCTTTCTTCACAGTCCTGCCTGAGTGAAATGTTTTTTCGCGGATATTAACGAGTGCGAGAAGCTAATGAGTATTGAGAAATCACCATCGTCCGCGCTGTCGCAGCAGTGGCGATAACCCGACAAGAAACAAACACGCCCGACAAAGGACTCCCGGACGATGTTAATCTGGAGAATGTCCCACGCGATCGCGAGTCCCTCAGTTACCTGGAAGCGGCGGGCCTCTACCTGTCCTTTCTTCTGGATTCCTCCATCCCTTTTTCTATGGGATGACGGTCGGCTCGTCCGGCAGATTATCGATACCGGAAATCACAATTACTTATCCGCGTACCTTGAGGCCGCGTCCAATTGGGCTTATGATCTTCTCAAAATATCGGACGGCTCAGATTTCACCCCGACAATTACCGAAGAATCGCCCGTAATCACCCAATCGATGCTCCACACCTGCAATTGTCTGAATAGTGGGTCAGAGACGGCTCAACCGGCACAGCAATACCTCTTCATAATTAAACCGAGGCGAAACCTTCATAGCATTCCTTAAAGATTTTCACGCGACCTGATGCGGCCAGGGCGCGGTTGATCATCGGATAAAGGATGAGTTCCTCCTTCTTGTTGTGTACCGCAAGCCTGCTGATCATCGCTTCTATGTTTTCCTGCAGGCCTTCTCCCCCAAGCGAATCGCCCATCGTTGATAGGATTGATGTTATCTCCTGATGTTCCGCGATCATTACCTGAACTGGGCCGGTCTGCCCCGGTCGGGCGTTTTCGCCGAATGCCGGGAACAACACGGTTTCCTCAAGTTCAATGTGTTTGAGAAGCTGCGCCCGCACTTTAGAGTAGAGAAGTTCGGCGTCTTTCGGATTTGTGCTATCGCTCCTGAGACGCGCGATATTGAAATCGATCCTCTTGTGATCTTGTCCGAATAGCGCCCGAAGGTCGCTTGTCTTCTTCTCCGCCTCGATCCGGTGCGCTTCTTCAATGATGGATTCAAGTTCCTGCTGTGTAAGTCTCTCTGAAAGATGTGGCATGAGAGTATTTTCCTCTTCGTCGAAATGTCCGTTAAGCAACGCCATGAATCTGTTCGTCTCGGACACCAGCCCTGTCGAGTCACCTCTTGCATACGCACTTCCCAATGCCTCAATGGCATTCGTTATCTCCCTGTGCTCGCGGATCATGTTTTCAACGAAGTCGGTGTCCGTATCTGCTTTATAGAGCGTATCCTCCTCCGCTTCTGCATGCGAGATGAGATACTCTTCACAAAACTCTATCAGCAATGACGCTTCGGCGGCATCGAATTTGGTCCGTTCGGCGAGGTCTCGTATGGTGCCGATAAGCTTCTCGTGATGAACATGTAGTTTCTCAGCTGGATTCATAAACTTTCGCTCCTCTTTTTCCTTCTACGTCTAATCGTTCGATGTTTCTCGTTTCATAATACTCCCAGGCAATGACTACTGCCTTGACTTCGGTCAAGTCCCGTTCGGCGAAAGGTAACCAGTCGTAGCCCCCCGGAATGGGCCGGATTGATCCGCAATTCATTTACGAAGGTGGCAAATGGTTGTCGCGTCATGGACGAACGGCGGGCGGTAAAGACGTTACTCATGCCCTGATCACAATTGGAGGAGCCGACAATAATGAACAAATGGCTGGAAGACGAGCTCGAAAAGATTGCGAAGAGCGACGATCTCCCCATATCCCCTTTTCGTGAAAACGGCAAAACGTACGGTACATCTAACCTGCCTTTAAGCTGGTTTGGTCTGTCGTCGTCGGTGGCGGGCTTTACGTCGGCACTTATAACTTACCGAAGTCGAGCTGGTACAAAGCCGCAATAATTCAGGAAGCAGGACGGGCAGGATATTCTCGAGATTCAACGAAACACTGGATGCCTATCTCCGCGAAGAAGACGCTGCGGAAAAAGGCTTACCGTCAGTTGGATACCTGGCGTCTCAGTTGAACCTCTCTTCGAAGTATTTGAGCGATTTGCTGAAGCAGGAAACCGGCAAAACCGCTCTGGAGCTGATTCACCTTCACCTGATGTCTCAGGCAAAGGACATCCTTATTGCAGGAGATCAAAGCATATCCGAAATCGCCTACCGGCTCGGTTTCGAAAACCCGCCTTACTTCTCGCGGCTGTTTAAAAGAGAGGTAGGAATTAGTCCGAAGGAATTCAAGAACCGCCTTCTGAACTGATTCGCTGAACTGTTGCTGTCCGGGTCCTAATGTTGAAATGAACATCTGTAAAGACCCGGATTCAAGGCGACAGCGCAGCGATACCGAATCTAGATGTCCCTGACAACGGCCGCGGCACGGCCGTTCTCAGCTTTCAGGTAGGCATTGGGATCATGGTACATTCCCCCGGCCGGAAGCCAGTCCCACAGCGGCCCCAGGTCCTCCCGTATCAGGTCCGAGTAAAATGCAGGAAGTTCGGTCGTCTCCTGTTCAAAGTAACGCTTGAATTGCAGATCGGTTTCCAGCAGCCGCCTCACTTCGGTGAAGTACTTGATCCTGCCGAAACCCTCCGTAGATACGGCACGCAGGACGTTCAACAAGCGAGGTATAAACACACCGGAGGTGCCGAATCGTTTTGCAATGGATCGCCACGTAAAAGTGTATCTGGTAAGATCGATGACATTATCGTAGAATTCTGACCAGGAGTAGTTCCTGGGCTTCACGTTCATCGCTTTGTTATTATCGAGGAAATGAAACGGAAACGGCAGGACATGATTTGCCCGTTGATACTCCAGGTTCACCGGTGCCGCCTGTCCGAAAGCAGAAAGGAGCGAGTACCCTGGAAATGCGCCGGGCGTCAAGTCCAGGAATCTCTTCGTAAGCTCAAACGGCTCTCTCCCTTCATCGGTGTCGAGTCCAAGCACAAAATTGGTCTGTACATACGGTATATAGCTCAGGATCATGTTCACGTGATCGGAAACCTGCCTGACTTTGGCCAATCCCGACAAATTGTTCGTTCCCGATTTGCCCCCGAGATCGTACCACGACTCGATCCCCGGAAGAATCGCTTTGAAGCCGTTCCGTTTCAGCCTCTTCAAATGAGATTCCGATAACAGGGAGAGACTGCTCTCCGCAATGAAGTCGATGCTGTCGGGTGGAACGGCATCTTCGATCGCGTTCATATAATCGTCAAACCTTATTCCGAAGTTCGGATCGTGCCAGGCGACTAGTGGACGCCTGAATTTCTTCAGGAGAAATGATAGGTCCTCTTTCATCAGACCGAAATCTAGTGGCTGGTAAGGTATCACCGAGTCTATGCAGAAGCTGCACGTGTAGGGGCATCCAAGGCTCCCGATCATCGGGACCACTTTTATCAACGGCGCTTTCTTGAGCGTCGTTTCGATGAACTTCCACCGCTCTTGCACTCCGGGAATCGAAGAGGGATGCTGATTTGCAGTGAGGTGCAGGCCGAGCGGTCTGTGTTCCGAGCAATCGTCGAGGACATCGCGTATGATTTGCTTATCCGTAAGCCCCACCACGTAATCGAAATACTTCTGGGCGTCCTGCGGGTAGCATCGTGCATGCGGACCGCCCAGTACGGTGATCGCTCCCCGCGATCTAAACAGGTTACTCAGCGCATACGCCGTTTGTCCGGCCTCGCTGAATGCACCGATGAATACAATATCGACGTTATGAGGGAGTTCGTCGACCAGGTTTTCAAACCCGGTGTAGCAAATCAGTGTCACGTCATGCCCGAGCTCTTCGCACCATACCGCCAGAACCTGCGGCATGATGCTCGCGAAGTTGGCGTTCATAACGCGCGCCCACAAGGCCCTTGTAGGTCCTTTTGTCACCAGGTCGATAATGCCTACGCGTAGTCTCCGCTTCAAGTTGGATTCCGGGGTGATTCCCTATGCCTGCTGAGCGTCGCTAACGGCGGGAGGTGATCCGTTGCATGTCATGCGCAAACGATTCATTAGAGGAGTCCTGGATGAATGGCGTTGTCC
>JBJKQU010000163.1:0-3845 GCA_046705025.1 Candidatus Kryptoniota bacterium | reverse complement strand
GCAAACCGTGGGCTGGGTCAGTCCGGATTTCGTGGCCAGATCTCGTTGGGACATGTTGAGTTTCTTTCTGAGAGCTATAACTTTCATTCCGAGATGCATGATTGAAGCCTTTCTCTAATTTGTTTGTTTGTGAGTGTTATTCGAATAATCGGGTGGGTAGCAACAAAAGGATTCCGTGATGGCGAAATCCATTCAACGCTTTTGCGACACTACGGCGTTACGCTGGTAACAGGAGAGTGTTGATATGAGTGTCACTTATAAACTCATACCTGATGGCGGCCGTTCGGTGGAGGCTTCCCGATTTCAAACTTGATAACCAAGAGTGTTGAAAGGTGAATCGAAGCCCGCACCTTCCAGCCGCGTGGGACATCAGGGACATTGCGCAACTGATGCGGCTATGTCTCTTCTATGGATCAGCGACGGGGTAACGAAAAGTGTAACGCCTGCGTGTCGCCTGTCTATGCCATAGTGGGGGCGTTAACCTCGGTGGATATCTCTGCTGTCACCTTATTCTGCGCCGGATGATGTTCCATTTCCCCTGTATTGTCCGCTTGTTTGTCGCTGACATACGGACGCCCTTGGAAATATTTTCTCGCCAGAACACCACGCCTACATCTGTACTCTACTGAGCCGTAAGTGGAGCCTGTAAGCTCAGCATAGGCGCGATAAGACCGCCACGTTCGTCCATCTTCAACTATGGTGTCACCCAGTTTTGCATCGCGAACGTAGGGCAGGCCGAAGAAGTATTTCCTTTCCAACCGACCTTTCCTTGCCTTGTGTTCGATCACTTCAGGCGAAGTGTTTTGTAGTCTGGCAAAAGCTCCGTATCGGTACCAGGTTTGTCCGTCCTCTACGATGATGTCTTCCGGCTTCTCTTTTTCGTGCACAAACGGTTTTCCATTAAAGAGTTTCTTTTCGAGGGTGCCGCGTGCAGCCTCACTACCGACAGTACTGTAAGTTACCCCTCTCAATTTCGCGAACGCGAGATAAGTGTACCACACTTGTCCATCTTCGATGATCGTCTCTACCTCCTCTTTATCTCGGACATAGAGTTTGCCATAAATAGATCTTCTTGCTAATTGCCCTCTTTCTGCCCTCGATTTAACTAAGTTGTAGCTGATCTGTTTCAGTTCGGCGTAAGCATGATACGTGTACCAGGTTTCGCCATATTCCGTAATCGTGTCTTCCCTCAAGTTAAGGACTTCCACCTGGTAATTCTCGGGATTATCTATAAGGCCCAGCGACTTACCCGTTCCTTGTCGGTCTTTGTTATCCTGGTAGGGAGGGGTAACATTGTCCTCATGATGGTGTGTTGACCCTATGTCAATCAAAGGTATCTTGTGGAAATAGAACGTAATCCTGGATCTATCCTTACTGACGATGGCTTTGTACAGGAACTGCCGTATTATTTTCTTTCGGATTTCGTTCAGCTCCTCGTCTATGGTCGCTCCATCGGACAAATAGTCTGCGGCTTCCAGAAATCTCGCGTCGATTTCGGCGATCGCTTTCTCCACAGCGTCCATATCCTGTTTCGAATTCTGGAACTGTCTCAGTTCATCGTTCAATCTCTCCAGATCTTCACGCCGTTGAGCAAGCTGACCATTAAGGAGCTCCCAGTTATCGCATTTGTCGTCCTCGATTCTTGTCAAAAGAGTTCGGATCGCCCTTTCACATGTCTCGATGTCTCTTTTGACGCTTTTCTGATCGCGGGAAACAGAAAGCTCGCTTTTTAGTTTCAGGCGGAGCTTTTCTTTCACAAGCTCTGCAAATTTTGGATCCCCCAAGTCTTTTGTGATCTTGTCGATCACGAATTGGTCCGGACGTGCCTGGACGAAAGCTGAAGCGTCGCAGACATCATTTCCATGTCGCAAACGAGACAAACAGTGATATTCATAAATCGGTTGCTTTTGCCTCGTGCCCCTGTGCGTCTTTCCAACGCAATTCCCACCGCATTTGCCGCAAACGAGCCGACCGTGTAGCAGATACCGGCTCCCGTTTGGACGCCCCAGCTTCGCTTCTTTAAAGCCAGGCTTTTCCTTCAGAATTTTCTGGACCTTGTCAAACGTCGCCTGATCGATGATTGCGGGGTGGTTGTTCGTCTTTACGATCCAGTTCTTTCTGTCATGTTGATATGATATGGATTCTTTATCTCCCCACACATTCTCAGCTATACTAATTGCGCCCCGCTTGCTCTTCCCGTAGACCTGAGTCCCAATGTAGACTTCATTCATGAGAATACGGCGTACGACTTGATCACACCATCGTTTCCCTCTTGCCGGAGGGATTTTGTCTGCATTGAGTTTCCTGGCGATCGTCTTCAGCCCTAACCCGTGAAGATACATCCGGAAGATGGCCCTTATGACTTCGATTTGTCTGGGGTTACCCAACACCAGAACAGCATGGTTCCCGATTGTCCCCACGCGGCGTCCTGTCGGTAGTTCATGGAGGATTTCTCCCTGTGGGGTGGCTTCAGCCCTCGCGTACCCGTATGCAGCGTGGCTCAGCCGATAACCCTTTTCCGCCCTGGACTTCATTCCGCGTATGACTACCTTGCCGAGCTGCTTGCTAAACTCAGAGTTCATGGATTGTCGTACGCCTTTTACCATGTCGTTAGGCAAGGTGTTTTCGTTACCGAATGAGTCATTTGTGTAAAGGACTTTAATACCGTGCCTATTGCAGATAAACTCCCAGCCTCGAGCTTCGTTTGGGTTTATTGATCGTGACCATCTCGAGGTGTCATAACAAAGGATGAACTCGAAATTAGCTCGACCAGCCTCGATCAAGTTCATCATTCTCATAAATGCGGGTCTGCCCGCAGAGTCTGTTCCGCTGTAACCTTCATCGATAAAGGGTTCGCCAACTAACTCGTATCCGTTTGCGGCTGCGTAAGGTCTTATCGCCTTGAGCTGGTCCTGAATACTTTGGTCTTGGTGATCGGTCGAACACCGCGCGTAGATGGTTGCTTTCTTATTCATTGCAGACCTCCTGATTCCTTTTCTGTGACATTAATGTTCTCTGAAGTTTTGCTTTCGGAAGGGATGTGGTCGTTGGCACTTGATGCAGCAAGCTGTTCGCGACGATACTTTATGAGTACCATCTCTGCAACCAGCTCAGCCACCACATTCCAATCAACGGTTTTGACTTCGTTATCAGCTGAAGTATGAGATGACGGAGTACACGCGGTCGCGTGTTCGCCCGTGTTACAATTATCCGGCTCTGGCGAGCGGGATGTGTCCTCGGACGAATTGTCGTCCGTGGGATCTAGGTTGTTGATATTTCCCATTTAGTTCCCCGATGCGAATCCACACCGATATGCTACTGTGGCATTCGAATTCAGAACTACATATTAGGAGGGATGCACCCCGCTGCATATAATCTTCAAAGCGAGGTTCAAAAGAATGCCTCGCTACCCCATAAGATCCGTTACTATAAGATACCCGTCTTTCTGAAATCTCCAAACTACTTTCACGTAGAGCGTCAGCGTTTACCAACATAACGCCTACATAAAATTCTTCTTCCTGGCATTCACCGGAAGTGTTTGTATCCTGAAGTGCGATCCCACGTTTTGTGTCGATCAACGACTCTCGACGAAACCGGCCTTCTCCAGGCAGTGTCAGCTGTATCCTGAATGTGCATAGGGCGTATGATGCTTGTCCAAACATTACCAGGCTCGAGGATACAGCCGACGCCCCCCGTGGTAGCCAAGCTTCAAAAAACCGCAGTTCTGTCAGCTTCTGCTGACCACGGGACGCAGACGCATCATCGGCGACGTCTAGAATTCTCTGACTGCATCGCCCGTCGAATTCCTTCCACGATGCTATTGGCAACAGATGGTACCGCATCCA
>JBJKQU010000162.1:0-4419 GCA_046705025.1 Candidatus Kryptoniota bacterium | reverse complement strand
TATGACGACATGCACAGCCGCAAGCCGCCCGAAAGAGTGAAGAACGGAGATGAATGGCTAAAAGACAAACTCGACTCGAACTACCGATGGGCAAAGACGCACAACAGCCTTCTCATAATTACCTGGGATGAAAACAGCGACAGCCGGATTCATTACATCGGTTACACGAATCCCGCCAGCAGCGAGCCCGACATCGAGAACAGGATCCCGACAATAATTGCGGGGGCTCATATCAGGCACGGCAATTACGCCGAAGGAAAAGGAGTCACCCACGTGAACCTCCTCCGCACAATCGAGGCTATTTACGGACTGCCCAAAGCCGGGCACCAGCAGGCGAACGCACTCAAATACGGTATTAAAGACAACTACGTAATCAGGGATATCTTCACCGCAAACTGATTTCATCGGGGAAAGACAATCCGGCAAGCAACGGCTGTCCGCGACTCGGCCGCCATCTCCACGCATGAAGGCGCTTGCCAAAACCCTGTCGGACAAGTAATTTGGCATCGTGACACAACCCTCACCTTCACGCACATATAGTCTAAGAAGGGATGGTACATTCGGCCTTTCAATTGCAATCCCGGCAGGAGGTATTTCAAAAGATGACTAAGATTTCATGGGGAGTGCTTAGCACTTCAAACTTTGCAGCAAGGGCGACGATACCGGCTACTCAGAGAGGACAATATTGTGAAGTCAACGCCGTCGCGTCACGGGATATCGAGCGCGCAAAGTATTTTGCGTCGAAGCTGAAAATTCCCAGGATATATGGTTCTTACGATGCCCTTCTGGATGATCCTGAAATCGACGCCGTCTATATACCGCTTCCGAACCATCTTCACATCGACTGGACGCTGAAGGCTCTGAAGGCCTGCAAACATGTATTATGTGAAAAGCCGATCGGGGTAACTCATGCCGACGCGCTGCGGCTTTCGACCGTCGCAACGGACTTTCCCCGCTTGAAAGTTATGGAAGCATTCATGTACCGCCACCATCCGCAGTGGAAGAAGGTTAAGGAGTTGCTCGATGAGAAGGCGATCGGGGAAATCAGAAATGTCCACTCCGCATTCTCATATTACAACGACGACCTGACGAACATTCGAAATATTACTGCTGTCGGGGGAGGCGCGATGCTCGATATCGGATGCTACTGTACCTCTCTTTCGCGCTTCGTGTTCGGTCGGGAACCCGGTCGCGTTCTCAGCCGGGTGGAATATGATCCCAGGACAGGCATCGACCGGCTGGCAACCGGCATGCTGGATTTTGGGACCGGAACAGCTACGTTTACTTGCGGAACTCAATTACAAGGTTTCCAGACGGTGAACATTTTAGGTACGGCCGGACGTATTCAGCTCGAAATTCCGTTTAATGCTCCGAACGACAAGCCGACCAGGATCTGGCTCCAGCGAGGTGGCGCAGTCCAAGAGTTAGCATTCCAGGTTTGCGACCAGTATACCATTCAGGCTGATCTCTTCGCGCAGGCAATAATGAGCGGCGGAGATGTCCCTACCCCTTTGTCCGACGGGATAGCAAACATGAAGGTAATCGACGCCGTCAGTGAGAGTTCCAAACGGGGAGGTTGGGTTACAATCTAGGACTCAGGCGGAATCGGGAAGAAAGGATTCCGCGCTCACGGTTCTAACGGTTGTCAGGAGCATTGATGTTTTGTTTTATCGGTTCCAGCGCTTTACGACCGAATTGCGGCGCCGCTGCCGTACGGGTAACCACGTATGCCCCCACCAGGTTCGCGGTCTCGATAATTTCCTCGTCGTGCTTGCCTTCCAGGAAAGAAGCGAGCAGGCCAGCCAGAAACGCATCGCCCGCACCGATGCTGTTTTGCGGATGGACGCTGAATCCGGGATGCCTGACCCAATTCCCTGAATGCCACAATTCACCGCCATGCGCACCGTTTGAAACACTCACTATCTCACACGAGAACTTTCTTGCCAAATCCTCACAAGCTTCCCGATCACCAGCCGGAAGCCCAAACCATTTCCTCATCTCATCCAGTTCAAAAGAATTTGTTTTGATAATATCGGCCGCTCTCAACAACTCTTCGACGATTTCGATGGAGCCTCCACCCGGCCTCAGGTTTACATCCAACGCTTTGAGGCGCGCCGAGCCTGTAAGTGTGCGAATCGTCTCCCGACTGACTTTGCTGCGGCAGGCGAGCGTACCGAACACAACGACTGCGCCCCCCTTCACTGCGTTTACAACTTTATCATCCGCTTCAATGGCGTCCCAGGCGGCAGGTTCGCTTATTCGGTAGCGCGGGCTCCCGTACACATCCGAGGTGACTTGAACGAACCCGGTCGGGAGTTTCTCGTCGACCTGAATTAATTCGACCGACATCCCGTCATTGCCGACCCGCCCGACGATCTCCTCACCCAGAAAGTCCCTCCCGACCCTGCTGATCACTTTGACGTCGCACCCCATCATGTGCAGGTCGTGGGCCACATTGTAAGGAGCCCCGCCGAGTAACAGGCCCGCCGGCAAAGAATCCCACAGGATTTCTCCGACACAGATTATTCCGTGATCCTTCATCGATCTTGCGTCCAGCATGATGATGGGAAGTTATGTGCTTCATTTTGCATTGGCAAATCTTTGACGCGGCAAGAACCACACTGTCAGGTATCCTGCGAACAAGATCCTACCGATTTAGATGACTCGCCGCATCTGTTTGCGGGTCTTCCCGGGTCCGTTTCCGCTTGACATGAAAACACCGCAATATGTATAATTGACTCATGACTATAGAACATTGTGCCAGTGAAACGATTTGAGTTTCGTCTCAGCATTCCCCGGGAGAAGTATCTGGATTATTACCGCGGCACGGCCCGAGATGTGGTGGTACATCTATCCGACGGACAGACAATGCAGTTCCCGGCATCGTTGCTAGTGAAATTCGTTACCTCGACCGGGGTACACGGAGACTTCGTCCTGACTTGCGACGACGATTTCAAGAACGCGGAACTGCAGCGGCTTCCGGCCAGGCCCTAGCACGTCGCAGACAATCCAGTGAAGACACACCCGTCTCAGGACTGCGGCGCTATCTGATACTGCTCCAGTTTCCCGTCAGGCATCTGGTAGGTCCACACTCTCAGGGTCCGATCCCGCAGAACCACTCGGAACACTCGCTCAAGCATCCCTCCTCTCTCACGCTGGGCGGTCTGAACGAATTCTTTCGGCGTGCCGAGAGTATCAAGGCTGGATTGGAAATCCTTGAGCGCCTGTTCGTTGAAGTACGCATTCGCATCCGACGTGAATAGAGACCGGTCGATTGTCCCCTTCTGTAAGCCGGCGAATATCCTCCGTGCTTGCTCTGTCCGCGCAGCTGTCTCCGCGTCCTGCGTTTGAAACAGCATCCTTGCTATCCTGACGCCGATGGCACCGGACGCGGGTGACGCATCCTGATTTGTCAGTACAACCACCGCGGCGCTGTCGTCCGGAAAGACCGCGTTGAAAGCGGTGAAGCCGGACACTTCGCCGGTATGAGATATCATGCGATGCCCGTTCATCATACCCACTTCCACTCCCAATCCGTAATGCGTACCGACGCCACTCTTGAGAAGCACCTCCGTTTCGAGCTGTTTATATGATTTCTTGCTGAGCAGACTCTTATCGATGAGCGATACGTCCCACCTGGCCAGATCGCTCGCTGTCATCGCCAATTCGCCGGCACCAGCCATCCATCCGGCTCCTTCTTCCGGTGCCGGTCGAAGCGGTCCGAGACCGTACTTCATGTATCCGGCCGGATCCGCCGCGGTCATCTTTCCCTTATCGAAATTCACCGCACTTGTCAGGCCAAGAGGTTCGAGAATATTCGCGTGGAGAAATTCAAAGAACGGCTCGTGAGTGATCTTCTCGACGATCTGTGCCGCGATCACGAAATTCGTATTGCTGTATTGCCAGCGGGTTCCCGGTTGGAAGTCGAGCGGCTTCTTTGCCCAGCGATCCAGGATATCCTGCGGCGGCATCGGCTTCAGCATCATGGGCGGGACGTAGTCCTGCGGCCAGAAATCCTGATAACCCGATGTGTGCGAGAGAATTTCACGGACGGTGACGTCATTTGCCTGTGTCAGGTCCGGGAGCCACCTGGATACCGGGTCGCTAAGTGATAGCTTGCCTTCCTGTTCGAGGAGCAAAATGCAGGAAGCGGTAAACTGTTTGCTTATCGAACCGATCGCGTACCGCATGTCGGGTTTCGCGGCGATCTGAGGATCGAGCCTTGCGAGGCCGTATGCCTGTGCATACACCGTCCGACCGTGGAGCACCACGGCAACCGAAGCACTAGGAGTTCCGGTCTTCCTTAGAACCTGCACCGCCGCAGAATCAACTTTTGCGGACAAGGAATCCGATGCGGACAGACCGCGTCCAAATGTAAACTGCGGAAAAAGTAGTGGCAGACACAGGATCAGCATCATC
>JBJKQU010000161.1:0-14391 GCA_046705025.1 Candidatus Kryptoniota bacterium | reverse complement strand
CGAAATTCTTTCCTCCGTCTGTCGAGCGCATGACCGACCGGTTCGGCACGTAAACGATGTTCTCATTTGTCGGGTCAACAAATACCCTGCCGAAGTACCACATTCGAGTGACAATTCGCGGGTCGTCGCTCGTCATGGTCCAGCTCTGGCCGCCGTTGTCGGAACGATATAACCCGGAACCGGTCTTCAGCGCCTGAACGAGAGCATATACGACCTGACCGTGAGACCCGCTTGCCACCGAGACCCCAATACGCCCGTAAGGCTTGGACGGCAGTCCGTGCTGCGTCATTTCGGTCCAGGTTTTCCCCTCGTTCGTAGACTTGTACAGCCCGCTTCCATCTCCCTCGTCGGGAGGGTACTGTGTCCACGGAGTCCGCCGTGCCTGCCACATCGTAGCGTAGACGACGGCTGGATCTTCCGGATCCCACGAAAGATTTATTGCCCCAACGTCGGGATTCTTGTAGAGCACCTTTTCCCAGCTCTGCCCGCCGTCCGTGGTTCGAAAAACGCCTCTCTCTTTGTTCGGTCCGTATGCATGACCGAGTGCCGCGACAAGCACCAAATCAGGATTGTGCGGGTCGACAAGTATCTTTCCGATGTGTCGCGTATCCTCGAGGCCCATGTGGTCCCATGTCTTGCCGCCGTCTGTAGACTTGTAAACGCCGTCGCCATAGGTCATGTCGGAACGCATGTCCGCCTCGCCGGTCCCAATGTAGATGACATCAGGGTTAGATGGAGCTATGGCCAGGGCACCGATTGACGGATTGGTCTGTCCGTCGGACATCGGCTTCCAGGTCAGGCCGTCGTTAGTGGATTTCCAGACGCCGCCATCCACCGCCCCGAAGTAGAATATGCTTCCACTTCCCGGAACCCCCGCTGCGGCGAGAGCTCGCCCCGCCCTGAAAGGTCCCACAAGACGCCACCGCATCCCGATATGGCTCGGCAGCCAAAATGTCTGTGCTGAAGCCGGGGCACCGATTACGCTCATCAGCGTCGTCATCAAAATGACCAAATACATAAGCCCGCCAACAACTATCTTACGACCGCGTTCGCCGGTGCGCCAGATATCCGGTAGATACTCTCTCTCTTCCACGGGGAATTACCTTTCTGCTTTGTACTGCTCTGTTTCACACAGCGCTTTTGTCCAACTGGCATCTTCAACCTTAGAGTCTGCCAACGATACCGTTTCCTGTCACTGACCGGAAACAGTTGATACGACAAAGCGCCCGTTATAAGATTCTTGCCGATGAAAAGGTCTGATCGATAACCTCTGTAACCCAGGGCTTAGTAAAGTTCCTTTGTCCCCCTGATGACGCAAGAACATATGGGCGGCACAGCCGGCCGTCGCTTTCTCTTCTGCTAGCAGCTCTGAATCTACTATGACCGATGAACCAATCAACCGGGATGACTTTCGATGAAGCTAAAAAACTCTTCCTGCAAATGCAATTCTGTGCCGGCAGCGTCCAGGACGCCGTGACCGGTGTTCAGACAAACTGCCACGCGCTTTTCCGACAGGCCGGCTAAACGCGGGGCCGCAGGAGGTTCCCGTCGGGATCCATTCTACAGAGTAACGCACCGTTGCATTTGTTCGTTTCCGCTCGCTGATTCCGAAACCTCATTGAGACGACCTGTATTATTCTGCCAATCCACCCGGAAGCTCAAAAGCTGTAGAAAACAGCCCTCAATGACCGGTCGAACGTCGGGGCACAGGTTGTATGCACTTCATTCACTATCCAGGACCCTGCGGACCAGCCGCAGGACTTCATTCAGTCTGTAGGGCTTTTGCAGAAAGGCATTTATCCCGGATCGTCTTGCTCGCTCTCTTTCTTCTTCTTCTATGAAGCCGCTGGCCAGAATCACTTTTACCTGTGGATTAGATTTCTTTACGGCTTGCAGCAGCTCGATTCCGTTTACGTTCGGCAGCCCAATGTCCGACAACACAAGCCGGATATCGTGGTTCTCAAGGAAGAGTGTAATCGCCTGTTGGCCTTCGCTTGCCGAGCGCACCGTGTAACCTTTGTCGGTCAACACCTCTTCCAGGAATTCCCGCAAACCGGGTTCATCCTCGACAATTAGGATGGTTTCGTTTCCGCCTTTCACCCCTTCGTCTTCAAATTCTCCCTCGGTCACAGATATATCTCTTGCGTAACGGGAAGGAAGATAAATATTGAAAGTGGTTCCTTCCCCGACCTCGCTCGATACGTCAACGAAGCCTTCATGCCCTTCTACTATACCATAGACTGTTGCCAGCCCAAGGCCGGTGCCCTTCCCCCGTTCTTTAGTCGTGAAGAACGGCTCAAATATCCTGGCCACCGTCGCTTCGTCCATCCCCGAACCTGTATCCGACACTCTAATCTCGATGTATTCATCATAAGCCGCCTGCAGAAACTTCTCCCTCAAAACGCCACCCTTGACGATCCCGGTCGAGATTTCCAGCCCTTCCACCAACCGGTTTGCCGTCAGTGCGATTCATCATAGCATCTCTTGCGTTTACACACAGATTGAGCATCGCCTGGTGCAGCTCGGTTTGGTCTCCGACGGTTATCAATGTGTCCTCACTCAATGCCAGCTTCATTGAGATGGCCCTGGGAAAGGTCTCCTGTATGAGCTTGAACGTGTCGACCACCACGTCGTTCACGCCGACCGAACGAATAACCCTTTCTTCCTTCCGTGCAAACGTGAGGAGCTGGCGGACAAGTCCGACTCCCCGCTTTGCTGCAGCCTCGATAGTGTCTATGCTGCGCGCCAGCCTCGCGTCGGCCTCAACGGACTTCTTTACAAGCCCGGCATATCCTACTATGATGCCCAGTATATTATTGAAATCGTGAGCAATCCCCCCGGCCAGAGTCCCGATGCTTTCAAGCTTCTGCGCTTGACGTAGTTTTTCCTCGAGCATCCTCTTTTCGGTGACGTCTCTCGCAACTCCGAGGATCCCGACCACTCTCCCGTCACGCATCTGCGGTGTCGTATTGAATTCAAGTGTCAGGTACCCTCCCTGCTTCTTCGCTATTCTAAAGACGGCGACCTCGGCGGCTTCTCCTCTAATCAGTCTTCGAAACGACGAGGCGGCTTTCCTCCGGTCCTCGGGATGGAGAAGGTCTGTAAAACTCTTTCCCAGCCATTCGTCACGCTTCCATTCAGTAATAACTTCGAACGCCGGGTTAAGACTCTGAATGACTGCGTTGGCCGACAAGCTGAATATCGCGTCTCGCACACCTTCCACCAGGCTGCGGTATTTATCCTCCGATCTCCGGAGTGCTTCTTCGGCTTCTTTTCGCTCGGTGATGTCTTCAATTATGCTGACCGTATACATCAGTGCATTCTCGCTGTCGCGAACTGCAGATACATGGCGGTGCGTCCGGACGACTTTACCGTCTTTTCTTAAATACCTCTTTTCGTATGTTATGACCTCTTTCCTGCCCGCTCTTAAATCATCAGATTCTTTGAGCCCAACATCCGAGTCTTCGGGGTCGCTTAGGTCGTTGAACTCAGTGGAAGCAAGTTCAGCTTCGGTGTAACCGAGAATGTGCAAAGCCGCAGGGTTGCAGCGGAGAAATTTCCCTTCTGCGTCGAAGCTGATGATGCCGACGGGCGAGAACTCGTAGATGTGTCTGAACCTCTCCTCGCTGTTGCGCAAGGCTCTGTCGGCCTCTTTCGCCGCAGTCATGTCTCTGATCATCGCGAGGACAGCTATTTCGTTCTCCATTTTCAACGGAGAAAGCATGATGTCTGCCGGGAATTCGCTGCCGTCCTTTCGGCGTCCGAAGAGCTCTACCCCCGAATTGAGCGACCTGCCATGTGGGCTGTCGCTGAAAGCCTTGACCAACCCATCGTGCATTTTCCTGAAACGCTCAGGTACCAACACGCTTAGAGGCTGTCCGATCAACTCTTCACGCGCGTAGGAAAAGACTCTCTCCGCACCAGGGTTTGCAAAGGTTATCTCTCCTTTGGTGTTTGTGATGATGACGGCATCCGGCGCGCTCTCAAGGAGGCCCCGAAACCTCGCTTCGCTCGCCTCCAGGTCATGAATCGCCTTCTGCCTCTTGTTCTCCAAATCCGCAAGTTTTCTTGCCTCCTCTTCCTCCTGCAGAGCCCGCTTAACTGCAGGTACCAGCCTGGTAAGCTTCGTCTTCAAGACGTAATCAGTAGCACCCTGAACAAGACTCTCGATCGCCACGTCTTCGCCTATCGTCCCGGAAACGAACACAAATGGCGTGCGGAGTCCCTTATCAAGCACGATCGCAAGGGCTTCATTGCCATTGAACGACGGCAGGCTGAAATCAGACAGAATCAGGTCAAATTCCTTCCGCTCAATAGCATCCACAAACTCTTCACGGGATGTCACGACAAGGGTCTGATGAAGGATCCCGGCCTCGTCAAGTATGTTGCCGACAAGTTCTGCGTCTTTTGGATCGTCCTCCAAATGCAAGAAGCGGTATGTCACCTTTGCTTCTTCAGTCATGATTCGTCTCCTCAAACCAAATTTGCCTTTATCGTTCAGACAGCGGGCGGTGGTTCGTTAACAATTGCCCAAAAGATACCCAGATGTTTGATGGCCTTTATGAATTCCGAAAACTCGACCGGCTTGACCACGTAGGCATTTACTCCGAGATCATAACTCCTGACAAGATCGCTCTCCTGGCGCGATGAGGTGAGTATTACGACAGGAATCCGTTTCGTACTGTCCGACGCCTTTATTACACGCAAAACCTCGAGCCCGTCTACTTTGGGCATCTTCAAGTCAAGCAAAACAACTGCCGGGTTGTCGTGCGATCTCCCGCTAAACTCCCCTCGGCAAAAAAGGTAATCGAGTGCCTCCGCACCATCATGGACCACAACCACATCGTTCACGAGCCTGCATTCCGCGAGAGCCAGGAGCGTCAGCTCGACGTCCCTGGGGCTGTCTTCAGCCATAAGAATATTGTTCAGTCTGTCCATCACTGGAGTTTGTTATTCGTTCTTGAGGGGATAGAAAAATAAAAGGTCGCGCCTTCGTTCAGCTTTCCTTCAGCCCACGTCCTTCCACCATGCCTTCCGACGATGCGCCGGACATTTGCCAGCCCTATTCCAATTCCTTCGAATTCCTCCTGGCTGTGAAGCCGCTGGAACACGCCGAAGAGCCTGTCCTTGTATCTCATATCGAATCCTACACCGTTGTCTTTGACAATGAAAATGTCCTCTTCATCGGTGTGTTCACAACTGATGCATATCTCAGGTCTCTCTCTCCTGCTTGTGTACTTCATCGCATTGGAAATCAGATTGACAAACACCAGGCGAAGCATGTTGGGGTCGGCATCCACGTCGGGAAGTGGGGCGACCGACCAGACGATTCGTGAAGAGTCCCCTTCTGCCGATAGTTCATCAATAGCGTCCTTGACAAGCGCACCTGCGTTCGTTTTTCTCTTCATCAACTGCGTCCGTCCCATCCTGGAGAAATTGAGCAGATTGTCTATCAAGGCACCCATCTCTGCAGCAGAAGAAGATATAATTTGAAGGTACCTATTGCTCTCCTTGTCGAAAGAGGAACCGATGCGGTTATGGAGGAGTGTAACGAAGCCGCTTATATGTCGCAGAGGCGCCCGGAGATCGTGTGATACGGAATAGGAAAATGACTCGAGCTCCCTATTTGCTTCCTCCAGCTGGAAAGTTCGCTCTTCCACAAGGCTCTCCAGATGGTCCCGGTACCGGTTCAGCTCCTCCAGCATCCTCTTCTCTTCAGTTATGTCCACTGAGAGGACAAAAATCCCTTCCGGGACGGGTTCGATACTCAGATTAAACCACGCCGAAGTGTTTCCATCGGCGAAGACAAATTCATTTCCCATCCGGCGGGGTACGCGCCGTTCCATGCTTTCTTTGAGGGCATGGAACATCTCGGTCCTCTCAATGTCCGGATAAGCTTCCATCATTGTACGGCCGATCAATTTCTCCTTTGGCATGCGACCTTGAGCTGCAGCGACATCGTTGATGTAAACGTATCGCCAGTCAAAGCCGATGATCTGGCAGCCCTCGAGAAGATGATCCAAAGTCCTCTTATAACGACCCTGGGCTCTTCTTAATGCCTCCTCAGCTTTCTTTCGCTGCGTTATGTCCCGTGCTATTTTTGATGCGCCTATAATCCTCCCGCCGTCGTCGGTCACGGGGGAAACTGTCACAGAAATGTCGACAAGACTCCCGTCTTTTCTTATTCGGACAGTTTCGTAATGGTCGATTCGCTCCCCGCTTCGAATGCGCCGAAGTATGTCTGCCTCCTCCTCGAACTTATCCGGCGGGAATAAGATGAGGATTGACTTGCCGACGACCTCCTCTGCCGAGTAGCCGAATATTCTCTGTGCCGCCGCGTTCCAACTCTGTATGATCCCGTCGAGTGATTTGCCGATTATCGCATCGTCTGAGGATTCGACTATTGCGCCGTAGTAACGGAGCAACTCGTCGCCGCTCACCGTCCTAGCATTCAACTGATACTCCTGTCCTCCCGATTTCGTTGCGTTGGAAATGAGCCAAGGGGTAGAAGAATCGTTGCTCAGCCCTCCACCGCGAGCTAACCCCCGAAAATGCGCACCGTCATCGATGTGGCAGGGATCCGCTGAGCGTTGGATTGTCTTGGCCCCTCCCCCATATTGGCCTCTTACACCTAACCGAAATCAAGCAAAAACCTTTCTTAAGAACGTCTTCATTGTCAACCCAGCCCAACTCCAAGCCATGATTCCATCAGACCAAAGCCATCGAAATACCGCCTGTTGAAACCGTTAATTGAATAAACCGGAAAGCCGCTTGGTTAGTTTCATGGGGGATCACGCCAAGGGTGTATGTAATGCCTGTCTTGTTCACCTGCAATTGACTTTTCAGGCTTGCGGTGAGCCACCGAAGCTTTGAAACCAACGCGCCGGTTCCCGGTCCGGCACGCATGCTCCTGCCGCAGCTTTACGCTGCACTTAAGCCGACAGGTTTACCGGTAAGTACCTCGCGTTCGCAAGCCAACGCGGACCACTTGAAACCACTTGCATAAGGCGGACTAACGGCCCACACAACAATAAGTTAAGTCAATTCCCTTTATCTTTACAATAACGCAGATGCGGGCAGATGCCCTGGACCTTCGGCGAGGTCTGGTGTGTAATATATAATGGAAGCGAATTCGGTGTCGTTAATGGCTTGCGGTGTTCGATTCAGCCGCGCCCCTTCTCGGGGCATACCCCCGCAGACAAGCCGCTCTAAGCGATAACGCTCACTCCCTCCAGGCTACGATCTCAAACGATCCGGTGCCCGGAAAAGCTGGCGGCGACGAGGAATAGAAACGGTCGTCGTACCGGTAGTTCTTCTGATATCCGCTTTGTATGGTGCTGGTACCGCTAAACGTCCCTACAGGTCCGCGGGTCTGGTTCGTAATCGAGCCGTACACCCGAAGGGTTCCCATATTCCGATTGTGAGTCTTGCCATCCCAGTCCAGGTAAAGGAACTGACCCTGCCTTGCGAAAAGCGCCGCGTCAATGGTGACATCCGCTGCTGAGGGCTGGGTCGTCAGTGCGACGCTGTTGTCGGCAACAAGACCGAGCATGTCGTTGGAGGGACCTGACATAGGATTATCCTTGTAAGTAAGATTTCCCCCAATCAGCACGTTCCCATTATGGGTTGTCTCTCCATTGGCGTCATACAACTCTTCAGAATACAGCGGATTGCTGCTTGTCGCCGTTGCGCTTTTTCCGGTTCCCTGCTGTGCGATTAGCGTCACGTAACCGTCAAGGACGCCTTCAACATGCACATCTCCGTTCCTGACCAGAATCACGTTGCCGAGATCACTCAAGGTGGCGGTCGTGTCAGGAGTCGTTGTAGTTACCATCGTTCCCGTCGGATGCCCGTTCGTGCTGTAAATCGTTATCACCGAGGTAGTATGAAAAGTCACAGTCCCATCAGAATTGAAAGTCATGTAGACGTCGTAAGTATCGCCGCTGTACGTATCATTATTGGCAAAGATTTTCGTCGCGAGCGACGCTGAAGCAGAAACGTCCGTGGGCATTTCTACGCTAACACCGGACTGATAGCCGCCGTAGAAATATGGCTTGTCAGACCAGCTCGATTTGAACTTGGGCGTCAAGTTCGTGACTTTCCCGTAGAATACAGGTTTCCCCGACACAAATATCTCTCCCTGAGTGTGAAATGGACCCCACAGTGTATCTTTTGTTATCCAGTTCGTATTGTTCTCATTCACTGAAAAGAATGCATATTCATTGAAACTCCGCGACTTCAACAGCACTCTCACCGTATCATTGATGACCCCACTCCTTCCAGGATAGCTGCCGACTGCTACGATGGCTGAATAGTTTATGCCATTAATGTTCGCAATGGTGGTTCGGACACTGTATCTTCCATTCGAGAAGGACCCCGACATGTCAAGATTCTTATATGATTGCCAAACGAATAGGGAATCCGCACCGATATTAGCGGCGCTTACCGCGATGTCGTGGGCTGCAGTTGAATTATAGTAATCGACAAAATTGTCTATCGCACGAGTGCTTGTCCTGTTCCAGTACTGGCTCGCAATCCCGAATATAGCGCTAAACCCGAGTATTACCAGAAGAGTTGCTTTCCCGACCATTCTACACCTCCTACCTGGCTTTCAGGTTTCTGGACACGAGCCTCGTCTGCCTCCAGACGGAGAAATTGCTGGTCGTGTCACTGTAGGTTGCATTGTAAAGTGCCGTAGGCTCTACGCGGACAGTTATCTCGATAAGTTTGACGGTCGATGGGGCATCAAACGGAGTATATACAGTGTCACCTTCTGTGTCGAAGTAATGGAGCAAGAATTGCGTTACCCCAAGATTTGCCTGATAGGAGCTTTTTCCATTTACTACCCTGTAAAGCATCCGGACACGGGGATTAGCGGTTCCCTCTATGGGAACATCCCCAATATACCACCTCACCGTCTCGAGGACACCGTTGTCATCCAGATCTGCAACGAACGTTATGTCGTCGGTATCTCCATGGACGATGTACATGAAGTTTTTCGGTAGAACATTAGGGTCGGCGCAATAGCCGATCTTCCTGAAATCCCATTCTATATTCTCCACGACAGATGTCAGATTCTGTTGAACCGTAAGGTTAGCCTGCGAATTGAATGTGTTTACCTGTGCCTGCTCATTCATTCTGAGCGCCGTCAGTAGGAGCAAGCCGCTCACGAGCATAGATCCGAGTATATCCAGCAAAACAGTACTTCCCATGTGCCCGCCTCCCTAAAAATACCAATAGCTGTAAATCGTGGACATCTTGATCACGCTCGAAGAGTCCTCCCTGTTCCAAACCGAAACATCGAGCCTCTTGCTGAAAGTAGCGTTGCTCGATTCGCCATCCAGGTTGCTGGCATCGACATAGCACACCTTTGTCTTGACGTAGTAAATCCCGGTGCTCAAGCTAAAAGTGTCCATCCTCCCCGCACCGTTCAGCCCATTGTAGTCGTCAAAATCGTTCAAATCATTGGGGTCGTTGTTTTCCTGACCGAGTAGCGGGCGGGGAGTCATTTTATCGGCCTTTGTCACTTTTGCCGTGTCGGTGTTTTCGTCGAAAGCCTTACCCTGTGCCTCCTCTATAACGGAAGTTGCAAGGGACACTTCTTCGAGTCCGAAACTCGTCTTAAGCAATAGTTGACTGTTACTGTACAGGCTTCTGTTTGTCGTCAAAATGATCGCGCCGAGCAGCATAATCGCGCCGATCGTCAGAAGCATCTGTCCGGTGCCCATGTTTCTCCTTTCTCAGCGTAAGGCAAAGAGGAGGCTCCTTCCGACCGCAGAGGCGCGTCAGAAAAGGAGGAATGCTCGGGCTATGTCGCTCCGCCTAGCCCGGGAAGACCAATCACTCCTTCGAACCGTCTACGGTACGGAGGGCTGCCATGCTTTAGAATATGCAACAGACAAATGGAGGGAGCGGGAGTTTCTGCCGCGAACCGTCCAACCAGGGCCACACTCCTTCCCCGTTTGATGCATTCCGCACAACCGCGCAAGAGATATTGAACGAAGCACGACTCATCTCTTTGCCCTTAGGCGCTTGTTGTAATCAGAGCGCTTTGTTGAGGCGACATTTGCTCAGCCGAAATATATTGACACGCATCTACGAATGCAAGTTCCTTGACCGGCGGGTACTGGCTCAGTGTGATTTAACGCATACGAGGTCGCAAAGACAAATAATCGCAGAGACCGCGGAAGAATATAGCTGTCCTGCGTGCTTTGCGACTTCTTTGCGTCCTGCGTTGAATATTTTTAAGCTAAGCCAGTACCGACCGGCGCGTAATGCGCAACACACAACATACTCGCCCCGTTTCGCTTGCCGTCTCTGTTTGCTATATTCCAGCATGAAACGGAAAGCCATTTCCGTCTACCCCTCCATAAAGAAGCTTCGTGGCCGTCTCCATATTGGAACATGCAGTTGGAATTATCCTGAATGGCAGGAGGTCGGCATCTATTCACAGAAACAGCAGCGCCATTATGATTACCTTCCAGAATATGCTGAGCATTTCAACTCTGCCGAGGTGGACCAATGGTTCTGGAGCCTCGATTCCCCGGAATCGGTCAGACTCCCCCGTAGCGAAGACGTGGAAGCCTATACACAGCTGACACCGGATGACTTCAGGTTCTCAGTAAAAGCTCCGAACGCTATTACGCTGACTCACTTTTACAAGCAGGCGCCGAAAGAATTTGCAGGCAAACCGAATCCTCACTTCCTCAGCAAGAAGGTGATGACCTCCTTCGTCAGAGCCCTCAGCCCCCTCAAATCTAAAATCGGAGTGGTAATGTTCGAGTTCGAGTACCTGAACAAGGAGAAGATGCCGTCGTTACCGGCGTTCTGCGACCTTTTGGGACCGTTTCTGGAGGACATTCCGGACGATTACTCTTACGCCATTGAGATTAGGAATCCGAATTACCTCAAGTCGGATTATTTCCGCTTCCTGAAGTCACACAACGTCGGACACGTCTTCGTCGACGGCTATTACATGCCCTCTGCATACAGCGTGTTCGAAAAGTTTGGGGCGGCTTCTCCTCCAACCGAGACGGTGGTGATACGCCTGCTCGGTGCAGACAGGCAGGGAATCGAGAAAAAGACCAGAAAACACTGGACCGAGATAGTTGACCCGCGCGACAAGACAATCACGGAGATTTCGGAGCTGTTGCGGAAATTGATCCCGCAAAAGTTTGATGTGTATGCGAACTTCAACAATCACCTCGAAGGCTGTGCCCCGCTGTCCATAGAGAAGTTTATTGCGGCATTGGCTGTTAAGTAAGCGTTTCAGCTTCCCGCGTTCCGGAAGGCCCGCCGCAGTCGGCGAATGACCTGACCAAAACCCGACACTGCTCGTCGATTTAACGAGCCCCATGAGACGTCGATTTCCTCGAGGATCTGATCGGTCTCAACCCTAATATAACCGTCGTAAACTGGGCAAGATAAACCACACCAGGATCAACCTCCTCATATGCTGAAGATGACCACTGTTCGACAACAGTAGCCTCAATAGTCCCGTTGTTTATGCCTTTCCCTCGCGCTGAACAGATAATATGGAAAAATTTCCGTGGGAGTGTAATAATGACGACTATGCAACAGACAGCGGCGTTTACTCGTTACATTTTTGCCGCGCGAAACTGCGAATAATCGCCATTCTAGTACGCTGCAACAAGAGTTCACTCTTCATATTACCGGCATATTCCTTGAGTCGATACTCAAAAGACGCCTATGATGAAACTCTACTATTTCTCGAAATCTCACCTCAGTTATCAGCCGGTTGGTTGGCGAAAAATGACCGCTACCACTATTTCCCTGATGATGGTGCTTCCGGTGGCAACAGCGCTTCTCGGCTTCTTCGGTTTTGATATGTTCGGACTGAAAGAAATGTGCGCGACCAGTGTTGCGAACGAGAACGCCGTCCTAAGAGCACAGCTTTCGTCACTTGACGGGCAGCTCACCCAATTCCGGCAGTCGATGAATCTCCTCAAGACAAGCGACGATCGGCTGAGAATAGCCGTTAATATGAAGCCGATTCCCAATGATATCAGGAAAGTAGCGGTGGGAGGTGTCGAGATAAACCGTAATTATGGAGTTTCGCCTAGCGCAAACAGACTAATCGCTGATGTCAAGGAGGAATTGCAGGTTCTCGATAGAGAAGCCGCGCTACAGAAAAAAAGCTACGCAGATATTCTGAAAGGGTACCAGGAGAACCAATTGCTCTTTCAACACATTCCTGCCATTGATCCAATCAGGGACGGAATAGAGACAAGTCCTTTCGGGATGCGTATGCATCCAATACTGCATATAATGCTAATGCACGAGGGGATCGATATCGCATGCGAGGTCGGTACTCACGTCCATGCAACCGGTGATGGAGTCGTGGTGTATGTCGGACGGCGGGGCGGATATGGTAACGCGGTCGAGATAGATAATGGATTCGGTTACACCACTCTGTTCGGACATTTAGAAAGGCCCTTGGTACACGACGGGGAAAAGGTGAAACGCGGCCAGGTCATTGCTCTCAGCGGAGATACAGGCTTGTCTACGGGACCACACGTTCACTATGAGGTAAGAAAAAACGGTCTCCCGGTAGATCCAAGCCAGTATTTCTTTAACCGGCCGGAGTTTCACACACAACAATTTTACTCGCAAATCCTGCACAATTGAGGGTTTCGGTGCGCATCTTATGATAGGCTCCATTCCGGCACTTCCGCAGGGATTTTCTGAAGTACCATCCACTTTCCAAGAGTTGCTGTCGTCGATTTCGATAATGCTCACGGTCGGGTCGTGTTTGTCCGATTTGCATAAGGATATCTTTTCAACTCCTCCGCAGACGCCTTAAAAGTATATACTGTTTGCGCTTAAAGGCCGTCAAATAACACCCCTGACCCGGTCGATGGCAATTACATTCACCCACGCCGCGTAGTACTCGGAATAATAAGAGTGAAACAATCCTACACAGGGAACGGTACTGCCCTTGATAAAAACCATCCCCCGTCGATAATATTACGCATTACGGATTGATCGATAGGAAGATCCCGTCTCTAAGAGAACCGTTTTCAAACAGATACGAGCAGGAGCACCATGAACGACACAACGAACACGCATCGCCTTCTGACCAGAGTCCCCGAGATTACAGCTTACTTCTGGATCCTCAAATTCTTTACGACCGCTATGGGAGAAAGCACATCCGACTTCATGGTTTTTCACATGAATCCTTACTTAGCAGTAGGATTGGGCGCCATCGGATTCGCTGCGGCGCTTACACTGAAACTACGGATCCGGAGGTATACCGTTTGGTCCTATTGGCTAACCGCCCTGATGGTGGCAATATTCGGGACGATGGCCGCGGATGTCGTGCACGTGGCGATGGGCGTGCCCTACATAGATTCGACAACGCTTTTTGCGCTCGCACTCGCTGCCATTTTTGTCCTCTGGTATCTAAGCGAGAAGACACTATCCATCCACAGTATCTATACTACCCGGCGCGAACTTTTCTATTGGGCCGTGGTCTTTACCACTTTTGCACTCGGCACTGCAGCAGGAGATTTGACTGCAACTACCTTTGGCTTAGGATATTTTTCTTCGGGCATTCTTTTTGGCGTGCTTATAGCCATAGTCGCCGTTTCGCACCAGATGGCCAAAATGGCACTCGGCACCGATCGTCGCCGCGTAGCCCGCAATGCTGTGATAGCTTATTGGACCGCTTATATCCTCACGCGTCCGTTCGGCGCGTCGTTCGCCGACTGGCTCGATAAGCCGCTAAGCGTAGGAGGCCTCGCCTGGGGAGACGCCAGAGTCAGCCTTTACCTGTTTGTCCCTATTCTTCTCCTCGTATGGTTCCTGGCGACGGGCCGTGGAAAAGCTGCGAAACAGGAAACAGTTGCCGAGGACGAGAGCAACACTGCTTATCTAGCGAAGTAATTGCTTTTGCAGTTGCACGCCTGTCCGCATATATTTGTTCGATGCTAACCCGAACATTCATACTACAGAGGACAAGATGGAACAGCCGTACAAAAGCAGCAATGCTCTTCAGATTAGAGTCGCCGCGGAGGCGGACACAAGTGTCGTATTGGAATTCATAAAGGGACTGGCCGAGTATGAGCGGCTCCCGAACGAGGTCACCGCTACGGAAGATTTGATAAAAGAGAACGTCTTTCGTAAACGGAACGCGGAGGTGGTGCTGGCCGAAATCGAAGGGACTCCAGTGGGCTTTGCATTGTTCTTCCACAGCTTTTCCACGTTCTTAGGAAAGCCCGGTATTTATCTGGAAGACCTGTTCGTAAAACCGGAACACAGGAAGCAAGGCATCGGCAAGCTGCTTCTGATATACCTTGCGAGGCTCGCCAAGGAGCGGGACTGCGGGCGATTCGAGTGGGCTGTTCTCAACTGGAATGAAAATGCCATTTC
>JBJKQU010000160.1:0-8163 GCA_046705025.1 Candidatus Kryptoniota bacterium | reverse complement strand
CATAAGCCTTCCCTCGTCGTTGCGTTCCCGGTGGTAGACGCCGTTCTTGACCGCAAGATGCCACTCGACACGCGAGAAGTTGATTCTCCACTGCTGGCCCTCTTTCGGAGGCGCTCCGTTGAACGCGCACTCGCCCAGTATGCTCCAGGGAAGAGCCACTTCGACTGTCCAGCCTGAGTCGACGTCGTTGGGATTGTCGAGAGTGCCGTGCAGTTCGATCCCGATTTTCAAACCTGTGATATCCCACGCGGTTACCCCGACCTTATTTCCGTCGCGATAAGGCATCCGGAGGAGGAGATCCCAGACGGTCCCGAGTGCGTTCATCTCGGTCTCGTAGTAAGGATGCGTCGAGCCGTTCGGATCGATGAAGACTTCGAAGTCGTTGTTGTCGAAGATAACCGTGTCCCTCTGTCGCAATGTCGCCCAAAGGTTCGGCTCCTGTATCTGCGCTCCGATGTAGAGATACTTGTTGTCCCAGAGCATCTTCACGCGCGTCTTGTACCGCGGCAAAGGCTTCAGGTCGCCCTGGATGTCGACAAAGTAGGATGTCCAGGCCGCTTTTTTCCACGACTCTTCATTCAGCTTTCCGTCAATCTTGATCGGACCGGCCGTCCGGTAGCAGATATAGTGCTTCGGAGCGAAGGGAATCTTCGGCACCGGGAAGCTGGTTTGTTGAGGAACCTGAGCATAGCTGTCCGCAAATAGGAAGAGTGCGAGCGTTATCACTGAGAGATATTTCATGTTCTACTCCTGGTATAAGATTATTTCTGCTCCACGAATTCACCGTTCTTCACCGGCCAATCAAATCCGAAGAACCCGGCGACTTTTACTCCTCCCTCATTCTCGTTACCAAGGCCGCGAACCATTCCCCCACGGATTCACAGCAATACGTATGATTTTCG
This sequence comes from Candidatus Kryptoniota bacterium, assembly GCA_046705025.1. Classification (GTDB taxonomy): domain Bacteria; phylum Bacteroidota; class Ignavibacteria; order Kryptoniales; family JAKASW01; genus JAKASW01. Next base: position 7,261 of record JBJKQU010000160.1, on the reverse strand, counting down.
CTTTCGCGACAGTACACCTCATCTTACTTTAAAATCTCTCAACATCGGATGCGCTTCCGTGTTGAATATGACATTGTTGAAGTTGAGCACGGAGCTCGGGGCAAACGTCAGATAAAGGTACTTCAACGTTTCCGCGAGAAAGTAGCTCGGCATGTCGTTTATCTTTTGTTTGGTTCTGACATCGGAAAGCGACGCAAAACCATGCTTCACTCTGCAGTTATATATGATCGTCTTCAGATAGGTTGCCGCACGACAGAGATATTTGGGATCATGCGTAAACTCGTACATATAGTAGTTCGACTCGATGCTTTCAGGCCGCAGATAGTACTGGGGAGCGAGAATCTTCATGGACTTATAATTGATTTCTTCAGGCTCGATTCCGTAGTACATCCACATCTTGTAGCATGAGTTCTGCAACTCTTCGGCTCTCTTCAGCTCTCCACCGAGCGCAAGTTCAGCGGGAAAGAAAGCATCGAGGGCGCCGAAGTACGTCTCGTTGATGACCCCAGTGTTCATGTCGGCACGGCCATACCACAATTCGCCATGCCATTTTTGTGCAAGGTACTTGTTGACCGCCTTGACGCTTGCCTCCCACATCCTTCCCAGATCCAGGTCGTGGAAAAGTATCGCTCCTTTGATGAGGTACTCATAATATGAATCGTCGCCTCCGCTGATGCTGCTTTCGCCGTTCACCCACTGGCCGGTGTTGACGTTGATCGTAGCGCCGACAAGCCCCGTCTTTGGGGAACGTCTCTGGAACAATGCATCGACCGCGCGTTTAGCCCTTTGAAAGTAGACGGGATTTCCGGTCAGTTTGCTCAAGGTTCCCCACTCCACTATGTATGTCCCGATCTCGGCCGGGTTGGAAGTATCGCCGCTCGTCTCTCCTGTCTTCAGGTTAATGAACCTGTAGGGCATTCCCGTCGGGGAATTGAAGACCGGCAACAAGCGGTTCGCGAGATCGGTCGCCAGCTTCAGGAAGCCCTTGTTCCCGTCGAGTTCGTAGGCCGAGAGAAGGCCTCCGAGCATTCGTATTGTTATCTCAAAGTTCGACACGGTTATGTCTTTGTCGAACGACACGCTGTCAAGAATGAAGGTCTTGTCCTGCTCTGCCTCTTTCTTCAGTCCCATCAGGACCATCGTATCATATGCTTCCACCGGAGTCAGCATAAGACTTTTCGCGTACCAGTCATGATAGGATTTGGTAAGCGGGGCGAGCTCGTCGTGTCCCCACGCGTATTTCTTGTAGTTGTTCCAGGCGTGCAGGAATTCCTGCTTCACTACCTCCGCATACTTTGCCTTATCGATTACCTGTCCTGCTGCAACAGCGTTGAGCACAAAAAGAGCAACGAGTGCTCCAAATATAATTCGTGGTTTCATCTTTTTTCCTGCGACTAGTTTCTGATAACGATGCATCCTTAATTAAGGACCGATTATTATCCGCCTCTCTACTTGATCTTCAGCTGATCTACAAATATCCACACCGGCGTGTCTTGCAGAAAACCCGCGGAGATTTCGTTGATTTTCCTCCCTTTTGTGAGATTTATGACCGCGTCGAGGTTCGTACCCTGGAATCCCTGTCAATGTCCTCCCTGGTAGTCAGCGGTCCCGGCCCTCCCGTCAGTCGACACCATCGCCCCGCCTCCTGCGTACCGGTTGCTGAACGGGTGAACATAAGTGGAAGGCGGGTAAGGAGACTGAACAAACTTTGCTTCCGTCGTCATGCTTTCTTTGTTGCCAAGAAAGCCGACCGCTTTCAACATCGAAGGCCTGCGAATGGTAATCGGACCCGTGTAAAGAGGGGGACGCGTCCGGCTGTCTCCCATCAAGTGTATGCCGAATCTTCACACCTCTCCGGGCACAGATCAGCTCAACCCGCGCCGAACGGTAGAATACTTCGGCCGTAGAATGAATCGATACCCTCGGGATAATGTTGTGATCGGGTGCCATCACGAACAGGCCGGGGTTGTCGACTCCCCACTTCTTGTTCCGCGTGTCCGACATGGTCAACTCAAGCGTACCGCCGTTTGCCAGGTCGGACTGTGCCAGATAAGCGTGATCGTATTTCTTCCCGTTCAGCTCAGCCGACTGGATGTACTTGTTCGAGTCGGAGGCACCCTTCGAATCGATGACGAACGTCTTACCGTTGCCGAGGTCTATCGTTACCTTGCTGAACAAGGGACTCCCGATTGCATACACATTCTGTCCCGGCGTAACCGGGTAAAATCCCATCGCACTGAAGACGTACCATGCGGACATCTGTCCACAGTCATCGTTGCCGCAGAGCCCGTCCACTTTGTCGGTATACAGTTTGGACATAATCTTACGGACTATCTTCTGCGTCTTCCACGGCTGGCCTGCGTAATCGTACAAGTATCCGATCTCGTGGCTCTGTTCGTTGCCCTGAGAATCCTGTCCGATCATCCCTGTTATGTCGGGGTCTGGGCTTCCGGCGAGAGTAGTCGGTGAGTTGAAAAGTGAATCAAGCTTGTCGGCAAATGGCTTATCACCTCCGAAAAGTTTGATCAACCCGCCGAAGTCCTGCGGGACGAAGAAGGTATACTGCCAGGCGTTGGCTTCCGTGTATTCTCCGGTAACGGCGAAGGGGTCGAAAGGCGTTATCCATTCCCCGTCGGACAATTTGCCGCGCATGAATCCAGTGGACTTGTTGAAGACTTTCTGATAGAAGAGAGAGCGCCGGTTGAATTGCTTGTAATCGTTCATCTTCCCCAGCTTCTTCGCCATCTGTGCGATACACCAATCCTCATATGAGTACTCAAGCGTCTTCGACACCGAGGCGACTTCCTTGTCGGCAGGGATATATCCGCGTTCCTTGTAATATCTGAGCCCCTGCCAGTTCATCTCCGCGCTGTGCTTCATAGCAGCAAACGCGGTATCTACATTGAAGTCCCGAAGACCTTTCATGTACGCGTCAAATATGACCGGCGCGGACGGATATCCTATCATGGTATAGGGCCCGTTCCCCCAAAGCGGCCAAATCGGAAGGAACCCCTGCTCTTTGTATTTTGTCAACAAAGTTCTTACGAAATCCTGATCCCGCTTAGGTTCGATCAGAGTCATCAGCGGCATTTCAGCCCGGAATATGTCCCAAAGGGAGAAGGTCGTGTAATTTGTGAATCCATTCGCAGTGTGAATATTATCCCGAAGGGATCCATTCGGATGGTCGATCCCGAAATACTTTCCGTCGACATCTTCGAACAGGTTCGGGGCCATCATCGTGTGATAGAGCGCCGTATAGAATGTCACCTTCTCCGCATGGGTGCCTCCTTCGACCTGGATCTTTCCAAGTGCCTCGTTCCAGGCGTCGTGAGCTTCCTTCCGGTACTTGTTAAAGTCAAAGTCGGGCATTTCCTTGGCCAGGTTCTCCTTCGCTCCGTCGAGGCTCACTGCCGATATCCCGACTCTTATTACGATCGCCTCACCCTTCTTCGTATCGAATGTCACATACGCCTTGACACTGTCGCCCTTCGCACTTCTGCTCCCTGCAGTGATAACATCACCTTCTGCCGTCCCGAAGCTCTTGAACAGTCTGGAAAACTGTGCCGCGAAGTATACGTATCGCAAGCTAGCCCAGCCGTGAGATTTCCTCATCCCTTCCACCCACCTGTTCCCGACTATCTTCACCCACCCGCCGGTACAACTGTTTCCTACGCCGTGCTGAAGATCTATTATCACGTTCGAACTGTCGGACTTAGGAAAGATGTATTCGTGCATTCCGCAGCGGTCCGTCGCCGTAAGATCGACTCTGATTTCGTATCGGGAGAGAATGACGCTGTAGAAGCCGGGGGTCGCCACTTCCGTGGAGTGACTGAAGGGGGAGCGGTAACCCTCATAAGGATCAGCACTTGTGCCGGGGATGATGCACACCTTCCCGACGGTCGGCATGAATCGAATATCGCCGAGATCAGGCGCTCCCGTTCCGCTCAAGTGTGTGTGACTGAATCCCATGATAGATCTCGAGGCATAATTGTAGCCTGAGCACCAATCCCAACCGGTGGCCCTCTCGTCGGGACTGAGCTGTACCATCCCGAAAGGCATTGTAGCTCCGGGGAAAACGTGTCCATGCTCGGCGGTGCCGATCATAGGATCCACGTACTTCGTGTAGTCCCCCTGCACCCGGTTTGAAGATGAACACGATGAGAAAAGAAAGACAAGCCCCAGTAAATACAACAGATGTTTCATAGTGTCAGCCTCAAATTTGTTACTTCGTTATCCCTCAAAGTCGCTTAAGCCGTCGACCGCTTCCGACGAAAGCCTCCGATCAGGAATGCTTAATGACGGGGGCTCTGTATCGGATCATTCAATTCACGCCTACAGTTTTTCCTCCTTCAGCAGGGACGGCCTTTCGTTGTAGAGCCTGATTATCAACTCCCCGAACAGCGTGTTCGCCCAGGCGAACCAGCTTCGGGTGAATTTCTTCGGGTCGTTTTGGTCGAACGACTCGTGCATGAATCCTGTGGCCGCGCTCGATGCGACCAGCGTCTTCAGGCAGGTGCGGATTTCATCTTCCCGGGTGGTAGTGAAAGCGCGCATCATTATGCTGATAGGCCAGATCTTGCCCAGCCCGGTGTGAGGGCTTCCGACGCCTTCACCTGCAGTCCCTTTGAAGAAGTACGGGTTGTCACCGCTTAAAACGAAGTCTCTCGTGTTCTGGTAGACGGGATCACTATCGGGCAGGCACTCAAGATAAGGCATAGACAACAAATTTGGGACGTTCGCGTCGTCCATGAATGACCTGTCACCAAATCCATCCACCTCATACGCGAGCATCTCCCCGTAGTCGAGATGTTTTATCTTCGCGTATGAGTCCAGGCCAGCCTGTACCTCGTCCGCCAGGTCTATGCATTCACCGGCGAACGCATGATCGCCGACAATGTCCTCGAACATCTCCGAAAGGCGCTCAAGAGAAAGGACGGCAAAGTAATTCGATGGGACGAGGAACGGGAAGATGGTCGCGTCGTCCGAGGGCCTGAACATCGAGCAAATCATGCCGACCGGCTTCATAGGATTTCCGTAGCCGCCGCCGGCGAGCGTATCGGTTTGCCACCCGGTCACCCTTTCGAACCTGTACGGTCCGTGACCATGTTTCCGCTGTTGCTGTTTGAAAGTCGTAACCACGAGCTTCATGGCTTCCTGCCACTTCGCGTCGAAGCAGGAGATGTCGCTGGTCTTCTTCCAGTACCCGTGAGCTAGCCTGATCGGGTAGCACAGGGAGTCAACCTCCCACTTTCTTTCGAACACTCCCGGTTTCATCAGGGTTAAATCCTTGTCATGCGGGCTGCCGGTCGGACCGTAGTTGAACGCGTTAGCGTAAGGATCGATCAGGATACACTTCGTCTGGCGGTTGATGACGCCTTCGATAAGCTCGCGCAATTTATCGTCATCCTTCGTCAAAGGCAGGTACGGCCAGACTTGCGCGCTGGAATCGCGCAGCCACATCGCGTCTATATCGCCGGTTATCACGAATGTGTCCGGCCTCCCGTCGATCATCTGAAACCTGACCGTAGTGTCAAGCGTGTTCGGGTAGCAATTCTCGAAGAGCCAGGCGAGATCCTCGTTGCCTATCCCTTTCCTGACCTTCTTGATCTCCTCGTCGACCGCTTCGCTCACGAATTTCCTTTTGTCGGGAGCAGGCCTTTTGTTCTTCAAATCGGTGCCATCCGGAAGGAACGGGATCGGCGACCCCGATCGGAATGAACTCGAACCGAGAAGCGAGAGACCTGCGACCGCCATGCCGCCTGCCTTAAGAAAGTCTCTTCTTGTTGTCATGATGCCTTTTGCCTCTGTATCACTTGTTACTTGACCATCGTTATCGGTTTGCCTTCCGTAGCCTCGACGATCTCGCCGGTGGATCTCTCAATGAGAGCGAGGCGAGCGCGCCCTGCTTCGACGGAAACGTTGAATTCGTGCGCGCCGACAAAAATGTCTCTTTCGATATTTGACGAAGACTCGTTGACCAGTATTACGAGCGCGTACTGCCCCATGTCGAGTACGCGCGAGGCAACCGGAGTGTGATAAAGGTGGACTTCCACACCGGCGTACCTGAGGACTCTGTCGAGCAGCGCGATCAGCGGTCCTCTTTGCGATGCATATTCGAGAGGCAGCGGCTCCTGGAGTATGTTCCCTCGGAGGTGCTCGAGCGGCGGTGCGTCGCTTCTCCTCAGATATTTGTCCTCAAGAGCGCCAAACGTGACAAATCCTTCGTTTTTGCCGCTTGTTTCCCAATTCGTCGGCTCATAATGACTGACGGGAGTGCTATTGTGGTCCAAGCCGAGCAAGAGAAAGTCCTTAGTCAACTTGCCGTACTCATTTCCTTCTACCGCTCCGGTGAACAGGATCTTCGTCCCGTTCTTCGACGCCCGGTACAGCTCCACAGACGCCGAATCGTAAAGCATCTCCGGGTCTGGAACGATGATAAGCTTCGCGCCCTTCAACCGTTCCGCGGTCAGCTTGTACTCCGACAGGATTGCCGGTACGATTCCGAATCTTTCGGCCAGCGTCCTGGTAATTCTCTGAACGCCCAACATGCTGTTCTTCTCTCCGGAAAACATTTTTGAATCCGGGCTCACCAATACAACCGGATCTTTCCGATAGTCGCTCAAATACGGCTGGGCCTTTTTGAAGAACGATGCGAACTCTTCCAGCACCTCGATCTCGATCTTGAAAGTCCCGTCGGGCCGCTCAAATCCGATCACCGCCTCGTTGTCAACGGGCTGGTAGGGGTTAATGTTCCAGGCCCACTCGAGAACACCTGCCCCTCCACCCTGAAAGGCATAGGCGAATTTTCTTTCGAGCAGGTTTCTCGACATAACCGGTGACCGCCATGCGTTCCCGTCTATGTCTTCCAGGCGCATCATCCCAGTCTCAGAGACAAGGTTCGGTTCTTCAGGGACTTTAGTCGAAATGACGTCCCACAGCAGGTTGTCGTTGAACCACCATGTGTGCATCGATGTATAGTCCAGGGAGGAATAGAAGAACTGCTGTTTCGGGCGGAGCATCGTTCCGCCTTCATCCTGGCCGAGCGTCGCAAGCTCATCGCCGCCGGCATCTCTGATGGTGCTTCGCATCTCGGCAGCCCAATGTGCGACCACCGACTGGGTGAATCTTTCGAAGTCGAGCCCTTTCCTGGGATTGCGGTTCCCTCTCACCTGTTCGTACGTGAGATCGGCATCGGTGGGAACCGAAAAGACATTGTCCTTCCCGCCGCGCCAATCGTCGAGTATCTTCTGAAGATTGTCCC
>JBJKQU010000159.1:0-5061 GCA_046705025.1 Candidatus Kryptoniota bacterium | reverse complement strand
AATTTAACGGGTAATGTGGAAAAGTTGAACAATTTTGTGGAAAACACACCTGAATTTGTTGGCAATAATGCCGGTATTTTGGATGAGACGGAGTGGAGAACTCCCAGAAAGAAAGCGGCTTGGGGGTAGACCATATCTGTGAACAGGCTGGGGGGGGGTAAGCCATCGGTTTCGGATCTGAGAGTTCACGAGCAATTGAGTTTTCCAAAGAAAGGGGGTTTGTCTGAAAATAGCCGCCTGGAAGGCTCATTGATCCTTGAATTTTGTTCGTGTTGAAGCTAACTTGTCGGGCAAAATATCTATAATCAGAGGAGTTTTTGATGAAGAGGACATTTCAGCCTCACAACACGAGAAGACGCAGAACGCACGGCTTCAGGGCGAAGATGAAGAGCAAGACAGGAAGAAAAGTGCTGGCCCGCAGACGCGCGAAGGGACGCTGGCGCCTCACCGTCAGCGACGAGAAGTAAGAGTCCGGCGTTAAATATCCCGGAGGGTTCTATTCGACACTTCGCGCTTCCCAAGGATGACATAATAAAATCTTCCAGGGAAATCGGTGAGGTGTTGAGAAACGGCAAGAGATTCACCGGGAAACACATTTCCATTATCCACAAATCACGCCCGCTGCCAGGGGCGGAAGGAAAGATCAGGATTGCGTTTACCGTCTCAAGGAGAGTGAGGCGTGCCGTAGATCGCAACCGGCTCAAGCGCCTGATGAGGGAAGTCTACAGGCTCAATAGAGATAAAATGATCACCGCTCTGGAAGATGGGAACATGGGTCCGAGTATAGTAATCAGCTGCAGTCATGGTGCCCCCGTTGCGGCTATATCCCTGAAAGATATTGAAGAAGATTTCGAACAGTTTCTACGTAGAGTCGGCGTCGACGCTCCCCGCTGAGGCTGTCGTCGCGCTCGTAAGGCTCTACCAGAAATTCATTTCGCCACTCTTTCCGCCATCGTGCAGGTTCTATCCGAGTTGTTCGTCGTACTCGATAGACGCGTTCCGCACTCACGGATTCTTCAAGGGGATGCTGTTGAGCGTCTGGAGAATCCTTCGCTGCAACCCGTTCAGCGCAGGCGGATATGACCCCGTAAGGGAGGAGCATCCCTTCAGGAGAAGCAAAGGAAGTTAGATGGGGAAGAAAGAAACAATAGGCATAGTACTTATAACGCTGGTCCTTTTCGTGTGGATGTATTTCAACACCCCGAAAACTCCGGTTCAGCCGCCGCATTCGAAGACCGGCACGTCGCAGACGGTCGACACGACCGCGCCTAAAGGGAGTTCTGCCAAGATGCCGGCTCCAGCCAGGATGTCCCGCATGGCCGAGGAAGGCGCTCCGAGCCCGGACACTTCCGCGGTTAACCGCTACGGCAAAACATTCGCCCACCTCGCCGAGGGCGTCGAAAAGACAATCACGATTAAGACGAGTCTCTACACCGCGGTTCTCACCACGCAAGGCGGGATGATAAAAGACTGGACGCTTACCAGTTACAAGACCTGGAACGGCGGTCCCGTGGAGCTGATCAACTACAAGCACAGGGGAGACTACAGCCTTCTCTTTCAGTCTATGAGCGGGAAGCTCGTCGACACTAAGGATTTCTATTTTACGTCCCCGATTAAAGACGGCGAAGTTATTGACCTTAAGAACGGCGAGACTTACAATGTTGCTTTCACTCTGAATGTTACCGACTCTGCAAAAATAATCCGCCGGTTCACGTTCAAAGGGGGCGTTTATAATTTCGGTTCCGACGTGATATTCAGGCATATGAGCCGGTACATCGCGAATTATGAGTACCAGGTTACTTGGGAGCACGGTCTCAACTACACAGAGGAAAACAGTGTGGATGAGTCGAGCTTCTCGACCGCGTACGCGTACAGCGGCGGCGAGACGATCACGCTTGACGCCACGAAGCCAGGCGAGCCGGTCAAGCAGGAAGTCAGCGGAAACACGAAGTGGGTCGCTCAAACGACGAAATATTTCACTGCCGCAATTATTCCGGAATCTAAACAGGCGGACGGAGCGTACCTGTATGGGAACGAGTTTCACCTTGCGAACAACGGTCTCTACCGGCAGTACTACACCGCCCTGGAGATGCGTTTCGAGGGAAGGCCTGTCCAGACCGATTCGTTCATGGTCTATATCGGACCGCTTGACTACAACACGCTGAAGTCTTATCACCTCGGCCTCGAACAGATGGTCGGTCTCGGCTGGAAGTGGGTGATAAGACCCATAGCCGAATACGTCATGCTGCCGGCGTTTGAGTTCCTGCACACGTTCATCCCGAACTACGGGCTTGTAATCATCATCTTCTCGATTCTCCTGAAACTTCTGCTGAACCCGCTGACCATCTCAAGCATGAAATCGATGCGGAAGATGCAGGCTCTCCAGCCGATGATGGAAGAGATAAAGGAGAAGTACAAGGAAGACCAGCAGAAGATGAACCAGGCGATCATGAACCTGTACAAGGAGTACAAGGTCAATCCGGTCGGCGGCTGTCTTCCCATGCTTCTTCAGCTTCCGATCCTGTACGCCCTGTGGGCCATCTTCAGGAGCGACATAGTTCTCAGGCAGTCGCATTTCATCTGGTGGATCAAAGACCTTTCTGTCCCCGACACGATATTGAAGCTTCCGTTCACTCTTCCGCTCTTCGGCATGAACCAGATAAGCGGACTTGCCACGCTTATGGCGGTGACGCAGTTCATCCAGACAAAGATGACCACCACAGACCCGAGACAGAAATTCATGGTCTATTTCATGCCGGTCATGATGTGGCTGATCTTCAACAACCTCCCTGCGGGACTGAACCTGTACTACTTCGTGTACAACATTATGGCGATCGGCCAGCAGTACTTCCTGAACAAGAAGCCCATGGAAGAGGTGCTGGTGAAGGCGACGCCTAAAAATAAGAAGAACATGAGGCCTCCGAGACCTGTTGTGGGAAACAGGTCGATGCGTCGGGGCTCCTGATACCGCCGTTAAGGAGGGAGGCCGGGGAGCCTCCCTCAGTTTGTTCGCCCGGCAGCCTTGCATCGGTAAACTTGATTTTTCCTGAACGCTGGTATAGATTCACATAGCGTTGAAATCGGCGGCTTCATTTTTCCTTGAAAGCTCGCACGATACCATCCGGCGGGAGCAGCAAGTCTCTCCGATCTAACGAAGCACCTTCCGTTTTCCGAGATTCCTTTGAGGTTTGAGACATTCTGACAGCCAACAGGCCGAAATAGATCCGTGTTGCTCCCCGGTGTGTTTGCGCCGGGGCGGGTCGAAGAAACCCGATGAATTCGGGTCATATCACTTGTCCAGGTGGGTTCAGCATGGAGGATGCCGCACAACTGAGGGAAGAAAATCACCGTCTTAAACGCGCCGTTGAGGAATTGTCAATACTCAACGACCTCGCCTGCACGATCGGAGCTTTGAATAATTCCGAAGAAGTCGTTCGGAAGATACTGGGACGGGCCATGCGGGCCGTGAATGGGGAGCAGGGAGTCATAACCATAGTGGATGAACACCCGGACCTGCCGGCGAAGACGCTGATCAGGACGAGTGTGAGTTCGTCCGAGCATGAACAGTTTCATCTCCATCAGGCGCTCATGGGGTGGATGATACTGAACAAGAAGCCGCTGACGATGAACAGCTTGCAGGATGATGAGCGTTTTCGCGAAATGGCACGGGATGGCCTCATTCGATCGGTGATATGCGTGCCGATGCTTATACGTTCATCGCTGAAGGGGGTGCTTGCCGTTTACAACAAAAGAAGGGACGAGGCGTTTACGGAAGACGACCAGCGCCTGCTCGGGATAATCGCATCCCAGTCCGCGCAGGTTGTCGAGAACGCGCGGCTTTACGAGGAAGAAAGAGCGTTGATACAGGTCCGCCACGAGATGAAACTGGCATCGCAGATACAGATGGATCTCCTCCCCAAAGAGGCGCCGCACGTCCCTGGATACGATATCGCCGGCGCGACATTTCCGGCCCTGGCGGTTGGCGGCGATTACTTTGATTTCATTCCGATCTCCGGCGACAAGATCGCGATATGCATCGGTGACGTCGCCGGAAAAGGTTTGCCCGCCGCGCTCCTTGCCGCCAACCTTCAGGCCACGCTCCATGGTGAAGCAAATCCTCAGTCTTCGGTGGCTGAATGCGTCCGCAGGTTGAACTGCCGTCTCTTCAGGAGCACAGGCCCTGAGAAGTTTGCGACTCTCTTCTACGCCGTCCTCGATCATCGCAGACACCTGCTGACATACTGCAACGCGGCTCATGAGCCGCCAATTCTCATCGACCGCAACAGTGTGTCTGAAAGACTCCACGAGGGAGGATCGTTGATCGGAATTTCTGACGCCATCGAGGTGAGCGATCGGACGGTCCCGATGGCGGTCGGGGATATTATGGTAGCCTTTTCGGACGGCGTCACGGAAGCGATGAATGACGGCCGGGAGCAGTTCGGCGACGAGAAGTTGCTTGCCGTCCTGGAGAATAACCTGGAGCTGCCGGCGGCCCGGCTCATTGAAAACGTAGTCTCCGCCGTGATGGACCATCGAGGGAAAGCGGCTCAACACGACGACATTACCGTACTGGCAGTGAGGAGAATTGCGGCGTGAAGGAACGTCTTTATCGTGGAAGTTTCGTAATGCTCGGTCTGCTGGCCTGGATTGGTGAAGCCGAATCACAAAGCAGATGGGACCTTGAAATGGGTGTGACGCTTCCTTACAACTTTCCGGTGCCGCTCACTATTCGTCAGGCCGGGCAGCCGGACGTCTCATTGACCGCGTCCTATTCTTCCCGACCATTTGAGATTCCCGTCTGTTGGATCTGGCGGATCGGGCATTGGGACGGCCGCGAAGGCTGGGAACTGCAGGCGATCCATCACAAACTCTTTCTGGAAAATCCGCCGGCGGAGGTAGGGGAGTTTTCCATCTCTCACGGTTTGAATGTGGTGACCGTCGATCGTTCGTGGATGCATGACGGCTATATCCTGCGGATCGGTGCCGGCGTCACGCTGTCGCACCCGGAGAATATCGTGCGCGGCAAACGCCTTCCCGAGAGCGGCGGGATATTCGGCATGG
>JBJKQU010000158.1:0-5032 GCA_046705025.1 Candidatus Kryptoniota bacterium | reverse complement strand
TCGAGGTTCCCGGTGGGCTCGTCCGCGAGTATGAGTCGCTGCTTTCCGACGACGGCCCTCGCAACCGCTACTCTCTGCTGTTGGCCGCCGGACAATTGTTGGGGAAAATGATTTCGTCTGGTTGTGAGTTTCATCCTCTCCAGCAGGGAGGTGACCGCCTCTTTGCGTTCGGCCGACGGGATCCCCATGTGAAGTAGAGGGAGTTCTATGTTCTCGTAGACGGTAAGCTGGTTGATGAGGTTGAAGTTCTGGAAGACAAAGCCAATGTTTTCTCTCCGTAAATCCGCGCGCCGCTTCTCGGAGTATTTCGAAACCTCCTCACCCAGGAAAAAGTGCTGGCCGTCCGTCGGGCTGTCGAGGAGGCCCAGTATCGTCAGCAGCGTGGTCTTGCCCGATCCGCTCGGCCCCATTATCGCGACGAACTCACCGGGGTCGACCCGCAGGTTCACGTTCGCTATTGCAGTCGTTTCAACCTGGTTGGTCCTGTAAACTTTCTTTAAATTGCTGATTCGAATCATCCGGTGGTCCTTATCATTATCATCAACATCTTACGTATCGTATTAATCTCCAAAGAGCGTGCCTTTTAATTTTAACAAAGATTATGTTCAGAAACGCACGGCGGAAAATGGCGGTGTGCGCTTTTGATACAGGGGTGTTCGAAACTGATACATGTGATTTTTACCGGTACTATGATCGCATATGCTCGCATTATCGTCCCGATATGATTAGATTTCTGCATGGCAGCAAATTCATCCAACTCCGGCAATGCCCTCATTGTCGACGACGACATAGCAGTGCGTACTGCGTTCGAACTCCTTCTTAAGCCTCATCTGCAATCCGTGGAAACCGAGCGGGATCCCCGCAGGATCGAGGAGCGGATGAAATCAAAATCGTACGACGTCATCTTTCTCGATATGAACTATGCCAAGGGAGTGACGACTGGTGAGGAAGGATTTCTCTGGCTTAACAAGATTCTCTCCATAGATCCCGAAGCGGTCGTAATACTCATAACGGCCTACGGCGACATCGAGACGGCTGTCAGGGCGATCAAGGAGGGAGCGACGGACTTCGTCGTCAAGCCGTGGCAAAACGAGAAGATACTTGCCACGCTCTCTTCCGCTTTGAAATTGCGTGAGTCGAAAGTGGAACTGGCTACCTCGCGCAATCGGGAAAAACTTTTGAGTGCCGACCTCGATCAGCCTTTCCTGGATATGGTCGGAAAGTCCCCCGCCATGGAACGGGTCTTTGAAACGATACGAAAGGTTGCGGCAACCGAGGCGAACATCCTGCTGCTGGGTGAAAACGGCACCGGCAAGGAGCTGGTCGCTCGTGCCATCCATCGGTTTTCGCACAGGGCGGAGAATCCATTCATCGCGGTCGACATGGGAGCAGTCAGCGAATCCCTATTCGAGAGCGAGCTCTTCGGACACGAAAAGGGATCGTTCACAGGCGCTACCAACGAACGAATGGGAAGGTTCGAGGTTGCGTCGGGCGGCACTCTGTTTCTGGATGAGATCGCTAATCTTCCGCTTTCCTTCCAGGCGAAACTTCTTGCCGTCGTGGAAAGGCGGGAAGTGATGAGAGTGGGGTCTGATCGTCCGAGGCCGATCGACATTCGCCTCATCGCCGCCACGAATGCCCCCATTCATGAGATGGTCTCGCAGAAAAATTTCAGGGAAGATCTCCTGTACAGGATAAACACGGTCGAAATAAACGTCCCCCCGTTGCGCGCGAGATCGGATGACATTCCTCTGCTGGTGGACCACTTCATGAAAATGTACGGCAGGAAATATCACAAGATGGATGTGCAGGTCTCTCCCGGCACTATTGAGGTGTTGAAAGGATATCACTGGCCCGGAAATGTGAGAGAACTTCAGCACGTCATAGAGAGAGCCGTGATACTCAGCGATTCCAACTCGCTCCGTCCCGAAGAGCTGCTGTTTAACCGTCCCGCGGCCCCTGTGGCGGACGACTCGTCCGATGACCGTTCGTTGTTTGAAGTTGAAAAGAAGCACATTGAAATGGTGATTAAGAAACACAACGGCAGCGTGACGGCTGCCGCAAAGGAGCTGGGATTGACAAGGACGGCCCTCTACCGAAGAATCAGGAAGTACGGGATATAATTCTGAAGAACTATCCGATGAACATCGACCGTTTCCGGACGGCAACGGTGCTACGCGTGTTTTTACTCACCTGCACGATCAGCCTGTTCGCTTACTTCCTGGTTCACACCGGGCTGTACAGGCTGGCGGCGTTGACGGGGGCGCTCGCATTGTACCAGGTTTACTCGCTGGCACGGTGGATCGAAAAAAAGAACCGGGCGCTGGCAAGATTCCTGGAAGCGATTGAAGCGGAGGACTTCACGCAGACCTTCAGCCTGGGCGGCAAGAGCAAGGCGTTCGACGAATTGAACCGCACCTTCAACAGGATAACCCAGCGGTTCGGTGAGATGAGAGCGGAAAGGGAGAACCAGTTTCAGTATTTCCAGTTTGTGGTTGAGCGAGTCAGTGTCGGGCTGATCGTGTTCCGACAGGACGGGAAAGTCGACGTCATGAACCGGGCGGCAAGACGTCTTCTCGGACTTCCGCTTCTTAGGAACGTGAAGGATCTTGCTTTGTTGAGCACGGATTTGCTTGATGCGGTTCGGGACGTCAATCGCAGCGGAAGGAACCTCGTGCGAGTCGAGAACGACAACCTGTCCGTGCGGCTGGCCGTGCAGACCTCAGAGTTCAGGATGCGGGGAATCAGTTACACGCTTGCCTCAATCCAGGACATGCGCGGAGAGATGGAGCAAATTGAGCTGGACGCCTGGCAGAATCTTATTCGAGTCCTCACGCATGAGATAGTCAACTCTGTTGCTCCCATAGCGTCGCTTGCTTCCACAGCCAACAGACTGCTGGCAGGTTCGGGATCCGCTTCCGGCGGGGAGGCGGCGCCAGTCAGTGCGGCTCTCGGAGACGTTCAGACGGCGGTGCGGACGATCGAAACAAGAAGTGAAGGCCTCCTCCGTTTCGTGAATTCGTACAGAACCCTCACCCACGTTCCCGAGCCCAAGTTTAAGATTTTCGAGATCGAGCTGCTTTTCCGCCGCGTCGCACAGCTGGTCGGATCGGCGCTCAATGAGAGCGGCATCATACTGAATGTGACGGTCGATCCCAAGTCACTTGAGCTGACCGCGGACCCGGATCTGCTTGAACAGGTGCTGCTGAATCTCGTCATGAATTCGATACAGGCCGTCGGCGCCAAGCCCGATGGGCGCATCGAACTATCGGCACGTCTGGAGGAGAGGGGAAAAATAGCCATCAGAGTGGAAGACAACGGCGCCGGGATCCCCAAGGAAGTTCAGGAGAAAATCTTCATCCCTTTCTTCACTACGAAGGAGAGCGGCTCCGGCATTGGCCTCAGCCTTTCGCGACAGATACTGCACCTGCACCGCGCCATGATCAGCGTCTGGTCGCAGCCGGGGGAACGCACAGTCTTCACGATTGTCTTCTAACCGCCGGCAACCGTTTCTACCCTTCAATTCAGGACGATTATTTGGCGCGTTGCCGGGTTTACGGCGGATTTATTTTGTCAATTTGAACGTGAATGGAATGACGACCCAGACGGCAACCGGCCCGTGGTTCATGATTGCAGGAGTGAAACGGTATTGCATCGCCGCTTCTATTGCAGCCTTGTTGAATATTTCCGCGTCACTCTTCATCACTATTGCCTTGTGCGGTTTCCCGTCTTTGTCCACCCAGATCTTCACTATTACTCTCCCTTCAATCCCCGCTCTCATCGCAAGCTCCGGATAGGTCGGCTTGACTTCCTTTACCACCTGCGGCTCCTTCTCGACAGGAACGAAATCGGGGGGCGGGCCATCTTCGTCAGGAACCTTGAAGTTGCCCATGGACACGCCTACGGAGTCGCCGCCTCCGGACCCCTGCGTGATCGGGCCGGCGATCTTGCTGAGTTCCTGCTGGGAAGCGATCGTCTGTTCCGGCGACACTGAAGCATCAGGCACCGGCACGGGGATGCCGACATTTGGCTTGGCAACCTGCGCCGCGGCCGTCACCTGAGGCAAGGCCTGCTGATGCATGATTGATGGAGGGGGCCCAAGTTCGCTGTATCTCAGCATGACCACAGGTGCAGATTGTTCAGAATAGCGATTCAAATACTGGGACAGCCAGTAGGCACCGACCGCGGCCAGATGAACGGCCACTGCAATGGCAAGTCCGACTTCGGTGTAGTGTCTTGAAAGAGTTTTCAGTTGGGGGGCGCCGTAATGAATGATGCCGGCGACGTCAGGAACGGTCTCGTGCGTGCTCATTTAAGACCAACCTCCTTTCATTGAACTCCCTGCGATACTCACCGCAGGGAGTCAACGATTTTTCAATGTTACTGACGCTTCTGCCGCGTGAGTGTTACACTTTTGACCTTCCATGACCAAGAGGGTTTTGGCAGGCCTTGTCAATCGAGGTCCCCTCACTAGATGATTTTGAGGACATCGCCGCTGATGCCGCTGAAACGATCTGTCACGGACGAACCGCCTGGAAGAAAATCACGAATAATTGGTGATTTATCCGCAATCTTGATGAAATGCGCGGCGGCCCTTCCTGCCGGATGACTGCGATGAGTCAACGTGGCGGCCTGGAATTTCGGTTCCTGCCGGTTTGAACGAACCCGGCGCCTTCTGTGTTTTCCATGTATGGGAAAAATCGTTCTTACAACTTACATATCTCACGGCGCACCGACTTCGCTCGTCGAGCGGACCGCTATCCACGGAGTGTACGAAAGGCTCGGACGAATACTCACTGAAGGCGGAGTCGATACGATCGTCATTTCTTCACCTCACTATTTCAGCCGCGGCGGACTTGAAATCGAATCAAGGGAAAACATCCCGTGCATACAGGACTACTACGGTTTTCCTCAGGAGCTCTACAAGTACTCTTATGAAGCCAGGAATAACCTGAAACTGGCACGTGAAATCGCTGAGACCGCCCGGTCGGAAGGGGTCGAAGTCTCTCTGTCCGAGGCGTGGGGGCTCGAC
>JBJKQU010000157.1:0-28358 GCA_046705025.1 Candidatus Kryptoniota bacterium | reverse complement strand
AAACTGTTTAATGCCCCCTGAAAAGATCCGATTGGAGTGCGACAGGCGCTCGCAATAACGACCTGTCTCATTTGGACCTCCTTTTTTAGCTGTTCATTGCTTTAAGGAATTCCTTATTGTTCTTGGTACCGCGCATCTTGTCAAGCAAAAAGTCCATCGCATCAACCGGGGAATAGTCGCTCAAAATCTTTCTCAATACCCAGATCCTGTTCAGTTCATCAGGTGACAGAAGCAGCTCTTCGTGTCTCGTGCTGCTTCTGTTAACCTCTATTGCCGGGAAAATTCTCTTGTCGGCGAGTTCACGAGTCAGTACAACTTCCATGTTGCCTGTTCCCTTGAACTCTTCAAAAATGACTTCATCCATCCTGCTTCCGGTTTCGACCAGCGCAGTGCCGATGATCGTGAGACTTCCGCCTTCCTCGATATTTCTGGCCGCGCCGAAGAATCGCTTCGGCTTGATGAGTGCGTTGGAGTCGATACCTCCCGAAAGGATCTTGCCGCTGTGCGGGACTGTGGCGTTGTATGCCCTGGCAAGACGAGTAATACTGTCGAGCAGGATTACCACATCGTTCTTCGCTTCCACCAGCCGCTTAGCCTTCTCCAGCACCATCTCGGCAACCTGTGTATGCCGCTGAGGCTCTTCGTCGAACGTCGAGCTTACGACCTCGGCGTTGACGGAACGCTCCATGTCGGTCACTTCTTCGGGACGCTCGTCAATCAGGAGAACTATGAGGCGCACGTCGGGGTGGTTCCGGGTTATGCTGTTGGCGATCTTCTGCAGAAGTATCGTCTTCCCTGCCTTCGGCGGGGAAACAATCATACCGCGCTGTCCCATGCCGATGGGTGCCAGAAGGTCGATAATCCTCATCGAGTATTCGCCCGGAACCGTCTCGAGGTGGAGCTTCTCGTTCGGATAGAGCGGAGTGAGGTTGTCAAACATCACCCTCTCGCGCGTGAATTCCGGATCCCGGAAATTCACCCGTTCGACGCGGAGTAACGCGAAAAACTTCTCCCCCTCTTTGGGCGGCCTGATCTGACCGCTGACGGTGTCCCCTGTCATCAGCCCGAACTTCTTGATCTGCGAAGGCGATACGTAAATGTCATCCGGCGATGACAAATAGTTGTACTTGGGAGAGCGAAGGAATCCATATCCATCGCCATGGACGTCGAGGACACCGGCGCTTACGGAAATACCGGGCGTCTCAGGCGGCAATTGCGCCTGGGACTCGGCTCGCGGTACTTCCTTCACTGAAGTGCTCTGTTTCTCCATGATTTTGAAAATGACTTCCTCTTTTCTCAATCCACTATAGCCGGGAATCTCCAATTCTCTAGCCAACTTATGCAATTCTGCTACTTTCATTCCCTGCAGCTCTGCAAGATCTACAGTCATCGAAAACTACCTCCTAAGAAATTTGAATTACTTTTGAAATGTTGAGTGAATTCCTGATAGCGGTGCATTGGCACCATTAGAAAAATTCTTGTTGTGTGATCTAGTTACCCTTCATCGGGTCCGGTCCGAAAGATCCTGTGGATTGGAATTCCCAAAAAGGAATTGATGTAAGTTAGAAACCTTCAAAGTCAAACACGGTCTTTTCCATTACTGGTAACGTCTCGCCCGCTAAGTAATGGGATCCCGAGATCAATAGAAAACTATCGCCGGTCGTTCGATTTAGCGCAGCTCTTAGTGCTTCAGTGGAATTGCCAAACACTGACGAGTTCAATTTAATATCATAAGCTAATTTCTTCAACTCAGAAACGTTCAGGGATCGCCCTATTTGAAGCTGGGTCAAGATAATATGTCCGAACCTTTCCCGCAAGTTGCGCAACATCGTTTTTGCATCTTTGTCTCTCATCGCCGCAAACAGCAGTATTCCCTGCTTTCCATCAAGCTCAGAGAGGCTTCCTAATAGTGCCCTGATCCCGTCTGGGTTATGAGCAACATCCAAAATCACGAGGGGGTCACGCGAGATCACTTCGAGCCTCCCCCGTATGCCTGTATGTCGCCTTATTTGCCCAAATCCCTTATAGATGGCCGAATCGTCGATTTTCACACCTGAATTTGCCATGAGCCGCAAAGCCGTGAGTGATGTGAGCGCGTTTTCAATCTGATGCCTACCGCCAAGCCCGATGGTGAGACCTGGATAGTCCACGCGCAGGACATTCGCATCAAATGTCGATTTCTCCATCCCGGATTCGAGTATTCGGTAGCTGGAATTTTCGTGTACGAAATATATCGTTGAGTTTCTCTCGGCTGCCGCTTGTCCGAACACCTGTCTCACGGAGGGTACGTCCGTGTTTGCCACTGCCGGTCGCCCCGGCTTGACTATGCCGGCCTTTTCACGCGCTATCTGTTCGACTGTGTTTCCGAGTATATCGGTATGGTCGAGCCCGATACCGGTGATAACTGACACGATCGGATCGACTATGTTCGTGGCGTCCAGCCTGCCGCCCAGGCCGGTCTCGACTACCGCAAAATCCACCCGGCTCTCAGCAAAATACTTGAACATTATGGCAGTGACCGCTTCAAAGAACGTAGCCCGCAGCTCATTTACCGCCGGCATGAAGTACTCCGTCAATCGCGTGAGATCCTCATCGCTGATAGGCTTGCCGTCGATCTTGATCCGCTCTGAGAGACTTACGATATGGGGCGACGCGTACAGTCCCGTCCGGTAGCCCATTGAAGTCAGCACGCTGGCGATTGCGGCACATGTGCTCCCCTTGCCGTTTGTTCCGGCAACGTGAATAGTCTTGATGCACTCGTGCGGGTTTCCGGAGTACTCCATCATGGCCCCGATATTCCGCAGGTCCATCTTGATCCCGAATCTTTCGAGGGAGTACAAAAAACTATGAGCTTCTTCGGACGTCAATTTACTTCCTGCTTACTCGAACAAAAAGCATTGCCTCAAAGTTCTCCCCTGCCGTTTTACGGAATAAGGGTGAGAAACCGCGTAGAGACATTCTCCTCTTCTCTTTCCTATTAAAGCGTTTCTTGAAATCAAATCCCGGTCATGATTGACTGACCTATCCGGGTACAGATCATTGCAGAACTGCTGATGACGTCGCGAGCCGTTCTGCACCCGGACGCGTAACTAACGCACGTCAGTGCACCGACACACTGTCTATGCTGACGTTCAATTGCCCAATAAGTTCAGTGACGCTCTCGATTCTTGAATCAGAAAGATAACTCTCAATCCCGCGCAACAGTTCCTCAGGAATGTTCGGTTTGGTGAACAGCACCGTGCCGATTTCCACAGCGGTCGCGCCGGCAAGGATGTATTCTATTACATCCTGCCACGCGAAAATCCCTCCGCTGGCAATTATCGGTACCTTAACTGATTTGCGGACTTCGAACACTTTGGCCATCGTAAGTGGCTTGATGGCCGGACCGGAGAGTCCCCCGGTGAGCGTATTGATCTTCGGGGTGCGTCTGTAAATGTCTATTGCCATCCCGACATACGTATTTGCGACTGTGACTCCGTCTGCTCCCTCGCCTTCGGCAGCTTTGGCCAATTCGCTTATCCGGGTCACGTTAGGCGTCAACTTTACGATCAGCGTTCTCGGGAACGCTTTTCTGACCAATCTTGTAATCGCACCCAGCATCTTTGCATCGCTTCCGAACTCTATCCCCCCCTCTTTGACGTTCGGACACGACAGGTTGACTTCCAATCCCCTAATATCTTCCATGGCAGCGAGCCTCTCAGCGAGAGCAGCATAGTCCTCGGCTCTCTTCGCCGCTATGTTTGCCACTATGAGAGCGCCCGAGTCCTTCAGCTTCGGAAGCTTTTCCTCGGCAAACTTTTCGACTCCGATATTTGCCAGCCCGATAGAATTAAGCATCCCGCAGGCTACCTCTGCCACTCGCGGGGGCTCGTTACCGGTCTTAGGCTTCAATGTCAATGACTTCGAAACCACGGCCCCGAGGATGGAGACGTCGAAATAATCACCCAGTTCGTCACCATACCCGCAAGTGCCTGAAGCCGTCATCAACGGATTTTTCAGTTCCAGTTTGCCCACTTGAACTTTCAAGTTGTCTTTCATTTTCCCGTGCTCCCCGCGATAAGCTCGACTTGGCGTGCATCGAAAACCGGACCATCCTTACAGGCAAGTAAATAACCCGTGCCATCCTTTTTCTTGACCGGACATCCCTGGCACAGTCCCATCCCGCAAGCCATCGGGGTCTCGACGGAAATAAATGTCTGAATCCTATCACCAAACTCCTTTTGAACGTTCACTAGCATCGACGTCGGCCCGCAGGCGAAAATCTTCTCGGGTTCACTTACGAGCAATTCTTTCTTCAGTAATTCGACCACGGTACCGTGAAACCCTTTCGACCCGTCGTCGGTAGCAATGTCGGCTTCTGCGCTGTCGAATTGCATCAAAAGGGCTTCCGTCCTTGCTCCGTAGAAAGCTTTTAACAGTGCACCAGCTTCCTTTGCTGAAGAGACTATTATCGGAAGTACGGCCGCACCCGAACCGCCAACCACAATCCAAACCTTCTCTCCCCGGGCTAACTCCGGAAAGCCTCGTCCAAGCGGGCCGTTTAGGATGACATTCTCACCCGGTCGTGCACTAGAGAGACGCGATGTCCCTTTCCCTACCGCGACATAGAAAAGAGACAAGCTCTCCTTCCTGACATCGCAAACGGAAAAAGCTCTTGGAAGCAGGGGATCGAGTGAGCCGGGGAATGAGACCATAACGAATTGTCCCGCCTTCACTTCCGAGGCTATCTGGGGAGAATGGAATTCGGTTAAAAAAGTGTTCGCGGCTACTGCACGCGTGCCGATTACCGAGGCAAGTTCGAGGAATTTGCGTGTCTGCAAGATCTGCCCTAGTGCCCTGTGGAATCTTTTTGAATGGAATGTTTCGTTTCCGTTGTGTCTGTCGGTAGTCCTTTCAGAGTCTGGACCGGATTCACCTTAGGAGCACTTGCGCGGTTTGGCTGCGCAGCTGCCCTTGTTGAATCATCCCTCAGCATAATTCGTCGTTCACGTACAACTGACAGTGAATCGGCCTGCAGATGCCGCGTAGAATCAGCTTTTTCGCCCAGGGGCCCTGCCTGTTGAAGCGCCGGCTTCGTAGCCTTGGAACGCTCAGAGGCAGCCTTCGCGAGACTATCTTGAGTTGCGACCATCTTCCGGCGCTCTTCCGCCTGTGCGCTGTCGCGCTCAGCCTGCTCATAGCCGGTCAGGGCCAATGTCACGTGCGACGTGAAGCTGCTGGAAGGAAATTCGGTCCTGAGCTTTTCGTAGTACGAAAATGCCGAGTCTGGCTCTCCGAGCTTGTACTCATAAATCCAGCCTAGTGCATACAGCGCTTGCGGTGCAACGGATTTAGTTCTGTCCATGGCCAATCTGCGGAGGGTCGACAGGGCCGAATCCGGTCGATTTCTGTTCACGAGCGCTATAGCCGCATCATATTCCGCCTGAGAGGAATCGACCTTCACAGGCGGGGGAGCCAAGCCGAGAAGCTGAGTGGCAGATGCCGCAAACTCAGATTCCGGATGCCTGCTTATCAGCTCCTGAAGGTATTTTCTTCCATCAGTCGTATCACCATTCGAGTAATAATATTCTCCAAGGGTATAAAGAGCCGACGGATATTCTCTCGACCTCGGAAAGTTGTTAACGATGATTTTATATGAGACAATTGCAGAGTCGGGGACCTTGAGCTTAAACATGTAGTATCCGGCCAATTCCCTCCGCGCTTCGGCGGCGTGCTCGTAAAGCGTATCCAATTGGGCTTGGGAATGTGCTGCCAGTGAATCGTTCTTCTTCCGTGCCTCGACAGCAGCGTCATACAGACTATCCGACAGAATGACTCTGTATCCTCTTATGAAATAATCCTGAAGGGTTGTGGCCATTTGCCTGGACTTGGTGCTTATGCCCGGAACGGTCGGATGTGCCGAGGATTTCTGGAAATATTTCAAAGCGGTTTGGTAGTCGCCTGCCTGGTAAAGGTAGATTCTGCCGAGACGAAAGGCACTTCGTGTGGCGGCTTCATCGGTCGCATAGGCTGTGTCGATTCGCTGGAAGGTTGCCACGGCAGTAGAGACTTCTCCGGAATCATAAAGCACGACTGCCCTCTGGTATTCGAGGAGAGGAAAGAATTGAAAATATTTGTCGTTGTCTCTGAGCTCGCCTATATCGGCGAGAGCAGCCTTGTAATTGTGTTTCAATCTCTCGGCCCTTGCAAGGTAGTACTTCGAATAAAACTTCAATCTGATGTCGTGTGCATCGTTCCATGCAATGTTGTACTCTCTCCGGGCGGCGTCGTAGTCTTCTTTATCCATGAAAAGATTGCCTGCACGGCATGCATAAATGGCAGCTTCATCGCTGTTGCTGACGGCAGCGGCGGAATCAAGATAGGCTGCCGCATGGACAGTGTCTCCCCTGCCGAGGAAATAATCGGAGAGAATATCGGAGCATTTTGCGATGATTGTCGGATCCCTTTCCTTCCGGGCCATCACGATTGCGTCTTTAACCTTCGCGTATCCCTGATCGTAGTTCATACCCTTGATCAGCATGCTTCCGTAGTACATTTGGGCTTCGGCAAGTCTCTTGCTGTGTGGGAACGTCGATTCCGCTTCCACGAACTTTCTCTGCCCGCGGAGGTTGTCTCCCTCATAATAGTAACTTATTCCGATCATGAAGAGACAGTCCTCGGTGAACTCCGAGGTCGGATACAGTTGAAGAACTTTTGAAGCCTTCGCGACAGCCAGATCGAAATTCTGACGCGCAGTCGGCGAGATCTGATAGGGTTGCTGTGTGCTGCCTGAAATTCGGTTTATCTCATATTCTTTCTTGCTGGTTTTGATGTCCGTCAATGCATTTTCGAAGGCAGTTTCAGCATTGTAGTAGGTGTTGAAATATGCCGAGAAATCCACGAAGCCCGACTTGACATAGCTCCACATGAAGCAGCCGCTCAAGGCTGCTGACATGGCAAATAAACCGATTAGGATGAAGTAGACTCTTATTCGCACTGCAATTACCGGTTAAAATAGTGTCATGCGGAACTTAAAATCAAGGCGGCTTCTCTCTCTACGGCGGATTTTGTCCAGCGGACGAACTCGCAATACGGGTGCAATTCCCTGCCATCGATATTGCGAAACAAGAAGCGCTGGGTTAACTTTTTATGCCAATCGCGAGAGGAGAAATGTATTCCTTATTTGAAGGCCTGAAGGAAAGCGAAGTCGCGCAAATCGAAGAATCGGCCCGGGTGGAGGCCGTCGCCCGCGGAGGAAGCTTGCTGGGGGGTGAAGAAGCGAATTCGCTGTATCTATTGAAATCGGGACATGTTGAAATAAGAAAGAAAGCCGGAGAAGAAGAGGAATTGCTTCGGACAGTCAAGCCCGGGGACTTCTTCGGCCAAATGTCAATGGTTCGAGGAGAGGCTGCGGCCTATACAGCTGCAGCTCTCGAAGATTCGACTATCTTGTGTTTTGATGAAAGGGCTGTCGCAACTATGTTCGGCCGGTTTCCGCAGGTCGCCGGGAACGTGGTGCGGGCGCTGTCACAAAAGCTGACCTATTCCGACTCCGGGCGGAGTTCGGAAGGGCCGCAACAATCTGACGCGCAGAAAGAACTCTCGAGATTGAACGCGCTCATAGAAGCTGTCCGGACAGTCAACTCTTCAATCGAGATCGGCCGCGTGCTGGAATTGATTCTTCAGGAGACAGTCAGGATTACTTCTGCCGAACGGGGTACTATATACCTTGTTGATGAAAGCCGCGGCGAGATTT
Source organism: Candidatus Kryptoniota bacterium (assembly GCA_046705025.1). Lineage (GTDB taxonomy): Bacteria > Bacteroidota > Ignavibacteria > Kryptoniales > JAKASW01 > JAKASW01. Next base: position 20,623 of record JBJKQU010000157.1, on the reverse strand, counting down.
GGGCAAGAATAATTGTCGGTGATGAGATCAGCGAGATCCGTCAGGAAATCGGAGAGGGGATTTCAGGATATGTGGCCCAAACGGGCGAGACCGTGAATATCAGGGATGCATACGTCGATCCAAGGTTCAACCCGGATTTCGACAAGATCAGCGGTTTCAGGACGAAGAGCATCCTCTGCATGCCAATGCGCAATAAGGACGCCAAGGTAATCGGAGTGTTCCAGCTCATCAACAAGAATGACGGGAAGATAGCCTTCGATGTGGAGGATGAGGAGTTTCTTACCGCCTTTTCAATGCATGCTTCTATCGCGATCGAAAATTCCCGCATGGCACAGGAAATGGTCAATAGCGAGCGACTCTCCGCCATAGGCAGAATGGCGGGGACTGTAGTCCACGATATAAAAAACCCGATGTCGACTATAAGGGTTTACGCCCAGGTGCTGAAGAAAAAGGCCGGCACCGAGGAAGCTTCGGGACTCGTTGACGAGATAATAAGACAGATCGACCGCCTGGTCAATATGGCGCAGGAGGTACTCGACTTTTCACGCGGTGTCTCTCAGATGAATGTTCAGAAAGTCAAATATGCCGAATTCTTGCCGGGCGTCCTGTGCTTCATACAGAAGGACCTGGAGAAAAGGAATATCGAACTTGTGAAGGAGAACTGCTACGACGGCGAGGTCGAAATCGACGCCGACAAAATGACTCGCGTTATACTGAACATAGCTGGAAATGCCGCGGATGCGATGCCAAATGGCGGGAAGTTCATCGTACGGTCATACGGGGCGGGCCAAACGCTCGTGATTGAACTGGAAGACTCCGGTACAGGAATGCCGGAGGAGGTACGTCAGAGGATATTCGAGCCGTTCGTCACTTATGGAAAGAAACATGGCACAGGGCTCGGTATGGCAATCGTTAAGAAGATAATCGACGATCACAAGGGATCGATAGAAATTGAAAGCGAGATGGGAAAAGGTAGCAAGATGACGCTGCGGCTTCCAATCGTACAAACGAGGTGAGCATGATCCTGAAAGATAGTGACAAATCAGTCGAAGTGATGAAGGGTGATATCACAGACTATGACGGCGAAGGAGTGGTGAATGCAGCGAACAACCACTTCTGGATGGGAGGCGGTGTCGCAGGTGCGATAAAGCGCAAAGGCGGAGTCGTCATCGAAGAAGAAGCGATGAAGCAGGGTCCGAAACCCGTGGGTGAAGCCGTCATCACTACTGCGGGTTCCCTCCACGCCAGATACGTGATTCATGCGGCAGTGATGGGTCAGGACCTTCAGACGGATTCAGAGAAGATTCGAAAGGCGACCCGCTCAAGCCTGAATCTTGCCGAGGCCAACGGAATAAAATCGCTGGCTTTCCCTGCGCTCGGAACGGGTGTCGGAGGTTTTCCTCTGGAGAGCGCGGCAAGCATAATGATAAAGGAGGCTACAGCTTTTCTGAACAAGGCAGAAGTTCTGAAGAGAGTGACGTTTGTGCTTTTTGACGACGAAGCTCTTCATGCGTTTTCCCGGGAACTTGAGAGGCAACGCAAGTGAATCGATGCAGTGATTACGTGAGCCATTACAGGGTAGATGCCGAGCGGTTCGACTATTTCAACAATCCGGACCCGACCGACGTTGAATACGAAAAACTCTTCAGGAAATTTATCCTCGGCCTCGCCGGGAAGCACGCTCGGGTCCTCGATATGGGGAGCGGGAGCGGCTGGACTTCGAGTATCCCTCACGAACAGCTTTATTACGTCGACCTGTCAATGCGCAACCTGTCGGCGTTAAAGTCGGGTTCTTCGGCACAGACACTGGCCGACGCAAACTATCTTCCATTCAAGGATGAATCGCTTGACCTCGTCATTGCTTCCGAGATTCTCGAGCATCTCAACTCGCCCGAAATTGCCGCCCATGAGATCTGGCGGGTTCTCAGGCCGGGCGGGAAAGCCATCGTCTCGACCCCTTACAAGGAGCGACTCCGATACACCCTGTGCATCCATTGCAATCAGGTCACTCCGCTGAACGCCCATCTTCACAGTTTCGACAAGCAAATGCTTATGTCCATGTTTCCATCTGGAAGAAAGAGGACCTATCTGTTCGGAAGCAAGGTGTTGGCGATCGCACGTGCAGCGAGGCTCCTTGGTAAACTGCCGCTACGAATATGGCGAATGATTGATTACCCGCTTATAAAGGCAATAGATAAGGCCCAGCACGTAGTGGTTGTGCTGGAGAAATGAATTATTGCTGCAGCAGACTCAGGTATAACTTCGTCATCTCTTCAATATCAGCTTTGGCCTTCGCGTAGTAGATTGCGCCGTATTTTTCGGCCATTGGTCTCAGGGTATTATATGGATCGCCGCTGCAGAAAACGGTCGGCGAAGACATATTGGGTCCGCTTTTCCTCATGAGTTGAAGAATGGCTATCCCCGGCAAGTGACCCTGCTTCAAATCATCCCTGAACTCATTGTCCAGAATGATCAGGTCATACTCGTTTTCATTGATGTACTTCCTCGTCTCTACGCTGTCGGCCGTCTCGTCAATTTTGAGTTCTGCCTCGATAATGCCCGCCACTTCTCCCAGAACCATTCTCTGTACGTTTCTCTGAGAATCGTCATCGTCAGCGATCAGGACCGAATACTTTGCCATGTCAGTTCGAGACTCCGGAGATTACACCACCGGCGACCACGTCATCATCTTCATATAGTACTACACTCTGCCCGGGAGTAATTGCCCTCCTCGGCTTCAGAAACTCGACCTCGATTTTCCCGCCACTTCCCTGGTTCACGCGGCATTCTGCCCCGGGATCCTTGTATCTGATCTTCGCCTTGAAGACTCTCTCCCGTGGGATTTCGGAGTACTTTACGAGGTTGACGTTTTCCGCAGTCAGTGTCCTGGCATACAGGCTGTCTTCGACGTCGACCTCGATGGAATTAGTAGTCGGGTCTATACTCTTGACGTAGAGTGCCTCATGGTGACTTACGCCGAGGCCTCTGCGCTGTCCCACCGTATAGAAAGCATAGCCTCGATGCTTGCCGATCGGCTTACCGCGAAAGAGAATGTCCCCGCCATCAATTCTCTTCTCCAGTTCCGGAACTGCGTCCTTGAGGAACCTCGTGTAGTCGTTGTCCGCGACGAAACAAATCTCGTAGCTCTCGGCCTTCTTAGCGCTTGCGAGGCCATGTTTCCCGGCTAGCTCTCTCACCTGCGGCTTCTTCATGTCGGCCAGCGGGAACACAGTCTTCTCAAGACTCTCCTGCGTCAGGCCGTAAAGTGCATAAGACTGGTCCTTCGCCGGGTCACTGCCCTTCGATAAGACAAACCTTCCGAGGTTTTCATCGAATCTGACTCGTGCGTAATGGCCTGTGCAAATTCCTGCAGCGCCAAGGCTCTCCGCCTTTTCTATCAGATACTCCCATTTGATTTTTCTATTGCAGATAACGCATGGGTTTGGCGTGCGGCCCGCAAGGTATTCGGTGACGAAATCGTCAATTACTTCTTTTCTGAAACGCTCACTGAAGTCAAACACGTAATGGGGAAACTGATACTTGTTGGCTACGCTTCTGGCCATGTTGATCCCGTCGAGTGAGCAGCAACTCGAATCCCGGTTGTCGTTACCCCCTACGTCTTCGTAATCATAAGTTTTTATCGTGACGCCGATAACATCATAGCCTTTTTCTTTCATCAATACGGCAGCCAGTGATGAATCGACACCACCGCTCATCGCAACCAATATCCTGGATTTGTTTACGCTCAACGCCATCGCCTTATTAATTTAGCTAAAAGCGGCAGTCCATGAAAGGTTTCGCCGTTACGGGGATGTCATGCCCCCTTCCATGCCGGCTTGCGCTTCTCAAGAAAAGCAGACGTACCCTCTTTATGGTCTTCGGTCCCACAACAGAGTGCAAAAAGTTCCGCTTCCATTTTCAGTCCTTCGCTCTGCGGCAATTGTACTGACGCATCTATCCCCTGTAGTGCCAGCCGTACGGCCAAAGGGGCTTTCTCCGCGATCACCTCGACCAGATTTATTGCGGTCGGGAGGAGCTGGGATTGTTCGACGACGGTATTAACTAGGCGTAGTCGCATTGCAGTCTCCGCGTCGATCGTACTTCCCGTAACGATAAGCTCGGTCGCGACGCCTCTTCCCGCCAGGCGCGTCAGTCTCTGTGTTCCCCCGTAACCCGGTATTATCCCCAGGTTCACTTCCGGCTGGCCGAATTTCGCACTTTTTGAGGCTATTCGGATATGGCACGCCCACGCCAGCTCGCTGCCCCCTCCGAGTGCATACCCGTTGACAGCCGCTATTACCGGTTTACCGAATTTTTCAATCCGGTTGAACAAAGCTTGTCCCTTTTCTGAAAATTCTTTCCCGGTCACGACATTCAATCTGTTCAATTCGGCGATATCGGCTCCTGCAACAAACGCTTTCTCCCCCGAGCCCGTAATTACAACTGCGGCGACTTCTTTGTCTGACTCAGCCAATGACAGCGCCTGGCTCAGCTCTTCCAGCACATGCGCATTTAACGCGTTGAGCTTGTCGGGACGATTTATGGTTATGATACCGGCATGCCGACTTTTCTGATATTCGATTGTCTGGAATCCCATGATGATACCCTTCTTGGTTTAGGCCACCTCAACACGACTCTGGTCGCCGATCATGAAGCGTTGGACACGCGGCTTGCCGTCCGCCCTTACGATTTCGACGTCATTGCCCAGCAAGCTTCCTTCGATTCTAATCCCTGCGTCGAGTACCCTGCAGTTCTTCAAAATGATGCTATACTCCACTTCGCTGTTCACCACATGCGTGTTCGCGCCTATCGAAGAGAACGGGCCTACATAACTGTTCTCTATGACCGCATTTTCTCCTATGATTGCCGGCCCACGGATTTTGCTGTTGATGACTCTGCATCCTTCCTGCAGAACAACCCGTCCTGCAACGTCGCTGTGAGAATCGACCTCCACATTACGCTGAACGGAAGGCTCTATGTTTTCAAGAACCAGGCGGTTCGCCTCCAGCAGATCAATTGGTTTCCCGGTGTCTTTCCACCAGCCGGTTATTTCTGCGAAGCCTACTTTATAGTTGTGATCTATGAGGTACTGATGTGCATCTGAGATCTCCAGCTCACCTCTTGCACTCGGCCGAATGTTGTTAACAGCCTCGAATATGTTCCTGTCATAGATATATATGCCGGCTACTGCGTAGTTGCTCTTCGGATGTTTAGGCTTTTCTTCGACCTTAACGATCAAGCCGTCCTTGATTTCCGGAACACCGAACCTTTCCGGGTCTTTCACTTTTGCGAGTGTCAAGAAGCAGTTTGCCCGGCTCTGAGAAAAAGCGTCCAGGTATCGCTTCACGCCGCCGATTACCATGTTGTCTCCAAGATAGAAAACGAAGCTGTCGCCGCCAATAAATGGTTGTGATATCTTTACCACATGCGCGAGCCCAAGCGGCTGTTCTTGGGGAATATAGGTGATCTTTATTCCCCACCTTTCTCCGTTGCCGATTGCGCTGGGGACTTCATCGCTACCAGCATTTATCACAATTCCAACCTCGCTGATCCCCGCCTCGACTGCCGCCTCAATTGCATAGTGCAAGATGGGCTTGTTGGCAATCGGAATGAGGTGTTTGTTCTGAGTGTGAGTTATCGGCCTCAGCCGCGTTCCCCTTCCTCCACTTGCAATCAACGCCTTTAATCCCATTATTTCTCCAGTAGTTTCTTGATTTTCTTTAGACTTTCTCGGAGGGACCTGTCCCTCTGTCCTTGCAGCAGTCCTTCGATTCCAAGGAGCTGTGATGATTTATAGAATTGCAGAAGCTGTCTGTTCCCCTTAAGGGCTTCGACATGCTTTGCGATGACGCTTAAGTCCCCCCGCACCAAGGGGCCGGTCAAAGCGTCGAAGCCTCTGTTGCTTGAAATGTTGTCAACGGTTGAGCTTAACAATGTTCCGAGCACTGCCCTTGAGTCATCAGGTCTCATAACATCTGATAGGATATTGTCGGCGCTCTTCACTGCTATCACGACCGAGTTAGAGGCGATCACACTCGCTGCATGCAGAAGTATTCTATCCTCCTCCGAACGCAGCATAATAATTTTGGAGTGGAGCCTCCTGGTGATTTTGCTCGCTGTGTTGAGAGCGGCATTCTCTCCCAAGAAATCGTAAAATGTTTGCCGAGCGCGGTCAGGAGAGAACCTGGCTGCGAAAGGTGAAATCGGATGGAGTGCCCCGGTCGAGGCGCCGAACGCCCGCAATTTCGACAACGCCGCAAGCTCTACTACTCCACTGAAGTGCAGCACTGTCTTACCCTTCCAGTCGATATATCTCCGCGAGGACAGATCCGAGACGACATGGGGTATCTGGTCATCCTTGACGGCAATGAACAGCACTTCAAAGTCAGGAGGTAGTTGTTCTAGAGATCCGGTAAGTCTAGCCTTGGGGAATCTGTTCTTGAGGGTCTCAAGCTCTCCGCGAGAGTGGGTCTTGTACACGATAGCGGTGCAAACCCATCCGCTATTGTTGAGCGCAGTGGCAACGCTTGAGCCGACCTTGCCGGGGCCTATAAGTGCAAACCTGACAGCCTTTCCCGTCATGAAATTGCTGCCGATAAGTAGCCTACAACTCCAGACTTATCACCGGTCGTATCTCCGGAATTACAGTGATACAGCACCTTAGATCTTTGCGCCCCGACTTTTGTCGCAGCAAACAAGCAGGAAGCGATAGGACCGCCCCCGCACGCCTCGCAGTTGCCCTTTCCGAGATCTGCAAGCAATCCGTCCGGGTCAAGTCTACTGATGTGGTCTGCGCATATGCGGTCCATCTCATTGGCAGTATCGTAAGAGTAATAATGGGAAAGGTCTGAGCTTGCGACGACGAGGGTGCTTTTGCCGTTGGCCAGATCTCCGAGAACGTTGCCCAATGTCCGACAGTAGTCCGGTCTTTGGTCTCCCATGACTATCGGAAGGAGTCTGAATTCCCCAAGGGCGAGTTGCAGGAATGGAAGCTGCACCTCCAAAGCGTGCTCCGTCTTGTGCCCTGCCCGCGACTCTATGACAGATTCTCCGGCAAGTTCGAGAAACGAATCGCGCATGTCCTTGTCCACTTCAATTTCCCCAAGCGGAGTCGAGTAGGCTCTTCCTGAGAAGACAGATATGCCTTCGAAATATTCCCGATGGCTCGGCGAGATTACTACTACAGTCTCGTAATCCCCTTTCCTGAGAAGGGAGTAACCGTGTGCCGCAGTATATCCACTGTACTGATAACCCGCGTGTGGTGCGATTACCCCGAACACTCTCTCCTGCGGACTCGCCAGGTGTTCTCTTGCTTTCTCCATAAGATCACGGCAGGTCTTCTCGAGCTCCTGTCTGTCGCTCGGATAGAAGAAACCTGCGACACTCGGCGGACGTACATAGTCACTTTCCCTCAATTATGCTCTCCTCTCGCGTTGCGCCCAACTCTTCTTCACTGAAGACCTCGGCTGTAAATATGGATATTCTCACTTCGGGTTTCTTGTAACAATCTTTGCCAAGTCCCGCCTTCAGGCAAGTGTAGCTTAGGAACTGTTCCCTGTTCCAGTTGTTTTCGGTGGCAACTTGCGGGAGCAGCAAACCACGATTGAAGCCAATCTCTATGAGAATCCCGTGTCTTCCTGGAATTATTTCATCGATATTGTTGACTTCTTGCATGGGGGACAACGCCGAAACTTCCACTTCGATATCTTTCAGCTCATCCTCACATACAGGCTCAAATCTTGGGTCCCCGACCGCCGACTTCGCGGCCGTTTCTGCGACCGTCAGATACAGCGGGATGCGGGCTTCTATGTACCCGATGCACCCTCTAAGCTCCCCCTTCTCACGAAGTGTAACAAACGCCCCGCCTTTTTTTGTGAGTACCGCACTCGCGGGTTTTTCGGGAACGTAAGCAGTTCTCGCAACCGCGGCGACGACCGCCTTGCGCGCGATCATCAAAAGTTCCTTCTTCTCGTCCAGTGAGAGTGCGGGGGCTACTTCCATACGCCAGGTATTCTCCGCCGGCACTTTGGGCACATCCCGTCGACAATTCGATTCTTTAAGACTCTGAAGCCTTCCCTTTCTATCAAGGTTGCGTTGCATGAGGGGCAGTAGGTGTTTTCCAAGTTGATGACCATACCGGGCAGGTTCCCCGCGTAGACGAAATACAGTCCCGCTTCTTTGCCGATAGTTGCCGCACGTATCAGTGACTTTGCACTGGTACTCTGCCTGTCCAGCATCCTGTAATCTCTGTGAAAAGCCGTCACATGCCAGGGAATTTCAGGAGATACTGATGAGATATATTCGGCGATATGCTTCAGCTCCTCTTCGCTGTCGTTGAACCCGGGGACCAAAAGTGTAACCACCTCGATCCAGAAGCCTTTCTCCTTAAGCGTACGAATCGCATCCAGAACAACGCTCAGTCTTCCGCCGAGCTGCCTGTACTTCCTTTCGTCGAATCCCTTCAAATCTACTTTGTACAAGTCTACATAGGGCTTTATGTAGTCGATTACTTCGGGCGTCGCATTGCCGTTTGAGACGTAAGCGCCGTGTATTCCATAAGGTTTCGCAAGCTTCAAAATCTCAACCGCCCATTCGCTTGTGATCAATGGCTCGTTGTAGGTGGAGACGAGAACGGGTGAATTGTAAAGCATCGCAAGCTCGACGAGTTTTTCCGGGTCAATGAACTCTGGCTGGGCCGTTGCGGAAGGATCTCTCAAGGTCTGGCTGGTAATCCAATTCTGGCAGTAGCTGCAGTGATAATCGCAGCCCAGCATCCCGAAACTAAGCGCATTCGCCCCTGGAAAAGCGTGGAAGAAGGGTTTCTTCTCAATCGGGTCAAGTTGGATTCCGGCAGCGTAGCCGTAGGGGACAAGGAGCTTGCCTTCATGATTGAATCTCACGCGACAAATCCCATCCCGTCCCGGTTTAATCTTACATCTGTGGCCGCATGCGTAGCAGAGGACCCAATTATTCGCGAGCTTCTTGTATAACTCACCCTCTACCGTGTGTTCTTGTAGGATTCCTTTCAGTGTAAGTGTTTCGGCCATAACCTCCTCCGACTAACTAAATTTTACTCCTTACACCGGACAAAGTCAACTTCTGATCATTTCCTCATCCACTCGGCCAGCAGCCTCTGAAACTCTGCTTCACTCATTCCTTGCCCCGGCTGCACTCCGGTGAGTATCCTCTGTCGGAGCGCTTCGTAGAGCGTTATCGCGCAAGCCACTGAGACGTTCAGACTTTGGATCATTCCGCGCATCGGGATTTGAAAGCAGAGATCGGCGTAAGAACTGGCTTCCTCAGAAACACCACGATGCTCGTTACCGAATACAAGAGCGACCTTCTGTCCGAGATCGAGGTCGTATAATGAAACCGACTTTTGGTTCAGGACACTGGCAGCTATAGTGAATCCTTCAGATCTCAATGTATCGAAACAAGTGCTGACGGACTTGAAAGTTCGTCGCGTCACCCATTTATTCGCGCTGGCGGAGCTCTTTCTCCCGATTTTTGGAAAAGTCTCCGATGTATAAAGAAGATTTATGTCTCTTATGCCGACCGCGTCGCAGGTCCTTAATATAGCACTGACATTGTGAGGATCATGAATGTTTTCAAGCACGACGGTCAGGCCGGTTTGCGTGGCCCTCAATGCTCTGGTTAACTTCTCGATCCTTCGTTCCGACTTCATTCCCGGTGTGACTCCAGCAATATGACTGCGAATATTACCAGCACGCCACCCGCTATTTGTTCCGGATATAGCGTCTCCCCTAAAATAACGAATGCACTGGAAATCGCAATTACCGGTTCGAGCGTCGAGACTATGATTGCCGTGGAAGGCACAAGAAATTTCAGGCCGTTGAAGTAAAAGAAATACGGTATCAATGCCGAAGTCACGGAGAACAGTGCAAGCGCAGCGAGTTCCATTGTCCCGCCGATGCCGATGCCGGTGTGCAGAACTAGGTCAAGCACCACCCAAAACATGCCGCCCGTAATCAGCGTGTAGGTGATTGCAGTCCAGATTGTATACTGCTTGCTTGCGATCCTAGTGTAGACGTTGAAGAAAGCAAAGCACACTGCCGACAACACTCCGAAGAATATGCCTATGGCAGTGAGATGAATCGCCGGCTCAAACGTGCCCAGCATGATTATACAACCTGCTAGAGCGGACAGTAATGCTATGATCTTAGTCTTGCTAATTCTCTCTTGTTTCGTGACAACCATGTAGAGTGCCACCATAGCAGGAGCCGTATACTGCATCAGGATCGCGATCCCGACATTCGTCGCCTGAATTGCCATGTAATATGCGTAATTGGAGCCCGCCACCCCGATGACGCCCAGCAGGGCGAAATCCCACAAATCGGAGAGCCTGACTCTCAAGATGCGCGGATTGACAATAAGGAAGAAGAGCACCAGTACGATTGCTGCGATAATCACACGAGATTCGACCAGGAGCAAAGGAGATATGTGTCGCTCGAAGAGTGCCTTTGCCGCAGTTGCCGATGTTCCCCAGAAGAAAGCCGCAGCAAATATACTTAAATAGCCGCGCAGCTTCTTATTCAAGACGAAGGATGTGCCTTTCGTTCGTAGTAGGCCGCCATCTCGTCGTTTCCCGCGATAGAGTAAAGAATCGAGAGCTGTTCGAACAGAGGTTGGGAATCATTCACCGTTGACGACCCTTCCTTTAAGAACGAAATTATGCCTTGTATATCCGGAGTCTTTAAGTCGTGGTCGTACAACTTGCAGGCGGAAAGGTAAGGCTCCAGAGACTTTGTGTTGAATTCGCAGGCCTTCTTCAGACAGAGAAATGACAACTCAATGGAATCCGCATTGGGGACTCTAGCTTCCATGACCTTCGACAGCCACATATAAACGTCGTAGGCAAGATTAGGAAACGCACTCTCCAGCTTCTTGGCAAAGAAAAGCAGTTCGTCAGGTTCAAGGCTACTATTCCAGAAGAGCTCGCGATAGGCATCCACTTCGCAAATGTTGTTTTCGAGAGCTTTCCGGAAAGCCTCGAAAAGTTCATTGAAGTCCCGACCGTCTCTGAACAGCCTTCTTATGTCATCTGTCGGAAATTCTTGCACAGCCCGTGGTCCTCAAAACGATAACCGCCCTTCACTTATCGTTATCGCTGTTGTCGCCCCACTTCAGGACCTGTATCCTGACGAGAGCAGTTCCCTTCCTGATCATTCCGATATCGCGCGCCGCGGCCTCAGACAGATCGATTATTCTGTCTTTCTTGAACGGACCGCGGTCGTTTACAGTAACGTCCACACTTTTGTCATTGCTTAAATTTGTAACCCGAAGGATCGTGCCGAACGGAAATTCACGATGTGCGGCAGTCAGAGCGTTCTTGTCGAATATCTCTCCGCTCGCGGTTCTCTTGCCATTGAATCCCGTCGAGTAGTAAGACGCCTCACCCTCGACAGTAAGAAGTGCCTCGCCATTGAAGCTGCTTGATGCCGAAGAAGAAGAGGAAGTCTCCGTGGTAGTGAAACGTGCCGCTGCAGAACACCCCGCCATATAGAAGGCTGAGGCACACATTGCTGCAGCCAGTACTTTGTTCAAACCAGATCCTGTTTGTCTTGCTTTCTGAGAATGTCCACTACTTCCTTCACTCCCTGGGATTGTCCTTTCTTGCAGACAAGTATCGCATCCTTCGTCTCGACTATTATCAGGTTATCGACACCTACCAGAGCAAACAACTTCTCATCCGCCCAGACGAGATTGTTGGAGCTGCGTATGCTCACCACCTCTCCTTTGACCGAATTTCCGTCTCCGTTTCTATCGCTGAGCTTGTAAACCTCATCCCACGATCCAACGTCGCTCCACACAAAACTGCTCGGGATAGTAAGAACATTCCTCGCTTTTTCCATTACTGCATAATCCACAGAAATAGATTCGACCCGCAGATAGAATTCCTCCAGCTGTTTGGCGAACTCTTCCTTTCCGAACGACTCCCTCAGAGGAGACTGAAAATCGACGAAATGAGTGAGGTTCCTCTTCAACTCTTCCAATATTACGTCGACGCGCCAAATAAACATGCCGCTGTTCCAGAGATAATCGCCGCTTTCGACGAACTTCACGGCCGTTTCATGGTCGGGCTTTTCTTTGAACTCAATGACGCTGTAGCCGCCGCGGCTAGAAATATCTTCACTTCTCGTCTTCCTGTCAAAGTGAACGTAGCCGAAGCCGGTTTCCGGATGAGTAGGTCTTATCCCGATCGTGACCAATGAGTGTTCTTTCTCCGCGAGCCGTATCGCGTCTTTGAGCTGCGCGACGAAATTCTCTTCCTGTGAGATCAAATGGTCAGATGGCAGAACCACCATTACGGCGTCATCGGTTATGGAGGATATCGCCGCCGCCGCAACCGCAATACAGGGGGCCGTGTTGCGACCGAACGGCTCGACGATCATGTTTCGCCGTGGAAGCTGCGGCAGCTGCTCGAGAGCAACTGATTCCTGGACCTTATTCGTTACGACGAATGTGTTTTCGGGAGACACGATTTCAGCAATCCTGTCGAAGGTTCGTTGATACAACGACCTGTCGCCGAAGACATCCTGAAACTGCTTGGGTGTCGTTTCCCTGCTTACCGGCCAGAACCGGGATCCGACTCCGCCGGCCATAATGACTGCAAAAACTCTCATCGTTCCCTCTAATCTGCTGTGGTTGAGTTTAGGTCATTGTACAATCTGGGAACACGATTGCCTATCATGCATAGGACCTCATAGGGGATAGTCCCCAGCATTGCAGCTAAGTCCCATGCAGTTATCTCTTCGTTGCCGCCTCTTCCTATAAGTACAACCTCATCGCCATGTTGAACTTCAAAATCGTTTTCGAGATCCACCATAATGTGATCCATTGTGATAGTCCCCACAACGGGGTGCTTCTTCCCGTTGATCAATGCCGAAGCTTTTCCGGTGAGCAGCCTTGAATATCCGTCTCCATACCCGATCGGGACAACGGCTATTCTGTCGTTTCCCTTTGTGAAGAATTTCCTGCCGTAACTTACGCTCATTTCGGGCTGAAAAGTCTTTATCTGAACCACGCTCGATTTCAGTGACAGTGCCGGTTTGATATCAACCGACTCGCTGGTCTCGAGTGACGGGTAATAGCCGTAAGTCATGATTCCGGGTCGAACCATGTCAAAGTAGCTGTCCGGCATATCGAGAATTGCTCCGCTGTTTGCCATATGATAAAGCGGATCACGCAATCCGATGTTCTTGACGGCGGCCACGACAGCCTTGAAATCCCGGAGCTGACGGCTTGCGAACTCTTTGTTTGCCTCGTCGGAAGTCGCGAAGTGCGAATAAATGCCCGTTATCGTCAGCGACTCCAGGTTTGCAATTGCCCTGATCGCATCGACCGCAACCTTCGGAAAAAAACCGAGCCTTCCCATTCCGGTATCGATGTTTATCTGAACTCGCGCCTTCTTGCCGGCCGATTTCGCGACCGAATTCAAAGCGTGTGCAGTCTCGATGGACGATATGGAAGCATCCAGATCGAATCTCACAAAAGTCTCAAGGGAGTCTTCCACGGGCGGCGAGAAGACAAGAATAGGCAAATTTGTATGCTGCCTCAACTCCAGCCCCTCTTCGGCGAGAGCTACCCCGAGATAGCTCGCCCCTGCGTCTACCACGGCCTTCATTGCAGGTACCAGCCCGTGTCCGTACGCATTCGCCTTAACGACGCCCATGATGCGAACGTCTCTACCGACTCTGCGTACGATCTGATTTATATTGTGCCTGATAGCTGACAGGTCGACTTCTGCGCGTGTGACTCTCATTTGCTTAATATACTCCTGCAGGAAAAATATTCAAAAACCCGCGAAGCCATAGCCCCGGATTCCCCCGCAAAAACTCATCGGGTACAACTGATCGACCGGCTTCTATTGGGTTTCCACCCCTGCAGTCGGACAAATCCTGGCGGATAAGAATATGCAGGTCGCCCCTACCTGACTTCCTTCAACGCCGAACGAACCAGCTCTTCCACCGAGCTCCCCGCTTCGGCATCTCTCTTCAGCACTTCTCTTATAGCGCGCTCGCATTGAAGACGCGAGTAGCCGAGCGCAACGAGTGCATCTACGGCCTCCCCCCTGATCTCTTCCCTGCCTTCTAGTTTCTCTCCTTCAAGGACCATTCCCGCACGATGTATCTTGTCCCGCAATTCGAGGACAAGTCTCTCCGCGGTCTTTTTGCCGATGCCGGGGATCGACGTCAGTGCCTGAGAATTCGATGTGGCGATAAACGTGTAGACGTCTTGAACGTTGGCCGAAGACAGGAGACTCAATGCCGTTCGCGGGCCGATTCCGCTTACGCTTATCAGGAGTTTGAAAAGTCTCCGCTCATCAGGGCTTGCAAAACCGTAGAGCGACATATCCTCTTCGTGTACGATCAGAACAGTATAGAGGCTGACTACTCCGTCGACATTACCGATGGACTCGTATGTGGTCAGCGGGACGTTGATTTCGTATGCTATCCCGCCTGCATCGACGACGATAGACGTGGGGGTCTTCTCGATCAGCCGCCCCGTTATCCTGTATATCATTACGGACGTCCGCCTGCGATGTGCCGAACCACGAGTCTCTTGTTTTTGTCGACGAAGTCTTTCCAGCTTTTGTACGGGGCTTCGCCGCGCCGTGAATTCTGGACGTGGCAGATCGCTACTGCACAGGCGTCGGCTTCGTCTTCTCTCATCGAAACATCTCCGTCGAGGCTGAAGTAATTTTTCACCATATACTTCACTTGAGACTTTGAAGCGTTGCCGTTTCCCGTTACTGCTTGCTTTACCTTCCGTGGAGAGTATTCGACCACCTCTACGTTCTTGAGTGCCGCTGCAAGAACTGCAGCACTCCGGGCGTATCCGAGCTTGTATGCACTCTGCGCGTTCTTTCCGTAAAACCCGGCTTCAACCGCAACGGCCATAATCCTGTAGCCGTCCAGAAGTGCACCGATCTTGTGGAAGATTCTCACGAGCTTGTCGGGGATCGACTTCAGGTCGGTCAGGGTAATAGTCCCGGACTCCAGTATGTCCCTGGTACTTCCTGTTGTCTCAATTATCGCATAGCCGGTCTTTCGCGACCCAGGGTCGATGCCCAGCACGATCATTGGTTGAGTTGCGCGAGCACGCTGTCGTCGATATCGAAGTTCGCGTAGACATTCTGAACATCGTCATGGTCTTCGAGCGCTTCCATAAGCTTAAGCACTTGTTCGGCTTCTTTTCCTTCGACTCTGACTGTGTTCTGAGGCTGCATCTGGAGTGAGGCATTTGAGACTGCTATTCCCTTGTCCTCGATCGCCTTCTTGACTCCTTCAAATGTTTCGGCGGCGGTTGTGATGTCATAGTAGTCATCTTCGGCTCTCATATCGTCGGCGCCTGCTTCGAGAATTATAGAGAGGAGGTCATCCTCACCGATTGCGCTCTTAGGGATCTCTATGCTACCCTTTTTCTGAAACATCCATGCGACAGAACCTGCTTCGGCGAGTTTCCCGTTGTTCCGGTCCAGAATATGGCGAATTTCCGCTACTGTGCGGTTCTTGTTGTCCGTCACGAGATCCACCATAAGAGCGACTCCGGCGGGTCCGTAAGCTTCGTACGTCAACTCTTCATAAACGGTCCCCGGCAGTTCACCCGTCCCGCGCTGAACCGCGCGCTTAATGTTGTCCGCGGGCATGTTTGCGTCTTTTGCAGTCTGAATGGCCAGCCTCAAGCGGGGATTCCCATTGGGGTCTCCGCCGCCGCTTCTGGCAGCTATCGTAATTTCTTTGATAAGTCGGCTAAAGAGCTTACCGCGCTGTGCGTCCGTCCCCGCCTTCTTGTGTTTGATCTTGGCCCATTTATTATGTCCGGACATGATTCAACCTCCCAAACTTTCTTCTCCGAAGGATCCTTCGGATGAGTTTCTGAAATCTTTCAACTGCAACTGATAATATGTGTTCCCCGCATAATGATTCTCGTCGACCGAATAAACGACATCGAGCATCGTACCGGGCTTGATGGTGCTGTCGCCGTTTCTGAATTTAATGGCGTCAAAAGTAACCCCGTCGGCCTTCAGCTTCATCCTGAGGTGTGAACTGCCGACAATCCGTGAGTCGGTAAGGCAAACGTTCGAGGTGCGAAATATCGGCTTTGAGTTTTGTGGACCGAACGGCTCGAACATCTTCAGAGTCTTGATGAAGCTGCCGTCCAGATCGCCGAGGTCAAGGTCGGCATCGATCAAGATGACAGGTGTTCTCATTTCCTCGGTGATTGTCCGGGCGACAACATCCTCAAACTTGTTCACAAAACGTTCAAGATTTTCGGGGGCGAGTGCCAGCCCTGCGGCGTACTTGTGGCCGCCGAACTGCAACAGCAAATCCGAACACTCTCGTATGGCCTGGAAGATGTCGTATCCTACCACGCTCCGCGCGCTTCCACGAACCATTCCGTCTACGGTTGCAAGCATGATCGTCGGCTTGTAGAACGTTTCCACGATTCTTGACGCCACGATGCCGACTACGCCGGGATGCCAGGTGTCGCTGTGAAGCACAAGTGAACTTCGCTCGCCGCTCTCCATGAGAGAGGTAGCTTGTTCCTTCGCTTCGGTGAACGTCTTCTCGTCCAGCACTCGCCTGTGAGAGTTCTCTGTTTCCAGGACCTGTGCGAATTCCGAAGCTACGTCCTCATTATCCGTAATGAGGAGCTCGACTGCGCGTTTCGCATCGCCGAGTCGTCCGACAGCGTTAATCCGCGGCGCGATGTTGAACGACACCTGACCTGTCGTCAGCCTCCTATGATCTGTCCGTGAACTATCCAGCAGCGCCTTGATTCCCGCGCGAGGACGCTTCGCTATTGCATTGAAGCCTGCCTGCACGAATATCCTGTTTTCTCCGACCAGGGGGACCACATCGGCCGCAGCCGCAATAGCGACCAGGTCCAGGTACTGATCCGGCAATTCTCTTTTACCCAGCTCGGTGGAGACCGCCTTTGCAAACTTGTATGCGACTCCGCATCCTGATAGGAACTTGAACGGATAATTGCATCCGGGCTTGATGGGGTCGAGTACTGCAACTGCCTCAGGACACACCTCGACCTCATGGTGATCGCAGATAATCGTATCGATCCCCTTTTCTGCGGCGAAGGCGACTTCCTTGCTGGCAGCAACCCCGCAATCGACGCTTATCAAAAGCGTGAAGCCCGAAGAGGATGCGAACTCGACCCCTGTGAGACTTATGCCATATCCTTCTTTCAACCGGTCGGGAATGTAATACTCGACGTCTACTCCGAGTTCATTAAAGAACATGTAAAGCAAAGCTGCTCCCGTGGTGCCATCGACATCGTAGTCGCCGTAAATCAGGATCTTCTCATGGCGGCCCAGCGCTTTGAGCACCCGCGCGACCGCTTGTTCCATTCCGTCCATCAGAAATGGATCGTGCTGGTCCCCCAGATTCGGTGTGAAGAAAGACTTCGCCTTTTCAGGGGAGTCCTGGCCGCGTTGTATCAGCAGTTGAGCAATTATCGGCTTCACGTTCAACTTGCCCGCAAGTTCATTGGCGACATTCTTGTTTATTTGTTCCGATAGTTTCCAGTAATAATTCATCGATAAGAAAGATTCCTTGTAGCTTCTAACAAAATACGGAGTGAGCCGATAAGCCGAATTCTGTCTTTCCCGCACTGCAC
This sequence comes from Candidatus Kryptoniota bacterium, assembly GCA_046705025.1. Classification (GTDB taxonomy): domain Bacteria; phylum Bacteroidota; class Ignavibacteria; order Kryptoniales; family JAKASW01; genus JAKASW01. The sequence goes on along the minus strand of JBJKQU010000157.1, from coordinate 2,968 downwards.
AAGGCAGGCGGAAGAGGCAGCCATTTATCTGGGTTCCACATCGCTGTGGAACACGAGCGACCTACCCGGGAGTGAAATCCCGCGAACGGGACATTTGACGAGACTGGCCGCCTCGCTCCCGAACGAGATGCACTCGTTCGGGACTCCTCCCTTACTTGGTCTTGCTCCGCAGGGGGTTTACCATGCACCCGACGCTCACGCATCGGGCCGGTGGGCTCTTGCTCCGCCTTTTCACCCTTGCCACGCGAAACGCGTGGCGGTTTGTTTTCTGTGGCACTTTCCGTCGGGTCGCCCCGCCTCTCATACCCATCAGTCTGAGCATGGGAGCCTGCTGCCATGTGGAGTCCGGACTTTCCTCCCCGCCCCGAATTTACCGGGACGGAGCGACTGCCTGGCTCACTCCAAAACAAATCCTGTCCCTTGTTTTGACGATATACTCGGTCCCGCGTGTCATCATCGTGAAACATGCACGATTCCGGACCTTCCCTCAGATTAATTGATCGCCCGGTCCCTTTACTGAATATCTCATGCATGCCGCCGTTCCTCACCTGATGTAGCCAGTCCACCTTGAACCCATTGTACGGACGGCCTAGAATCTCTTCAAGTTCGTAAGAGCCGGGCTTTTCTGCAAGTTCTTTGCTTCCGGACAATGCAATATGTCCTGTGCGATTGTTCGAGCAGTGTCCGGAAAGATCAAAACGTCCTCTTGAAACTCTGTTATCCCTGTTCCGATGGACCGCTATTTTGCCGCCTGCAGCCCCGCTGCCGAAAGCCGCTCTGAGGATGTTCGCGGTTCCTTTCATGCATCGTGTTCTACTTCCTCGACGATTTCATTAGGAACCAGGATTCTCCCGCAGTGGTCGCAGGCGTAGATCTTCTCCATCTGTCGCAGATCAAGCAGCCTTTGCGGTGGGAGGACATTGTAGCAGCCGCCGCACGCGTTACGACGAACTACAGGCACGATGGCCTTCCCTTTGGTTGCCCTTCTGATCATCTCGTAACGGGAAATCGTCTGTTTGTCGACTTTCTGAGCGTGCTTTTCACGCTCTTTCAAGTACCGTTTCTCTTCGTCGTGAGTTAGGGACACGAGCTCTTCTAGTTCGACCTTCTTGGCCGAGTACAACTCGTCCTCCTCTTCAAATTCCTTTTTCAACTTGTCAACGTCCCGAACTGCCACGCTCTCTTTGGCTTGGATGCCTTCTAGTTCCTTATGGAGTTCCTGAACCTTCTCTTTGGAATTGTCGATTTGCTTGCTCAGTGCGTCGTACTCGCGGTTGGTCTTTACTTTGATTCGCATGTCGGTATATTTGTCGATTCTTTTGCGAGAGTCATCAAGCTCCTTGTCGATTTCCTTCTTGCGAACGACGGACTTTTTCAGGTAGTCCTCATTCTCTTTGATTTGAGCTTTCAATGCCGCGATCTTCTTTTCTAATTCCTCGACTTCCGCCGGTAAGTCCCCGCGCTCTTCAAGCAAACTGTCAAGCTTCAGGTCGACCTGCTGGAGTTGGTAAAGTGTCCTGAGTTTATCCTTAACGATCACTTCAATCTCCTGAATATGTTATACAAAAACTGCGTTTTGATGTTGGTGCTTGCTTAGCCCTACAACAATGCTGCCTTCAAACGCCCCGCTGACGATTCTGTGTATCAGGTGGGTAGCAAATCTCTCCGTGCCGATGTGCGTCGCGTCCGCGAGTATGGTCGGGCCTTGTTGAGCCGCCCTGAAGTCGTGATGTTTTACATCTCCGGTCAGGAATATGTCGGCACCTTCCCGGAGAGCGTCCTTGTAAAATGGGACGCCCGATCCCGCGCACACGGCGACCCTCTTGATCTTCTTATCAGGCAAGTGGGACAACTTGACATGTTCAATGCCGAGTAGGACCTTGATCCCGGCCAGGAAGTCTGTGATTGGCCTGGGTTCTTCCAGTTCGCCGATAGCACCGAATCCGAAATTGGGTGACTCATTGACGAGCGGGTATACGTCATATGCCACTTCCTCGTAAGGGTGGGCATCTAACATGCTCTTCAACACGTGGCCGAGCAATGATTTCTCGACCAGCATCTCGAGCCTCGTCTCCTGCACAATCTCTCTTCTGTCTACAGTACCTATGTACGGAGAGGCATCTTCGCCCGGCAGGAAAGTCCCCTTCCCGTTCGATGAAAAGGAACACTCCGAATAATTCCCTATCCTTCCGGCGCCCGACCCGAACATAGCACGCTTTACTTCTTCGAGGTTGGCCACCGGTACATAAACGACTATTTTGTAAAGTGTACCGCTGAGGGGGGCGAGAAGCTTAATACCTCTCAACCCGATTCTCTTCGCAAGATCCACGTTCAAGCCGGCTTTGACGACATCCAACGCAGTATGCACGGCAAAGACGTTCAACCCACAACGGGAAGCTTCCAGGAGGTAATCCGGGTGCGCGTGAGATGAGATAAAGGACTTTGCGGGCTTGAATAAAGGTGTGTGGTAAGTTACAACGAAATTTGATCCGGAAGTCGAGGCTTCAGAGATTACGTCAGCATCCAGCTCATAAGCGACCATTATCTTTTCACATTCGTCATCGTAATTGCCGATAATCAATCCAACATTATCCTGCCCTGATACCAGATCCACGGGCAGCCGTTCACTAATCGCCTTGACTACTTCTCGGACTTTCATCTATAAAAATGCAAAAAAAAAAGTGTTCCGCCCAGCTTCGGAACACTTTATATACTCTGACCTGACTTAGAATCACTCTTTAAAAATTTCCTGGCCAGAATCTCTTCTCTTTTTATTAACATTTTATCAAACTTGCCTAAAAATATATCCAAGCCTAACAACAAATGCAAGGATCACACAATTCCTGAAATCCGACATAGGGGCATGGAAATTGAAGGGTAAAAAGATGAGCTGATCCGTTAAGTGTCTGAGATAGCGATAGACGCAGGGTTGGCGAGAGAAATTCGGGAGACACTGAATTTGTCACCA
>JBJKQU010000156.1:0-33334 GCA_046705025.1 Candidatus Kryptoniota bacterium | reverse complement strand
CCAGCGTCACGGCGACGGCGGGGAAGTGGCAATAATCGAATTGGTCGATTTCAACGCTGCCGACGAAGCTGAGAAGCGCAGAAAGGCTCCCAAAGAGAAGGAAGCAGCCGCACAGCCGGAAGAGCCGAAGGAAGAAAAGAAGGAAGCGGCGGCGGAATAACAGGCTGCTCGCTGCATCCGCTGATCTAAACCGAACCAATACCCCATGACTCGGTACTGTTCCATGCCTCGTACACTATTTTCGGCATGGTTCGATGCGTTGAGATTAATATATTTTTTTGCTAATTTGTTTGCGTGATAAATTTTTAGTGGGGATATGGCCTAATGAAGATCGAAGCGGCTAAATTCGTTACAAGTGCTGTAGACTATTCTCAAGTGCCCGATACTGACCTGCCCGAAGTAGCCTTCATCGGGAGATCGAATGTGGGCAAATCATCATTAATAAACAAGGTCTGCAACAAGAAGAATCTTGCTCAGGCGAGTTCCACCCCCGGAAAGACACGCTCACTCAACTTTTTCCTGATAAACGACGAGCACTATTTCGTTGACCTTCCCGGATACGGTTACGCGATTGCGCCAGAGCATATGAAATCGAGCTGGGCAAAGCTTGTGGAGACTTATCTTCAGGAAAGGAAGCAGCTCAAGCTGGTCGTGCAAATCCTCGATGCCCGCCATGAACCGATGGAGCTCGACAAGATCATGATCGGATGGCTGGAGTTTTACAAAATCCCTTACGTGATTGTCATGACCAAAGCCGACAAGCTCTCGCAGAACAAGATGAATACCCACATGGCCCGGGCGAAAGCACAATTGCCCAACCTGAAGTTCTGCCAGTGTTTTCTACCATTCTCGGCAGTCTCCGGCCAGGGAAGGCCCGAGCTCGTTAAGCTGATCGAAGACTTCACGCAACCGGACTAATCGTTCCTGCCCCGGCGAACCGCTTTGCCTGCGCTGGTCCTCCACGGTACCCCTGTCTTCACGCCTCCGCTGCCTTCTTCTCCACCTCGACAATTTTTGCGATCATCCATCCGACTACTGCGAGTCCCACTACGAACAGCAGCAAGAACAAAATCATCGGGCTCCATTGTATGTTCACTGGCAACTGCGAGATTCGTTCGAACTTGAATATCTCCACATTCTGTACCCACTGCCTGCTCGTTGCATTCAGACCCAGAACGACTACCTGGAGGGCCGCAGCCGCTATAGTCGCGTTTCTGCGGATGCCTCGGCTCTGAGCGAGCATAACAATCCAGACCAGCCCCGGTGAAATAGCCGTCAATGCAAATACGACGTACATAGCCGAACTCTGACCGAGCTGGTCAAGCGTCGATCTCTCAATAGCGCCGAAGATGTACCAGCTTCCCATAATTACGAAGATGAGTACCCCTATCGTGTGAAAAACGAACGCGAAGCGAGCAGCCCATTTCTTGTAATCTTCCGTTGCGTCTTTTCTCTTGAAGAATGTCGCATCGAAGATTATGTACACTGCCGTGGTCGTCATGGCGAGTCCGAACATCATAAGCCATCTCGGGATCAGCGTCGCGTCTCCGGTGTTGAGTCCGGTTCCGAGAACGGCTCCCGCGACCGACGTCGAGTTGAAGACACCTATCCAGTTCTCGACATTGACCATCAGGCTGAAATTGTTCGCGAAGAGGAACCCGATGAAAAGGAATGCGATTGAACTTACCCACGCGGAAGCCAGCGCGAATTTCGTGCGTTTGCCGCTTCTGACGTTAAGAGAATAGACGTATACGCCGTAGTACGCAAAGACCAGAATAATGATGACGCTGAACCAGGCGTAGGCCATAAGGACTCCCGCCGGATAATAGAACTGGTAGTAACCGACCTGAGTAAAGAGAAGCGGCACTATTCCAAGGTTCACACCTGATGCGACGATTATGGGCATAGTTCTCGAAAGACGATGAGCAAGCTCGAGGGAATGCCGCTTTCCGAAAACGGAGAAAATAGCAACGAGAATCATCCCCGCATACCAGATGTTCATCGGAATCATGTGAAGAATGAACCCGAGAACTTTGAAGAACGTAATGAACCAAAAGGGCGCGGGATTGCCCAGAGGCGATATCGGTCCGATCAGATCTATTGGATTCATCTGCCTGCCTCCTCTCCTTCAACTTTGCTCACTACTGAACCCTTCTCCGGAAATCCGGTCCCGGAAAATTTCATGCCGGCGGGTGCAGGTTCGGACAAAGACTGAAGGTATTCCGTAAGCAAGGCCGCTTCAGCTTCCGTCCCGCACCACGGCGGCATGAAGAAATGTGCTTTGTCCAAATGGGTTACGACCGTGTGGATCATGCTTTTGTTCCAGCCCTGTGTTAGGTTGGCAACTCCTGAAAACCCTTTCGTGGAATGGCAATCGTTGCAGTGGTATTGGAACAACACCTGGCCGACTCTTATCTGATCGTTCACAGGGAGCAGCAACAACTTGTTGTCGCTTATATTTCCGTCTTCTTCAATCACCTGCGGGTAGTATTTTTTCATATATGCTTTCGTCCACACACCGCCGTTCAAATACCCCGTGGCCTGCAATTTTGGAATCTGCGAAACCAGGACGTTGTTGCCGGTGACGTAGTTGTACACTATAAAGGGCTTGCGGACTCCCTCACGTATGAACTCGCCGGTACCGGTCGCTGCTATTCCCAGCAGGAAATACAGAATCGCGAACCCGGGGTTAATCCATCCCGGATTTCTGTAGGGGCCGAAGTAAAGCATGAAGAAAACGACGGCGGATGCGAGGAATATTAAGGCCGAGAGAATGTTTAAGGCGCTCGCTCCGGCGAGAGCGGATTTTGCGCTGTCCGGAATATTGATGTACCACCACGCTCCCCCGATTGTCACAAGTACGGCGCCGGCCATTGCCCACTTTGACGTCCGATTTTCAACTAATGACCGAAGCTCATGATCATTTCTGAGTTTGAATGCTGCGTGTAAGTAAATATATAGAGATGCCAAAAGGAGAGAGGCTCCCGAACGCGCCATGATTTGAGGAAATGTCTGGGGATTGAAAAAGGCCGCCCACATACCCTTCTCAGGTGTCCAGCTGCCGATATCCAGCTGGAACGCCGTGATTCCGGTGATGATTACCAGACTGATATATGCAGACACCCCGTAAATCCACCCGATGGTTTTATGGACCCGCGGATCAAGCCTTCCCCAGTAGTAGTGAAATATGAAAGCCGACGTAATTTCTATTAGGAAGAATACGTACTCCATCGCCCACCCAAACACAAAAATGTGAATCAGCGATTCGGTCGCGAGCGGAGACGCCAGCCCGATTGTCCACCAAATCCCGACACCGGTAATTGCACCGAACACAACGGTCAACAAAATAAAGAAGAGGGTGTGGGATCTCAGGTAGTCGAGCGCGGGCTTGCTTTTGATCTTGTAAGCGTGAGAAACCTCTCCTGCGAGAACGATACCGCCGCCTACGGCGTACAGAGAAACGAATACGTGAAGCGTCGCTATGGCGGCAATCAACATAGGAGCGGTCATGTTTGGAATATACCACCAAGGGTAATGCATTTGATCCTCCGCATAGTTTAGGGTGCATGCGAGAACTGAGAATCGAAGGTTTCCGGAGCGGCTCGGCTTCACAGAACCGGATATGCTGCAGCGGAAATCTTTGCTCTAATGCGATAATCGGGTGGTACTACGGGAAATGAAAAGGAAAAATGGTGGATTGTAAACGAACAAGCTCATAAGGAGTTGTGACTTCCGGCCGAGGAGATCCGCCTTCCAATGGACTCCCGCCGGAGAAAAATCCTTCAGTCGCCTGTAGAATGCTTTCCGGCTCTGTTACGCATTAAATGTTTCTCCGTCGTTTGCTTGTGCGACCAATAATAGGCCGATACGCTTCAAGAGACCAAACACCAGGCGTGAAGAGTTTGCGGAGAGGGAGGGATTCGAACCCCCGATACCCGAAGGGTATTCCGGTTTTCAAGACCGGTCGATGCAACCACTCTCGCACCTCTCCAGCTTACTTACGCGGGCGTTCTCTCCCCGGCCGCGGATAGGTCCGGCTACGACCGCCACTCAAGAACACCCCGGCCGGAGAATGAACCGAGCGGTGCGCTCTATTCTCCGGGTCGCGGGATTAATTTACCATTCTGCTGCTCAAGTTACAAAGGAAATTGGCGCAGAACCGAGCTATTGAGGCAGTGCTTCCAGTTTCAGCTGCTCATGTCTCATGAAAATCGCGTAGTATATTCCGAGCTTCAGCGGCTGAGTGTAAGTATTTACCTTCAGCTTCAGAATTTCATCTTGGATCTCGTCCGAATACTGACGAATATCCACCTCTCCCATGTATCCGCTCCTGATAACCGAGTTAGCGGGAGAGATTACGCTTGCAAGAGAATCGAAGCTTTCACCGGCTTGAAGGGCGGCATACACGGAGTCGGCTTCTTTTGCGTTCGTGCACACGATCTGAGACAAGATCATCATCAGAGGAGGTGTGTAGATGACATGCGCAACCTGTGAGATCCGCATCTGGACCGGATTGCCGTTCAACGTGGCGGGAGAGTATTTCCAGTTCATAATGCTCCTGACAGCGGCGGAATCCCACGCGGGGTCCCCGCTGCTGTTCAGTAGTGATGCCCAGACAACGGATCCGGTCTTGCTGACTATCAGATCCGTCTTGAGATCTACTGTTTTGGAAGTAACGGTGGAAGGAAGAGGCGGAAAAGCAGTCTTCTGAACGAGCGTCGGCGGAATCGCATTAGATTCCAGCCCGCCGAACATTGAGCAGCCAAATATGACTAGCGATACCGAAAGCAATGGTAGGAACTTCAGCCCTGACATAAAATCCCCCTTTCTCTGTTTCAATATCGATTAACTTTACTAAAAGATTGCCGTGAAAGCAAACGAAAAGGGCTTCCATGCCAACGCGAGCGAAGCTTTCCAGGGTTGAAAAAGTGAATGACTGGAGCTATATTTGTAGAACTCCGACGCCTGGCCCGGAAATTCTGGGCTATTTTTTTTAGAGGACATGGAAAAGAGAGAGAAAATACAGGAATTGAGGACGCTTCTTAGCCCGGTCATTGAAAGCCAGGGAGCTTTTCTGGTTGATCTTGCGATCAAAGGCGATAGCAAGAGAGACCTGCTGGAGGTATTCTGTGATACCGAGAAAGGAATCACCATCGATCAATGCGCGAACCTTAGCAGAGAAATACTGCCGCTCGTTGATTCCTCACAGCTTCTCGGAAACAGCTTCCGTTTGGAGGTGTCTTCACCGGGAGTAGGTGTACCCCTCAAGGACATAAGACAGTATAAGAGCAATGTCGGAAGGCTCATGGCAGTCAAGTACCGTGAAGGACCGGAAGTCAAAGAAGTGGAAGGTGACTTGATGGAGTTAACTGATCAGGCCATAGTCTTAAAAACGGAAACGGCTTCCGTTGAGCTTGGATTTGATTCGATAATTGAAGCGAGAGCAAAAATCAGATGGTGAAAGTCCCAGTGGCTCCCATCGGGAGAGGTTAAATGCACGCCGAGAAGAATGAGATCATATCTGCTGCAGCAGAAATCGCGAAAGAGAAAGGCATTGACAAGGAGGTCGTGTCTGAAATTCTGGAGGAGGTCTTTTCCGGGATCGTAAAGAAAAAATATGGAGACGATGTTGAAACCGATATTGTAACGAACGTAGACCGCGGTGAAATCGAGATATATGTGATCAAGGAAATCGTTGAGAATGTAGAGAACCCCGGGAAAGAGATAAGCATGGAGGCTGTGAAGCAAATTGAGCCGGACGGCGAGTTTGAGATTGGTGACCAGTACCCGGAAGAGGTTTCACCGGAAGAGCTCGGCAGGCGCCTCGTGGTTTTCGCCAGGCAGACATTTCTGCAGCGGCTGCATGAATACGAAAAGAATGTAATCTACGACGAATACAATAAGATGATCGGCGAGATAGTCGTTGGTGAAATCTATCAGGTGAAGCGCGACTTCATACTTGTAAATCACAACAGACGGGAGCTCTTTTTGCCCCGGTCGGAGCAGATTTCCAACGAGCATTACCGGAAGAACTCCACGATTCGAGCTGTTGTTAAGGAGGTGCGTAAGGGAACCTCTGGCCCGCAGGTTATTATATCCAGGGCCGATCCCATGTTCCTGAAAAAACTATTTGAAATGGAGATTCCCGAGATCTTTGACGGCGTCGTCGAAATAAGGGCTATAGCGCGCGACCCGGGCAAAAGAGCGAAGGTAGCAGTTCTGTCGACCGACTCGAGAGTTGACGCTGTCGGAGCATGCGTCGGGATGAAGGGCGTCAGGATACATTCAATCGTCCGTGAGTTGAACAATGAAAACATCGACGTTCTTTTGTTCTCCGAAGAGCCTTCTGTATTTGTCGAGCGTTCGTTGACACCGGCGAAGGTAACCAGAGTCGAAATGGATCTCGCGAACCGAAAAGCCCAAGTCTGGGTGGACAACAACCAGGAATCGATCGCTATAGGTAAGGAAGGTATCAATGTCAAACTCGCTTCCAGGCTTACGGGTTTCGATATAGACCTTATGCGGGAAGGGGCTGCACCTGAGTCGAAGGGCCAGGGACGTGAGAAACAGGAAGCGGAAATGTACGATATCGACCTGTCGGAGTTCAAGGAAGAGCTCGGTGAAGAGCTGTTGACGAAGTTTCTCGATGCCGGATACCTGACGGCCAGGAACGTCCTTGACGCGACTGAGGAAGAGATAAAGGCAGATGTGGAAATTCCGGAAGAAGAAGTCCAAAAGTTCAAAGAAATGATGAGGAAGGAACTCGAAGAGGAACCTGAGAACGAGTCACAGGATGAATAGGTTCCAAAGAAAGGCTAACTCTCAGCATGGCTGAAACTGCAACTAAGAAAAAACTGGTAACAAAGGTCGCTTCTGAATTTCAAGTCTCCGCTGACCAGATTGTTGATTTTCTAAAAACTAAGGGACATCAGAAAGTCAAGCGGACGTCCTCTGTGGATGAGCAGATGTATGGCGAGCTTGCTGCGCATTTCAAGAAGGAGCTCGATCAGGTTGGAAAACGGCACAAGATCAAGGAGCAGTTAAGCGAGAAGCCGGAAGAAAAAGTGGTGGTGAAGAAACTTGTCGACACCGTCACTTTGGAGAAGCCGCAATTCGTCGAACCGAAAACCGAAGTACCCGCTGCTCCCGAGGTCCCGACCCACGGAGAGGTAACCGAAGCTCATCTCCCGGAGAGTCCCGTTGAGGCACCGACGCCTGCTGCGGCGGAGAATGCGGAAGTACTGCCCGCGGCAGATACAGAGGCGGCGGTAGAAGGGAAGGCTAGTGAGGAAGAACGGCGGCCTACTCCAGGTGTGGGTGTAGAGGAGGCAGCTCACAAAGAAGCCGAGCTACAAAAACCGGATGTCCGGCCTGCTGGAGAACAGGAATTGGTCGACAAGGCCAGGGCGGCTGCCGGTCACCCCGAAGCGGCGGAAGGCAAAGCATCCGCACCGGAGGCAGCAGGGGCGCAGGCGAAAACGGCTCCAGGCACTCCTCCGGAAGAGGAGAAGGGACTCAAGATTCGCGGACGAATCGATCTTCAAACCGGGCAGCGTATTACCGAAGAAGAACTGCGGATGAGGAAGGAACTGGCGGAGGCTCAGAAGAAGACCAAGGAAGCCGAAGCGCAATTGCAGACGGAAAGCCAGACCCATAAGAAGAAGAAAAAGAAAAGAAAGAAGATCCGTGAGGAAGGAACTACGGAAACGGCTGCGGCCCCTCAGCCGGCAACCGAGGAAGATCTCAAGAAGCGCAAGAAGAAAAAAGGAAAACATCCTGATGTAGATCAGGCCGAAGTCGAGCTGGCATTTCAACGGACGATGGCGAGCCTGGAAGACGCCGGTGAAAGCGACCGTGCTGCACTTCGCAAGAAGAAGAGAAAAGAGAAGTTTGAAGCTCAACTACGGGAGATTGAGAAGCAGGAAAGCGAAAAGCGAATGCTGAGATTGACAGAATACGTCTCGGTCGGTGAGCTTGCGAAGCTAATGAATGTTGACGTTGCAGAAGTGATCTCGAAGTGCATTTCTTTTGGGTTGATGGTTTCAATAAACCAGAGGCTTGATCTCGAAACGATAACTCTTCTTGCTGATGACTTCGGATACGAAGTCGAGCTGCAGGAGGAGTACACGGACGAGATACTGGAAGACAAGGCGGATCCGCCGGAAACGCTGGTATCTCGGCCGCCGGTAGTAACTATCATGGGCCACGTGGACCATGGAAAGACTTCTCTCCTCGATTTCATAAGGCAGACGAAGGTTGTAGCCGGAGAAGCAGGAGGAATAACGCAGCACATAGGTGCCTACAAGGTAAAGCTTCCCAACGGCAGGCAGATAACCTTTCTGGATACTCCCGGACACGAGGCATTCACTGCGATGCGTGCGCGGGGAGCGCAGGCGACAGACATCGTAATACTTGTCGTAGCGGCTGATGACAATGTAATGCCTCAGACAATCGAGGCTATAAATCATGCGCGAGCTGCCAACGTGCCCCTTATTGTCGGGATAAACAAGATAGACAGGCCGGAGGCCAACCCGGATCGCATTCGCAAGCAGCTTTCCGATCAGGGTGTCCTGCTGGAGGAATGGGGCGGCAAGACGCAATCCGTCGAGATTTCCGCGAAGAAGGGCACGAACGTGGAACTGCTCCTCGAGAAAGTGCTGCTGGAGGCAGAGATACTTGACCTGAGGGCAAATCCCGACAGGCTTGCACGCGGCGTCGTTATCGAATCTACTCTTGACAGAGGCCGCGGCGCCGTCGCTACCGTTCTTGTTCAGAAGGGCACTCTTAGGATCGGTGATTCTTTCGTCGCAGGAACAAGCAGCGGAAAAGTCCGTGCGATGACCGATGAACGGGGAAAAAGAATCGAAGAGGCCGCACCTGCGATGCCGGTTCAGGTCGTCGGCTTTGACGAACTCCCGTTTGCAGGAGACACTATTGTTTCGGTTGCCAACGAGAAAATGGCTAGAGACATCAGCAACAGGCGAAAGATTATAAAGCGCGAGCAGGACATGCGTGGCACCAGGCGCCACGTCACCCTCGAAGAGCTCTCGAAAGAGATCAAAGAAGGTATGGTCAAGCAGCTCAGCATTGTGGTCAAGGGCGATGTAGACGGTTCGGTCGAGGCGCTGAGCGATGCACTTGCTAAACTCTCTAACGATGAGGTGAGGGTTCAGGTAATACATAAGGGCGTCGGAGCTATTTCAGAATCGGACGTACTTCTGGCGGCCGCATCAAACGCTATTATCCTGGGCTTTCATGTCAGGCCCAGCGTTGCGGCGCGCAAACTGGCAGAAGCAGAGTCTGTGGATGTGAGACTGTACAGTATCATTTATGATGCAATCGAGAGTGTGAGAAAGGGCCTCGAGGGATTGCTGAGTCCGGAGATCCATGAAGATGTGGTGGGATCGCTTGACGTCAGGCAGATTTTCAAGGTGCCGAAGTTCGGTACCGTGGCAGGATGTTACGTGACCAATGGAAGTATCCAGAGAAACAACCGTGTAAGACTGGTGCGTGACGGAATCGTCGTGTTCGAGGGAATTATAGCCTCTCTGAAAAGATTCAAGGATGATGTGAGGGAGGTCGAAGAAGGTTACGAGTGCGGCGTAAGCCTCGAAAACTATAACGACTTGAAAGTAGGAGATACCATCGAGGCATACACAATAGTGGAGACTCAGCGCACTCTAGCCTAATGTTGACGCTGCAGGAGAAAGAAGAGATTGTGAAATGTCCGTCAGAACAGAGAGGGTCGGCCGCCTGATACAGGAGGAAATAAGTCTTTTGATAGAGCGCGACTATCGTACCTCAGAAATGGGCTTCATTACGGTCACGAAAGTTGCGATGTCTCCCGATTTACGGCTCGCCAAAATCTACCTGAGCATATTTGGCGACGCCAAGGTGAAAGAACGAACGCTCTTCCTGTTGAATGAGGCAAAGAAAGATATCAGGCAATTTATCGGAGGAAAAGTCCGTCTGAAGTTCACCCCGGAGATCGCCTTTTTCGTCGACGATACGATGGACTATGTTGCCAACATTGAGGAACTGCTGAAGAAGACCCACCGCGAAGATGGCAATTGAGCGAGACATGATAATCCCCGTCTACAAGCCGAAGGGCATGACCTCATTTGAGGTGGTGAGGAAGGCCCGCAGAGAACTTAACCTGAAGAAAGTCGGCCACGCAGGTACACTCGATCCGTTGGCTGAAGGGCTCTTGATACTTCTCACCGGAGACAAGACCAAGTCTATGGAGAGTTTCATGAGGCTTGAAAAAGAATATGCGGCCACGCTGAAACTGGGCGCAGTATCAAATAGTCATGATCTCGAGACCGAAGTCACCGAGCAGGCGTCGTCTGTCGATTTCTCTGCGGACAAAATCGAAACGACTTTGAAGAAATTCAAAGGCAGGATTGAGCAAGTGCCTCCGGATTATTCTGCCGCATGGGTCAACGGTAAGCGTGCCTATCACCTGGCGAGGCGGGGAGTGAAACCCGATCTCAAACCTAAGGCGGTAACCGTGAGCGAGATGCATATCGAGAGTTATGTGCCGCCGGTCCTGCAGCTGCGAATAGTCTGTTCCAGCGGTACGTACGTTCGAAGTCTTGTCAGGGATATCGGCGAAGATCTCGGTTGCGGAGCTGTACTGACGGCACTTGTGAGAAGCCGAATCGGTTCGTATAGAGCTGAGGAGGCCGTGAAGATTGAGGAACTTAGGTTGAGGTACGCTGCGTGATCCGCCATTCTCTAGAAGAAATCGGTTTCAACGAGGACTCCATAGTGACTGTCGGGACGTTCGACGGCCTGCACGTCGCTCACCAGAAGATACTTGCGACTCTGGTAGAGAAGGCGAAGTCACTCAACAGCAGGAGTGTGCTTATCACTTTCAAGCCGCACCCGCAGGAGGTCCTCGGCAGAAGAAAGATCGAGATGCTGATGACCGAAGAAGAGCGGGTGCGGATGATTGAGGATGCAGGTATCGATGAGATTTGCCTGTTGAAATTCGACAGAGAGTTTTCGCTCGTGACTGCAGAAGATTTTCTCGTCAAGTTGCTGCGCGAAAAGGTGGGTCTGCACGAGTTGGTCCTCGGTTACAATCACAGGTTCGGACATGCGGCTCAGGGCACCGTCGAGTTTGCCCGTGAGGTAGGAGAGAGAGTAGGGTTCGACGTGGACTACATAGAAGCTGTTTTGATCGACGGGAAACCCGTTTCGAGCTCAAACGTGAGGAAGCTTCTGAAAGAGGGCAGCGTGGCCGTTGCGAATAAGATGCTCGGCAGGCCCTATTCCCTGGAAGGTACCGTGATACGCGGCGACGGAAGAGGGAGGCTGCTGGGTTACCCAACGGCCAATCTGAGATTAGTCGACGAGCGACTTTTGATTCCGCGTTTTGGCGTTTATGTGGTCGAGGCGCAGGTTGAAGACAACAAATTTGTCGGACTTGCCAGCATCGGGGTTCGCCCCACATTCGAAGACGGCGGGAAAGTCATCGTAGAAGTCTGGATATCGAATTTCGACAGGGATATCTACGGAAAGCTCGTCAAGGTCTCGTTTATCCATCGGCTGCGTGATGAGCTGAAATTCGAATCGCCGGACCAACTGGTAGCACAGATGGATCAGGACAAGAGAATGATGAATGAGTTTCTGGTTAAAACACTTAACAAACTAAGATAGGAGTTTTAAGAATGCCTTTGACAAGGGAGCAAAAGCAGGAAATAATCAATAAGTTCGGAAAGACGACCAACGATTCGGGAAGCGCTGAAGTGCAGATCGCAATTCTGACGCAGCGGATCAATGACCTCTCTTCGCACTTCGACACTCACAAGGGCGACAATCATTCACGCACGGGCTTGCTGCGCATGGTCGGCAAGAGGCGCCGCCTCCTGGAATATCTCCAGTCCAGAGACATAGCACGGTATCGCAAGATAGTTGAGGAATTGCACCTCAGAAAGTAAAAACACAAAGGAAAAATAATGGAAGGTATTGTAACTAAGGAAATCGAGATCGGCGGCAGAAAGCTTTCGCTCGAAACCGGTCGGTTTGCCAAACAGGCAAGCGGAGCTGTAATGATACGGTACGCCGACACGCTCGTCTTGGCGACGGTCGTTGCAGCCGAGGACATGGTCGAAGGAACTGATTTCCTCCCGCTCTCGGTGGAATACCGCGAGAAGACGGCGGCTGCCGGGAAGATCCCCGGTGGCTTCATCAAGCGCGAAGGCAGGCCCAACGAAAAGGAGATACTCTCGGCGAGGCTGATCGACAGACCAATTCGCCCCCTGTTTCCCAAAGAGTGGCGTTACGAGACTCAGGTCGTCGCGACGGTCTTTTCTTTCGACGGCGAGAACGATGCCGATGTTCTCGGCGCTATCGGCACATCGGCGGCCTTGATGGTTTCCGACATACCGTTTGACGGACCGATCGCTGAGGTGAGGGTCGGACGCGTGGACGGCGAGTTTGTGATCAACCCGACCGTGTCGCAGCTTGAGAAGTGCGACATGGACCTGACGGTTGCAGGATCGGAAGACTCCATCGTGATGGTGGAGGGGGAAGCCAAAGAGATCTCGGAATCCGATATGATAGCTGCGCTGGAATTTGCGCACAGTCATATCAAGCAGATTGTCGCCCTGCAGAAAGAATTCGCCTCTCTCGTTGACAAGAAGAAGCGGGAAGTGAAGAAAGAGGAAGCCGACGCGGCACTGGTAGAGGATGTTAAGTCGCTTGCAGGTCAACGCATCGGCGAGCTGAACAGGCAGGTCTTGAAGAAAGCGGAACGGAGCGAACTGACGAAGAAGATCAAGGAGGACGTTTTCCTTGCTCTGGCCGAAAAGTATCCGGATCAGGAAGCTGCGATTGAAAACACCCTGCACGACATCGAACGCAGCGATATGCGTCAGATGATCCTGAAAGAGGGGCGCAGGCTTGATGGAAGAGGCTGCAAAGATGTCCGCCCGATAACCTGTGAAGTGGGACTGCTCCCCCGCACACACGGCTCGTCCCTTTTCACTAGAGGAGAGACGCAGAGTCTGACTTCGGTTACTCTAGGGACCAAGCTCGACGAGCAGATGATCGACGGTCTCCTGCCGGAGTCGAGCAAGAGATTTATGCTGCACTACAACTTCCCCGGCTACAGCGTCGGTGAAGTGGCACCCATGCGAGGACCTGGAAGAAGAGAGATAGGCCACGGCAATCTTGCCGAGAGGGCTCTGAAAAGCCTGGTCGCCGGCGAGAAAGACTTCCCGTACACGGTGAGAGTGGTTTCCGACATACTCGAATCGAACGGATCTTCCTCGATGGCTACCGTTTGCGCGGGCTCTCTGGCGCTTATGGACGCCGGAGTTCCGCTGGCAAAATCTGTCGCGGGAATTGCCATGGGTCTCATCAAAGAAGAAGAGGACGTTGCCATATTGACCGACATCCTTGGCAATGAAGACCATCTCGGCGATATGGATTTCAAGGTCGCCGGAACGAGAGACGGCATAACCGCTTTTCAAATGGACATAAAGATAAGGGGAATTTCATTTGAAATAATGACCCGTGCACTCGAACAGGCTAAGGAAGGTCGCAGCCATATCCTCGGAATAATGGAACAGTCTATTTCAGAACCGCGAAAAGAGCTGTCTCAGTACGCACCGAGAATGACTTCCATCAAGATACCGGTGGATATGATAGGCGCGGTGATCGGACCGGGAGGAAAGGTGATCAAGGGAATAGTTCAGCAAACGGGTGCCGAGGTTAACATCGAAGACGACGGCTCAGTTGTGATAGCCGCGGTTTCTGCCGAGTCGAGTGACAAGGCCAGAGAGATGATAGAGCGTCTCGTTGAGCTGCCGGAAGTGGGAAAAGTTTACCAGGGCACCGTGAAGCGGCTGATGGATTTCGGCGCTTTTGTTGAGTTTCTGCCCGGTAAGGAAGGACTTCTTCACATTTCTCAAATCGACCACAGACGCATAAACAAGGTTGAGGATGTGTTCAAAATCGGCGACGAGGTTCAAGTTAAGCTGATGGAAGTCGATGATATGGGTAGATACAACCTCAGCCGGAAGGTCCTGCTCGAGAATCCGAATCCTCAGGCGCAGGAAGAAGAGATGCCTTCACAACATCACCACGGTGACAGGTCAAAAAGGGGTCACCGTCGGTAATATTGATCATCTCCTGATCGGTTTTTGTTGCAGTTTGTGCGCCCTTACTTCTGAGGGCGCATGCTGTTTTGCGGGCGGGACGGCAAGTTGTGGTGTTGTTTTTTCTGTGCTACTTTCATAAGTTTTTTGCGCGCCGAAGTGGTGGAAATGGTAGACACACTGTCTTGAGGGGGCAGGGCCCGAAAGGGCGTGCGGGTTCGAGTCCCGCCTTCGGCACTTGATTTGATGCTATAGAGTGAGCGAAGATGGGGGGTAAGCGAAATCCAATGATGAATACAGGTTGATTTTGCCGGACAGATATGATGTGAGATTAAGGAGAACGCATGGGAACAGGACAGATGTTGCTGACCATCGGGGCAATCATGCTTCTGGGGACAATAATTCTTACGACCAACAGAAGCCTGGTCGATAACAATGAGATTATGCTCAAGACCGACTTCGGGCTGGAAGAAGTTTCCCTGGCAACTTCTATAATAGAGGAAGCACAGGAAAAGGCGTTCGACGATAATACAATCGATGCAGCAGTAACCTCTCTAAGTCACCTTACACCCGCTGCCAACCTGGGGCAGGAGAAAGAGGACTCTTCCGATTTTGATGATTTTGACGATTACAACGGATGGAACAAGAACGGATTGAACAAGCAGGGATTGACTCAGGAATTTTCTTTGAGCACGGGGATATACTACGCTCGGACAACGGTCTGCTACGTCAATATCGGGGATCTTAATGGCTATTCGGCATCGCGCACCTGGAGCAAGAGGCTTGATTTATCGGTCTGGAATAGAGCCGACCCGGGCGACACGGTCAAGATGTCGACGGTTTTCAGCTATTGGTACTTCAGGTAAGGTGAGGCCATGGGTAGCAGTACTATATTGGATATCGTCGGATCTATGCTGATCGGGGGTATGCTCCTCCTTGTAGCTCTCAGGATGGACGAGCGAGCGACGGCAAATAACTTCGAGTCGCAAGAGAACCTAACGGTACAGCAGAACATGACTTCATTGATTCAGAATCTGGAATGGGACTTCAGGAAGATCGGTTATTGTAAGAATCCCGCGCTGACGACCGATCCCAGCACGTATATTCTCTTGGGAGACACGAGCAGCGTGACATTTGTGGCGGACCTGACCAACGCCGGCGAGCTGGATACCGTTACCTGGTCTCTAGGCGGTCCCGTCCCCGGCTGCCCGAACCCGAATGTTCGGATGTTGTACAGAAGGGTTGACAGCGGTCCCGACGTGGGCTCAAACCTGGGGGTGACGGAATTCTCCCTTCAGTACTTCGATACGTTTGGCCAGCCGATCCGGACTCCGTACATTGGCGGTACTCTTCCCAGTCCGCAGTTAATCCAGGTTACCATGAAGGTGGAACCGACCGCGCAGTACGATGACACGACCTCGGGACACATCTTTGCGCTTTGGAGGCAAACCAGATTGGTATCAAGAAACCTGAGGAACAGGTAGGAGGTGCATAATGATCGGGAAAGGTGCGCTGTTGGTAATACTTGGTTTCAGCTTGATATTCGGGGTTGCAAGCCGGTACTGGAACAGGAACAGCACGAAGGCTGCGGAGAATTTCGTCGATTACTATGACTTGACCGCCGTGCACAACATTGCGGTCAGCGCAGCGAACATAGCGGCTGATTCGATATTCTGGGATCCTTCAAATCCAAACCTCAATTTGTCCGGCCCTTTTTCCGGTGGTACTTATAACTTCAGCTCCCGGTGGGACGTGGTAAACCAGGACAGCGATATCCTCGTAACGGCAGTCGGCATCTACCCCGGTATGTACGGCAACATTACAGATACGGTGCAGGTTCTTCTCAGCCCGGCTTCCTTTGATCGATATGCGTTCTTTTCTAACGATGAAAACAACACTTATTGGATAACAGGGGACACATTGACGGGGCCGTTTCATACCAACGGAACAATGTACGTCTCCGGTGTTCCTGTGATAAAAGGGAGTGCTACTTCACTGAACGGGACCGACCCGGCTAAACTCCCCGACTCTAACGGCGACACTCTCAAGTGTACAAGTTACCAGTCCGGGGTCAACATAACGATACCTTCCGATCTTTCCTCTACCGAGAATGCGGCGTCGAGGGTCTTTGCCAATACCGATACATACCCCAGGGACACGTATGATGTGTACCTGACTTTCAACTCCGACGGGACGGTGACGTATCATACGACCCTGGTTACGTATCCGGCCTCATCCGGCGGCAGGAGAGCTACCACAGTAACTACCCCGGATTCAACGGTCCCTCTGGGCACATTCGCGCCGAATGGGGTAGTCCTCGTTGACAACGGAGACGTTCATGTCCAGGGGACGCTCAATGGAGACGTTACGGTCGTGGCTGAACAAGGGACTGGCAACAGCTCGACGAATTGGCCCCATATTTCTCTTCCCAATTACGTCACTCCTCCGGACAGAAACGGAAACGTACTTATTGACGGAAATATCGTCTACAAAGACAATCCGGAAAACGGGACTAGCAGCGATATGTTGGGACTTGTTGCAGACAACAGCGTAATGGTATCAACGCAGACGACTCAGAATATGACGATCGATGCAGCCATCTTTGCAAAGTCGGGCGAGTTTCTCTATCAAAACTATTCCGGCGGCAGTCCAATGGGCTATTTGTATCTCTACGGCTCTATCACAAATAACATCCGAGGTCCGGTCGGCACTTTTTCAGGCGGTAGATTGCTCACAGGATACAACAAGGACTACAAATATGACAGCCGTTTTGCAACCGGTGCTCCGCCCTTCTTCCCGACAACGGGACAGTTCCAGATCCTTTCCTGGAGAGAATGAAGGGGACCGGGGACAATGCGCGACATGGTTATACCTGGAAGGTGGATTTGTGGGTAATATGGCATTGTCCCTTCTTTAGTGTTGACAAATATGGAACGTTGAGTTATTATGTAAAAAAAGGAGAACGTACCATGATGAGCGATGTGCAGAAAAGGATGAGAATCGTCGACACGTATAAGAAGCTCGGCAGCCTGAGAGGCACTGCGGAGAAACTTGGCACCAACGTGAAGACGGTGAAGAAGTGGGTGGACAGGTTTTCAAAGTCGGGAAAGAAGGGTCTTGTCGATAAGCGATTCAAAGCTCCGGTAAAGACGAAAAGCAGATCGAGATAGATAGACGGGGATCCATTCGATCCGGTCCGGAAGAAAAAGTCCGACTTCCGGGCGTGAGTCACCGGGACGTGTAAAGAAAGAGAATTGACGGCAATTCAGGCTTGCCGGTGAATGATAGCCCCGTGTGTCCGCAACGGACGGGCGGCAGGCCTGGGTGCCATCTTGCGATTCAACCAACTAATTCTATCTTGGTAAGTATACTGACAAAAGAGATCGACGGCGAGAAAGCCTTTTTCAAGGGGTTCATGGAGAAGGCCCCGGGCGGGGTCATCTTGTTATCAATCCCGGGGGTAGGAGTATCCGGGCGTCGTTTGCGACGAGAAGCCCCTGTCCCATGCAGTTGTAACAAATATTCGGCAGGATTCCGGCTGTGATACAGAGCATGACCGGTTTCGGAAAGGGAGAGGCGATTGTCGGAGACTTTTCGGCGACAGCTGAGATAAGGAGTGTGAACAGCCGCTACCTCGAGATGAACGTGAAGCTTCCGCAGACTCTGTCAAGCTACGAGATGGAAATCAGAGAGATGGTCCGGCAGCAAATAGGGCGGGGTAAGTTGTCTGTGCTAGTGTCGACGACCGGTGCTCACGGCGAGCCGGAAGTCACGGTCGACGCCGATTCTGTGAGCAGGGTAATCGGGCTCCTGAATTCCCTGAAGAAGGCCGCGAAGATTTCATCGCCGACAAAGCTCGAGCACTTGTTGATGTTCAAGGACCTGTTCAAAGGGGGAGCGGCGGGGGACAAAGATGTCGATGAATGGGCAGCCGCAAAAGCGGCCGTTGCCGCGGCACTAAACCAGCTCCAAGAGGCGAGGGGGACAGAAGGGCTGTCGCTAAAGAACGACCTAAGCAGGCGAATCGCTGAATTGAGGCATGCTCTGACCGAAATGGACAGGCTCGCCGTGCAGCGCGCCGACGAAGAGAAGGCAAGGTTGCGGCAGAAAGTGAGTGAAGTGTTGAACGGCAAGGAAGTCGACCCGGCTCGCATTGAGCTGGAGATAGTCCTGCTCGCAGACAAATTGGATATTACGGAAGAGGTGGTCCGATTCAGGACTCATACCGATTTTTTCATGAAGCTCCTGGAGACTTCGGATTCGAACGGACGGCGATTGAATTTCCTGATTCAGGAAATGAACAGGGAGGCTAACACCATGGGGTCCAAAGCGTTCGATGCGGATATGTCTCACCTGGTCGTCGAGATGAAAGAGGAGCTCGAGAAAATCAGGGAACAAGTTCAGAATCTCGAATGAAATCTCGCGGGATACTGGTTGCAATTTCCGCTCCCAGCGGGGCCGGAAAAACGACCATGGCCAGGGAAGTGTTGCGTCGGTTTCCGAATTTCCGCTTCTCCGTTTCAGCAACGACCCGCGATAGGCGCCCGGGAGAAGTGGACGGGAAAGATTACTACTTTGTGACCAAACAGGAATTTGAGAAGATGATTGCCGACGACGCACTTGTCGAGCATGAACAAATATATTCCGATTACTACGGCACCCCGAAGAGCGAGATCGAGAAGGCGTTGTCTGGCGGCGAGAGCCTGGTCTTCGACGTGGATGTCAACGGGGCACTGTCCATCAAGAAGAAATACCCACAATCCGTCCTGATATTCATTAAGCCTCCTTCGATCGAGACGCTCAGGCAGAGGCTTGAAGGGCGGGGCAGCGAAAGCAGCGAGCAGGTTGAGAGGCGCATGCGGAGAGTCCCGATGGAGCTTGAGAAAGGGGAGATGTTTGACTATATTGTTATAAATGACCAGTTGGAACGAGCCGTAAAAGAGGTTTCTGACATTATTAGCAGGAATTTGTCTAAAGAATCTAGTGAAAAGGAGCTTTCGAATGGGACTAAAACCGATTGATGTGAAGCAACTCGACATAGTAACGGGAAACGCGTACGAAGCCATTGTTGTGGCGTCGCGAAGGTCGAGGCAAATCAGCGATGAAAGAAAAGTCGAATTCACCCAGCGCCTGGAGGGGATCAAGCAAATTCAGGAATCCCTTGAAGAGGATGAAAAGGTGAACCCGGAGCAGGTCGAGTTGAGCAAGTCATTCGATAAACTGCCCAAGCCGACCGAGCAGGCGCTCGACGAATTGCTGGATGGCAAGGTGGTCTTTCGATACAAATCCCCTCAATAGAATCCACTTCAAAATGCCGACAAATGGCCTTGTCAATTGAGTCTCAAGAGTGGTAGGTCACGTGTCGGCACTCACCGGGAAAAAAATATTACTTGGAGTCTGCGGCAGTATAGCTGCCTATAAAAGCGCGTTTCTACTGCGGGAACTCCAGAAGTGCGGAGCTGAAGTAAGGGCGGTCATGACTCCTTCGGCTGCCAATTTTGTCGCGCCGCTGACATTCTCTTCTCTATCTCACAACCAAGTATACGTTGATATGTTTCCCGACTCGGGACATTCAACCGGTGTCGGGACCTGGCATATAGAGCTGGGACTCTGGGCAGATGCGATGGTGATAGCGCCGGTCACTGCTTCAACTATCGCAAAGATCACTTACGGCATAGCAGACAATTTCCTGACTTCCCTTGCGCTTGCCCTCCGGGCGCCGTTGATACTCGCTCCTGCCATGGATGCCGACATGTACATTCATCCTGCGACGGCTTCCAATATCGCTAGGCTAAAGGAGCGCGGGGTGATTGTCATTGATCCGGAAGAGGGAGAACTCGCAAGCGGGCTGAGCGGAGTGGGTCGGCTCGCCGAGGTGGAGAAGATCGTTGAGGATGTGGTCAAATTTTTCGAAAAGCGCCAACTTGACTTCACCGGCAAAAGAATACTCGTCACGGCTGGCCCGACCCAGGAGCCGATAGATGCGGTAAGGTTTATTTCGAACAGGAGTTCCGGCAAGATGGGGTTCGCGGTCGCTTCCGCTGCTGCGAACCGGGGGGCTGATGTCAAATTGATAACCGGACCTGTTGCGCTGGAGACGCCGCGCAACGTTGCCAGGGAAGACGTCTCTACAGCCGATCAAATGCTCGAAGCCGTCCAAAGGGAGCTCGACTGGTGCAACGCCCTCATCATGACCGCGGCAGTAGCTGATTATAAAGTCCTTAATCCTCCGGATAGGAAGATTAAGAAGGCTGAGTTCGGCGGACGGACGGCAAAGATCGACCTCACCGAAAATGTCGACATATTGAGATCGGTTTCCGCTCGAAAGGGTAAGAAGGTGTTTGTGGGATTTGCGCTCGAGACGGATGACGCGATTGCCAACGCGCATAAGAAGTTCGTGTCCAAATCTCTCGACCTGATAGTGGCGAACAACCCGCGAGAAAGGGGAGCGGGGTTCGCAACCGACACAAACAAGGTCACCCTTCTGTCCGGGACGGACGAAAAGGCTGTGGATTTGCCGCTTCTTTCTAAGTACGATGTCGCGATGGAAATTCTTGACCGCATCAAACCTTTGATGGAAAAGAAAGAGTCCGCAGCGTAGGACCAAGGTCCTGCCCTTCGGTGTCCCGCTCAATCCAATTTAGCAAAACCCACCATTTCCCGGTCCAACTCGTTGCTTTACACAAAGAGATTTTTTTTGTACTATGAGATGGATCCTGCAAACATTCCACTAAGGAGGGAAAATATAATGACGAGTCTATTCTCACAGGGGGAAACGTGGCTCTGGAGTGCTTGTATCCTGCTGGCTGCAATCTTGGCGGGTTTGCTTGTACACAGAATAGTCTTTGCTGTTTTTTCCAGGATAACGTCCCGGACTGGCAGCAAAATCGATGACTCTTTTGTGCAGCATTCAAGGAAACCGGCAAAGCTCATCTTTCCGCTTCTTGCGGTTTTCCTGGTCATGCCCGCCGTGCACCTCCCCCCGGTCGTACTGGGAACGGTCAGCCACATAATTGGACTTTGTGTCATTGGGGCGGTGGCATGGCTGTCGATCGCACTCACAGAAGTCCTTTCTGACATGATGGCTGCCCGCTACAACGTCAATGTGAAAGATAATCTCACGGCCAGAAGAGTGCTAACGCAGGTAAATGTAATGAGACGAATCGCGGTCGTCATAGTGAGCATAGTGGCCTTGTCAATCATGCTGATGACTTTTCCGGAGATAAGGAATATCGGTGCAGGCCTCTTTGCTTCGGCAGGCATAGCGGGGCTGGTCATAGGAATGGCGGCGCGCCCGACACTGTCGAACCTGATCGCCGGTGTTCAAATGGCATTGACCGAACCGATTAGACTTGACGACGTCGTCATTGTCGAAGGGGAGTGGGGTTGGATTGAAGAAATCAGGACTACATATGTAGTTGTCAGGATATGGGATCTGCGCAGGCTTGTTGTGCCGTTGTCTTATTTCATCGAGCACCCGTTCCAAAACTGGACGAGGAAGTCGGCAGACCTGCTGGGGACAGTCTACGTATATACGGATTACACCGTGCCGGTAGATGAGGTGCGCGGTCAACTCCATAAGATTCTGCAATCGACGCCAAAGTGGGATGGAAAAGTTTGGGGGCTGCAGGTGACGAACGCGACCGAACACACCATGGAATTGAGAGCACTCATGAGCGCAGGCGATTCAGGGACAGCCTGGGATCTGCGGTGCGAGGTAAGGGAGAAATTGATTCAGTACTTGCAGGAGCGTTATCCCAATTCGTTACCACGCACCAGGGTGGAAATGGAGAAGGGACTTCCGCCTGATCCTCCTGCAGATCCGCAGATTTAGGGTCGAACCTGAATTGCCAAAGTTGACTTCGCCGTGCAAAATGGTTAGGTGACCCGGCGGAGTCGCCCCTCGCCGAGTAGAGTTTCATTTACTATTCTGGAAATCCGTTCTCACCATCAGAGTGTCGGGTCAGCGTGTCGGCCCAGGGCGGTTCCGGAATTTCCAGGTAGCTTCCCGCCCTGCCTGTTTCGGTACTTCAGGCGAGATGAGCGGGGTAAAGGGGCGTGATCAGGGGGTGTTTCGGGGGACAAGCCGTTTTTGGCAAATTTCCATGGTTTCCATCGGAACCGTTTCCAAGCTTTTCCGAAAAAAGTGTCAACAGGCTCTTGACAAGTACGTTTTTAGTTCGCATCTTATGGAAGCACTTCCAAAGGCATGCGAGGTGAATGTGGCAAAAGTAACCATATACGACATAGCGAGAGAAGCAGGAGTAGGGATCGGGACGGTATCCCGTGTCCTTAACAACAGCACAAGTGTAACACCCGAGACCAGGTCGCGCGTTAAGGAGATAGCTAAACGCTTGAACTACCAGCCCCACACGTATGCCCAGAGGCTGGCCCGCCGTCAGTCGGAAACAATCTCCGCGATCATCCCGTTCTTCACCAATTATTTCTTCATCGAGGTCCTCCAGGGCATTCAGGACAAGATCTCGCAGCTCGGATATGATCTCGTCCTCTACGGAGTAAACAATGTCGACCAGGTGGAAACTCATATCTCCCGCGCACTCCAGCGCGGCAGGGTCGACGGGATACTGTTCTTCTCAATGAAGCTGCCCGAGAAGATCGTCTCACGGCTAAAGGACGCAAAACTCCCCATGGTTCTCGTCGACACCGTCTCTCCCCATTTCGACTCCATCTCGGTCGCGAATGTGGAAGGAGCCTATGCAGCGACAACACATTTGATCGAGCTGGGACACCACTCGATCGGAATGGTTGACGCACAGCTTGTGAGCACCCCCGCTCTGGAGCGCCTGCAAGGATACAAACATGCTCTCGAGAGCCACAGCATCCAATACAGGGAGTGTATGGTAAGAACGGGTACCAATAGCAGGCAGGACGGCTTCAACCGCGAGGCGGGATACGAGGCAATGACCGAGTTTATGAAGATGGGGCCTGAGATGCCGAGGGCGTTCTTCGTTTCCTCCGACATTCAGGCGATGGGTGCAATCGCTGCTCTCACGGAGAGCGGCTTCAGGGTCCCGGAAGACGTGGCGATAGTTGGCTTCGACGACATCGAGCTCGCTCGCCACATAAGGCTGACAACCATGAGACAGCCGATGTATCAGATGGGGGTTCTTGCCATCGAGCGTCTTGTAGCAAGGATGTCCAATCCGGAAATGGAAATTCTTCACACAACATTTTCGCCAACCCTTATTGTGAGAGAGAGTTGTGGTGCTCTCAAGAGTACCGAAGGCTTCCCTTCGGGTAAATCAAAATTGAGGTAGAGCATGCGAAAAGTCTTTACTGCTTCACTGGTTCTTATTCTGTCGCTTAAGGCCTTCGCCGGAGATACCGGCAAGATTGCCGGCAGGGTCGTGGATGCAGCGACCAAGGAGCCGCTGATCGGCGCCAGCGTGGTTGTGATGGGGACTTCGATGGGTGCAGCAACAGACCTGGATGGAAGGTACACGATACTCAACCTCCCTCCCGGCACATACACAGTGAGGGCGAGCGCCGTGGGCTATAGGCCGACTGAGGTCCGCGACAACCAGGTGTCGATTGACCTTACTACGGAGGTAAACTTTCAGCTATCAGAATCTGCGATAACCACCGAGGCTGTCGTCGTCACGGCGGAGAAGCCGCTCGTCCAGAAAGACATGACCGCTTCGACAGCCGTTGTGGACAGCAGGGAAATCCAGGCTCTCCCGGTGACAAGTTTCCAGGACGTTCTTCAGCTTCAGGCCGGGATTTATGTCGACAAGAATGGAGACCTGCATTCCAGGGGAGGACGCTCGGGTGAAGTTATGTATATGATCGACGGCGTGCCCGTGACCGACGCTTATGACGGCAAAACGGTGGTGGACGTCAATGCGAATTCCATCCAGGAACTGCAGGTCGTTACCGGTGCCTACAATGCCGAGTACGGCCAGGCGATGAGCGGTATCGTGAATATCGCCACGAAGTCGGGCGGCAATTCTTATCACGGAGAACTCACGACGTATACCGGCGGTTACGCTACGAGCAATTCGAGCGTCTTCACAGGCCTGCAAAAGATGAATCCGCTGAATACAAGCTGGCTCGAAGGCTCTTTGGATGGCCCCATAATCAAAAACCTTCTGACCTTCTATGCGGATGCCAGATATAGTTACGACGACGGGTACGAATACGGAGTGCGGAAATTCAACACCTACGACATAACCAACTCGAGGGACCCGAATCCTGCCAATTGGATTATTCAGGAGACGGGCGACGGCAACGATGTTCCAATGAACCCTTACATGGAAGCCTACGGTCAGGCAAAACTGAGCCTGAAAATTACGCCGGAAATGCAGCTGGCCTATAATTTCATCCTGGACAACAGCCGCGGCAAAGGCTTCGATTGGAACTACAAGTACAATCCCGACGGCGAAATAAGTCATTTCCAGAAGGGATACATGAACACGTTGAACCTCACGCATACGCTGAGTGCCTCTACATTCTATACACTCGGTGTCTCATACTACTTCAAGGACTACAGGGAGTATCTCGACCAGAATCCGTTTACATTGTCAGACCTTTTTACCCGCCGGGATCCCTTCAACCAGGCGTATGTCCATACGTCACTTCTCGTTCAGCCGGAGGGGACGTTCTATTCCGGCGGCACCAATATGGCACATAACATCCACAGCACCGACACCTATGTCGCAAAATTCGATATTACCAGCCAGGTTACCCAGACCCATATGATCAAGGCTGGCCTGGAGTTTGACCAGTACCAGATCTTCCTTCACAATATCAACCTCCAAATGTCGCCCATAGACATAAACCGTGACCCGGTAGCGGACGGAAACCCCTTCCTGGTAGGGCCGGTAGTCATTCCGCCGATCTCAAACTCTGACAATCAGATGTATCTGCACAAGCCGCAAATGTTTTCTGCTTACATACAGGACAAAATGGAGTTCAAGTCGCTGATCGTGAACCTGGGCGTGAGGCTTGACTGGTTTCGCCCGGACGGGCAGGTGCTCTCCGACCCATCCGACCCCAACATATACCTCCCTCTAAAGCCTGCAAACCAGGACAGCATAGTGGCACCGGGCGGTACGGCTGCCGACGCAGTCGCGGCGAGGATGAAATACTGGTATAAGAACGCCGGCAACAACTGGCAGATCAGTCCGAGGCTCGGCGTCGCCTTCCCGATAACCGACCGCGGCATCGTGCACTTCTCATACGGCCTGTTCTTCCAGATGCCTTCCTTCGATCGGCTATATGAAAACCCGGGATATAAGCTCCCCGTAACCGGTGGGAGCACGAGTCTTGGCGTGATCGGAAATCCTGATCTGAAGCCGGAAGAAACCACAAAGGGTGAACTGGGCCTTCAGCAGCAGCTGACCGACGACATAGCGATCGACATAACCGGGTACTTCAATGACATAAGAAACCTTGCCGGAACGCTCAACGAAATCGAATATGTCTACGGCGGCTCAGCAATCTACAGCCAATATGTCAATACAGATTTTGCCTACATAAGAGGCATAGTACTCTCCGTTAACAAGCGGTTTTCCGGGGGAATCTCGGCGGCACTCGATTACACGTTCCAGATAGCCAAGGGCGACGCGTCCGACCCGCAGGCCGCTTACAATCTCTTGAAGGGCGGCACCTTGCCCGAGACACAACTGATTCCACTCGACTGGGATCAACGGCACTCGCTGAGCGCGACCCTGAACTATATCAATCCTCATGATTGGGGCGGGAGCCTCATCTTCCAGTTCGGCAGCGGAACTCCTTACACTCCCACACTGACCACGACGGCGAACGTAGGCGAGCTGCTGTACAATTCGGGACTGAAGCCGGTTTCTTATGATTTGAGTGCACGAATCTACAAAGACTTCAAGTTCGGTTCGACCACGGTCACTCTTTTCGCAAGGATCGACAACGTGCTTGACACGAAGAACGCGGTGGATGTGTTTACCGACAGCGGACTGCCCGACTGGTCGCTTACGGAGGAGCAACTTATGTCAAGCAATCCGTCGCAGCGCATCGCAACGGTGCAGGATTATTATACAAGGGCGAACTATTATGCCGCGCCCCGCAAAGTACTACTCGGAATTACTTACTCCTTTTAAAAAAAGGCGGAATCATGCGCAAGATTTTCATTCTATTCCTTTTCCTGTTTGCGGGCAGCATAGCTGCATACGCACAGCAGGGGAGTGATAATCTGATTCCCTACGCGAGGACGCACAGGGGAAATGCATTGTACGTGCGTTTCGGAATCCACGACGGTAACCGTGTTGCGATTTCGTTCAGGAACAACGGACAAATATCCGGTACCGACCCGAACGACATCCGGGGGGCCTGGCCTTACCCGATGACGCAGGACAGCTACATCGGCGATGTAACTCCGCTCGTGGGTGTCGAGCTCCCCGGGGTGTACCCCATCGGGATAGACAAGGATGGCAAGACCTTATATGGAACGGTGCATTCCGTGACAATCTCTCCGGGGCCGAGAACCGGTCAGGCGGCCAAGACCGATCCGGCAGACGGTCATTTCCAGGGCTTCGAGCCGGAACCGGGATATGTTAATCCGGGGCAGGACACTGTTGCATCGAGCAGCATTCCATCGTCATGGCCTGCGTTCTGGCCCGATCATCCGGACTGGGTCGACACAACCGGCCACGCGGAATGGAACGGCTATTTCGGGAAGGGAGTTTTCAGTGCCGACCAGGAATCGTATTGGGTGATGGACGACGCCCAGGACAACAGCATCCAGCAGCGTACGAGCAACATGTTTCACCCAGATTCTACCGACACGACCCGAAATGGAATAGGGATCGTTGTCAGAGTGAGGGGTCTCCAATGGTCCCAGGTTCAGGCTCAGGATGTCCTGTTCTGGCTGTATGATATAACCAATATCGGCACGACTACTTACCAGAAGACGGCTTTCGGCGAGGTGGTGGGAGGCTGCGTCGGCGACGTGGGGCAGAACTATGTCGACTGTCGGGATGATCTGGGATTCTTCGATGTCAACAACAATCTGACATACACATGGGATTCGAACGATGCAACAAGTGACCCGCTATGGATCCCCCTTAATCGAGTTTTGACTGGAGTAAGGACAAAGATTGGTTATGCGGGTTATGCCTACCTGGAGAGCCCCGGCAACCAGTACGACGGAATCGACAACGATAATGACGCGGTTGATCCTAATAGTCCCAAGTTTGAACAGTCGGATTTCACTTTCAATTCTGAATCAAATTCATACGTCGCCTCGAGAACCCTTTCCAGAGCCAACACAGGCGGTAGTTCTAACTGGCCGAGCAACGAAATTATCACGATCGATCCGACTACTTACGCCAGGACCGTTATCAGACTTGATACCCTCCTCAAGTCCAACAGCGATACTGCTACGGTATACTCTCTGGGAGCGGCATACCTGATATACAATGGAGAAACCCTGACGGAGACCGTCAACAATGGACTTGACGACAACCTGAACGGCTTAATAGACGAAAACTACAGCATTCACTACCAAAGAGTTTTCAAGACCACTCAGGGACAGGTATACCGGACGGATCTGAGACCGCTATACTACAAGAATTACTTCACTCAAGCGGGCCTTAACAACACCATGATCGATGAAAGCCGTGACAGCGGGCCGGGGACGACGGTGTCAGGATGGGTGCCTGACTATACTCAGACCAGGGATCCCGTCACCGGCAAGTACCCCGGGGCCGTGAAATCGCACTGGTCCGGCGATGAAAACGGGAACTGGGATCCGAAGCACGACGATGTCGGTGCAGACGGTGTTCCCTTTACCCTGGATGCCGGCGAAGGTGATGCTTTACCCACCGAAGGCGAGCCCCACTTCGACCGGACCGACGTGAACGAATCGGACCAGATCGGTCTCACAAGTTTCAACTTCTTCGACCAGTCGGCTTCCCCGGCGATGAACAACAGCGAGACGCTCTGGAGCAGGATGGTGCCGGGTTACTTTGACGTTATACCCGCGAATCCGCAGGATGGCGACTTTATCTATTCATCCGGCTATTTCCCGCTTCTCCCTTTGCACACGGAGCGCTTTTCGCTGGCCCTGGTCTTCGGCTCTGACTCCAGCATGATCTTCAGAAACAAACAGATCGTTCAGAGGATTTATGACAAGAACTACGACTTCGTGATGCCCCCTCCAAAGCCTCATGTTGCGGCTGTGTGCGGCGACCGGAAGGTCACACTGAGTTGGGACAACGTTGCCGAAACCGCTCCATCCTTCGAAGGCTACAAGATTTATCGCTCAACCGATCCGGGTTTCACGGAAGCGGGTGGGCAGCCGATAGCAGTTTTTGACCGCAACGATGGAACAAGCGGATACTTCCTCCCTCCATCTCAAGACATCGCACAATTGCCGATGTTTTACCTGGGGGACGACGGCGGTCTTGTCCATACTTATGTCGACAGTGGGCTTCAGAATGGTCAAAGGTACTTTTATGCGGTCACTGCCTACACGACAGGCGACCCGCAGGCCGACACTTACCCCGCTGAGGATCCGAAGTATGTGACCGTTTCATCGAACGGAAAGATCAGGACGGATGTAAACACAGTCAGCGTTGCCCCTCAAGCTCCCTCTGCCGGCTACGTCGGGCCCGACGCGCCAAGCACTCTTGCTCCCGTTGGGAATGTAGAGGGAACAGGCAAGGTCTACCTTACCGTCGTTATCGACAGCCTGGTTCCGAACAAGACATTCAGAGTAGGTTTTTCCGATACCCTGAACGGGGTCGTCAGGATGACAGACGGGTATTACATCATCGACTACTCTAACTCTTCCGCTCCGGACACGATGAGGTTCTCCGCGTCTGGTGGCTCGTCGAAAGTTCCGCTCAGCCCTGCAACAGATCGGGGAGACCGCGACAAATTCTTGTTCGATGGAATGTATGTCAACGTACAGAATGATTGGAACACAACTCTTGATGCTTCCGCATCAGGGTGGAACAGAACGCACGCGCTCCCCAATCTTCCGTACAACTTTGCGCCTCTGAAGATAGCGGGGATCCGGGAAGCCGGTGTGTCATTTCCCAGGGACTATGTCTTTGTTTTTGATTCCGTCTCGACACCGGCCGATACATCGGCGGCCATAACGCTGACGCAAGTCAACACCCAGGGAGAGGTGACCAGACAGGTGACTCTCCCCAAGAGGCAATCGAACTTCAGAATTTATGACCCCCGGACCGGACAGCAGGTCCCGTACGGTTACCAGGAAGCGAACTGCACTTCTTACAACGAGGACTGCAACCAGCTCTCTCCGTTCGACAGAGTATTCCTCTATGAGCCGGGAAAAGGGTCGGCCGGTCAGGATACGGTTTACTACACTTGGCTCCTTTACGTGAGCGGCACTGATACTACAAATGTGCTCCCGTCGGCTGGAGATACGCTGAAGTTCTTTACGACGAAGCCCTTTGTCTCGGGTGACCAGCTTGAGATCACGACGGAAGCGGCAAAAGTGGACGAAAAGCTTGCATCGACCTCAATGGATCGGATAAAGGTGGTGCCGAATCCTTACGTGGCTGCGACGAGTCAGGAACCGCCCTTGCCGCCTGGAATCACCAGCGGGCGCGGGGAAAGAAAGGTCACCTTTATTCATCTCCCCCCGAATTCCACGGTCTATATCTTCACAGTGCGTGGCGAGCTGGTTAGAAAGCTGCAGATGCCGCCGGGACAAGGTATTTCCAACGGTTCAATTGATTGGGATCTCAGGACATCTGCTAACCTGGAGGTCGCATATGGCGTGTACCTGTACATGGTCGATGCGCCGGGGGTAGGGCAGAAATACGGCAAACTTGCGATCATAAAGTAGGCGAGGCTGCTTATGAAAAATGGACTATCGGCGTTCTTGATTCTCTTGATGGCGGGCCAGCTCCTTGCCCAGAACAAGGTTGGGACTACCGCGGCGCCGTTTCTGGGAATAGGTGCCGGGCCGAGGGCTATCGCCATGGGCGGTGCCTTCACGGCGGTTGCAAATGATCCGACGGCGCTCTTCTGGAACCCGGCAGGCATCTCCCGGGACGGACGGACCGCGGCTGTTCTCGAGCATACTAATTACCTTGTCGGCACAAGCTACAACTTCTTCGGGGCTGTGGTCGCACTGGATGAGAACGATGCTATAGGTCTTAGCGTGACGAACCTTGCCTACGGCAGCTCCGAAGTAACGACCGTCGGTCAACCCGACGGTACCGGCGAGACATGGGACGCAAACGACTGGGCCATAGGTCTCAGCTATTCCAGGAACCTGACGGATAGATTCTCCATTGCCGGGACCGGGAAGATGATAATTCAGCAGATCTGGAAAGAATCCGCTACCGGTTTTGCGCTGGATGCGGGGCTTCTCTATATCACGCCGTTCAACAACATGAAGATCGGAATGGAGATAGCGAATTTCGGGACCGATATGAAGTTGTCCGGATCGGACCTTTTCATGACTGTCAGTCCGGATGAGTCGGTCGTGGGGGCGAATTCGAAGATCCCGGCCAACTATTACACTGCCTCTTATCCGCTTCCGCTGATCTTCAGAGTAGGGCTCGCTATGGATGTGGTAAGCACATCGAGCAACAGGCTTACGCTCGCCGTGGATGCAATGCATCCGAGCGACAACGTCCAGTCGATGAATCTAGGTGCCGAGTATTGCTGGAATAACCTGGTCTCGGCGAGAATCGGCTACAAATCCCTTTTCGTCCCGGATAACCAGGAGGGATTGACATTGGGGCTGGGATTGAGCTATGACATAACATCTCGTTTCACAATTAGACTTGATTACGCTTATCAGAATTACAGCTTGCTGAAGAACATACAAAAATTTGCACTGACCGTTGGGTTCTAATTAAGGACAGGGCATGTCAATTAGTCAAAAGGGCTCATTTGAGAAATCGTATTTCGCGATTTGAAACATGGAACCAATTACAACACAAAAGAGAGGAGTAAAGACATGTTAAAGCGGGTACTAGCTTTAGCTGCAGTGGCACTCGTGGCAACGCTGGGAATGGGCAGCACAGCCCAGGCTTCCAAGAGCGTCACATTTCAAGTCCACATGGGCGCGTACATGCAGACGGGCACGTTCGATCCCGCCACCGACAGCGTTGTAATGCGCGGTGATTTTCAAATCATGGCGGGGGACAGCGTCAACTGGGACCACGATAAGTTTGTGATGGCTCAATCCAGCGCCAACGACTCAATCTACACGCTGACTATCGTGTTCCCGGATTCGGCAGCAGGAAAGGCAATCCTGTACCAGTTCCTCACCCACCACGCAGGTGCATCTTCGTGGGTCGAGTCGGGCAACCGTTCTTATACCATCACTTCCGACGATTCCCAGGAGGTTCCGCTTGCGTACATCAACAACAAGATGCCGGGAGTTGTCGGCAAGGTTACAATTACTTTTCAGATCGATATGTCGAAGCTTATAGCGGAGGGATTCAACGATTCGGTTGATTCCGTGTTCGTAAATGGAGAATCGCCGCTGCCAGGATGGGGGACGGGCGGAGCGAGGTTGTATGCCAGCTTTGAAAATCCGTCCGTGTATGAGGTTCAGCTTTCGCTCAGCTACATTGTTGGATCGAGCGTAAGGTACAAAGCGTATTGCGCGGGCAAGGACAATTTTAGCAATAGCGGTTATGAGAGCGCGCCTCCGGGGAGCCAGGTTGATGGATACTTGTTCACTTTTCCAACTTCGGACACGACGATAAAGTGGACGCCGTACCTGCATCTGACCACGCCCACTTTGGTCAAGGATATTGTCGTTTTCCATGTTGATATGAACAACGCTTACGACGGAATCCATTACAACACGATCACAGGTGTCAAGGGTGTCTGGATCGCCGGCAGTGTCGTACCTTTGAATTGGCCGGGTGCTGGTTGGCCGCTCACCGATACGGCGAGTGCAGTCGACTCAACACGAAAGTTGCACAGCATGTATGATGACGGGACACACGGCGACAGCCTCGCCGGGGACAACGTTTGGACGGTTACACTGACGTTCAGCCCTGGTGTATCCTCGTATGTGGAGTACAAATTTGGGGCGACATTCGATGGATATGATTCGCTTTCGATTGGCGGAGTCGTGAGCAACGGAAGCCTTATAGACAACGAGTCGACCATAGGGGTTAATCACATGATTACTCTGTCTGGAGCGAACGAGTCGGTTTACAACCACTTTGGCGATATGGATCCGAACAATCCGGGGACCGATGTCAAACAGCTGCCGAACGGGGTCCCGTCCGGGTTCAGCCTGACACAGAACTACCCGAATCCGTTCAACCCGACTACGTCGATTAACTATTCGATTCCGAAGAACAGCTTTGTGACACTGAAGATATACAATGTGCTGGGTCAGGAAGTTGCCACACTGTTCTCCGGTCAACAGCATGCGGGCAACTACTCGGCGACATTCAACGCGAGCAGACTTGCCAGCGGCGCATATTTCTACCGGCTGCATGCGGGCAGTTTCTCCAGCGTCAAAAAAATGGTATTGATGAAGTAGAAACCACATCTCCTTATGGTCAGTCCGTCCCGGCCACAGTCATGGCCGGGGCGGGCCCCAAATTCCGGAGCCGAGTGGGTGTGCCCTGAAAAGCCTTTCTGCTTTCGATCATAGATGCTCTGGACTTAAATCCGTTGCCCGCGGGCAAGTATTAGCCGGAGATACTGAGGATGCAGCACATGAGAAGATTCGTCCCGTATATCGTCGCACTTATGCTGTTGTCGCCGGGCATGGTATCGGCTCAGCTCGAGGACAGCGTCGATGTTACCTTCATCTACAAATCGAAGGGAAATCCGTCGGTAGTCTATCTGCCCGGAGAGTTCAACTATTGGGGGCCGAATTCCGGGGGCGTGATTGCAGCGGGAGCTCCATCGGCCATGACAAAGGACTCAGCTTCAGGCGTCTGGACAAAGACGGTGCGGCTGCGTGTGGGCGGGTTCGCTCAGGGACCGTATACTCGGGGAGCCTATGAGTATAAGATCAACGAGAACGGCTCTCTTAACGGCTGGCTATCCGATCCGCTCAATCCGCTGCAGGATCCTGGCAATAGCAATAACTCCGTACTTTTCATCAAGAGCCCAACGATCTACCGTCTCCTGCCCAATTCAGTAGCAGGAATCGTTAGTTCGCTCCGTCCGGAGATCTCGGTTTACATTTTCCCTTCGCTTGCGAGCGGAGTCGATACCTCATCTTTCACGATTCAGATCGATTCCACTGTCTACCAGGTGCCTGGCAC
>JBJKQU010000155.1:0-4048 GCA_046705025.1 Candidatus Kryptoniota bacterium | reverse complement strand
CGGTTAAGGACCTTCCCGAGGAATTGAAAGAAGATAAAGGAGTGAAGGCAGTTCTAGGCTTTTACGAATCTCATCAAGAAAGAGAAGTGAAGAAGCACGCTAATTGGGCGGAGTGTTCAAAAATTGCCGGATGCAATTTGACATTCCAATTGGATGGCGACACGGAACTTATTCCACAACGCCCGATCGTCTCCGAATATCAAAGTAAGATGTTCTCTCGCGCCGAAAGCGAAGAAAGTAATGGAGCGGATACATATGAAGCCGCCTGCCTTATAACCGGCAAAAGGGGGCCGATAGCGCGTCTTCACGCAGCTACCCCAATTATTGGCTCGAAAAGCAATGCAAAGCTGGTCGGGATTCAGAAAAATTCCGGGTTCGATTCATACTACAAAGAGCAGGCTTTCAATGCACCTGTTTCGCTCTCAGCCGAATCGGCATATAGCACTGCTTTGAAATTCCTTCTCAATTCAAATGCCAACAAGATTATTATTGCTGATTCGACAGCGGTGTTCTGGGCGCAAAGAAGGGCAAAGTCATTTGATCTCGAAAAGCGATTTCCCTGGTATATATCAGATTCGAAAGATAATCCTGACCAAAATACTGAAGCCGTTAAAGCCCTGTACGAGGCGGCATATACGGGAAAACTCCCGCTTGAGGAAGGAAACCAATTCTACGTACTTGGGCTTTCACCCAACGCTGCCAGAATTTCTGTGCGCTTCTGGAGAACAGGGACCGTGAGAGAGTTTGCCGAAAAAATAAAAATGCACTTCGACGATTTCAATATTGTACGAAGCCCGTTTGATCCGGAGTATCTTTCTCTTCATCGGATACTCTCTTCAACTGCACTTCAATATAAAATGGAGAATGTCGCTCCAAATACCGCCGGTGCGGTTGTCGAAAGCATCCTTGACGGGTCTCCCTATCCCATAACCCTTCTTCATCAGTGCATCAGGCGGATCCGGGCTGAACAAAAAGTCACGCACGTTCGCGCGGCAATTCTTAAAGCATTTATCAACCGCTTCAATCGCATTCATAAACCCTTGGAAAAGGAGGTCGCAGTGTCACTCGACAGAACGAACACGAGCCCGGGTTATTTGCTTGGGAGGCTGTTTTCGGTCCTTGAACAGGTCCAGAACGCCGCAAACAATTACAGGGAGCCCAACGCCGGAATACGTGACCGGTTCTACGGTGCTTTTTCCTCTACGCCAATTACTGTTTTGCCATTGCTGGAAAAGCTCTATGGGCATCATCTGGGGAAACTTGAAAAGTCCAAAGGATTCTTCGAGAAGATCAAGGGGGAAATTATTGACAAGCTGAATGCACAGAATATTCCCGCTCATTTGACGATGGAGCAGCAGGCGCTCTTTGCGATTGGGTATTATCATCAACGACAGGAATTCTTTGCAGGCAAAAAAAGTTCAGGCGAACCAGAACTGACAACAACAACTGACGAGGAAGGAGCATTGAAATGAGTAAGATCGAGAGGCGTTATGACTTCGTCTTGTTTTTCGATGTGAAAGACGGCAATCCCAACGGAGACCCTGATGCAGGCAATCTTCCCCGCATCGATGCGGAGACAGGTATGGGATTAGTTACAGATGTCTGCCTCAAACGCAAAGTAAGAAACTATGTCCAGATGGCACCACCTGTATCTAATGGAACACCTACGCCGGGATATGATATTTTCGTCAAAGAAAAAGTGGTGCTTAATGATTTGATAGCAGACGCATATAAGAAGTTGAAAGTCGATTTAGAAAAGGAGCCGGCTGAAGAAGTCGACGGTAAAAAGCGAAATCAGAAGGGGATTGCGCAAGGGGGAGAGATAGCGCGGGGACGCGAAAGAATGTGTGCGGATTTCTATGATGTCAGGACATTCGGAGCCGTAATGAGCACTGGTGCCAACGCAGGGCAGGTCCGCGGGCCGATCCAATTAACATTCGCTAGATCGGTTGAGCCGGTCGTCGCACTTGAGCATAGCATAACAAGAGTCGCTAAAACGACAACGGAGAGAGCTGAAACCGGAGGATCAGAAATGGGCCGCAAATACACTGTTCCCTACGGCTTGTATCGTGCACACGGCTTTGTCTCCGCGCATCTTGCGGAACAAACAGGCTTCTCGCAGGAGGACCTCGACCTTTTCTGGAAAGCACTGCAGGAAATGTTCGAGCATGATCATTCGGCGGCGCGGGGACTCATGAGCACGAGGAAACTTGTCGTGTTTGAACACCAGACAGCATTGGGCAACAAGCCCGCTCATGAGCTTTTCTCACGCGTTTCACAGAAGCGGACAACCGAAGGCCCCGCCAGAGATTTTGCGGACTACGAAATTTTGCTGGATGAGAAACCGATGCTCGAAACAATGGTGAAGGTAGCTGTTAGTTAGGGACCAGAGGCGCAGGTGGTTTGGTACAAGGTTATCTTCCTCCATCGACCGAAGCTGAAGGTAGCCTTGATCAAAGGCCAGAGTGCTTATGGAAACAGAAGACCACAATGCGGAACGGCCATTGAGTCATGCAGCAAGGAAGGAGATCGTTAATGGCATCGAAGGAATCTCCCCCTTATCGATTCTTTCCGCGAGAACGCAGAGCGCGAGTGCCGGTGCCTTCAGCATTACAAACTCCGGCCGTTCTCCGTTTTACCGCTGCATCACAAGCGCATCCGGCAAGGATACTGCCTTCACCCCGGGTTCGATCGCTGTGATGCCTTTATTGCTCCGGGAAGGTCTATGAACAACAAGACAGGTCGATTCATAGGACTTCATGGACTTTCGGAGACGAAGGAGCGGCACCGCGTCGCCGGGAAAGACTGTCCTGCCCGCTTTCACCTCGACGAGGAGCAGTTTCCCCGGTCCGAGCGGCATGAGGAGATCGACTTCCAGGCCCTGCCGGTCGCGAAAGTAATACAACTCACGGCGTTGCCCCCTGCCTGCCTGATGTTTCGCAATCTCGCTTACTACGAAATTCTCGAACACGGGACCGAGAAACGGAGACTTCTCCAGCTCGCGGCCGGATTCGATCCCCAGCAGATGACAGAGCAAACCGGTATCGGCAAAGAAGAGTCGGGGCGATTTTACGAGCCGTTTTCCGAAGTTCTCGAAGAACGGCGGAACAAGAATGATCTGCTGCGTCGTCTCGAGAATACTCAACCATTGCGAAATCGTGGGCACGCTGACTGCCATCCCTGCCGCAAAGTCGGCACGGTTCAACATCTGACCTGCCCGCGATGCAGCCAATGCGAGGAATCGCCGGAAAGTTGCCAGGTCGCGGATACTGCTCACCTGCCGGACGTCGCGCTCCAAATACGTCTGCACATACGACGCAAACCAGAGATCGGATGCGGATGGCCGGGAAAGAACCTCAGGAAAGCCGCCGCTGACGATACTCACGCGAGGCGTTTCCTCCAGGGAAAGAGACATGAGGTTCACGATCGCGGCCCGTCCCGCGAGGGACTCGGAAATACCGGTCATCATCGGAGCTTCCTGAGAGCCTGTCAGAAGCCACTCCCCCATCCTTCGCGGGCGCGCATCGATGCGGCTGCGGACATAGTTCAGCAACTCCGGGACGTTCTGCACTTCGTCGAGGATAACCGGCAGGACGAGATTGTCGAGGAATCCGTTGGGATCGGCGCGAAAGCGGCCAACAATATCCGGATTTTCCAGAAGTACATAAGTCGCCTCAGGAAACGTCCGACGCAGAAGTGTTGTCTTACCCGTTCTACGTGCACCCGTCAGCAGCAGCGCGGGAAAATTCCGTGCGGCCCGCTGTACCTCAGGTTCAAGGAGTCTGGGAATATACTTCATGATGACAAATCTAAAGTGTGGCTTTAAAAATGTCAACAGCAGCGCTTGCCGAAGATGAGTTCTTTCAGATTAGCGCTCTGCAGCATTATGTGTATTGTCCACGCCAGTGTGCTCTAATACACGTCGAAGATGCGTGGAAGGAGAACGTATTCACCGTCCGAGGCGACATACTCCATGAGAAAGTGGACACTGATACGTATGAGACACGCGGCGCAGTAAAGACCGTGCGCGGGCTTAAGATCCATTCTT
>JBJKQU010000154.1:0-71305 GCA_046705025.1 Candidatus Kryptoniota bacterium | reverse complement strand
TTCCCACCAAAATCCTGACATCAAACCCCTCCTCTCCGATCTCCCAACCCTCGTCCCCAATCTTGTAGT
Organism: Candidatus Kryptoniota bacterium; assembly: GCA_046705025.1. Lineage (GTDB taxonomy): Bacteria > Bacteroidota > Ignavibacteria > Kryptoniales > JAKASW01 > JAKASW01. The sequence continues at coordinate 71,236 of JBJKQU010000154.1, read as the reverse complement.
TAACAGCCCCGTCCGCCCCAAAAATCCACCGACCCACTTCCCTATGTCGGATTTCAGGAACCTTGACTTTCACAACCGACCTGCCTAAAATAGCCAGGCTACATGTGATAGAAAGGAGGTAGTTGTGAGGGGAATTTTAACTGCGTTTTTGCTTTCCGCGGCGGTTCTCATGAGTTCTTGCAGCAGATCCGACATAACAGGGCCGTCTCCTGAAAAGACTTCATCTATGGTTTCAATTGGACTATCAATGAGGGATGCACCTTCGGATGTTGTGACGATAGTCGGCGTGCTTTCACGTCAGGGCTACGACTCGCTGACTTCGGATTTTGCGATTGCCAACGACACGGCGACATGCCGGTTCGATAATGTTCCGGTTGGCACTTGGCATCTCCAGGTGAATGCCTATGACGCAAACAATACGCTGAAGTACACCGGCGGCGCCGATGTTGATGTGCTCGGGGGCGAAGTGACACCCGTAAAGTTGACGCTCGCTCCGGGGAGCGGCTCGATAAGTGTGACGGTGACATGGGGGAACGGCGGTCCGGTTGCGAGCAACATGGCTCTCGATTTCGATGGCGCATCGGGTGAGGTAGTGTTTCCTGCATCCGGGATATTGCATCCTAAAACGTTCACTGTAGAGTTTAAAGCATGGTTCGACACGACGAGTCAGGTAGTGGTTCCTTTGCTCATGCCCACGAACGAAGACCTCTGGGATCAGTCAAATGGATACTACATGAGGTACGAGAACGGCGGATTCAGCTTTGCGGTCGCCCAGCAGGCCAATATGGGGACCGGCATTGCGTACCAGCATAGCATCCCGTTCTACCAGTGGGTTAATCTTGGTTACACTTACGATGGGCACACACTGTCAATTTACATGAACGGAAAGCTGGTCAAGGACTCAACATATTCTCAGCCCATCTATTATGGCAATGTCGGTTTCACACTCGGAGAGACATTCCACTCATTTTACTCAGGATCGCCTTTCTGGTTCCGTGGTGCACTGGACAACCTTGAGATTTGGAATTATGCTCTGACTCAAAGTCAGATCGATTCCACCATGAACAAAGAGTTGACGGGCAACGAGCCCGGACTTGTCGGATACTGGGATTTCAACCAGAGCAGCTCCGACCGCAGCGCCATCGACCGCACAGGAAACGGAAACGACGGAACACTGATGGGTGGAGTAGAGTTCGTGCCTGCAAATTCGGTGCAGTAGCCGGCGTGAAGTGATTTTAGATCCAGCGTCCCCTTTTCTTCTGATAAGAAAACAAGAAAGATGACAGGAGAGTCGGATTGCCGGGATTGTTGCCCTGCCGATACATGGGCGACTGCGTTTTCAAAATTGAGAAGCGCCGTGCTCACACGGCTAAGAAACGCATGATGGGGCACTATGCAATTGAGATGGCAGAAGTAGCGGTTTGCTAACCTTCTCTTCTACTTTCTCCCTATTCCGTAGTATTGAAATCCCGCTGCTTGAAGTCTGCTCGGGCTGTAGACATTTCGTCCATCGAAAACAACCCGTCCTCGCATCAACGTCTTCATCCTGTCGTAGTCGGGCTCCCTGAATTCCTGCCATTCGGTAATTAGAACCAGAGCGTCCGCACCTTTCAAAGCTTCATATGGTTTCTCTGCAAGTCTAAACCTTCCGAGGCTGTGTTTCTCTTCGGCCTTTGCCCCGTCGACCTTCTCTTTGAATATTCGCCTTGCGTTCTTTCCTGCCACCGGATCATATGCTACCACATCGGCACCCTCGCGCAATAGAGCCCATATGATGGCAGCGGCGGGGGCTTCGCGCATGTCGTCGGTTTTAGGCTTGTACGACAAGCCCCACACGGCAAACATTTTTTTCTGCAGCTGGCCCGAGAAATGGCCTTTTATCTTGTCGACAAAGAATTCCTTCTGGGTCTCGTTAACCTCGCTGGCAGCCAGAGTGACCGGCATCCGTACCCCGTGCTCATCTCCGGTTTTGATAAGCGCTTTCACATCTTTTGGAAAGCATGAGCCGCCATATCCGACCCCGGGAAAGAGAAATTGGCGGCCTATTCGCGGGTCCGCTGCAATCCCTCGCCGAACCAATTCAACGTCTGCGCCGACGGTGTCGCACAATCTGGAGATCTCGTTCATGAATGAAATCTTGATTGCAAGAAACGAGTTGGCCGCGTATTTGGTCATTTCGGCACTCTTCTCGTCCATGATGATAAATCTATCGGAGTGGCGCATGAATGGGGAATAGATCTCACGCATCACTTCCTCAGCAGCACGATCACTCGTTCCGACCACTACCCTGTCAGGGGACATAAAATCTTGAACTGCCGCGCCCTGTTTCTGAAACTCGGGATTCGAAACCACAGCCACGGGAATTTCTGAGTGTTTCTCGAATATTTGCCGTACACGTTCGTTTGTCCCTACCGGAACGGTACTTTTTATCACGACCGTCTTCGGTTCTTCGATGAGGCTTGCTATTTCTTCAGACACTTTCATGATATGTTCCAAGTCGGCACTACCATTTTCCTGGGGAGGCGTCGGCAGTGCGAGAAAGATTACTGATGAAGATTGAACGGCGACCCGGATTTTCGTCGTAAAGGAAAGTCTCTTTTCTTTGAAGTTCCTGGTAATGAGTTCCTGAAGGCCGGGCTCGAAAATGGGGGACAAGCCCTTCTCAAGCGACGAAATCTTCTTTTCGTCTACGTCCATACATACGACTCGGTTGCCCGTCTCAGCGAGGCAGGTACCCGTGACGAGGCCGACGTAGCCGGTACCAATTATAGATATTCTCATTCCTCTCCCGTAGAAAATTGTTCGGTTAACAGGAAATTATTCGACGACACGTTCATTTAATGCGAGTCTGCGCAATGTGGAGATAATTTAAGCCCTGCCGCCCGCATTTTCATGTATCTTTTTGTCGGGAGCTCTCTCATGCCCTCAAATGGGCCCCGGCTGTCTTCTTTAGAATTTTCGGAAGATTGCTTACCTTAATCATCATAACTATTCATGCAGATGATTGATCCATCCCCGCGTCAGCTGGCAAGGGCCGTTTATGCAAGGGTAGTCTCCAGGGCTATTCACGGATTCAGGGTAAGGACCCTTCACCGTGCAATAACCCCGGATGAACTCCTGAGATCTTTCGGCTATGATAACCACAGCCGGACTGAGTTCGTCGACAGGTTTAAGCGGTCATTGCGCGAACACTTCTTCCTCAGTGACATGAACCGAAAAGAGTTCTACATCAACCTCATGACATCCATTGGAGGCTTCGATCCCATCATGGACGATGCCGACATGGTTCACGAGAACAAGTACAAAACTCTGGGCTCGGAGCTTTACTCTTTCGGTGACAAGATGGACTGGCATCTCGATTTCAAATCGGGAAAGAGGTGGCCGCTGGCGTTCTACTCCAGAATAGACGTGGTTAACAAGGGAGGAAGGAAGAAGGAGAAAGGAGAAAGGAGAGAGGAGACGGGAATCGGCGAACCGCGGGAGGGAAAGCGGGACACGGAACCAGTAACCGCAAACATCGAACATTCCGATGTGAAAGTGCCGTGGGAAGTCAACCGGTTCCATCAGGCGATCTGGCTCGGAAAAGCCTACTGGATAAGCCACAGCGAGGCTCATACCGACAAGTTCAAATCGCTCGTGAACGACTGGATAAAGAGCAATCCGGTCGGCTATGGAATCAACTGGCATACGTCGATGGAGGTCGCGATACGGGCGATGAATCTCATTGTCGGCTTTCTTTTCTTTGCGGGTTCAAACAGGATAGACGGCGACTTCGTCATGCGATTCTTGTGTGTTCTCTACGAGCACGGCGTTCATGTCCGGCACAACCTGGAGCGCAGCCTGAGAAACGGCAATCACTACATTTCTGATCTTGTCGGGTTAATCTACATCGGCGTCCTGTTTTATGACACTGAAGACGGAAGGCGATGGGTCAATTTCGCGAGCAGGGAACTGGAAAAGGAGATGATGGGTCAGGTTTACTCGGACGGGACCCACTATGAGAAATCGATCGGTTATCAGCGCCTTGTGACGGAGTTATTCACTTCAGCCTATGTTCTCCTCAAGCTTAACAATTTCAAGGTCTCCCAAGGCTTTCTGGACAGACTGGAGAAAATGTTCTTCTTTCTAGCATCCGCCACGACTCGCAACGGCAGGGCGCCCAATGTAGGAGACGCGGACGACGGACGAGTTTTCAAAATGAGATCTGAAATCGACTACAGTGACCATCGTGACCTAATCTCGCTCGGCGCCGTATTATTCGGAAGACGGGATCTGAAGGGCGCGGCCCCGAACTTCAGCGAACTCGCACTCCTGCTTCTGGGCGGCGAAGGTTTTGAAAGATTCTCGTCACTTCAGTCCGATCCCGCCGCGAAGTCCGTGATTTTCAAAGAGGGCGGGTTCGCGTTCCTGACGACGGAGAAGGATTCGTGTTCCTTCCGTTTCGGCGACGTCGGCAAGAGCGGACGCGGAGGTCACGGGCACAATGATGTCCTCAGCTTTACTATTTCGGGAAAGGTCCCGTTCCTTGTCGACAGGGGGACATACTGCTACTCCTGCAACCCCGCTCGGCGGGACAGGCTCCGGTCGACAGTCTCGCACAGCACAGCATTGGTGGACGGACACGAGCAGGCCGAATTTTCCGGCCTGTGGTCGGTGAAAGAAGACCGGACGCTGCCTGAACTCATCCGGTGGACTTCCAACGACGAACAGGATATTATCGAAGCGCAGCACCACGCGTACGAGCGGCTTCCGATGCCGATCACGCACAAGAGGAAAATTACTTTCAACAAGCACCAGCGTACCTTCTTAATCGAGGACAACTTCGTCGGCAAAGAGGAACACGCGATCGACCTGATGTTCCATTTCGCTCCCGGCCTGAGGGTGACGGACCTTGGGCGTAATTTCGTAGCCCTCGAGGGAGAGGAATTCGCACTCATAAAATTCCAATCCAGGGGAGTCTCGGGATATGATTTCAAGCTTGAAAAGTGGGAGCATTCACCGAGCTATGGAGTGTTGCAGGAAGCCGTGGCAGCACACATTCGAATGACTATCGGTGCTCCTTTGACTATCGAGACTTTTGTCTTCCTGCTGAGCAATATTGACGATGTGAATCACATACTGAACAGATTTCAATGATTACCGGATGTTCCCGGCCCAGATAGCGGGACCTCTCCTTCACCCTTAGATTCAAAAAGGCAAGTCAACCGAGGCAAGAGATGAGACTTCTCGTAGCACAAAGAGTTAATGAAGAAATGGCGAATCTGATTGCGCGTAAAGCCGGCGGGGAGTTTGAAATAGACTTCCTTGCACGTGCGGACCGCGAGGGCCGCAGGCACCTACTGGAGAATGCGGACGTAGTTCTTGCTGCGAATTTTCGTCGCGACATCGGGGAAGACGAGGTGCCGTTTCTCGGGAATGCGAAGCTGATTCAGATTACGCTTGCGGGTGCCGATATAATACCATATTTAAAACTGGATCCAGGAGTCACAGTTTGCAGCAATGGCGGGGCATACAGCGAACCTATCGCGGAGCATGCCATCGGGATGATGATCGCCCTCGCGAGGAGCTTTCTCCCTCTCCACAAGCGCTTGAGTCACGGCGAGTTCGACCAGGCCACTAGGCACAAAATGTTGGGCGGCTCGACGCTGGGTATAGTCGGGTTCGGCGGAATCGGAAAGCGGGTCGCCGAACTTGTCCGGGCGTTCGGTATGAGAATCTTCGCGATCAACTCCACGGGAAGCACAGATCAAAGCGTCGACTTCGCTGGCACGCTCGCTGATCTTGATCATGTCCTCGGTCAATCCGACTTCCTTTTGCTGGCGATATCGCTGAATAAGAAAACGAGAGGTCTGATCGGGGCGAGGGAGCTCAATTTGATGAAGCGGGACGCGGTCTTCGTAAACGTCGCCCGGGGAGACCTGGTAGACGAAAGGAGCCTGTACGAACATCTAAAGGCAAATCCGGCATTCAAGGCAGGCATCGAATCATGGTGGATCGAGCCGTTCAACCATACAAAGTACGAAGTACATTACCCGTTCTTCGAGCTCGACAATTTTCTCGGCTCCCCTCACAACTCATACTTGATCAGGGGGATTCATCACAGGGCCCTCGAGGCGGCACTGGAAAACATTCTTAGATTTGTGCACGGCGAAGTGTTGAATAACGTTCAGGATAGAAACGACTACATCTAGCCCTGATCGGGATTACGGGCATTCCTCATCTTCTTCTTTTCTGCGACGATCTTTTTTCGCTTCAGCCTTTTTTCCTTCGCGGCGTTCGAAGGGTGCGTGGGGATTCTTTTCTTTACCGGCTTGAGTGCCCCTCGCAGGAGTCGGGCAAACTCGGATATGACGCGCTCCTTGTTCTCCAGCTGGCTTCTCGATGATTGTGAAACCAGGTGAAGGACACCCCCCGAATCGATTTTCGTCCCGAGACGAGTTAATATCCTCTCGCGCTCGCTTGCGGAAAAGAGAGCAGAGCGCCTCACGTCAAAGAGCAACTCGACTTTCGACGACACCTTGTTGACGTTCTGTCCGCCTGGTCCTCCGCTTCTCGATGTGCGGAATCTCAGTCCCGATAGCGGAATGGAAAGCGAGTCGTTTATTTGAATTTCATCCTCGATCATGATCCAAGCATTCAATCGGCGAATATGTAGTCGTTAGAACTGGATACAGTTTCGCCTGATGGAATGAATTTTCCAAATCGGTTCGGGCGGGATCCCTGTTCGGTAATCCGCGATAGATGGACTTAACTGAGAGGTGCCTTGACGGGGCCTATGCTCCGTGGCAAGATTTCTATCGGATGTGACTGACCAAAAACCTTGGTGAGGGTCTTGTCTTACTCTTCATCCTCTTCTTTGGAGAATCCGAACTGGATTACCGACACGTAACCGGTGCCATGACATTTTTCGCATTCGATGAATTGGTATCCCTCGCCGTTCTGCTCGACTCCGGTATAGCGTGTTCCCTTGCACACGTCGCAAGGAACCTCCCATTCGGATTCTTTCCGCAACATTCCGCTTTTCCTTTCTCTTTTCACAATTTTAATATATTCACGCATACGAGGCCTGTCAACATGGCCTCAAAAATTTTGGTTATTTTCTTAAAAAATTAAGGCATGCCGACAACGGTTCCCAAGCTTTCTAAAGCTGTCCGGTCGCCGGTGTGAAAGCTTCAGAGTTCCTCGAAGACGTAACCGCTTTCGCCGTGCTGAGCCAGATCCAGTCCGTCGACCTCATCCTCCGGAGAAACGCGGAGTCCCATCGTCTTGTCGAGGATCTTGAGAATCAGCCAAGTAACTCCGAACGCGTAGACCAATGCGACGATCAAGGCGAGGACCTGTACGCCGAGCAGTGACGGGTTGCCATGGAAGAGCCCGTTGCCACCCGCGGTGTTGATCAGCTTCGAGGCGAAAAGGCCGGTAGCAATTGCACCCCATGCACCCCCGGCTCCGTGCACACCTACAGTGTCGAGTGAATCGTCGTAACCGAATTTCTCCTTTAGCCGGATTGCCGTGAAGCAGACGACGCCACCGACAAACCCAATGAGCATTGCAGCCAGCGGACCGACATAACCCGAGGCTGGAGTTATCGCCACCAGGCCGGCAACGGCTCCCGAGGCGGCACCGAGGACGGTGGGTTTTCCTCTTGTGTACCACTCTGCGAACATCCAGGAGAGTGCTGCTGAAGAGGCAGCTACCTGCGTCGCGACGAATGCAGAAGTCGCTAGAGCTCCCGAGGCGAGCGCACTGCCGGCATTGAACCCGAACCATCCGAACCAAAGCAGTGCCACTCCGATCAGCGTCATCGTCATGTTGTGCGGCGGCATCGGCTCCTGGCCGTAGCCCCTTCTTCTCCCGATAAGTATTGCGGCCGCGAGCGCCGATATACCGGAACTGACATGCACCACAAGTCCGCCGGCGAAATCCAGCGCACCCAATGCCCTTATCCAACCGCCGACTCCCCATACCCAATGCGCGAGCGGATCGTAGACGACGGTTGCCCACAGCAGCAGGAATACCAGATAGGTCTTGAACTTGAACCGCTCCGCAATTGCCCCCGTTATCAGGGCCGGAGTTATTACTGCGAACATCATTTGAAAAAGCATGAATGTCTCGGCGGGAATCGACGGCGCGTAGCTCGGATTGGGGGCCATCCCGACTCCGCTGAGCCCGAACCACTTCAGGCTGCCGATCAGGTGCAAGACATCAGGCCCGAAGGCGAGCGAATAACCGAACAACACCCACTGGACGGTGATAACCCCCATCGCAATAAAGCTCTGCATTATTGTGCCGAGCACGTTCTTGCGTCTGACCATTCCGCCGTAGAACAGCGCGAGCCCGGGTGTCATCAGCATAACAAGTGCCGTCGAGACGAGCATCCAGGCCGTGTCCCCCGTATTCACGCCGCCGCCGGAATTTATTCGCCGGGGAGTCTGTTGAACTATATGTGAAACGTTCGCTTTGCCGCCTGGCTGAGCTAGCGCAGGACTAAATTGCAATATGACAAATGCCGCCGCGAGCAACATTATATATTTCTTCATCTATTCCACCATCAGGACTTCGTTTTACAATTACCTCGTTGTTCCTGCCGCGCACTTCGGCGTCGAGGGCTAAAGTGAAAAAGGACCGCATGGAACCAAAAGCGACCTTACAAAATAACGATATGAGCCCCTGCCGCAAAAGCGATTGTCGCATGCGCGCCCCGTTGGTTAATAAATTAAGGCCACGTTCCCTCATGGCCGATGCGCCACCTGCCTTCGGCGGGCGAAGCAAGAAGGGGGAGCCTTTCAATGCCTAGGGTCATCTCGGTTTCGACTGAGGATGCGCCTACGAGGCTTGCGCAATCCGATGTGCGTGAGTTCTCACACGAGCTTTTTTCCAAAAGCCGGGGGGATGTCGACCGGTTGATAAACGTCTTCGATCATGCATCCATCGAATCACGACATTTTACCGAAGAGAAAGCGTGGTACGGCGAAGCTCATGGGTTTGCGGAGAGGAACGATCTTTATGTCAGGAGTGCGATGAAAATGTCCGCCGCGTGCGCGCAGCGATGCCTGGCCGGAGCCGGACTCGAACCGCAGGATATTCATCACGTGATATTCGTTTCGACCACCGGCATTTCAACCCCAAGCATAGATGCAAAGCTGTTTAACGTACTGAAGTTCGACCGTCACATAAGGAGAACGCCCATCTGGGGACTCGGGTGTGCGGGAGGCGCTGCCGGGCTGAGTCGCGCGCTTGAATACACTACCGCGAAGCCGGAACATGCGGTACTCGTTATCGCGATCGAGCTTTGCGGGCTGACTTTCAGGAAGGACGATTATTCGAAAAGTAATTTGATAGGCACCTCCTTGTTCTCCGACGGGGCGGCAGCAGTTCTTGTAGTCGGCGACGAGCATCCGTTGAGCCGAAGAAACGGAATGAAGCTTTTGAATTCGCTTTCGACGATCTATGAAGACTCTCTCGATGTCATGGGGTGGGAGGTCAAAGATGACGGCCTCGAGGTGATTTTCAGTAAGGATATACCCACCATTGTCCGAACTTTAGTCAAACCGAATATCAGCGACCTGGCTTCTCTAAACGGAATCGGCATTGCGGACATCAAGCATTATGTAGTCCATCCCGGTGGAACGAAGGTGGTTGAAGGCTATGAAGACGCATTAGGGTTAGGGAAAGGAGCGCTGCGGTATACCAGAAAAGTCCTCCGTGAGCACGGGAACATGTCCTCACCGACAGTTCTGTACGTCCTCAGGGAATTTCTGCAGAGCCACGAGTATGGACCGCATGAATACGGCCTCATCTCCGCGCTCGGGCCCGGCTTCAGTTCCGAACTGATCCTCTTTGAGACAGATTGATATACTTCTTCGGCTTCATCGCCCTTCTTCTCGTACAACGGCTGTTTGAACTCGGTATTGCCAGGCGGCATGAAAGGGAGCTGAGGCAGCGAGGTGCCCGGGAGATAGACGCAAGAGGCTACAGGGTTATCGTTGGAATGCACGCAGCTTTCTTTGTTTCCCTCGTCCTGGAGAGAATCTTCTTCAATCGTGTCCTGAGCCGGGAATGGTTTGTGTTTGCGGCAATCTTTGTAGCAGCCCAGCTGTTGAGGTATTGGGCGATACACTCGTTAGGCGTCTACTGGAACACGAAAATTATAGTTCTGCCCGGGCATCCGGCGATCGGTAAAGGACCTTACCGAGTCCTGCGTCACCCAAATTACCTGGCGGTCGTTACCGAGTTTGCCGTCATCCCGCTTATTTTCTCCTGCTATTTTACCGCTGTGACATTTATGATTCTGAACGCGCTCCTCCTGCAAAGGCGAATAAGGATCGAGTCGAACGCATTGGCAACGGCGGCACATGGAGACTGGTCAGGAGGGAGGGAATACGAATAGCACACGCGGCACTAAGGGCTGCCGATACGCAGAGCCTTGGGGAAGGAAAGGAAACGGGTTGCGCTGGCTGTGAGGTATTTTTCTTAGAGCGGCAAAAAGACGTGTCAATCGACGAAGAATCAGTTGGCTTTTTATCACCAGTGTTCTGTCTTTTTCCGAGGCCGTTCTTGAAAAAAAAGCCGAACGGAATAGTCATCGAATACGAAACCTAACACACCTACATTCGTCCGTTCGGCGTTTAAATACTCAACAGCGACTTTGTGAGAATAGTTCAAATTGCCGAAAATTAGGTGAGATAACTCTTGATATGGGTTTAGCTAGTCGATATTTGGTGGCCGCAGACAGATTGTGCGGTTGCAGGTCAATGAGGGTGTAACTGCCTCTCTAGCGGAATGAGGCCCTGAGTCCGGAAACGCGGGCTATTTTTCTATATGGCGCGATTTAGTTATCTTATGAAAGCATAGTAGAGTTACTCCAGATAAGCAGTTTGGAGAGAGCACAATCTCGCCAGTGCACCGCGCCGAAAGCGCGGTAATTTAACCCGGTTGTAGAGAAGATTCGATGGAGAACAACTTTCGAGATGAGAGATTATAAACTGAGAAATATAGCCATAATTGCCCACGTTGACCACGGAAAGACGACTCTGGTCGATTACATGCTGAAACAAACCGGCACCTTCCGGGAAAATCAGAACCTGGGCACTAGAATCCTCGATTCCAGCGATCTGGAACGGGAAAAAGGAATCACAATCCTGGCGAAGAACGCATCTGTAAAATACAAGGATGTCAAGATAAATATCGTCGACACGCCGGGTCATTCCGACTTCGGCGGTGAAGTCGAGCGGACTCTCATGATGGTGGACGGCGTGCTTCTCCTTGTGGACGCTGCCGAGGGACCCCTGCCTCAAACCAAATTCGTACTGCGAAAGGCACTCGAGCTCAACCTGAGACCGATTGTCGTCATAAACAAGATCGACAGGAAGGACGCAAGGCCGGGCGAGGTTTTGAACGAGATCTACGATCTGTTTATATCTCTCGGCGCCACCGACGAACAGATCGACTTCCCGGTAATCTATACGATTGCCAAGCAGGGGATCGCGAAGTATTCGCTGGACGACGACAGTCACGATCTTTCCCCGCTCTTCGAGACCATCTTGAAGCAGATTCCGGAACCTCCCGCGGATGCCGAACCTCCGTTTCAAATGCTGGTGATGAACATCGAATACAACGACTACATAGGCCGTCTGGGTATCGGCAGGATATTCCGGGGAACGATCAAAGACGGCGCGCCGATGCGAGTCGTTCACAAGGGAGGGCAGGTTGAAGATGCCCGCATCACCAGGATCTACACCTTCGAGGGCCTGAAGAGAAACGAAACCCTTGAAGCCAGTGCCGGAGAGATCATCGCAATTGCCGGGATGGAAGACGTCGACATAGGCGAGACCATCTGCGACCCTGCCGATGTCACCCCGCTCCCGTTTGTAAACATCGAAGAGCCGACCCTCTCTATGAACTTCGTCGTCAACAATTCTCCGTTCGCAGGCAAGGAAGGGAAGTACGTTACGACGAGAAATCTGTCCGAGCGGCTGATGCGCGAGCTGCGGGCGAATGTGAGCCTGCGCGTCGAGCCCGGAGATACTCCCGACGTCTTCACGGTAAGCGGGAGGGGTGAGCTTCACCTCGCAATTCTAATCGAGACTATGCGGAGGGAGGGGTACGAGTTTCAGGTGGGCAAGCCCAAGGTTATTTTCAAGACGATCAAAGGCGAGCTTCACGAGCCTGTGGAGCATGTGGTGATAGACGTCCCGGACGAATACGTCGGGACGGTGATCGACAACCTCAGCCGGAGAAAGGCGGAGATGAAAAACCTCATGCCGAGTCACGGCAATACGAGGATCGAGTTCATCGTGCCCGCAAGGGGACTTATCGGGTTCAGGACGGAGTTCCTGACGCAGACGAAAGGGACGGGGATTCTCCATCATAATTATCACGGATATGAGCCGTACAAGGGGGAAATCGAAGGGCGCAGCAAGGGTGCGGTCGTCGCGTTAGAAACGGGCACGGCGGTCGCTTACGCGATGTGGAAGCTCGGCGAGAGAATGACCTTTTTCATCGAGCCGGGCACCCAGGTCTACGCAGGCATGATCGTCGGTGAAAGCGCGCGCGAGGATACTATCGTCGCGAACGTGTGCAAGACGAAACACCTGACGAACATGCGGGCTTCGGGTGCGGACGAGGCCATACGGCTCGAGCCGCCCGTGCTTATGACGGTTGAGAGAGCCATCGAGTGGATCAACGACGATGAATATGTAGAGTTCACGCCGAGGTCGATTCGACTGCGCGAGAGGATCCTTGACCACGACGAACGGTACAAGGCAAGGAAAAGAACGGCGGTAGGATAGGGACCGCAGTCCTCGCCGGACTTTGCCCGGGGATTGCCTCTCTATTGCTTCGTAAGTCGTAATTCCATTATTCCAATATTCCTTTAGAGTCCCACAAGAGGATTCCCCTCTAGGTTTTGAGTTCTCTTCAGCGTTTCACAAATTCTTTTGCTCTATCAAGCGTGCCAAGTTGACGGAAGACGGGGACTTTTTCCATTCCCTGTCTTTGAGAGAAATACAACACAAACCAACCGGAGGAGGTATTCAATGCGACGAATCTTGACTGTGTCTATGGTTCTTTTGGCCGCCCAGTTTTTCGCGGGATGCCGGACAAATTCTACTAAGACAACGGTATCGAGCAACGTTTATGAGATCCAGCAGGGATATGTGGACGCCGACGGAGTGATGATATACTATGAGGAGTTCGGGAAAGGCAAACCGCTGATGATTCTTCACGGCGGACCCGGCGCGTCTCACGACTATTTCCTTCCCTATCTCGTTCCGCTTGCCGAACGCAACCGGCTGATATTCATCGACGAACGCGGTTCCGGACAATCTCAGCGTCTTGAAGATTCGGCGAAGTACACGGTCGGCAATATGGTCGAAGATGTGGAAGCCGTTCGAAAGGCGCTCGACCTCGGCAAGATAAGTCTCATGGGACATTCATACGGCGGGGTCCTCGCTCAGGCTTATGCGCTGAAGTATCAGCAGAACCTCACCCACCTCATTCTTTGCAGCACGTTCCCGAGTACATCGCAGATGAATCAGGTCTTCAAGGAAATGAAAGAGAAGATGTCGCCGGAGCTTCGCGACAAAATCGACAAGATGGAAAAGGCCGGGTTGTTCGGTCACGGGCTGCCGTACCAGCAAAACAGGTACCCGGACGCTTACATGGTGGCGGCATGGGGAGAGGCATATTTCCCTTATCTGTACCACCGGAGGCCGGACCCCAATTATGACCCGATCGCCAACGGAGTGATGTCCTGGAGACTCTACCGCGAGATGTGGGGTTCGGACGGCGAGTTTGTGATCGACGGGAATCTCAAGTCGGTAGAGTATGTAAACAGGCTGTCGACGATCAAGGTGCCGACCCTGATAACCTGCGGCGATCATGACGAGTGCCCGCAGTCTCTTTCGGAGGAAATGCACGAGAAGATCGCCGGCTCCAAGCTGGTGATATTCCCGGACAGCGGCCACATGACGTTTGTCGATCAGCCGGACATGTTCATCAAGACTATCGATGATTTTCTGCATTGAAGTGTCCATTGCGAAGGCGCTGCGGAATCGACCGGGCGCCTTTGCGCGATTCTATTCTGCCGCCTGTAGAAGGAGACTGCTTCCAGACCATTTATGCGGATCGAGGCATCGGTTTTCCGGAAGCAGTTTAACCTGAATTGTTGGAGGTTAGATTCCGGAAATTCTACGACAGCCTGTGGTTCTTCAGGCCCCTGGTTATCTCCCTTTATGGAGCCGTTCGGCAAGAAACGGCGGCAAGCCTGCGGCAATTATCTTGTTCGCCGCGGCTTTGTAGTCGTACCCTATCCTGAAATTCTCGTACGTGAAGTCCCCGGTGTCGATAATTCCGAAACTGGATCGGTTGTCTCCGTCCCGCGGCTGCCCCACACTCCCGACGTTTATCAGCTCCCTTACCTGTGACTCGGAGATCTTCTTCTTGAAGATGACCGGTACGTGAGTGTGCCCTATCAGACATATCCTCTCCTCGAAGGACGATAGTTCGGTTTGAGCATCGGCTTCGGTGAACACGTATTTCCACTCGTGCGGCTCGGAAGGGGAAGAGTGGACAAACAATACATCGTCCATTTGTTCCATCATCGGGATGTTCTTCAGCCATTCATAATTATCCGGAGAAAGAGACTTCCTTGTGTACTCTATGGCTGCCCGTGCGAAGGGATTGATCATGGAAAACGTGGTCTCGTCGAAAAGAGCATCGTCGTGGTTTCCCCTGACTATGTGCCGCACTTCGTTTCGAACGATTTCCGCTACTTGGTTCGGATTGGCGCCGTAACCGACCACGTCCCCGAGGCATATGATCTCATCCGGTTTCTTGGCCTTTATTTCACCCATTACTTTGGTGAGCGCCTCCAGGTTCGAATGTATGTCCGAGATGACGGCGTATTTCATGTAATAAATCCCGGTGTTGTGCAGCGGGCATCTTTCGATGCTCTGCCCGCGACGAAGAAGGAATCGACTCTTATAATCTCGGAAATGTTAAGCCCTGCGGACCTGAAGAACGAAAGGATGTCCCGGTCGAGACGGCATCCGCCTGCAATGAGTTTCCAGGCAGGTGCCATGAATTTCTCCGCGCGTGCCAGAAATGGCCTCTCGGCGATCGGATGTTCAGCAAAGAAGAAGCAACCTTCCGGCTTGAGCACTCTCCTGACCTCCCTGGCAGCAACGAGAGGATCGGTTATCGTGCAGAAAGTCAGAGTGGAAACTACCGTGTCAAACGAGTCGTCAGGGAACGGCAAATGCTCCGCCTCAGCCCGCGTCAGAACGACAGGCTCCTCTGTTCGGCGAACGGCGTGAGACATCATGTAAGGGTCCGGTTCGATCGCATAAACATGCTTCGCGTTTTCAAAGTGTCTGAAGTTCAGACCCGTGCCGGCTCCGATTTCAAGAACTTCGCCCGAAGCATTCTCTGCTACCATTCGCCGCACCTGTTCGAAGCCGAGTTTGTCGGCCGGAACCATCAGAGTATCGTATATCGCGGCGACAAACAGGTGCGTATTCATCTATTGTATCTTCAAAATTCTCGTCAGGTACAGACTCAGATCCGGAACGTATGTGACGATCAGCAGGGCAAGCAAAGCTATCGCCAGGAATGGCAGGACTGCCCGGTAAATCTTCACTATGTCCTTTTCAAAACGCAAACTCGATATGAATAAGTTCAATCCGAGGGGCGGAAGCATGTACCCGATTTCGAGGTTCAGGAGAAAAATAACGCCGAGGTGAACGGGGTCGATGCCGTACTGGACTGCGATAGGAACGATGATCGGGACTACGATGATAATTGCGGAGAATATTTCGACCATGTTTATCACGAGCAGGAACAGATTCAGCAGTATCAGGAAGGCAAGTTTGCTCGCGACAAAGTGATGAATGAGCTGGAACAGCTGCATCGGGATTTGCTCGTCGATCAGGTAGTTCGTGAGCCCGAGCGCTGTGCCGAGGACTACGAATATCGCCCCGACGAGCATCATGCTCTTCTTGGTGATCCTGGGGAGATCCTTGAAGAACTTCACATCGCGGAGGATGAATACCTCGACTACGAAGACGTAGAAAGCCATTATGGCGCTGGCTTCCGTAGCCGTGAAGAAGCCGGCGTAGATGCCGCCGATGATAATGAAGGGGAGAGGAATTTCCCAAACGGCGCCTTTCAGCGCGCTCAGTGCCTCCCTCACGGAGAATGCCTGCCGCTTGACGCCTGACCGGACCCCGGTAAATATGCTGAACATAGATAGCATTATGATCAGCAGGATCCCCGGAATGACGCCTGCCGCGAAGAGTTTGTCGACGCTTATCCCGGCGACAATTCCGTACAGGATGATCGGGAGACTGGGCGGGAAGAGTAGTCCGAGGCTCCCGGATGTAGTCATCAAGCCTAAGGAGAATCTTTCCGGATAAGACTCTTTCACAAGGATCGGATAAAGAAGGCCGCCGAGAGCCACTATAGTCACCCCGGAGGCGCCGGTGAATGCGGTAAACACCGCCGTAGACATGATGGAAACGATGGCCAAACCTCCCGGCATCCAGCCGAAGAGAGCCTGTGCCAGGCGGACCAGTCTCATCGGGGCGTTGCTTTCGGCCAGCAGGTATCCGGCGAAGGTAAAGAGCGGTATAGCTATGAGAGCGGGCAGACTCGCGAGGCGATAGAGCTCGACTATGACGGCCGATGTATTTATACCGATCGACCTGAAGAGAAGAAGACCACCCGCGCCGATAATGACGAAGACCGGCTCGCCCAGAAGCACGAGGAGCAGGATGGCTGCGCCGATTACGATATACAGCATTTAGAAGAAACCCTTCGCGAATTTTGTGCAGAGCGAGATTGTGAACACATTTCTATTTTTAAAATGCCGGCAGATTATTCCTATTCAGCTTATTTCTGCCGACTCCTGAGGCCCGACAACGGCGGCTTCTATCGCCCTGAACAGGAAATGAAGCCCAATCAGGCCGAACCCGATCGGTATTACGATCTCCAGATAATACGACATCACATTCGTCCCAAGGACCGTGAAGAGGGGTTGCGTATTGTACTTGATTTCGTCAGCGACGAACGAGACCCCGGCCTGAACGAAGAAATAGCAGACAACTGCAGCTGTGAGGTCGAGGAAAACCTGTATCACTCTCTGCACAACGCCCGGGAGCCGTTTGGTGATTATGTTGATCGAGAAATGGCGGGATTCCTTAGCCGCAAGAGCGGCGCCGAAAAATCCTATCCACAGGACGAGATGCCTGAGAAAAACATCTCCCCAAATTATTCCGGTTGACCAAAACTCCCTCAGGATCACCTGCAAGAACGCCATCGCAACCGTTACGGTCAGGAAGATTACCAGAAGAGTGTTCTCAGTGATCCCCAGGATATTTTCGATTGATCGGAGAACTTTCACTGGCCGGGGTGCTCTTTCCGGAATTCCGCAAGCGCCGATTCAATCTGATGAAGCAGGTCGGCTGAGTAGAGCTTACCGACGAGCATCTGCCGCGCTTCCTGGCCGGTCTTGTAGTAATATGCGAGCTCGCTTTTGGAGCGGGGATGAGTGAGGATTATCCCCTTTGATTGCAGCGTCTTGATCGCTTCCTGATTGTCTTTCCGGCTCTCTTCGGTGAGCTGCGGTAAGTATGTGTTTGCGTCCTTCACCAGTATCTGCTGAAGGTCGGGAGGCAGCCTGTCAAAGTAACTCTTTGCGATGAGAACAGCACCCGAAGAATTTGCAAGCGGGACATCGAGCATGTATTTCACTTCTGTGAACCACTGCAATGCGATTATCGCGAGAGGGGGAGAGTAAACGCAGTTGATCATCCCCGTCTGGAGGGCGGAATTGACATCCGTAATCGATAGAGGGATTGGTGCGAGATGAAGAACCTTGAAGGACACCTGGGCTATCGGGTCGCCCTCCCACATCCAGGCTTTCACGCCCTGCATGTCCTTTGCCGAATAAATGGGCTTCTGCGTGAACACATACACGAAGCCGACTTCTGCCCAGCCCAGGAATACGAATCCGCCCTTTTCGAAATCCGCTTTAAATTGCGGCGTGAATTTCTTATAGATGTAGTCGATCTCGGCGGTGTTGCGGAAAAGAAAAGGCGTGTCGAGTATCCGGACTTCCGGGGCAATCTCACCCATTCCGACTCCGGTGAAGCCCCCGGCCTGGTATTGCCCTATCCTGATCTTTCTCAGCACATCCTTTTCATCGCCGGCGATCCCGCCCGGGTAAAACTTGAAACCGAGCTTGCCGTCGCTATCTTTTCGAACGGCGGCGTCGTACTCTTTCATTACATTCATCCACGTGCTGCCGTCGGGCGCCACAGTGGCAAATTTTATCGTGTACTCCTGGGCCCCGGCCGGAAAGGCCGTCAGTGCCAGAAGCGAAAGAATGGTTAGAATTCCCTCAAAAAATCCAAACATCATAAACCTCTTAGAAATAGTCGCTTTCATGTTTCAATAATTCTTCTGCCTTCGCCTTCGCAATCTGGTTGGCCAGGTTCTGATCGGGCAGCAAATTTGTAGGTGCGTCGATTACTTTATGCAAAAGGGATTGGAATAGTTCCTTGTTCTGTGTCATGACAGCATACGACTTAGCATAATAATAATAAATCATGAGAAACTTGCCACCCGAGATTTGAATCGCTTTCTCGAAATCGATCCTTGCCGCGGCAGTATCCCCTCCGAACATGGCCGGCAAGCTTCCCAGGATCGTGCCGAAGAAGAGGTCGGCTCCGCCATAGAAGTACGAGCCGTCGTACTTGAGCACGAACCTCATCATCGCTTCAACTTTGGGAAGGTCCGCAAGCGCCTCGACGTTGTCTCTGTTCAGATTGACGTAATTTCCCCATGCATTGGCCGTCCAGAATACCGCGGGCACGTCGTCCTTTCCGAATTCATCGAGTGCCTTCCGGAAATCTGCCAGGTCACCGTTGAAATGTTCCTTGAAATCTTTGTTCCTGAAGAGGATTCTCAGTCCGTAGTTCCGCGCGCGAAGGTAGAATAAGCTTGCGCGTGCCGCGGAGGAGTCTTCGACGAATCCGAGCGCATAGCTAGTGTAACCCTGTGCTCCCAGGATGAGCAGCTTGTCGTTGTCGGGGGACTCGAGTATCAGGCCGTCCAGTAGTTTCAGGTCCGCGGGAATTGCCTGTGAGGCGAGCGTCAGGTCCGTCTCCCGGTTCATGGCCTTGAAGCTTCCCTCGATTATTCCGCTGGTGGCACTGATTGTGAGTTGCGTAATAACTCCACACCCCTCGAGGGTAAACACGAGAAAGACGGCCAGGACGGCTGTCAATCTTGGGAAGTCTCGCTTAATCATCAGTATCCTCCGGCTATTCATACCGGTTATCGCCCGGCTGTGGCAGTTTGCTAATCTTCAGATGGAAAGCACCTGGGCTAGTTCGACCAGGCTGTTGTCGACTTCCTTCTTTTTTTCCCATGTGTCTCTCATTGGGGTGAGAACTACTTTACTGTCGATCTCGCCGGCCATCACGTTGCCCTGGCCGTCCAGGAGGGCTTCTACGGCGGCGGAACCGAGCTTGGCAGCCAGAACTCTGTCCCTGGCGCTCGGGCTTCCGCCCCTCTGGATGTGGCCGAGCACGGTCACGCGATAGTGCAGGTGGACAAATTCACTCATCCGCCTTGCAAGATCCACGGCACCTCCGTTAAAACAGCCTTCTGCGATTACCACGATGCTGCTGCGCTGACGGCCGCCCGTAGTCAGTTTCTGGCGGATTGCTTCAAAGTTTTCTTCGATTTCGGGGATTGCGATATACTCTGCGCCGGCGCTTATTCCGACGTCGAGGGCGATAAATCCGGAATCGCGGCCCATGACTTCAACATAGAATACTCTATCGTGAGCATCAGCCGTGTCTCGAATCTTGTCTATGGCCTCGACTGCAGTATTTATTGCCGTATCATAACCGACGGTGAAGTCCGTTCCATAAAGATCGTTGTCGATTGTTCCCGGGACGCCGACCGTCGGGATCATGTGCTCGTCATAAAGGAGTGTCGCCCCCTGAAAGGTTCCGTTGCCGCCGATTGCCACGAGGCCGTCGATTCCCTGTGCGCTCAGGTTGGCAGCGGCGACCGCTCTTCCTTCGCGTGTCATGAACTCTGCTGACCTTGCGGTCTTAAGTATGGTGCCGCCGCGTTGAATTATGTTTGAAACAGATCGGGGACCCATTGGAATGAAGTCCCCCTTTATCATGCCGTTGTAGCCGTGCTGAACGCCCACTACTTCGATAGTATTGTAAACCGCCGTTCTAACGATTGCTCTCAGTGCGGCGTTCATTCCGGGTGCATCGCCCCCACTGGTGTAAACACCAATTTTCTTTATTTTGCTCATAAGCTCCTTTGGAAAAACGCTATAAATTTATCATTAACCCCCAAAAAATGCAAAGAATGGGCGCAGGCGGAGCCCAAAGCTTGAATTTTTGACCGGATTTCGTTAATCATAAAACAGCACACATGGATAACTTGTCTCCGCACTTTTTGAGGAAACTCAAACGAATTAAACTCGTGGCCACAGACCTCGACGGCACTCTTCTGGACGACCGAGGGTTGATTTCGGACGAAACCCGGGAATCAGCAGGAAAGCTGAAAGAACTCGGGATTCTGCTTGCGATCATGACGGCGCGTGCCCACTCTTCGGCGGAGCGGATTGCCGATGACCTCGCGATGGAAACGCCGATCATTTCGATGGACGGCGGACTTGTGCGGCTCCCTCATTCAAAAGAGAATATATTTTCCAGCTACATTCCGTCGAAAATTGTGAAGAGGGCTATCTCGGAGGCGGACGAGAAGTTTGCGGCGGTTGTGTTGTTCGTGGACGACAAGATGATCCGCCTCGGTTCTGATTTCCTCCTTCCGGGATATATTGAAAGCCTGGAGCTCGACACGGTCGAGGCGGATGACCTGAACCCATTTGCAGACAGGACTATTCGGATCATGATCGCTTCCAGTTCGAAAGATGCGATCAAAGCGATATCCAGGAGTGTGTGTGGGATCTTTTCGCGCATCGGCGCAAGCATTTATGGAAGCCTGCATGAAAAAGGGAAATGGTATCTCGAGATCAAGAATAGGAATTATTCAAAGGCGACGGGACTCGGACATCTGGAGAAGTATTTAGGTATCAGCAGGGACGAGGTAGCGGTCCTGGGCGACTTCAAGAACGACGTCGAGGCCTTCGAGCGGGCGGGAGTCGGCGTCGCCGTGAAAAATGCCGTTTGGGAATTGAAAGAGAAGGCGGACTGGGTGACAAGCCGCACTAACGACGGAGGCGGGGCATCCGAGTTCCTTGAGCTTATTCACAGAGTAAGGACTAATCACCAGACATAGACGATGACAGATCGGCAATTCAGACTAAGAAACCTGATTCGAAGACTGAGGGAAACCAATTTTGAAGAGAGCATAATGGTTAAAATCCTGCTCTTCTTCGGCCTCGTAGTGGTCATTACTCTTCTGGCCCCCTCGCAGAACCAGCTCAACATTCACTACGAAGTGGGGACGATTTGGACTCACGAAGATGTAATTGCGCCGTTTTCCTTTCCTATATACAAGGCCAGGTCCGAGTATGAAGAAGAGGTGAAGCAGGCGGTCGCAAACGTCAAGCCCGTCTTCGACAGAATAGAGATTGCGAAATCCAGGCTGGACTCTACTGCATCGTTCATTGGCGAAGTACGCAATGTGCTCGAGATGCAGATCAGGACAGACCATATCAGAAACAAGAAGATCTTTACCGAAGATTCCGCTGCCGTACAGCAAGCTCTCCAGAGCCTGCCATACACGTTCAGTGACTCGGAGTGGCGCTATCTCCTGACGAGCGTGTACAAGACTCCCGCGATGTTACGGAAACTCGGGAGCCTGGTGCCCGTCGTGACTTCCATTATCGTCAGCGACTACCAGACAGGCATCATCGACAGGCCGCGCGACCAGGTCGGCGAGTCTGTCATCGTGGTGCGGCATAGGAATTCGGAGAAACCTGTCCCGGTCGACCAGGTGCTGACGCTTCAGGATGTGTCTAACGAGCTTGAGCAGGCGACTGCCACGATGCTCCAGGGAGATACGACGACCGCCGAAATCATATCGAGTGCTGTTGCGGCTCAGATCCTCCCGAACCTTATTTATAATCATACGCAAACTCAGCGTGAGATTAATGCGGCGATAGACCTTGTCCCGCGCACTGCGGGCTTTGTGAAAGAGAACGAGAGGATTATCGGAAAGCACGACAGGATTACCAAGGAGATAAAGCTGAAACTCGACTCGCTCGAGAGAGCGCTTCGTGAGCGTACAGGGCAGACCGACCTCATCCTGCAGTTCCTCGGCAAGTTTCTGATGGTTTTCGTGATCATCGGCCTTTTGAGCATCTACCTCTTCCTGTTCAGGAGGAAGCTTTTCTATAACAACAAGATGCTTTCGTTGATATCGGTGCTCTTTGTCTTCGAGGCTTTGTTGATGTTCTTTGCCTTCACGGCGCAGACAAAGCTGCCGCTGCAGTACCTCGTCCTTGTACCGGTTGCATCGATGACTCTGGCGATAGTGTTCGATTCGAGGGTCGCTTTCCAGGCAACTGTGGCGATAGCGTTGCTGGTGGGCGCGATGAAGGGAAACGATTTCAGTGCCGCGTTCGTCTCGCTAAGTGCCGGTGCATTGGCTGTTTATACGGTTAGGGACATTAAGAACCGGACGCAGATATTCAGAAGCCTGGTCTTCATTTTCATCGGATATGGAATAGCCACGTTCGCCATTTCACTTCAGAAAGGGGAAGACGCGTCTGCGATTCTGACGGAGTTTTCGTTCATTGCTGTCAATTCGATTCTATCGCCCATCATCACTTTCGGGCTTCTGATCTTCTTCGAGAAGGTGTTCGGCATTGCGACCGACCTGACACTTCTGGAACTATCGGACTTCAACCAGCCTCTCCTGCGGGAGCTGTCCCAGAAGGCGCCCGGCACGTTTCACCATTCTATCATCGTCGGCACGCTCGCCGAGAAGGCCGCGGAAGCCGTCAACGCAAATCCCATCCTTGCCCGGGTGGGAGCATACTACCACGACATCGGCAAGACGCTGAAGCCGGAGTACTTCATCGAGAACACGATGGATCCCCACAAGTCGAAGCACGACTGGCTTCCTCCGGACATCAGTGTGCAGGTGGTCGTATCGCACGTCACCGATGGAATCGAGCTTGCAAGGAAACACCATCTGCCCCAGAGGATCATCGACTTTATTCCGATGCATCATGGCACGACGCTCGTAGCGTATTTCTACGGGAAGGCGCTCAGAAGGCCGTTCGCAACGGGGGACCTGAGCGAAGACGATTACAGATACGACGGGCCGAAGCCCCGCTCGAAAGAGACGGCGATCGTTATGCTTGCGGATTCTGTAGAGGCGGCAACGAGGTCTCTGCAGGAAAAGTCGCTGGAGAACGTGAATGCGATGATCGACGCTATCGTGAAGAGCAGATACGAAGAGGGTCAGCTCGATGAGACAAATCTTACTTTCAGCGACCTGACAAAAATCAAGGAGAGCTTCCTCGCGGTCCTCTCCGGCATTTATCACCAGCGGATAGAATACCCGGGACAGGCTGCGGGCAGGCTTGCAGCCAAGCCGCAGTTGTCGGAGCCGGAAGTCGAAGAAGAGAAACCGCCGGCCAAGGATTCCAAAGGTGAGACCCCGGCCGTGAAAGAAGTGCACGAACACACTGAGGATATGGCTCAGAAGGACGGGAGCGAGACTCCCGCTCCACCACCAAAGCCTGTGAAAAAAGCCAAATCCCCTTCTGCCGCCAGGCGGTCGAGGCGGCCCCGGAAGAAATAATCTTTCAGCAGAAGCGGCCGATATGTCCATGTCCGGGCTGACTCCCAAGATGTCCAACCAACTCGACCTTTTCTTCGAATTCATAAAATTCGAAAGGGGCCTCTCCGACAACAGTCTCTCCTCGTATCGCAACGACCTGAAGAGGTACGCCGGGTTCATGGAATCTCGCGGGAAGACGGGACTGAACGAGGTTTCGAGAGCAGAGGTGAGGACCTACTTCAGGTGGCTGTTCGATGCGGGCTTGAGACAGAGCAGCATAGCCAGAAATTTCTCTGCTGTCAAGAACCTGCACAGGTTCCTCGTGTTCAGAAAGATGGCTGAGGCCGACCCTACGGCAAACCTCGACCGCCCAAAACCGTCCAAGAAGCTGCCTGTAGTGCTTAACGGCGAAGAGGTCGGAAAGCTGATTCAATCTCCCGACACCGGCTCCGATCTCGGAGTTCGCGACCGTGCGATCATCGAAACGCTCTATGCAACCGGCGTCAGGGTCAGCGAACTTGTTAATCTCAAGAAAAGAGATTTAATTAAGAGTGAGAATATAATAAGAGTGTTTGGAAAAGGATCGAAAGAACGAATTGTGCCTATAGGCGATATTGCGTTGGAGTGGATAGAGCGTTACGACTCTTCAGTTCGATCAAAGCTGCAGAAGAAAGCGGCGCTTGCAGGCAAGGCCGGATCTCATGATTTCCTTTTTGTGAACGCCCGCGGCGGGAAGCTGTCGAGAATCTCCGTCTGGAGAATGCTCCAGAAATATGCGCGAGCCGCCAACATCAAACAGCAGATCCATCCGCATACTCTGAGACACACATTTGCGACACACCTGCTCGAAGGAGGCGCCGACATTCGAGCCGTGCAGGAAATGCTTGGACACAGCGACATCGGCACTACTCAAATCTATCTTCACCTGGACAGAAACTACTTGAAAGAGGTTCTGGACAAGTTTCATCCAAGAGGAAAATATGCTAAGTGAACTCTATATCCTTCCAATTCTGCTCTTTTCGGTCATCATACACGAGATTTCGCACGGTTATGCTGCCCTGAGGCTGGGCGACCCCACCGCCCGCGATTCCGGAAGGCTTACGTTAAATCCGATCCCTCATATAGATCTTGTCGGCTCGATACTGGTGCCGCTGTTTTCTCTTCTCACGGTAGGACAGGTGCTGATAGCATGGGCGAAGCCCGTCCCTGTGAATCCACTGAATTTTTCCGACTACAGGCGCGATGAAGTCCTCGTCTCCGTAGTCGGCCCTCTTTCCAATCTGGTAATGGCGATCATCTGTGCAGTCATAACCATCGTGCTTCTGCATATCCAGCCGATGATAGGATACGCGGCATCGTCGTCCCCCTTTTATACTTTCCTGCTGAAGATGTTCTCAGGCGGAATATACCTCAACGTGATCCTGGGAGTTTTCAACCTCGTTCCGATTCCGCCGTTGGACGGCTCACATGTCCTCGCTATGTTCCTGCCTGAATCCGCCGCTTTAACTTACAGCAGGATAGGGTTCGTCGGAATCTTTCTGATAATTATTCTTTTGCAAGTGCCCGCCTTTCTGGCGGTCTTCAACGCGGCCGTCAACTTCTTCTATGCTCCCCTGTACCAGCTTGTCGTTTCATTTGCATAGACGGGATGGACAAATGCGGTTCAGACAGCCGGAGGTGGTCAGGCTACCGATAAGACTAAAGTAACCAACAACTGAAGAATGAAGAACTGAAATGATAGTAATGAAATTCGGAGGGACCTCCGTCGAGGACTCCGAGGCAATTCGCAGAGTCATAGATATAGTAAAATCCGAGACCGAGAGAAAGCCCATCGTATTCGTCTCCGCCTGTGCGGGGGTCACGAACCAGCTTCTGAAAATCGGGAACCTCTCGGCAGAAGGGAAGAAGAGCGAAGCAAACGACCTCATTTCCGATATCCGAACCAGGCATGAAAAGCTCGCCGATGAACTCCTGGAGTCCGAGCTTCCGAAGAACTATCTGAAGGGCAAGATCTCAGTCTATGCACACGAGCTGAGGAATTTTTCTCAAGCGATTTCAGTCCTTGGCGAAGTGACGGGAAGGTCGCGCGACGCAATAGCGTCTTACGGCGAGCGGCTCTCCTCTATGATTATCGCTCAGGCCATGGAAGAAAGCTCGGTGAAGGCGGCATTCGTAGATGCGCGGGAATTCATGATCACCGACGATCACTACACGAGTGCAGTCCCTCTCTTCGACGTCGTAGAAAAGAGATCGAAGGAAAGATTCCTCCCACTCATCGGCGACTCCTACGTCCCCGTGACGCAGGGCTTCATCGGGTCGAGCGAAAAGGGTATTACCACGACGATCGGAAGAGGCGGTTCGGACTACTCGGCCGCGATAGTCGGTGCGTTGCTCGACGCCGAGGAAATCCAGATCTGGACCGATGTCGACGGCGTGTTGACCGCCGATCCTTCGATCATGCCGGGCGCCCGGCGCATAAAGAAGATGTCCTTCAACGAGGCGTCCGAGCTCGCATATTTCGGCGCGCGTGTACTGCATCCGAAGACCATCCTCCCCGCTATCGAAAAGAATATCCCTGTTTATGTTCGAAACTCCAGGAACCCTTCTTATCACGGAACACTCATAACAAGGGGGGACGAGAACGAAGAATGCATGGCGAAGTCGGTGGTCTACAAGGAGCGGATAACCCTCCTCAATCTGGTTTCCAGCCGGATGTTTCTTGCCCCCGATTATCTCGAAGCGGTCTTTGCAGTCTTCAGCAGACACAGTACAATAGCGCATGCAGTTGCCACGAGCGAAGTCAGCATTTCGGTCGCTATCGACGACACAACGAAGCTGGACTCGATGAAGAAAGAGTTCGAGGAATTTTCTGAAGTCTCGGCGTCCAACGGGAAGGCGATCGTCTGCGTGGTGGGCGAGAACATCCGTCACAGTCCCGGAATCGTCGGTAGAATCTTCTCCGCACTGGACGGCATAAGGATAAACATGATTTCTCAGGGTGCGTCGGAGATCAACATAGGCTTCGTGGTCGACGAGAATGATATCGAGCCGACGGTCCGGGCGCTGCACAAGGAGCTTTTTGACAATCCATCGTCTCAGGGTTTGTCCGCCGACATTTTCGATTGAGTCGGGATGGATTCCGCGTCATAACCAAAACGAAGGCCAGAATGACAGATCAGATCAAATTCGTGGGAAACCTGCTTCAAATTGAAAAGCTGGGGGCGGCCGACCTTGCCGAAAAATTCGGCACCCCGCTTTACGTTTACAGTGCCAATCAGTTGACCAGAAACCACAAGATACTACGAGATGCCTTCAGCGGCATACCGAAAATGAAGATTCTTTACGCACTTAAGGCGAATTCGAACGGGGAAATCCTGAAGCACATTCGCTCACTCGGCGCAGGCGCCGATACGGTTTCCGGCGGTGAGGTCTTTCTCGCCCTCAGGAGCGGCTTCCCACCCGATCTCGTCTCGCTTGCCGGCGTGGGAAAGACCAACCGGGACATAGACTTCGCGCTGGTGCAAGGGATCGGAGCAATCATCGTCGAATCCGAGGAAGAACTTGAAGTGGTGGCGCAGCGTGCCGCAGCCCTGGGTAAGACCGCCCGAGTGTCCCTTCGGGTGAACCCGGATGTGGATGCGCATACCCACCCGCACATTTCTACGGGCCTGAAGGAGAACAAGTTCGGCATCAACATAGACTGTGCTGAAAATGCGGTGAAGCTTGCAGAGAAGCTGAAGAACGTCGAGTTTATCGGAATACATTCTCACATCGGGTCGCAGATTACTGAGATCGAGCCGTTCGCCGAGGCGGCGGAGTCACTTCACCAGTTTGTTTCGAAACTTGAGCAAGATGGATCACACGTTGGGCAGATCGACCTCGGAGGCGGGATCGGTGTGACGTACCGAAATGCGATAAAGCACGAGATGCTCCCGCTGGAGAAGAAGGAAGAACCGGCTATCGACCTCTCCGAACTGGCAAAGATCCTGAAAGAGAAGCTCTCGTTTCCGGAATGTGAGATAGCGGTCGAGCCGGGCCGCTTCATCGCAGCAAACGCGGGGGTCCTCCTGACGAGGGTACTCTACAGGAAGGAGTCTGCGGGAAGAACGTTTGTCGTTGTGGATGCCGGGATGAACGACATGATGCGCCACGCATTGTACTCGGCCTATCACCAGATAGTGCCGGTGGAGCTTCGCGGCGACGCGCTTGAGACCGTCGATGTTGTGGGCCCTGTTTGCGAGACTACGGATGCCTTCGCTGTGCAGCGACAGATGCCGAAGGTAAAGAGAGACGACCTCGTGGCAATCCTGACCGTGGGCGCTTACGGATATTCCCTTACGTCGAATTACAACTCCCGCCCGAGGCCCGCCGAGGTGCTCGTCGATAAGGATTACGCGCGGGTGATCAGAGACAGGGAATCTTATGAGGACTTGGTTTAATACCGGAAAAGTCGTTATTTCATTATGCAAGATTAGAACGGAAAAGTCAGAAGGATGCTTACTGAAATGAAGCAGTACAACGTAGCAGTCGTCGGTGCGACGGGACTTGTGGGACGAAAGATGACGCAGGTACTTGAAGAGCGCGATTTCCCCGTGAAGAGGCTGACGCCGCTTGCCTCCGAGCGGTCGGTCGGGAAGGAGATTACATTTAAGGGCGAAAAGGTAAAGGTTCAAAAGCTGACGACGGAGAGTTTTGCAGGCATAGAGATCGCACTCTTTTCGGCGGGAGCGAGCGTAAGCAGGGAGTTCGGGCCGATAGCGGCGAAGGCGGGCGCGGTCGTCATCGACAACAGCAGCGCATGGAGAATGGACCCGGCAATTCCGCTTGTCGTTCCTGAAGTCAACCGGGACGACATATTCAAACACCACGGGATAATTGCGAACCCGAATTGCTCGACTATACAGATGGTCGTTGCGCTGAAGCCTCTTCATGACAGGTACAAGATCAAACGCGTTGTCGTTTCGACTTACCAGTCGGTGACCGGTGCCGGGCAGAAGGGGGTCGCGCAGCTCGATGCGGAGCTGGCGAAGCAGCCTGTTCCCGCCCCGAAATTTCCCCACAAGATTGCTTTCAACTGTCTTCCGCACATAGACGTGTTCTTCGGCGACGGATATACGAAAGAGGAGCACAAAATGACTTTCGAGACGACGAAGATCATGGGTGACGATTCGATCAAGGTTACCGCTACCTGTGTGCGTGTGCCGGTGTTCGGCGGGCACAGCGAGAGCGTCAACATCGAATTCGAGAAGCCGTACGAGCTTAAAGACGTGTTCGAGCTGATGAAAAATTCGCCGGGAATCATCGTAGCGGATGATCCGTCGAACAACGTTTACCCGATGCCGCTGGATGCATACGAGAAGGACGACGTATTCGTCGGAAGAATCAGGCGCGACGAGACCGCCCCGAACACCCTGAATATGTGGATCGTTTCGGACAATATCCGGAAGGGTGCTGCGACAAACGCGGTTCAAATTGCGGAAGAGCTGATCAAGGGAAGAGACTGACGGCTCACTGTTCCTGAGTACCTACGCGCCGTCTTTCGGACGATCCTCCTCCCGAACCCGAATTCCCCGCCAGATTTGCTGCTTCTTTGCGCTTCTTCCTTCCGTCATGCGGAAGCGCTCTTCTCTGTGAAGGTGCTACGGCTCCGTTTCGAC
Organism: Candidatus Kryptoniota bacterium; assembly: GCA_046705025.1. Classification (GTDB taxonomy): domain Bacteria; phylum Bacteroidota; class Ignavibacteria; order Kryptoniales; family JAKASW01; genus JAKASW01. Next base: position 41,789 of record JBJKQU010000154.1, on the reverse strand, counting down.
TTCCGTGATTGGGCTGCATTTGCGGTGCTCGCATGAAGATACCTCGTCCTTTCTTTCGTAAATTAATCCAAACAGGAGTCATCAATGGCCGCTAAAAGATTCTTTATCCTCGACGGGACCGCACTCGCTTATCGCGCATACTTCGCGATGATCAGTCATCCTCTCATCAATTCCCGGGGAGAAAATACCAGTGCGATTTTCGGTTTTGCTAATTACCTCATGAAGATAATCGGCGACGAAAACCCGGATTACCTCGTGGCCGTCTTCGACACAGGAGAGCCGACATTTCGCCACAAGGAGTACCCGGAGTACAAGGCGACCCGCGAGAAAATGCCGGAGGAAATGATCGGGCAGCTGGGCAAAATAAAGAAGATGCTCAATTCTTTCGGCGTGCCGACCATCGAGCGGCCGGGCTACGAGGCCGACGACGTAATAGGAACACTTGCTCTCCTCGCCGCCAAGGAGAAAATTGATGTGTTCATGGTGACCGGGGACAAGGATTTCATGCAGCTGATAGGACCGGGGATAAAGATGTACAAGCCCGGAAAGAGCGGCACCGACGTCGAGATAGTGGACGAAAAAGGTGTCGAGAAGAAGTTCGGGGTCGGACCGTCCCGGGTAATCGATGTGCTTGCACTTACCGGCGACGCGGTAGACAATGTGCCGGGGATCAAGGGGGTCGGCGAAAAGACGGCTATCCCGCTCATTCAGAAATACGGGACTGTCGAGAATGTTCTGTCGAACGCCGAGATGATTGACAAGCCTGCTCTTCGCGAAAAGCTGAAGACGGGGAAAGAGATGGCGCTTCTGTCGAAGAAGCTCGTTACGATCAAAACTGATGTGCCGCTGGGAGTCGACTTCCGTTCCCTGAAAGAGAGGAACGCCGATGGTGCTGAAGTCACGAAGTTGTTCAACGAGCTGGAATTCCGGACCCTGGTCAAGCGGGCGCAGCAGATAGTCGCAGGTACTTCAGAGGCCGAGGCGCCGACGGATGAAAGTGAAGCCGGAGAAGAAGAGATCGAAGGCGATCTCAAGGATATAAAATCCGTAAAACACAAGTACGAGCTGATTACGGAAGCTTCCCGCCTTCGGAAGCTGGCCGAGAAGCTCAAGAAGGCTGATGTTGTCTCGATGGATACCGAGACGACGAGCATCGACGCATTGGGGGCAGAGCTGGTCGGGATATCGTTTTCGGTGAAGCCGCACGAGGCCTACTATATCGATGTAGCTTCCGGTGGCGGGGACCTCTTCACCGGGGGCGAGGCACAGCGTGGGGTCAGCATTAAAGACGTGGTGAAGATCCTGAAGCCGATTTTTGAATCGCCGAGAATCAAGAAGATCGGTCAGAATCTCAAGTACGATATGCTTGTGCTTTCCAACTACGGCATATGGACGCGGGGAGTGACTTTCGATTCGATGGTGGCTGCTTATGTCCTCGACCCTGACGGCCAGCACAACCTCGACGCTCTTGCCAGGAAACATCTCGGGTACGAACCGGTACCCATCGAAGATCTGATCGGAAAAGGAAAGAACCAGAAGAGCATCCGCGAGGTATCGCCCGATATCGTGGCCGAGTATTCCGGTGAAGATGCGGACGTGGCGCTGCAGCTGATGGGAGTGCTGCAGAAGGAACTCGAGAAGGCCAACCTCGTCGGCCTGTGCGAGAAGATGGAATTTCCTCTTATCGAGGTTCTCGCGGCGATTGAACGGACCGGCGTGAAAATCGATACCGATATCCTTTCCCAGATTTCCAAAGAGCTGGAGCGCATGATCGAGAACATCGAGGGAGAAGTCTACAAACATGCCGGAGAGGAGTTCAACATAAATTCGCCGAAGCAGCTCGCCGATATACTTTTTAACAAAATGGGGCTCGTCCCGACGAAGAAGACAAAGACCGGTTTCTCGACCGACGTCTTCGTGCTGGAAGAGCTGAGTTTGCAGCATCCTATCGCGGAAGACATCTTAAACTACAGGAAGCTGACGAAGCTGAAGGGGACTTACGTCGATGCGCTTCCGGCCCTGATTAATCCGCGCACAGGCAGGGTGCACACCTCTTTCAACCAGACTGTTGCGTCGACCGGCAGGCTCAGTTCCTCCGACCCGAACCTGCAGAACATCCCGATCCGCGGCGAAATGGGAAAAGAAATCCGCAAAGCATTCGTACCCGGCGAAAAGGGGTGGGTTATGCTCTCGGCGGATTATTCGCAGATCGAACTCCGTGTCATGGCGCACATCTGCAAGGACGAGGGACTGATCGAGGCATTTCAAAAGCACGAGGACATCCACAGAACGACGGCGTCCAAGGTGTTCGGGGTGCCGGCGGAAAAGGTCACCTCCGACATGAGGAGGAAAGCGAAGGAGGTCAACTTCGGGCTTCTTTACGGAATCGGTCCGTACGGCTTGAAGATCCGCCTCGGCATATCGCAGGGCGAGGCGAAAGAAGTGATCGACACATATTTTCAAAGGTTTCCCCGTGTGAAGGACTACATACGCGGAACAGTCGAGTTCGCCAGAAAGCACGGATATGTGGAGACTCTTCTCGGTAGAAGGCGTTACCTTGCCAACATCAACAGTAAGAACTCGGCCGTGCGCAACGCGGAAGAGAGGCAGGCGATCAACATGCCGATACAGGGAACCGCTGCCGACATGATCAAGCTGGCAATGATCGACATCCACCGGGAGATGGAGAAGCGGAAGATGAAATCGAAGATGATACTGCAGGTTCATGACGAACTCGTGTTCGAGGCCCCGAAGAGCGAGCTGAAAGAGCTGGAGGCGACTGTCCGCGACAAGATGAAGAATGCATTGAAGCTCGACGTACCTGTTGAAGTCGATCTCGGCACGGGCCCGAACTGGCTCGATGCACACTGATGTGTCCCGCATTGAATGTTTAGATGCCCCCTGCCGGCGTCCGGGTCCCCCGAATCAGGCGGTGGGATGACCGATCATGGAAATCTCGCACCCTTATTCTCACCCGGTCGGTGCCCCGCTGCTCGCCGAACTCTATGAGCTGGCGAGAAAAGTCCGCGGGGTCATGGCCAAAGTCAAGGGGAATCTCTTAAGTGCTTTCGTGATCTCGACCGAGTCTCCGCAGCTCAGATTCTCAAATGTTCACTCCGAAAACCGACCTCACGAGTAGCCCAACTCCGTATGTTACACCGACGGCTATCGCGAGAATGACCAGGTTTGTCAATATCCTTCTAGACATCCGCATGCCCGAAAGGAAGGCTATCACGGTCGAGATGAAGATCATGATGACTGCAGCTATGACGAACGGCCACAGAATACTCTTCGCTCCGGCGAGGACCGGCACTACCGGAACGAGCGCACCGAGGATATAAGAAACCCCCACTATCACGGCTGACTGGAAAGCGCTTGAAGAGCCGGCATCCGTATCACCTCGGTCTCCTTCCAGGAAGGCCTTCTTTGCGGTTTCTACTCTTTCCACTTCGGCCTCCGAATTGACCGCCACGTAAGCGCCAGCTGCCATAGAGAAAGCTCCCGCAACTGCCACAGCGAAGCTTGCCGAAATGACGGCGGGGATTGTACCCAATGCCGCAAAGAAGCCCGAGACCGCACCGAGTATTTCTACAAGTCCGTCGTTCAAACCGAGAAATATGTCCCTCACCCGCTCCGGATGGATGCGCCGCTCGATCGACGAAGAGACGATGTCGTCCTCGTGTTTGAACTCGTCTTCCAGAATCTTCCGTACGGCGTCTCCCATCGGGGTCCCTTTGTACTTTTTCCAGACGGTGACGTACTTTCTCACGCCGAACACTTCTATCGCCTCGAGGACGAGATGCGTGCCGAGATTTCCGAAAGCTCTTGCGACGAAAGTCAGTACGGTCAGTTTCATTCGGCGCCTGAGGTCCAGTTTATCGAGATCGACTGAGAAGAAGTCCTGCCAGAATGCAAAATGTTTCGTTTCGGTTGGAATCAGCTCCCCAAACATAGGCTTTAAATCGTCGGCAGCGAACTCGCTGATCTTCTTGTAAAGGGTGAGGTCGAACAGCTCATCGAGGACTAATTGTTTTCCCAGCTTTTGATCCATCATGCTTAGAACTTAGAGCCTGCGAGTGTAATATGCCAGAATAGATTTTCCGGAGAAGCGAAAGAAGCTTACTTCAGGATGAAGAGTGCGACAATCTTATAAGCGGCCGCACCGATCAGAGCTGCCATGGGGATCGTAAGGATCCACGAGATAATGATATTGCCTGCGACTCCCCATCTGACGGCGGAGACTCTTTTCGTGGCACCCACTCCCATTATTCCGCCGTTTATTGTATGCGTCGTGCTGACCGGTATCCCTGAGAACGTCGCGATCAGAAGCGTGATGCCTCCGGCGGTCTCGGCACAGAACCCGTCCACGGGACGAAGCCTGGTTATTTTCTGTCCCATCGTTTTCACTATTCTCCATCCGCCGAAGAGCGTCCCCAGTGCGATGCTGAAGTTGCATGCTATAATTACCCAGAAGGGGACATCGAACGTTTTTAGGAAGCCGGCAGTGACAAGGAGGCCGGTAATCACGCCCATGGTCTTCTGGGCATCGTTAGTCCCGTGTCCGAGGCTGAGGAAAGCCGCCGATAGGAGCTGCAGCCTGCGGAATGCCTTGTTGACCCCGGTCGAAGACCGCTTATGGAAAAGCCAAATCACGGTTGTCATCAGGATAAAAGCGACCAGCAGGCCCATCAGCGGCGCGACGACGATAAACAGAACCGTTGGAGTCCAGCCTTTGTACAGTATCGCGGAGAATCCGGCCTTTGCTATCGCCGCGCCTCCGTATCCGCCCATCAACGCGTGAGAGGAACTCGTCGGAAGTCCGTAATACCAGGTTATCAAATCCCAGGCAATCGCTCCGAACAGGCCGCTCAGTATCACATATACGTTTATTGCACCCAGCTCGACGAGTCCCTTGCCGAGAGTGTCGGCAACCTTTAGGCCGAAGAAGAACGCGGCGATGAAATTGAAGAAGGCCGCCCAGGCGACTGCCTTTCTCGGTGAGAGAACCCGTGTAGATACGACGGTAGCAATCGAATTAGCGGAGTCGTGAAATCCGTTCAGGAAATCGAAAACAAGTGCTACGAGGATGATGAAGACGACGAGTGTAGTCACTTTGAGTTGGATGGTTCAGGCATGTTTTATCAGGATAGACTCGAGAACATTTGCGACGTCTTCACAACGATCGGTGGCCGTTTCTAGTCCGACGTATATTTCCTTCAGTTTTATGAGTTCAATAACATTCTTTTCGTTTTCAAAGAGATCAGCTACCGCGAGGGCAAAAACCGTGTCCGCATCATTCTCATATTCGTTGACCTTCTTCAGGATTTCTTGAAGCGCCTTGGAGTTCCTGAAATCTCTCAAGTAAGAAACGCCTTTCCCAACCGCTTCAACGGATAGTTGAATAATCTCCGTCAGGCGGCGCATATACGGTGTGTCAACATAGATATTGTATAACACAAACCTGGAGGCGCTTCCGTTTATGTAATCCATTATGTCGTCGAGAGAAGAGGCAAGCTGGTGTATATCTTCGCGGTCGAACGGAGTTACAAATGTGGCGTTGAGTTCCGCGAAAATCCTGTGGGTGACTTCGTCCGCCTGATGTTCCAGATCTTCAATTTCAATTACGAGAGCGCGTGTCTGGGCAGGGTCTGAATCTATGATCTTTCTTAGAGAGATGGAAGCCTTCTGGAGAAGCTCGGTAGATTCCTCAAATAACGCATAGAATTTTTCGTCATGAGGCAGAAGGATTTGAATCAGTCTGTCGATTTTCATGGGGCTACCACAATCAATTGCACAAATTCGAAGCTTTTCGAAGATAATCGGTCTTACCGTCTTATCAAAACTGGAAGAGATATTGTTGGTCATCTGTCTTGAATGAGAGATGATTCATTTGAATAATTACTGTCTCCCGGAGTCTTCGGCACTTAAAACCAACCGGCCATGATTCGGTCACTTACTGACATCGGGACACAGGGCGTGCGGTGGGTGAAGAGAAAGCTCACCTTTCTGGACCGGCCTGCAGCCGATCAATACGCTCTCTCTTTGAATAATTTCGGATTGCATGGCGAATTGCCTCCTGTTTCCTGGCTTGATTTTGTCTGTAGTATTCCGAAATTAAATATGTAGCCGGAGGGCCTCGTTGCGCAGGAATTGATTGATAATCGCCTATGGCTGTCTTAAATTGAAAGTGAAATATTTGAATCGGAAAAAGGGATTTGCACGTTGAAACTCGTTCAGCGTTGCAAGTGTTGGAATTAGCGATTGAACTAAAATACTAGGTCGGAAATGGAAGGCAATTTTTCAAATCGAGTGCAGGATGTGATCAGACTCAGTCGTGAGGAGGCACTGAGGCTCGGCCACGATTTCATAGGAACTGAGCACCTGCTTCTCGGGATTATCCGGGAAGGCGAGGGGATCGCTGTCAAGATCCTAAGGAACCTCGGCGTCGATCTTTATAAGCTGAAGAAAGCGGTTGAAGATACTGTACGCACATCGGGGGGCACGCTGACAATCGGCAACATACCCCTTACGAAACAGGCTGAAAAAGTCCTGAAGATCACGTATCTGGAAGCCAAGCTCTATAAGTCCGACGTGATCGGTACCGAACATCTCCTCCTCTCGCTCCTGCGGGATGATGACAATGTGGCTTCCCAGATTCTTCACCAGTTCAATGTCAGTTACGACAGCGTTCGTCAGGAATTGGACAATATCATCAACGGCAGGCCGTCCCAGCCTGTCTCTCCGGCGGCGCAGCATGCGTCGGGATCCGGCCCCGAGCCGCGCAAGGGCGAAAAATCCAAGACTCCGGTTCTCGACAACTTCGGGAGGGATTTGACGAAGATGGCGTTGGAAGATAAGCTCGATCCTATAATCGGGCGTGAGAAGGAAATTGAAAGGGTTGCCCAGGTTCTTGCGAGAAGAAAGAAGAACAACCCGGTGCTGATAGGGGAACCGGGGGTCGGGAAGACGGCAATAGCAGAGGGTTTAGCGCTGAGAATAGTGCAGAAGAAAGTGTCGCGTGTCCTTCACAACAAGCGGGTTGTGACATTGGACCTCGCGGCCCTGGTTGCGGGAACGAAGTATCGCGGGCAGTTCGAAGAACGGATGAAGGCTGTTTTGAATGAGCTTGAGAAGGCGAAAGACGTGATTTTGTTCATCGATGAGCTGCACACTATCGTCGGTGCCGGCGGAGCTTCCGGCTCACTCGATGCGTCGAATATGTTCAAGCCCGCCCTTGCCAGGGGCGAGATTCAGTGCATCGGGGCAACTACCCTGGATGACTACCGGCAGTATATCGAGAAGGACGGCGCGTTGGATCGCAGATTCCAGAAGATAATGGTAGAGCCGACCTCGGTCGACGAGACCATCCAGATTTTGGAAAATATTAAACAGAAATACGAGGAACACCATAACGTACGCTTCACCGACAGGGCCATAAATTCAGCGGTAAAGCTAAGCGACCGCTATATGACCGACCGGTTCCTGCCTGACAAGGCGATTGACGTCATGGACGAGGCCGGTTCACGGATTCATCTTGCTAACATCATCGCGCCGAAGGAAATCGTAGAGCTTGAAGAGGAAATCGAGAAAATAAAGCAACAGAAGAACAAGGTCGTAAAAACGCAGGATTTTGAGGAAGCCGCGCGGCTGCGCGACCTCGAAAAGAAACTTCTCTCCGACCTTGAAATCGCTAAGCGTGAGTGGGAGTTGAAGGCCGAGACCACGGTTCACGAGGTCACCGAGGAGCATGTTGCCGACGTGGTAGCGATGATGACCGGTATCCCCGTGAACAAGATCGCCGAAAGCGAATCCGCAAAGCTTCTTAAGATGTCCGAAGAGCTCCAGAAGGTAATTATCGGTCAGAACGAAGCGGTGGAAAAGATGAGCAAGGCAATCCGCCGTGCCAGAGCCGGATTAAAAGACCCGAAGCGACCGATCGGTTCGTTTATCTTCGCAGGTCCTACCGGTGTCGGCAAGACCGAACTGGCGAAGGCTTTGGCCCGCTACCTGTTCGATTCCGACGACGCTCTGGTGAGAATCGATATGTCGGAATACATGGAGAAGTTCAACGTGAGCAGGCTTGTCGGTGCTCCTCCCGGATACGTCGGTTACGAAGAAGGCGGTCAGCTTACTGAGAAGGTCAGACGCAAACCTTACAGCGTCGTCCTCCTCGATGAGATCGAGAAGGCTCACCCGGACGTGTTTAACATTCTGCTTCAGGTTCTCGACGACGGAGTTTTGACGGACAGCCTCGGAAGGCGTGTCGACTTCAAGAACGTTATCCTGATCATGACTACTAACATAGGAACCCGTGAGATCAAGTCTACGGGGACCTTCGGGTTCGGCCAGTCGACTACCGAGGACAAATACAACTCGATGAAGAACGTGTTGGAAGAAGCGATGAAGCGCCTGTTCAACCCGGAATTCATGAACAGGATCGACGACGTCATCATCTTCCATTCGCTTGAAACCGACGATATCAAGAAGATAATAGACATACATACCGAGAGTCTCAGAACCAGGCTCAATGCTCTCGGCGTGAAGCTCGAGTTGACCAAGCATGCGAAGGATTTTCTGGCCGACAAGGGCTTCGATCCGGCTTACGGAGCGCGTCCCCTGAGAAGGGCCGTGCAAAGGTATCTGGAAGATCCTCTGGCTGAAGAGATGCTTAAGGGTACATTCACCGAAGGCATGGTCGTCAAGGTGAAGGTAGACAAGCGGTCCGGGGAACTGAAATTTTCCGAGATAAAGGCGAAGACCGGGACGAAGGATCCCAACATGTCGGACGTCAGCACGAGCTGATACGCTAAGTTTTCAGTCGAGGCGCTGTGCGGCAGACCGCTGCTCAGCGCCTCTTTTGTTTTTGGCTGCTACTAAATTATATTTTCCTCTGAGATTCTTTGGAATCCGTATCGTATGTTCAGCAATCGCGAGACGATGAGGACCGAATCGAACGATTCACACCGAACCGGCGCAGGAGAACAGAATCACGATGGCAAACTGTCACTGCATGTAGAGGCTGTTCCGGAAGTGCCGGGAAAGCCGGTCGATGTTTCCGACAACGAATACTGGAATTACTGCGATAACTGTGGAACCCGGCTGCAGGCATTCCGTTGCAGGTACGTCTGCCCGAACTGCGGTTTCTTTCACTCGTGCAGTGAGCCGTGAGTGCGGCCTCTGCCGGCTCAAACGTTTAATAAAACAACAGGGAAAATGAATGAACAAGAAGACTAAGAAGGTCCAGATCAAGCATCACCGCCGGGTGAAGAAGATCAAGGCCAAAATCAAGGCGCGGCGGGCACAGGCAAGGAAAGCCAAAGCCGCATCTGCACAGTAAGCAGCGGGATGCTGAGAAGGCCTTTTCGGATTTTGGTTGACTTCCGGGGGATAGTTTGAAATCATATGTGGACGAGTTGGAATATGCGCTTAAGGTCGTAAAAGCTTCTCAGCGGATCACGCTTAAGTATTTCCTGTCCAAAATTCGGATAAGCTACAAATCGGATAGAAGTCCAGTGACAGTCGCAGACAAATCATGCGAGAAGTTCCTTGTAGGCGAATTGTCGAAGAAGTTTCCTCATCACGGTTTCTACGGTGAAGAGTTCGGCGACTCTTCTGCCGGAAGTGAATACCGATGGATAATCGATCCGATAGATGGGACACGGAACTTCACGAGGGGGATCCCATATTGGGGAACGCTGTGCGGCCTGGAGCACGATGGGGAGATGGTCGCGGGCATTATGTCATTACCGGCGTTGAACAAAGTCTACTACGCTTCGAAGAAACGGGGCGCCTTCTGCAACGGCAAGAGGATTAAAGTCAGCAGGCTGAAGGAGCTCGAAAAATCTACCGTCGTGTTCGGCGGGTTGAGCTATTTCATCGGGACGAAGTATGAACACGCTTTCCTGAACATAGCGAAATCGTCCTATCACGATCGCGGTTTCGGTGATTGCTTCGGTTACACATTCGTCGCTGAAGGGCAGGCCGAAGCGATGCTCGACCCGGTTGTTAGCCCATGGGACGTCGCGGCGATAAAGCCGATAATTGAAGAGGCAGGCGGGATTTTCACCGATTTTGAAGGAAATGCCACCGTCTACGGTAAGACGGGACTTGCAGGAAACCCGTATTTACACGAGATAATATTGAAGAGGCTGGCTGAATCGAACCTTCTCGCCCGATTGTGACTTGATGGGTTGAACAGTTACACTACAACTGCTGCGCCGCCAGTACCGTCGAGCACAAGGAGAGAATCCCAAGAAGCACTAAGCCATCCATTATTTCACCATTCCCCTATTCCGTCAATTCATTAATCCAATGTTCCATGACCCCATGTTTTCACTATTCCCCCGTGATGATCCTTCGAACATCGTTCCACGATTCCTTAATTCCCTTATTCAGCCTTTACCTTTATCGCCACCATCGTCATGTCGTCGTGCTGCGGGGCGCTGCCGATGAACTTTCTGACTCCCGCGTCAATCTTCTCGAGCATTTCTCTTACCGGCAGCTGGCGTGTCGATTCGATGAGCTCTACAAGCCTTTGCTCGCCGAATTCGTTTGCCTGTGAGTCCATCGCCTCGGTGAAACCGTCCGTGTAAAACACCAGCGCGTCTCCGGGTTTGAGAGTTATCTCCATCTCCTCGAGAGTCGCGTCGAACTTCTCGCCGTTGTCCAATCCGAGCGCAAGGCCGTTCGGTGTGAAGAGCTTTGCTGATGTCGAGTCGGATGAGAAGAGCGCGAGGGGGTTGTGTCCGGCTCTCGCGAATCTCACTTTGCGCGTCTTCGTGTCGATTACCGCGTATATCATGCTGATGAACGTTCCGCGAGATATGGATTTATAAACGATCGAATTTATCTTGCTGAGAACTTTGCCGGGTGATGGCTGGTCTTCAGCAGAAGCCTGCAAAGCCCCCTTTGTGAGAGTCATGTAAATCGCCGCAGGGAGTCCCTTCCCCGACACGTCTGCGATGGCTGTTCCGATGAGCCCGCTTTTCATCTGCACGAAATCGTAATAGTCGCCCCCGACCTCGAGCGCAGGGATACATATTCCGCCGAACTCCAGCTGTGGAACGGTGGGGTTGACCCTGGGAAGAAGGTTGCTCTGAACGCTCTTTGCAATCTCAAGCTCTTTTGCCATTCGCTCACGCTCGCTTATCCGCCTGATGTGTTTGGGCATCAGGTCTACGCTCAGTTCGAAATGTTGCTTCTTCACCAGAGCAACTATTGAAATAACCGGGGGGACGACCAGTGCGAGTGCGATAAGAGCGGAATTCCACTCAAAGAAAAGGTTGCCCGAATTGAAGATAGGTATCGCCAAGTGGGCGAGACTGAAGAGAGCACTGGCGACGAGCACCGTCACAAAATCATACCTGAGGAAAAGGTAGATCATTGCTGCCGAGATACCGAGCGCGAAGAGGATCCTGGGAAACGTAAAGTACTCTCCGTAAGGCAGCTCGTAGAACTGCGATGGAATAAACAGCAGTGCCGATACTGCAACCCCTATGACCGGCCCCTTTCTTCTGAAGTATGATAGCAAGCCGAACCGATAGATCGTCTCGCAGAACAGTGCCATCGCAAATGCGCCGGCCAAGGCGCTGATTGACGGAACGTATGAGTCGAGGACGGTAGTCGATGCGGCAACCGCTCCGTTCGTCAGGAACAATGGATGCATCGCGGCGTAAAGGCCGAGCAGGATTCCGGCGAACGCGTACCCTCGGAGGACCGAGGCACCGACCCTCTCATTGAATAAACGAAAGTGAGAGATCGCGTCGAAAGCAAATAATTTCTGCGGCCAGATAGCTCGTGCCGATGACTCTCCTATCCCCCATGCGGATGAAGTAAGAATCGCTGCGAGAGGATTCCATAGCAGAAGGAGGGCGCCCAAAACCACCAACGCTTTATAAAACAGGTTAAGAGTTCCTATCGTGATGAAAGACGCGATCGACGGGAAAGAAACAACCGTAGCGGCTGACATCGCGATGTAATATACTGCGCCGGACAGAAGCGCCGAGCCGGCACCCGCCTCTCCCTCGTTGTACCGTTTAAGGAAAATTACGAGCCCTACTGCAAAGAGAACGAAGATTATGATCCACGAGAGGAACGTCATGAAGATAAACGGCTGCGACCACGAAGCATACAATAAAGCAAACTCCGGGGGAACAGAGTAGCCTTTGTCGAATGAGATGATGCTGTCGTCGCCCACGCGCACAGAGACCTGTTCATTGAGACCGAAGATACTTTCTCCGCTCTTGACGAAAGTAAATTGCCAGTCCTGCCGGCGGTCATGCTTAACCGGTTCTGAATTTTTCAGTGTCCAGGCGGAGATGTTCGTGCGGAGCAGGCTGGAAAGGTTCTCCTTTGCCCAGCACGATGTCAGCAATTCTTTTGCACTTGCCTCATCGAGGAATTCTCCGCTTACCGAGTCGGGCAGGTAGGACCTGAATGCAAGTATCTTCCCCGACTGGGAAATATTGACCTGGAATTTCTCGCTCTCGCTCGACTGTTTTTTCGGGTCGAACCAGAGCACCTTCCAGTAATTGAGCGCGATGGAATCGCTTTTGACAAGTGCGTCGGTGTGGCGCGTTCCGGTCCTGCCCCGCAGGTAGTTCAAAGTGACGCCGCTCGACTCGAAGGTTGTATTCTCCATCAATGTGCGCGGCAGGTTGACGCCGACAGACTCGGCAACATGACGGGATATTTGCTGTACCTCCCCGCGTTTCAGCCTGCTGTCCACTGAATAGTATGGGGAATATATGGGGATAAGGTAAATGAAGATACCCAGCCCTATAATTGCCGCGGCCGATAGGACAATCGCCGATCTTATTCCTCGCATGCCAGCTGAATTTAGCATCGCTCGCCTGTGATTACAAGTTGAACTCGCAAAGGCGCTTGTTTTGCCTTTCCAACAGAGCTTTGGTATATTTTCGAATTCGCGTGGAGATTATCTATCGATCTGACTCCCATACATAGCTCTACGTGTTGGGGGCAAAAAGTTGCCTCCGGTTCTCTTCAGGCTGTTTGAATAGTACCAGACAAAAAAGGTCATGAAAATGAAAAGCCGTTACTCTTTATTCACAATGCTGGTTGTACTCTCGGCAATTGCAGGTACTGCCGTTCCGCGGTATGCCTGCGCACAGAATCCAACGGATGGATACAACCCGCATAAGGTTTTCGATCCGAATTTTGACGACAATGGGGGAACAGTCTACCGCAGTGCCGACGGCGCGCCGGGCCCGCAATACTGGCAGAACAGGGCAGATTACGTGATCGTGGCAACCCTCGACACGACCACGAAGTCGATCAGCGGCAAAGTCGAGATCACTTATACGAATAACAGCCCCGACAAACTGCCGTACGTTTGGCTTCAGCTGGAGCAGAACCAGCTGAGCAAGGATTCGCGCGGAGTTCTGACATCAGGAAATCGCCCCAGGAATTTTTACGGCGGCGACAACATAAAGTCAGTCAAGGTCAGGCAGCAGCAGAAGTCATTCGATGCCGACTATATCATCAACGGCACGCGGATGCAGATTCGTCTTCCTCAGCCCATTTCCCCGAAAGGCGGCAAGATACAAATCATAATTGACTATTCGTTCTTCGTGCCGCCCGCAGGTTACGGCCGGACGGGATGGATGTACTCGAAAAATGGAGCCATCTACGACATAGCCCAATGGTATCCGCGTATGGAAGTATTCGATGACCTTAACGGCTGGAACAGCCTTCCGTTTCTCGGAGCTGGCGAGTTCTATTGCGAGTACGGTGATTTCGATTACAGTGTGACCGTACCGTCGGACCAGATCGTTGTCGGGTCCGGCCTCCTTTTGAATCCAAAGGGAGTCCTGACCTCGAAGGAAATGCAAAGGATTGCCGAAGCTCGCAAGAGCGACAAGAGAGTTTACATAATTTCGCCGGAGGAGGTTGGTAAGTCAGAGATGCGCCCGACCGAGAAGGGGATGACGACCTGGCATTTCAAGATGAAGAACGCCCGCGATGCAGTCTGGGCCTGTTCTCGTGCGTTCGTCTGGGATGCTGCGAGGATAAACCTCCCGAGCGGCAGGAAGTCGCTCGCGGAATCGGTATACCCGGTCGAGAGTGCAGCGGATTCCTCCTGGGGCCGATCGACGGAGTACGTTAAGGGTGCCATCGAGATATTCTCAAAAGACTGGTACGAATATCCGTACCCCGCCGCTATCAACGTCGGAGGTCCCGTCGGCGGTATGGAATACCCGGGAATGGTCTTCTGCGGCTGGAGAATGTACAACAAGGTCATGTGGTACGTTACCGCGCATGAGCTCGGCCACAACTGGTTCCCGATGATCGTCGGTTCCAACGAACGGGCAAACGCCTGGATGGATGAAGGTTTCAATACTTTTATCGATATCTATGCTTCCGACGAGTTTAATCGTGGGGAGTACGCGCCGAAGACCGATCACGAATTCGACCCGCAGGGGAAGAACCCTGCCCGGGACATCGTGCCGTATCTCATGAATCCGATTTCCCAGCCGATAATTTCCTACGCGGACGCAATACCGGGTCAGTACACTCACGAGCTCGAGTATTACAAGACCGCGCTCGGATTGTACATGCTTCGCGAATATGTGCTCGGCCACAAGAGGTTCGACTACGCGTTTCGGACTTACATAAGGAACTGGGCATTTAAGCATCCCGCTCCGGAAGATTTCTTCAGGACCATGAACAATGCTGCGGGCGAAAACCTCAACTGGTTCTGGAAAGAATGGTTCGTCAAAAACTACAAGCTTGACCAGGCAGTGGACAGCGTAAGATATGTCGACGGTGATCCCGCAAAGGGCGCTCTGATCACTATCGAGAACAGGCGGCAAATGGTTATGCCTGCTACTGTCGAGGTAAAGGAATCCGACGGGAAGGTCGGCCAGGTTAACCTGCCGGTGGAGATCTGGGAAAGGTCGGGCCTGTTTACCTTCCATTACAATTCCACCAGCAAAATCGACTCGGTGATTCTCGATCCGCACAGAGTCCTGCCGGACATCGATCCGGCGAATAATGTCCGGGTGGGGAAGTAAGGAATAGAAAACTGCGACTCACTTGCTTCGAAGAGTCCTTGTTGGTGAGCCGCAGTTTCCTGAGGGTAGGTCAGTCGCAGTTGCCGCCGTCAACCTTGATTAAGGGTGCCCCGCTGGCTATATTTTTTTTAACATAATTCAAGAGGAAAGATGGCATTTACGGCTTTTAAGAAGGTTTTTGGCTCGAAACACGAGAGAGATGCAAAGAAAATGCAGCCGCTGGTCGACGAAATCAACGGGATTTACGAGACCCTGCATGATTTGACTGATGAAGAGCTCCGTGAGAAGACGAACGTTTTTCGCGCAAAAATTAAGGAAGAGACCGCTGAATACGAGAAGGAAATCGCGGAGCTTAATGAGAAGTTGAAAGGGGACGTTGAGGGTGAGGAGCGAAAGGGTGTATATGAGCGTGTAGACGATCTCGAAGGGGAGCGTGACGACGTTATTGCCGATATCCTCGATGAAATCCTCCCGGAAGCTTTCGCCGTAGTGAAAGAGGCATGCCGCCGGTTAGTCGGTACGAGTTGGGACGTGACGGGGCACAAGGTCGTCTGGGATATGGTTCCATTCGATGTCCAGCTCATGGGTGCACACATACTCCACCAGGGTAAGATTGCAGAAATGGCGACCGGTGAAGGAAAAACGCTCGTCGCGGTTCTTCCACTTTACCTGAATGCGCTTCCGGGCAGGGGCACACACCTGGTTACGGTTAATGACTACCTGGCAAAGCGTGACAGCGAGTGGGTGGGAAGGGTATTCGAATTCCTCGGATTGACGGTCGGGTGCATACAATCCGACATGGACACTTCGCAGCGCCGGAAGATGTACGAATGCGACATAACTTACGGCACGAATAACGAGTTTGGTTTCGATTATCTACGCGACAACATGGGGGTGGATGCTGAGGACATTGTCCAACACGGGCACTACTACGCAATTGTCGATGAGGTCGACTCGGTTCTGATCGATGAAGCGCGAACGCCGTTGATCATCAGCGGCCCGGTCGGGTCGACCGAGCATACTTTCGACGACATGAAGCCGAGGGTCGAACGGCTTGTGAACGAACAGATCCGCCTGATTAACGGTTACGCGGCTGAGATCGAAAAGCTTCTTGCCGAGGGGAAAGAGAAGGAAGCGGGCGTTCTCATATTGAGGTCTTACCGCGGCTTCCCGAAGAATAAGAGACTGACGAAGATCCTGAACGAGCCGTCGAACAAACGCCTCATGCAGCAGACCGAGATGGAGTATCTGAAGGACCAGGGCTCGAGAATGCACGAGATCGACGACGAGCTGTTCTATGCTGTCGAAGAGAAGACGCATGTAATCGACCTCACAGACAAGGGAATAGACTTCCTTGCCTCCTCGCAGGCCGACAAGGACATGTTCATTATGCCGGACATCGGGACCGAGGTCGCGGCGATCGAAGCGGACAAGTTCCTCACGCCCGCGCAAGTCCAGAGAAAGAAAGAAGAGCTATATAAACTCTACGCCGAGCGGAGCGACCGGATCCATACTGTATCGCAGCTGTTGCGCGCATATACCCTCTACGAGAAGGACGTGGAGTACGTTGTCCAGGACGGGAAAGTCCTGATAGTGGACGAGTTTACCGGGAGAATCCTGCAGGGACGGCGCTACTCGGAAGGACTTCACCAGGCCATCGAGGCAAAGGAAGGCGTGAAGGTCGAGCGAGACACCCAGACCCTGGCCACGATAACGCTTCAGAACTACTTCAGACTCTACTCGAAATTGGCCGGTATGACAGGAACGGCGGAGACCGAAGCGGCGGAGTTCTACGACATTTACAAGCTGGACGTGGTGGTGATCCCCACGAACAAGCCGATCTCGCGTTTGGATGAGAACGATTTTATCTACAGGACGAAGCGCGAGAAGTACAACGCGGTCCTGGGCGAGATTGAAGAGATGAAGAAGCAGTCGCGCCCGGTCCTGGTAGGAACGACGAGCGTCGATGTCAGTGAGACGATAAGCAGGATGTTGAAGCGGCGCGGCATCGCTCACGAGGTGTTGAACGCCAAGCAGCATCAACGCGAAGCAGAGATCGTCTCACGGGCAGGAATGCCGGGTGCCATCACGATCGCGACCAACATGGCAGGCCGCGGAACCGATATTAAGCTCGGGCCCGGCGTGGTTGAGAAGGGCGGACTGCACATCGTTGGGACGGAGAGGCACGAGGCCCGCCGGATAGACAGGCAGCTGAGAGGCCGCGCCGGACGGCAGGGCGACCCGGGTTCGTCGAGGTTCTATCTGTCTCTCGAAGACGATCTGATGCGCCTGTTCGGTAGCGACAGGATCGCGCGCGTAATGGACCGCTTCGGCATGAAGGAAGGCGATGTCATCGAGCACAGGATGATTACCAGGAGCGTCGAAAGGGCACAGAAGAAGGTAGAAGAGAACAACTATGCAATCAGAAAAAGGCTTCTCGAGTACGACGATGTAATGAACCAGCAGCGCGAAGTCGTGTATGACCGCAGGAAACATGCACTTGTCGGGGAGCGGCTGAAGGATGAAATCTTCGACATGATGCGGGATTACCTGAATGAAATCGTCGATAAATACTATGATGATGGAGACATAGCCGGACTCATCGACGAACTCCGCAGGACTTTTCTCATCGACGTAAGCTTTACCCCGGACGAATTCAGACGCCTCGGCAAGGACGGCGTTGTGGACAGGGCATACAAGGCGGCGGTCGAGTTCTACAACCGCAAGGAGAAGGAGCTGGGCACCGAAATAATGAGCAGACTGGAGCGGATGGCAACCCTCCAGGTCATCGATGAGAAATGGAAGGAACACCTCCGTGAGATGGACGATCTCAAGGAGGGAATAAACCTTCGCGCTTACGGACAGAAGGACCCTCTTGTGGAGTACAAGACCGAAGCGTTCGGAATGTTCGTTGAGATGATGAAGGGCATGAATCAGGAAGTGCTGCAAATTGTGTTCAGAGCATTTCCGGCGGTTCCCGAGGAAATTCCGGAACGCAAGGCGGCCAGGATGCCGAGAAGGGAACAGATGCAGCTTCAACACGAATCCGCTGTCGGATTCGGAATGCAGGAAAACAGGGGGCCGGTAGCACAGGGAGCTGAAGGCCAGATCAAACGAAAGCCCGTCAGGGTTGCGGCTAAAGTGGGACGCAATGATCCATGTCCATGCGGGAGCGGCAAAAAATACAAAAACTGCCACGGGAGATAGCAGGAGAGTATCGAGCATTATTCTTTGTCTGTGCATTTCTAATCTCCTCTTCTTGGGCGGGGGCCGGCAATAGGACCCGGGTAAAGGTCCAATCGATATCTCCTACACAGCGTGTCTTCACGTTTTCCGTCGGGAGAGATGATATTCTCGCTCTGTCCGGTAAGCGTGATCGGGTTTCTCCCATCCGGCAACTCTTCACGGCCCTCGGAAATATTACTTATACCGTGGCCAGGCAAAACCCGGTATCGATTCCGCTCGACGCGCCGGTCCCGGACTTGACCGACACTTCCGAAGGCTTGCAGTCAACTGTTGTAACGAGGCCGTCGGATCGGTCCGGCACCAACGGGGTCATGCTGAAGGAGCTCGGGATTATGCGCGGCGAGAAGCTCTACTCGCTCACGGTTCAGCCCTGCGACTACAATCCCGCCGCACGTCGACTTACCTATTACCGCACAATTACAGTCAACCTCAATTCCACCGAACCCTTTCCATCCAATTTCGACAGTCCGAAGGGGGATTCTCGACGAAAGGAAATCAACAAAGCCCGCAGTTCATCTGCCCTGACAAATTCGTTCGCGATCAGGCTTATCGTCAGGCAGGACGGCATCTACCACGTAACAGGAAAAGGTCTCGACAGCGCCGGGGTCGATATCTCTCGCTTCAGTTCGGATAACCTGACACTATGGAACCGTGGTAAACAAATCCCTATCTATGTCCACGTCCCGAGCGGAAGCCGGTTTACGGACGACGGTTATATCGAGTTTTACGGGACCGAGAACCGCGTCGACTATTCCCGGGGCCGGCCGGACATGTACCTCGACCCGTTTACCTGCGACAACGTTTACTTCCTCACGAATGACTCTGTTGCACGGCCTCAGCGGTTCGCGACAGAATCCGGAGCGCTGAACCGATACGGCAATGCCACCGATCTCGCCGGATATTCCTTCACTCAAGCCGCGCATGTGGAGCAGGACAACACGTTTAGCCGGCTTACTTTGGTAGACCAGGATCAGCCTTATGACAAGAGAGATCATTGGTTTTGGACGGAAGTGTCGAGCGGCCAAATGGTGAGCCTGCCGTTCTATCTCGCCTATCCCGATACCACCAGCATCAAGCCTCTAACCTTCACGGCGGCTTTTCACGGGATAACCTTCGGCGACGGAGGCGTACCCGCCCCGCTGAATGAACATCAGGCTGAAATGTTCGTAAACCAGTCTCATCTCGTTAATACGTCATGGAACGGTCAGACTCTTCATGTCGTCGACGCCGGCACAAACGCAAACATACCGCAGAAGGCTTTACACCACGGGGCAAACAGTCTGCGGATATACAACTCCAATCCGGGAAACGTTTCGACGGCTTCATTCGCCTTCAATTGGGTCGAATTCAGGTACCAAAGGCTCTATATCGCAGACAAGGACTATCTCGAGTTTTCTGCCCCCGATAACGCTCTGCCGGGTTACTGCAACTTTCTCATCCAGCATTTTCAGGACCCTTCTATCTCGGTCTACCGTATAAGCGGCTCCCGGATCACCGACATTACAATCAGAAACCTTCGGGGGAGCGGATTGGCCCGGGGGTACGCGGCGCAATTCCAAGCATACGTACAGTCGTCCGATGACAGATTCGTTGCATTCAGCGCTTCGGCCAAGCTGAAGCCCGCCTCCATCGAGCGCGTTCGCAATGCAAGCCTGGCCTCGCACGACTACTCGGCGGACTACATAATAGTTACGTCGCGCAAGCTCGACGACATCAGCAATGATAAGGTTGACCCTTCGAATCCCGTGAATCGGCTAGCATCGTGGTATGACTCCCATGGCACCAAGACCCTTGTGGTAGATGCAGCGGAGGTGTATGACGATTTCAATTACGGCATGAAGTCACCTCGGGCGATAAAAAACTTTGTGTCGTACGCTTATCACAACTGGTCAGTCACTCCAAAACATGTGTTGCTTGCCGGTAGCGGTACGTGGAATACGAAATCGTCTGCCGACAGTCTGAATTTAGTTCCTGTCATGATGGTCCAGACATACGGCTTCGGGGCCACTGCTTCCGACAACTTCTATGCATGCGTGGACGGAGATGACCCTATACCTGACATCGCGGTCGGAAGAATACCCGCCTCAACCGTGAGCGAGATGAGTACTGTGGTCGATAAGATCCTTTCTTATTATAACAACACCGGTTTCGGATGGCAGAACACAGCACTGCTTGTTGCAGGTGAGGAGGAGGAGTTCCACGTACAAACCGATTCAATCGTCAATTCTATGCTTCCGGCAGGTCTCTTCGTGAAGCGGCTATACACCAGCATTCAAGATCCGGCTGAGGATACGAAATATTACGGGTCTACTCAAGACCTGATTGGAGGGCTGAACGAAGGGACGGTTCTTGTCAATTATGTCGGCCACGGCGGTGGAGCGATCTGGGCGGATAATGGAATTCTCACCAACAACGAAGTTGCCGGTCTTTCTAATTCCGGAAAGTATCCGTTTGTGGCCAGCATGACCTGTTTTGTGGGCGCATTTGACGGGCAGGCCGGCCACCCACTTGCATCGACCCTTTTGTTTGCAAAGGGAAAAGGAGCCATAGGCGTAGTGGCGTCGTCAGGATTGGGCTGGATGTATAACGACTTCTTCTTCGACGGCGAATTGCTGCCGGTTATTTTCGACTCCGCCACGGCTGACAACTCCGTCGGGTGGGACATCGCTCTTGCCAAGGCTTATTACTATGGGTCGTACTTTCTTTGGCCGCAGTCCATAGGGATGGTAAACCAATACAACCTGATCGGCGACCCGGCACTCCGACTCCAATTACCGGGAAATACAATGGCACTGAGGCTGGACTCCTATAGTGTAGAAGCGGGTCAGGATATTTCCGGAACAATCTCAAAAGGCACGGCCGGCAGCTCCGGCACAGTTCAAATCACTAATCTTGGCGGAGACGCGTTGGCCAGGACGAATGTCTCTCTCGACGGGAATGGATCGGGTCGTTTCAAGATTCCAAGACCGGAGGGACTTTCCGGAGTGGGGCGCGTCAAGGCCTACGTATTCAACGCGTCGACCCAGAGCGCGTCAAGCATCGATTTCTCAGCCGGCGGCCCCCTCGCAGAGATCCGCAGTGTGGGCATCACATCGGACGGGAGCCGCTTTCGCGTAAGCGTGGCTGCAACGGCGGGTGATGCGGCGGCCCTGAGTTCCCTGACCTTCATCGGCAAAGTTTACCCCGGCGGCAGCATCAAAACCGACCACTCTGTCGTCTCGCTGAGCGTTCCGCTCAGCCCCTCGGCATCAAACGAGTACTCGGCCACACTCACTATGGGCTCAGATAGTCTGAGGCCCGGTTACCTGATCGTCGGTGCCCTGGAGGCACGTTTCTCCGACGGGAGCACGTTCAACAGCGGCGAGGTTACTTATACCGTTCCCGGAGCGGCTGACCTTTCGGCTTTTCCCCGTCAGGGGCTCGCGAATGTCAACCCCACGATAAAGGTTGTCGCCGACAGCGTCGTAAGGCTCGAGGCTACGGCCTATGACTGGAATTCAGTGGCCGCCACGGATGTCAGAGTGGATTTCTATGACGGGCCGCGTGGGACAGGGAAGTTTCTCGGAAACACAAGAGTAAGCTTTGACACGACCGCAAAAGCAGCGGCGAGAATTCCTGCAAGCCTGTCGCCGGGCAGGCACTCGGTTTATATGTATCTTGTACTGGACAGCCTGACGATGGGCTATGACATGGATCCGGAAAACAATTACTCATCTGCAGAGATAATCGTCAACTATGCGGCTGCAGACCCTTCAGGAATCGTCAGAATGGATTCATCGGCTTCGCTGAGCGGCGCCTTGCCAGGCGAAGTTTTTCGAATAGAGCGGACCTCCCCTTCACTGTACCCTCAGCCTCTCGTATTCGCTGCAAAGCCCAAAGGAAAGGAAGCAGAGTTTTTCAGCGTTGCTTCGTTGGATGGCGACCGAAGCGCCACATACACTGTCTCTCTCATAACAACCGATCCCGACTCGACAACTTCGGCTAACCTTTCCGCGCTTCATCTTTATGCTTACGATCCCCGGACAAGAACGTTGAACCTTGTCGGCGGCAGCTATTCGCAGGGCAGCGTGAGCGGAGAAGTAGGCCGGCTTGGTCTCTTCGTTGCCGCGTTCTCGGCAGATCAGACGCCGCCCAAGGTGACAGTCTCCGTCGGAGACCAATTCTTCAGCAACGGTGATTATGTCCCGCCCAATCCGCTCTTTTCCTTCCTGATCCACGACGAAGACGGCGTAAACATCAATACGGGGTCCATCCGGATGGAGCTGGACGGTCAGCCGGTGGATCCTGGATTGGTTACGCTGCCCGATACGGTTATCAATCCGACCTTTATTACAGCGAACCTCCATTTGCCGGTCGAGACCGGATCGCATACGCTGCGGGCAACGGCCTCCGACGCGAACGGCAACGTCTCCGATCCTGTTTCGGTGAGTTTTACGGTCAGGCCGGATTTCAGCCTGAGAATCTATGGGGCGTATCCGAACCCTTTCATTGACAGGACTTTTGTGGCTTTTGAAATCACCTCCGGGAAGGCAATTGAGGCGGTCGAAGTCAAGGTGTATTCAGTCAGTGGCCGGCTGATAAGGACGATACGCTATCCGAGCGGCAATCCCAATGAAGCGATCGGGTTGTTACAGGGTGGTACCGGAGCCCCGACCGCTGTTGGTTACCATGAAGCATGGTGGGACGGCACGGATAATTATGGCAACCAGGTCGCGAATGGGGTGTACTTTTACAAAGTCAGAGTATCCAGCGGTGGAAAGGCGCTCGAAGAGACGGGGAAGATGGCAAGGCTCAGATGAAGAGGACGCTTTTAGTATTTCTGTTGTCAGTCTCGCCGGCGTTCGCACAGGGGACGAAGTACGCGGGCAGCTTTCTGGAGATTCCGGTCGGTGCGAGGGCGCTGGGTCTCGGCGACGCCTTCGTCTCTCTTGCCGACGATGGGAGCGCCTTTCACTACAACCCGGCCGGTTCCGCGCTGGTCAGTGAGAAGCTCCTGTCCTTGATGTATTCTTCACAGTATGGATCACTCGTTTCCCCTCTTTCGAACTTCTACTTTATCGGCTACACCCAGCCGATTCAGGATCTCAGCCTTTCCGTCGACTGGGTGAGGCTCAGTGTTGACAACATACCGTCCCAACCTGATCTGACCGTTTACGATTCCCCTGCTCAGCGAGAACTTATGGTCAAAAGCGGTACGAACAGCGGGACGTTCGGCAGTGCTGACGATGCCGTCTATCTCAACATATCGAAGCTATACAAGTTCAACGTCGACCTCGGGTGGCTGTTCTTCAAGATTCCCGTTCAGCTCCCGGTCGGCCTGAATTTCAAGATTATTCATCGGTCTCTCGATAACCGCGTCGCTTCCGGCTTCGGCCTGGATGGCGGGTTCATGCTGCGATTTCCCATCGGCCCCATCATTCATAAGAAGAGCATCGGTAGTTTCTCGTTCGGCATGGATATCCGCGATGCGACGGATACCCGTATTGCGTGGGATACGCAACGGACCGAGGTCATCCCAAGGAGCCTTGTCTGGGGAGGGTCTTTCGAGGTGCCGGTTTCACCGCTAGCCGGCGAGGTTGTGATTGCGCTCAATAAGGACTCGAAATATGGTGATTTTCTGATCGGCGGTGAGTATGTTTACAAACAGGTGTTGTCAGTGCGGGCTGGATCGGACGCGACCGATCTAACAGCCGGTGCCGGAATCGATTTAGATTTCTTGCACGTTGATTATGCTTTCTTGTCTCAGGGCCTTGGAAACGTAAATAGAGTCAGCGTGTCATTCTATCCTGACAAGATTTTCAAATGAAAGGATTGATCGAGTTTGCATTGGTTAGCGGGCTGCTCGTCTCGATTCAGGGATGCGTCGTGAACGGCGATCGAGTATCGGGGGTCGGTGAAGTCAGGTTTGTTCCCCAGTCTGAACCCGATTCTGTGGAAGAAGCGGGAGTCGGACAAGACCCTGCAACCGGAGGGATCTTCATACAGTGGTATTCGGCGGCCGGTGCAAGCGGTTATAATGTCTATCGCTCAGACTCGACAGACGCCGAAGGGCATCCGACCGGCTTTTCGCTTGTGGGAAACGTAGTGTCCTCATCCTCGCTGAATGATACATCGATAGTCGACGCGATTTCTGTCAGGACAGGAGTAAGATACTACTATTGGCTGAAAGCCTACGCTTCCGATGGAAGCTCAAGCGACCCATCGGATACGATAGATTTCTGTTTGCTTGACAGGCCCTCTCCCTCACTTCCGGGAAAGAATGCAAGCGTCGACAGGTCCGATCTTCATTTTCAATGGCATGACAACACGGGCGGAGGTTATACGGTAATCCGCGTAAAAGACATTTCCGTCATCCCCGCGGCCGTTATCTGGGTAAGCAGGAGGTTCCAGGTCTACGGGACCGCTCCTGCGAAGACTTTCGACTTCGACAGCACATCAATTGCCCGATTGACTTCCGGTCATTCATATCAGTGGCGGGTCGACAGATTCAATCCCGGCGCTGATGAGGGTGCCAGGTCAAATTGGCAAACGTTTACAGTCCAATAGAAAGGATTCACATGCTTATCAGGCGATTCACCCGGTTGATCCTGACGATACTCCTTTTGGCGGCGACGGACGCCGCTTATGCCCAGGGGCTGTTCGGCAACCAGAACATCCCTATCGGATCGAGCGCACCTTCTTACTACTACCTTGGAGGTAAGGAAGGGTTGACGATTTCAGTCAATCTGTGGGGATTTGTGAAGAACCCGGGTCGGTATGACGTCCCGAGCTCGACCGATTTGGTGCAGCTCATCTCTTTCGGCGGAGGTCCTCTGGAGCATGCCGAGCTCGACGGGGTAAAGATAATCAGGCAGATAATGCAGCCCGATTCTTCTTACGATACAGAAGTGATTCCGGTGAATCTGAAAGAATTTCAGCAGACCGGAGAAAAGACACCTCTTCTTCTGCCGGGAGATACGATCATCGTGCCGGGCTCGACATTCGATGCAGTTCAGCAAATAGTCGCTCTATTCCGCGATGTCGCGCTGATCTTCTCGGGCGTAGGCACGTTGATCCTTGTCCTCCGCCAGTAGCGTTGAATTCAATCGGCGCCGTTGCTAATTTTAGTGTGTAGTTGAAAGACGGAGCAAGTTTCTCAAAAGTGTCCGGTACCGCCGACGCAGTATTCATCTGCGCGGTGATCCGGCGAAAGGACCTGAGTAATGTTGGATAACAACCTTAAACACGATTTCCCGGTTTTCTTTCATTGGAGCTCAAAGGGAAAACCGCTCATTTATCTCGACAGTGCTGCGACGACGCAGAAGCCGCGGCTTGTGATCCAGGCGGTCGACGATTACTACTCGAAATACAATGCGAATGTGCATCGGGGGACTTACGAGCTGAGCCAGGTTGCAACGGACCTATACGAAGAGTCCAGATCGAAAATAGCTCAATTCATAAACGCCCCGCAGTCCGAGTCGATCATATTTACAAGGAACGCTACCGAATCGCTCAACCTCGTCGCGTACGCCTGGGGACTAAATAATCTCCACGAGGGTGACGAGATAATCCTGAGCGAAATGGAACACCACAGCAACCTTGTCCCCTGGCATATAATCTCGCGGCACACGGGCGCGGTTCTGAAGTTCATCAAGATGAACGGAGATTTTGAGCTCGACCTCGCTTCTCTCAAAAAGTGCCTTTCCTCGAAGACAAAGGTTGTTTCGGTTGTCCACGTCTCCAATGTTCTCGGGACAGTGAATCCGGTAAAGGAAATCACGAGGCTTGCCCATGAGACCGGTGCCATAGCGGTAATCGACGGTGCGCAGAGCGTTCCGCACATGCCTGTGGACGTGCAGGATATCGGATGCGATTTCTTCGCCTTCAGCGGCCACAAGATGTGCGGCCCCACGGGAATAGGAGCTCTTTACGGACGCTACGAGCTCCTCGACAAGATGGAACCGTTCCTCGGCGGCGGCGAGATGATAAACGAGGTCTTCCCGACCACCTCCAATTACGCGAAGCCCCCGTACAAATTTGAGGCGGGTACCCCGAATATAGCGGGAGCGATAGGTCTCAAGGCTGCGGTAGAATACCTCGAAAAGATCGGTCTCCAGAACATCAAGGAGCATGAAACGGAGCTTGGAGATTTTGCCGCACGGAGGCTTTCCGAAATCGAGGGCATTCATATCTTCAGACCGAAAAAATCCGGCACCGGCGTTCTGTCTTTCACCGTCGACAACGTCCACCCGCACGATATATCCACAATTCTCGATTCGGAAGGTATTGCGATACGCGCCGGCCATCATTGTGCGCAGCCTCTGATGCGGACGCTCAATGTTCAATCGACCGCTCGGGCGAGTTTCTACCTTTACAACGACAGGTCGGACGTTGAAGCACTGGCAAAGGCCCTCGTAAAGGGAGTCGAGATATTCAGACCCAGAAAAAGAGTAAGTCCCGAGCAATTGGTTCGGGACGGCGAGCTTAATAGGAAGGGGATCGATCGGAATGTCGCTAAATGATCTATTCACAGAGATAATCCTGGACCACTACCAGAATCCACATAATCACGGCGTCATCGCCAATCCGAGCATGACCTCCAGGGGATTCAACGAATCATGTGGAGACGACATACAGATATCGCTGAAGGTTCAGGATGGCGTGATTACAGATGCGAAATTCTCCGGAGCGGGCTGTTCGATAAGCCAGGCATCCGCTTCGATCATGACAGATTTAGTTATCGGGAAAACGGTAGATGACGCTAAGAAGTTGGCGCAAGAGTTTTACGAGATGGTGAAAGGCAGCGACGGCGAATATGGAGAAGAGCTTGGAGATGCCGTGGCATTTCAGGGAGTCTCGAAGTTTCCTGTGCGTGTGAAATGTGCCACCCTTGGCTGGCACACCCTTGAAGAGGCGTTCAAGTCCCCCGAAAACAAGTAGGATCCAGGCGCCAAAATTCCGGGTACCGATCCTTCGACGGGTTGAGCAAAGTTCATCATTGCGTTAAATTGATGCACATCGACCGAAATTCTTTTCCCTAAGGCAATATCGGTCAAAAACCGAGTGATGGATGATGACAAATCTTATTTTCTGGGACGTAGACACTCAATACGATTTCATGATGCCGGACGGCAAGTTGTATGTGCCCGGCGCTGAAACCATAGTGGACAATCTGGGGATCCTGACGAATTATGCCCGGTCCAACGGGATCCGGATATGCGGCTCGGTCGATTACCACCTCCTTTCCGACCCGGAGATTTCCGACAACCCGGACTTTCACGAAACCTTTCCGCCGCACTGTTTGCAGGAGACACCCGGCCAGGAAAAGATAGATGCCACCAGTCCGAGGAACCCGCTCTGGGTAAACGGCGACAAGTATGAACCGGGTCTGTTGCAGAGCCTTCTGGGGAATCGCAGCCGCGAGATTATCCTGAGGAAGCAAAAATTCGACGTTTTCTCGAACCCGAATATAAGTGAGGTGCTGAGCGCCGTGAACCCTACCGACATCGTTGTTTACGGGGTTGCGCTCGATGTCTGCGACGCCCATGCTATAGAGGGGTTCCTGCGTCTTGACAAGTACAATTTATATCTCGTGACGGACGCCGTTAAGGCGATCTATGAAGAGAAGGGCCGGGAGCTCGTAGAATCCTGGGCCCAACGGGGGGTCAGGATGATCAGCACATCAGAAGTGGAAAGCGGGATCCTGCCTGCCAAAATCGAAGAAGGCTGACGGCGCTACGCCGGAGGCCGCTTAATCCGAAAGGGAACAAAATGGAATATCGAATCGAAAAGGACTCGCTGGGTGAATTGAAAGTCCCGGCGGGCGCTTACTACGGAGTTCAGACTCAAAGGGCAGTCGAGAATTTTCCCATCAGCGGTTTGAAGCCTCACCCGGACTGGGTGAAAGCCACCGTCCTGGTGAAGAAGGCTGCGGCCATCGTCAACAACAAACTCAACCTCCTCGACAAGAAAAAGATGGACGCGATCGTCCAGGCATGCGATGAGGTCTTAAGCGGGAAGCATGCAGAAGAGTTCGTCGTCGACGTCTTCCAGGCGGGCGCAGGTACTTCCCACAATATGAACGCGAACGAGATGCTGGCCAACCGGGCGATAGAGATCCTCGGCGGAAAACGGGGCGACTATTCGATCATAAGCCCGAACGACGATGTCAACATGGCGCAGTCGACGAACGACCTGATACCTGCCGTCATCCGTGTCTCTTCGATCCTTCTTGTAGACAAGCTCCTTCCCGTCCTCGAGGAGCTCGACAAATCATTTGACAAGAAGGCAAAGGAATTCGATCACATAATAAAATCCGGCAGGACTCATCTGCAGGACGCCACGCCGATCAGGCTCGGACAGGAATTTTCCGGCTACGCTGACTGCATCCACGGCCACATCGAGAGAATCAAGGTTGTGCGTGAAGACCTGACATATATCGGCATCGGCGGAACTGCGGTCGGAACCGGGGTCAATGCCGATCCGAAGTACCGCGAGATGATGCCCAAAGAGCTCGAGCGTCTGACCGGCATCAACTTCAAGCAGGCCAGAAACTACTTCGAAGCCATGCAAAGCCAGGCCGGAGCGGTGTCGTTGAGCGGCGCGATAAGGAATCTTGCGCTCGATATTACCAGGATTGCCAATGACCTTCGCCTCCTGAGCAGCGGCCCCCGCACGGGTTTCGCCGAGGTGAAGCTTCCGGCGGTTCAGCCAGGCTCGTCTATCATGCCGGGAAAGGTAAACCCGAGCATTCTCGAAATGGTAAACATGGTTTCGTTCCAGGTAATCGGGCTCGATACCACCGTAGCTTACGCGACCCAAGCCGGGCAGATGGAGCTCAACGTGATGATGCCCGTAATCGGGTTCAATCTGACCTTCGCGCTGGAGATTTACCGAAACGCGCTTCACGTCATGAGAGTGAAATGCATTGACGGGATTGAGGCCGACGAGGCAGTTTGTAGAGATTTCGCAGAGAAGAGCGTAAGCATAGTTACGGCGCTGACTCCCCATATCGGATATCTGAAGGCTGCTGAGGTGGTGAAGGAAGCCGTTAAGTACAACAAGACGATACGAGCGGTGCTCCTGGAAAAGAAACTCGTTGATGAGAAACTGCTGAACGAGATTCTGGATCCGTACAAGCTTACGGAAGTCGGAAGGCACTGAGCTAAAACTGCGACGCGAAACTGCGACTCACCTTTTCGGAATAAATACCGGCAGGTGAGTCGCAGTTCCTGAGACCCGCTTATTTTGAAGGGAGAACCACTGTAAATTTCGTGCCCTTCCCGACTTTGCTCTCGACGAGGATCTTTCCCCCATGTGCCTCGGTGATCCATTTCGAAATGGAAAGCCCTAACCCCAAACCGTCCGGAAGCCTGCTCCTGCTCTTGTCAATCCGGTAGAACCGGTCGAAAATCTTCCTCAGGTCCTTCTCCGGTATCCCGATTCCGGTATCGTCAACAGTGAAGCTGGTGCTGCCGTCAGTTTTGGCAAGTGAAAGGGTGACTTTTCCTCCCTCGGCCGTGTATTTGATGGCGTTATCCACAAGATTCAGCATGAGCTGGCGAAGCCGAACCGGATCTCCGGTTACAGTCGATTCATCCAGCCGGGAGATTGAAACGTCGATCTTCTTTTGCTCTGCAAGGACTTCAGCGTCTTCTTTTATTTCGCTCACAAGAGAATCGAGCCTAAGCTGCTTCTTTTCCAGCTTTGCGGTTCCGCTGTCGGCCTTTGCGAGAAGTATCAGACCTTCTACGATACTGCTCATCCTTATCACCTCCTCGAGGAGGCTTGCCAGCGTCTTCTTGTGGGAAACCGCTGTTCTCCGGCCCTTTCCCTGGAGTGCGAGCTCGATCTCTCCCCGCATGATCGTCAGCGGCGTACGGAGCTCGTGAGAGGCATCCATAGAGAACTGGCCCACGCGCTCGAATGACGCCTCAAGCCTCTCTATCATGTCGTTCAAGGTCTCGGTGAGTCGGCCGATTTCGTCCTTAGGGTTCTTGACGTGGATACGCTCCTTCAAATTCGTCGCGGTTATTTTCCTTGTCGTTCTGGTAATCTCCTCCACCGGTTTCAGAGACTGCTTGGCAAGGAAATATCCTCCGGTTACCGAGAACAGGAAGACTATCGGAACAAGGAAGAGGAAGATGGAGAAAAGATTCTTCAGGACTTCTTTCAGCTCCTCCTCGGGGTATGCGACCCTGATCCGGTAAAACCTCGTGTTCATCGCTGCGAGGAGTATGGTCTGACCTTCCAGGTTTGCCCTTACTACCGAAACCACATCAGGCTTCAGATTGGGCGGTGAGGGGAGCGTATCCTGGCGGAGATTGAACGACTTGTAGAACACTCTCCCGCGCTTGTCGAATATGTAAACGAACTGCTTTTTCGAGTTCACGAGGGAGTGTTCGTATATCTTGTTCCATATGGAGTAGTCTTCCGCGGATTCGCCCGGTCCTTCATTTTCCAGTGTGGTATCCGCCTCTTCCCGTGAACCGAACATGTCGCTGCGCAGATTGCGCATCCGGCCGCGCTCACCGGAGAGTCTACCTTCGAGTATTTCTTTCAGCCATTCGGTTTCATTCTTCAGCGAAAGCGTCAAGTTCTTTGACAGCGTCTCTCCGGTGTAAAGATATGCTGTCACGCCGAAAGTGCCGAGCGCAATCAGCAACACCAGCGAATACCAGAGCGTAAGCTTCAGCCTGATTGAAATAAACATCAATCGATCTTCATCATATATCCGGCGCCCCGGACGGTATGGATGAGCTTTTTCTCAGCGCCGGCGTCTATCTTGTTACGGAGTTTGTTCACATACACCTCGACGATGTTGGTGCCCGTATCGAAGTTGTATTCCCATATGTGCTCCGAAATCACGGTCCTGGTAAGGAGCCGGTTTACGTTGCGGACGAAGAATTCCAGCAGCGCATACTCCCGGTTTGTAAGTTCGATTTCCCTCCCCCCGCGCCGCGCTTTGCGGGTCAGAGGGTCGAGTTCCAGGTCGCCGACTCTTAGAGTAGCGGCCTTTTCTGATCCGCTTCTTCTCCCGAGCGAACGCACCCGTGCTATAAACTCGGCGAAGGCAAACGGCTTGACGAGATAGTCGTCGGCTCCCTTGTCGAGTCCTTCCACTTTGTCTTCCAGGGTTCCCTTTGCGGTAAGTATGAGGACCGGGGTAGTCAATCCGTTGTTCCGGATGGATTTCAGGACCTCTATCCCGTTTTTTTTCGGGAGCATTATGTCGAGGACTATCACGTCATACTTCTCTGAAACTGCGAGGCCCTCTCCTTTTTCGCCGTCATATGCGCAGTCGACAGTGTGTCCTTCTGCTTCAAGGCCGAGTTTGAGGAACCTGGCAACCTTCTTCTCGTCTTCGATTACAAGTATTTTCATGGGCTTTGCAATTTACAATGATTGCGACTCACGTTCTCTCGCGGGCGGTTTTCGGCTTTCACATCTGACCGGAAAGCCGTGGCGGTTTTGCGGTAAAAAATAGCCCCGCACACGTTGGCGGGGCTCAAAATCAGAAGCCTGAAAGTATGCTATCGCCGTTTTCCCGGACCCTTGTTGTCCCTGGGACGCGGTCGCGCTTCTTCCTTGTGACCCCGGTCATTTTTTCCCGGCCTGACTTCCTGGCGCTGGCGAGTCTTGACCTCTCCCTTGGGATGCATCTCCGGCCTGTTCGGCTCCACTCTAGTTCGGTTTGGCGCTCTTTCTCTTCTGATTCGCTCAGGAGAAGTAGTAGGGCCCTGTCTCGTGTAAGAGCGCTGGGTCGTTCGCTCCCTCTGGATGATTTCCTGCTCGTTTCTCACCCGGGGTGTAAGCGGAGCCGGAGAGTAGATGTGAAACCGATTTCCTACGATCCTCTCCCGTCCTGCTTCGTTTGAACGAGAGATAGTCACAGTGCCAATCCTTCTCCGTGCCGCCTTTTCGACTTCGTTTCTGGACATTCCCTCGTTATAGACTCCTCGCGGCGTGAACCTGAATCGTGTGACGTTCCTTGTGTGTCCGAAGAGACGTGGGACCGCAGGCCGTTCGACGAACCGATAATGCGTTGATCCGAACTCGTCTGCACGCATGAATGTCCATCCATCGATTCCAACTCCGAAATCGTCTCCGCTGGGCCCTATGACGGCATCAAGCCTGAAATGGAAACCAGGAGGCATCGGGGCCCAGCCGGCATAGCCGCCCCCCCAACGCCATTCGACCCAGGAGGGCGCCCAGACGTAGCCGGGTACCCAGATCCACCCGTACGGGGGATCGAATACCCACCGTCCGTAGTGGAAAGTAGCCCAGCCCCACGGATAATTTGAAACCCATGTCCAACCGTAATCACTCCAGACCCAATGTCCATAGGTATATGGCCTCCACCAGTTAGGTACGCCGATAGGACGCCAGCACATACCGTAAGCACTGTTTTCAATCCATCGGCCGTAGGGTGAAAGCGAAGAATAGAAAACCCCGAAAGACAGTTCCTGAGCACTAGTCTTCTGCGGGATAATAAGCAATGTGGAGGCAAATAGCGCTGCTGCTAGAAGTATTTTCTTCATTTCGTCCTCCATTTCTTTTTATAAAATATAACGCGCGGAACCGTTCCAAGTTTAAGTAAATGCGAGGCTTAACAATTTTTAATGTTTTGGTTGTTATCCTAAAGTTCATCATTACAAATCCGAAAAAAAGATTGTGTAGAAGCACAAATTACGAGGGTTCTGTTGTTCGTTATTATCGGAATTATTCTGGTCATTGTAGCCGTCCTCGGTGGTTTTGCCCTCGAAGGCGGCGCCTTTCTTGTGTTAATTCAATATTCCGAAATCCTGATTATTGTCGGAGCGTCTCTCGGCGCACTCCTGATATCTACTCCGGGGAAACTGCTCGGGAAGATATTTAAGAGTATCATTGGGACTTTCAAGGGGGGAAAGGTAACTCGGGCCGTCTATCTTGATCTCCTGAAACTGATGCACGAGCTGTTTCAGGTCGCGCAAAAGGAAGGGGTTATCGGGCTCGAGCAACACGTTGAGAATCCCGAAAAAAGCAAGATTTTCACCAAATATCCGGGTCTACTTGCAGACAAGACTGTGATTCATTTCATGACCGACACGATGCGACTGGTTGTAGTCGGCGGTGCGGAACCCTTCGATCTGGAGGGACTAATGGATGCCGACATAGAGACTCACCATCAGGAAAGCTCGAAACCCGGCATGATCTTGCAGAAGATAGGCGATTCCCTGCCGGGCCTTGGCATTGTCGCGGCGGTACTCGGAATCGTCATTACCATGCAGGCGATAAACGGTCCGCCTCAGGAAATCGGCGAGAAAGTAGCCGCGGCTCTCGTCGGAACGTTTCTTGGAATCCTCCTTTCATACGGCTTTGTTCAGCCTCTCGCTACCAACATGGAAATTACAGCCGAGGAGGAGGGGAGAATGTTCGAGTCGATTAAAGCCGGGGTGGTCGCTTTTGCCAAAGGAATGCAGCCGCTGATAGCGGTCGAGTTTGCAAGGCGTACCATCTTCCAGGATTATCGGCCGACTTTTAAGGAAATGGAGAAGGCATTGAAAGGGAAGCCAAATGCCGCTAAATGACGACAACAGGCCGGCCATCAACGTAATCAGAAGAAAGAAAGTCGTTCACGGAGGCCACGGCGGCGCATGGAAAGTAGCGTACGCGGATTTCGTGACATCGATGATGTCTCTCTTCATAGTACTGTGGGTTGTGGGCCAAAGCAAGCAGGTCAAGGACTACATCGCTCACTATTTTAGAGATCCGGGCGCCGCTTACGAGGAGACTCGAACAAGCGTACTCAACGGCGGCCTCTCCCCGATGAGCAACGAGAACATCGGGAAGAAGGGACTTCCCATCAACAACCAGTCGCTTCAGATGACCACCCTTCAGGAGGCGGGCAAGAAGCTTGAAAAGATGATCGCTGCCACGCCGGAGTTCAAGAAATTTACAAATCAAATAAGCATTACCGTCTCAAAAGAAGGGTTAAGGATCGAGCTGATTGAGAATGCGCAAGGCCTCTTTTTCAACGTCGGGAGTGCCGAACTCAAGCCGGAGACCGTAACTCTCCTTCAAATGATAGCCAAGGAGCTGGCCAGCATGCCGAACCAGATCATCATCGAAGGCTATACCGACGCTCGCCCCTACGTGAATCCGAATTACACAAATTGGGAGCTGAGTACCGACAGGGCCAACGCGGCAAGAAAGGTCATGGATGAAGGAGGGCATCTCTCGAAGCAGATGCTGGAAGTCCGCGGATACGGCGACCGGAGACTCAGGGACCCGGTCCACCCCTATGACTTTTCGAACAGGAGGGTAAGCATACTTGTGACCCCCATGACCAGCGACTCGGCATCTGCGGACGACAGGGCAATCGATACACTGAAGATCGGCGGTTAGTCTCCTTTCATAAGTGGCGCTGCGCCGCTGACTCAGATAGATCCGATTTCAGGACGTTTGCCGTCTTCGATTCATGGGCGGTCCCCCACTTCCGAAGGAAGGACGCGTAAATCTTTCGGCTACGTGGTTCCATATTCCCCTTGTCTCCCCGTCCCGCCAAAGTGGGTCTTTATTTAGTCGTATCCTGCATATACATTCTATCCGTTATGTTATAGCCTGGAAATCGTGCCGAGGTATCTCGCGAATCGACCGGCATTCTGCCTTTTTTCCCATTTTTAAACATGGAGGAGAGATGCATCGTAAATCGCTTACCGTTTTTCTCGTTCTGCTGTTTTCTTTCGGGATCGCTCTTGCCCAGCCGCAGCATCAGAGCAAACTGCCCCCGGCTCATTATGCGCCTAACAGGGAGTTTGACATGCTGAATGTCAGCCTGAGCTTCAGGTTTAATATGCAGAAGAAGGAGCTGTTCGGAACCGCAGTCGAAAAGATCGTGCCTCTGCGTGAGAACTATGACACGCTCCATCTCGACGCCGTGGATATGACCATAGATAAGGTCACGATGAACCGCAAGGACCTCAGGTACAAGTACGACGGCAAGGTTTTGTCTATCGGCCTCGGAAGGGACTACGGACTCAACGATACCCTGACGTATACTATAGTCTACTCAACTTTCCCCAAGAAAGGGATATTCTTCGTAGAACGGGATTCGGCGTATCCCAATCGCACTCCCCAGATATGGAGCCAGAGCGAGATGGAGGATGCGCGGTACTGGTTCCCTTGCCATGATTACCCGGACGACTTTATGACCAGCTCCGTGACGGCAACTGTGCCCGAGAACTGGGTCGTCGTGTCGAACGGCCTGCTTAAGAACGTCACTACCGACGCGAAGGACAAGACGAAGACGTTCCATTGGGTCGAAAGCAAGACTCACGTGATTTACCTGATTTCGATCGTGGCCGGCGAGTACTCGATAATCCATGATCATTACGGCAATATTCCCATCTACTACTATGTCGCACCGGAATATGCCAAATACGCGAAGCTCGATTTTTCACATACGCCCGACATCCTGAAGTTCTTTTCCACCGTGACGCGCTATCCTTATCCGTGGCAGAAGCTTGCCCTGTCTGCCGTCTCCGATTTCACATTCGGCGGAATGGAGAACGTTTCGGCTATAACGTTGACGGACGCCACGATGCACGGCAAAGATGCCGACCCGCAGGTGTCGACTACCGACCTGGTATCCCATGAGACTGCCCACCAATGGTTCGGCGATCTGCTGACCTGCCAGTCCTGGGCTAACGCGTGGTTGAACGAGGGATTCGCCACCTACTTCGAAGCGCTCTACGGCGAGCACGCCTTCGGTGAGGACCATTTTAACTACGAGATGTATAACGATCACCAGCAGGTATTATCAGCCGACAGATTCGAGCGGCGTCCTACCGTCTACAACCGCTATTACAGTACCGTCGACCTGTTCGGGACCGACATTTATCAGCGCGGCGCGTCGATACTTCATATGCTTCGGGGGATTGTCGGCAGGCAGCTTTTCTTCAAGGCAATTCAGCACTATGTTCACGAGTTTCAGCACCAGAATGTCGACACCCACGACTTCGTCGATGCCGTGAGGGAGGCCACCGGTTATAACCTCTGGTGGTTCTTCGACGAGTGGCTTTACAAAGGAGGCCACCCGGTCTACGATGTGAGCTATAACTACGACGGCGACTCGCACCTGCTCACGCTGAACGTCGAGCAGACTCAGACCGTCGACAGCCTGACTCCGGTCTATAGGATGCCGGTGGACATCTATATTGTCACCCCGACACAAAAGATCACTAAGAAGATCTGGGTAGACTCTCTCAACAACACCTATACTTTCAACGTTTCGCAGAAGCCGCTGATGGTGAACTTCGACGAAGGCGACTACATCCTCAAGGAGCTGCACTTCAAGAAGTCGGCCGCCGAGCTGGCATACCAGGCGAAGCACGATCCGAATGTCGCCGGGAGAGTGTGGGCCGTGCAGCAGCTCGGTCGGGAGAAGGGGAACGAAGCTATCGCCCCGCTTATCTCGGTTCTCAAGGACGATCCATTTTGGGGCGTCAGGCTTCATTCTGCCGAAGCTCTTTCGAACTTCGACAGCAGTTCCGTTGAAGTTGCTTTGAAGGCTGCCACAAGCGACAAGGATGCGCGCGTACAGGTGGCCGCGATCAATGGACTGGCGAAGTTCAAAGGCAAAGGCCTCGGGAAGCTTCTGGAGAAGCTCTACAAGATCCGGAGCAACTATTTCGTGAGAGCCGCGGCAGTGAGCTCACTTGCCCGGGTCGATGGCAGGAAGGCTGAGTCTATCGTCAGAAATGCACTCAGGCAGAATTCGTACAGCGAGGTCATAAGAAGCGCCGGGCTTTCTTCGATGGTCGAAATCGACTCCAGCGAGGCCTACAGAGTGGCGGTGAAGTTCTCAAGGTACGGAGAACCGCATTCCCTGAGGCTGCGCGGAATAGCGGAAATGACCCGTCTCGGACCGAAGAACCAGGAGACTTTGGACCTTCTGACAAAATACGTAAGCGATCCGTATATCTGGGCGAGAATGGTTGCTTTGAATTCGCTCGGTACGGTAGGGAATCAGAGCGACATCCCTCTGCTGCAGAAGAGAGAGAAGATCGAAAACGACGGCAGGCTGAAGGCTGCGGCGCGGCGAGCCATCGAGAGGATAGAGAAGAGGTAAAGGGGTTAAGAGGTAAGAAGGTAAAGGTTGAGAGGCACAAAGCGGAGGAGCTCCCACTTTGTGCCTCTGTCTCTTAGTGCCTTTGTGCCTGCTATTTGACCAGCATTAATTTCTTGACGGAAGTGTATTTCCCCGCTTCAATTCGGTAGAAGTAAACGCCGCTCGGAAGATTAGATGCGTCGAAGGCAACGCTGTGGTATCCCGCAGACTCGTCGTTATCCACAAGCGTCCTGACCTCTCTGCCGAGCACGTCATAGACCCGGAGCGCGACATGGCCTGACGAAGGCAGTGCGTACTGAATTGTCGTGGTCGGATTAAAAGGGTTCGGATAGTTCTGTCCGAGGCTGTAATCTGCAGGCAGCACATCGTAAACAGATTGCGGTTGACCGCGCCCGTTCGATGAGTCTGAGTTCAGCACATAAACGTTTGCCGGGATAATCAGAACTTTGCTGGAGTCAATCCCCTGAACCGTGACACGGACATAGGCGTCGGTCGGTTGGTTGACGCTGGCAGCTAAATTGACGTTTTGATCAGCATAAATCATCGTATCCTGAGAGGGCAGGGAGAAGCTTCTGATCCTCGACAGCACGGTGCCGGTGGACTTGTCCACGAGCTCAAAAGTCACCGTCGTGTTCTCTGTCCAGTTCTTAGCCCTGGCACCGCACTCGACCGTCGCAGGTATGCCATTACTGAAGCTGAAGGCAGCTGTTTTCATAAACGACGGATCAATGCCCTTCCGGGCCGGTGTGTCATCTCTGGCAAAGTCATTTATCCTTACCTGACCTACCGAGATGTTCCCGAATTGGATTGTCAATTGACCGCCGGTTGTCGTGTCGATCAATTGAAGGCGGCGGTATGTCGTCCAGGTTGGGATTCCCGTCGAACTCCCTTTGTCTCCCGATCCGGCAAACTTGAGCATTCCGGTGCCGGAGCCGGCCGTCGAGTTGTCCTTCGACTGGTATATCAGACTGTACGGCGAGGAGGATCCTTTGGCGAGACAGAACCCCACCTGCTGCGCAGCGTCTTTTTCGAGCAAGTTCGGATAACTTATGGGAGTACCTGAAGGAGACAGCCATAAAGAGCCGTTGAAGTTGACCCCGTCGGTCGCCCAAACGTCAAATAGCGTCTGGTCGGACCCAGATGCACTAGTGTATAGGAGGGAGACTCCTCCGCCGGTGCCATCATGACCGGCAACGGAGGTATACACAATTGATGGATAGTTGAGAGCTTCATCCCTGAATATGCTGACGGCCGACAGACTTCCATTTGAATAGCTTACCTGCATGGCGGCGGAGTTTTCTCCGTAGTAATCGTCATAACCGATCCAGGTTATCTGGTCTCTTCCGGCTCCGTCGACGGCAATCTGGGAAAATGGGGTTGTAGACGGAAAGGAAGTGGAGTAATAGGAATTAACAGGCCACTGCCAATTCGTCCCGTCGAAAGTAAAAAGGGGAATCTCAAGGGGGCTGGATCGAGAATTGCACGAGACTACAAAGGTTCCCGTCGGCTGATTCCATGCGACGGAAGGGTTGTCGAAGTCGACCGGTGTGTTTATGAAAACCTGCTCTCCCCCTGAGAAATTCGTCCCATTGGCGGAGTAGTTGTAGTATAACTTCCAGGGGTTGCCTAATCCGTCGCTCTTCCTGTAAACTGCGAGGATTGCTCCGTTGTCCGAGGCAGCAATCGAACCCTGGATGTCGAAATTCGTAACGTCGGTATCGATGGCGACGGGGGTCGGGATGCTATTCCCGAGTGAGCGGATGTAAAGGTATTTTGAGTTTCCGACGACCTGCTGCCAGAGGACATATACATCACCGTAAAGTGATGCCGTGATGGTGGGATTGGAGGCGTTTCCACCATCATCCAATGGTTGATCACCGTTGCCGAGCGTCCACGTAGAACCGCCGTCGGTGCTTTGTTCCAGCCAAACGTGGCTCACTCCGTCGATGGAGCTTGTATAGACTTCCAGGACGTCACCGCTGCTTGCTTTGACGATCTTTCGCTGACTGTCGTCGGCGAGGGCATTAGGGTCGGTCGACAGCTGGAGGCCCTTATAGTTCGCCGTCACCGTCGAGCCGTTGCCTCCAAAAACTACAGCAGTTGTGCCCGCCGACGCGTTTTGGAAATACGTCCCATCTGTCGCAGACCATCCGGTAAACGCCCACGTATGTCCGTTGTACGACTCCGTCGCCGGGGCGGCAACAGAATAGTAATAGGGAACTTTCTGTGGATCCAACCCTGAGAACACACCTTGATGTGAACTACTCGTTCCAAGGTCGTTCGAAGCGATGGGGACACTCTCGTACGGGGCACCGGACATACCACGGTTTCTCATGCCGTATGTCGGGTCGTTGTAGTCAATGAGCCAAGGGTCTTTGAATGAAACCGGAAAGCCGGTGGAGCTGACGTCCGTAAGGTACGATTCAAGTGTTGCGTTATAAATGGGTTCAAGATGCGATGTGTAGTTTGTCCCCAACAGCAGGAACTTATGTGGATTCACGACATCGTACGTCGGTCCGCTATTCACTGTCCAGTTGTTGTATTTCTGGCCGTTATCCGGCGACTGGTCGCCCTTGAGGACCGCGGGATTGCTGGTCGTAGCGTGTATTGTATCACCCGGGCTGATGGAAGCGAATGAGCTGCCGTTCCATCTCCAGAGATGCGTATCAATCGAGTTGTCGGAGAGAAACTGAGTCACGGTGGCCGTTTGTGTTTTTGGCTGCATGTAACTCCAGAGGCCGGGGTTGTACATGCTCGTTCCTACGTTATAATCAGGATTGCCGAAGTCATCGACAATTCCCACGACCTTACCTGTGTATTCGTCGATGACAGGACTGCCGGAACTGCCGCTTGAAATATACACAGAGTACCTCAACAGCTGTCCCGACGAACCGGCATCGGCACCAGTAGCGCTCTGCTGCGTATCGTTCAGGCTGTTAGCGCCGGCATTTCCGTATCCCGTAACACGAAGCGCAGAACAAGTATCATTCTGTTCAACTTCGTAATAGCTCTGTTGGGCCTGAATCGGATATAAGCCAGTTTCGGAGTTTGGGTGAACGCTGAATACAGCCCAATCGTCTCCTGTAAGCGTTGTGGAATCCGCGTACCATATCCATTGATTGATGTAATACTGATCCTGCTCCGGCGGATCGACCATCGTACCATCCGATTGCGAGTTCGGCACGTCGAATTGAAGGACTTGCTCACTGCGGTTGGACACTAACTGCCATAAGTAAGCGACATGTCCCGCAGTGACCAGATAACCGTTGGCGGCGATCCAAGCCGTAGCCTCGGCATTACCGTTGGCAGGATCACGCAGCCTGCCCACCGCGGGGTCATCGGACGGCGTCCGGTTATTAACGAGGGTCAACGTTTGGTCCGGGCCATGAGAGGCAACATTGCTCGTCCCAACAAGGACCGAGTCGAGATTGAAGAAAACGTGTGAATCTCCAGGTGCAACGTGCAATTCCACTTCCAACGCGCTGCCGTTGAAATATGCCGTCGTGTTGTTCCACTGCGAGATCGTGGCTGCATTGAGGTGCTGCTGCGAGCTGTCTTCAAGTGAAGTTATAAGGATATAACTCGAGTTGCCGAGCGAGACTTTCCCGAAGAACAGTCTCAGCTCGACAGCACCGGGGACCGTAACCCTCGCTCGGTATGCCACATAGGATCCGGACGGTCTCCCGCTATATTCCCCCGAATAGAGCGAATATGGCTCGAACTTATCCGAGACGCCGGTTCCGGCGCGTGCCTGTGAATATCCGAACAATCCAAGCGCAATAAGCGTAACGATCAGTAGTCTAACCGTTTTCATGACAAAGACGCTCCTTTCTTTAATCCGTTTGGTTTTGTTTGTTTACATACCCGTCAGTTTTGCCTCCTCCCGACAAACGCTACAGCCTTTGAGCCTAAGTATCCGACCCCTATCATGAGGTTCCCTTTGACCGCTATACTTGCAATCCCGCCTTGCTGAAGTCCGAGCACATCCTGGTACGACCGCCAGGTCTTCCCGTTGAAATGAAGCAATTGCCCATATCCTCCTGCGACGAAGAAGTCGTTCCAAGCGTTGCCACGGATACTCGAAAAGAAATCGACCGTATCCACGCTGTCCTCCTGCCACACGCTCTGAGATAATGAGGTCTTCTCATAGATTCCCTGACCTACGACATAATAGTGCCCCGGCACGAACCAGATGCTGCTTAACGGCCATTGGATACCAGCGGTGGACAGCTGCGTGACCGTCGTGCCGTTGATTTGAAGTATCTCTTTGTCGAGGCTCTCACCGGGATCGGAAGCTACCGCTAGGGTCGTACCACCCTGCGCATAAATATCCTGCAACGA
The DNA here is from genome assembly GCA_046705025.1 of Candidatus Kryptoniota bacterium. GTDB lineage: Bacteria > Bacteroidota > Ignavibacteria > Kryptoniales > JAKASW01 > JAKASW01. The sequence goes on along the minus strand of JBJKQU010000154.1, from coordinate 80 downwards.
CAGAGTTGTTTCGCTGTTAAACGCCGTCCAAGCGTTTCCATCGAAATGAACTAATGTTCCAAAGGTGCCAAACCCGTATA
>JBJKQU010000153.1:0-5099 GCA_046705025.1 Candidatus Kryptoniota bacterium | reverse complement strand
GAACTATACTATAAACGGTCTATCGAGCGGGACGACGTATTACTGGCGGGTAAACGCGACAAACGCAGGAGGTGCAAGTAGCTGGTCGGGTTCCTGGAGGTTCACGACTGGTGTGGTTCCACCCTCTGTGCCGACACTGTCGTCACCCGGAAACGGGGCAACCGGGGTATCAACGAGTCTGACTTTCTCATGGAATGCAGTATCGGGAGCGATATCGTATGGCTTGCAGGTCTCAAAGGATCCGTCCTTTGGAACGTTCATACTTAATCAGGCTGATACCATTGGCACTCGCAGCACAATCAGTGGCTTATTGAACGGCACGACGTATTACTGGCGGGTAAATGCAACCAACATAGGAGGGACAAGTGGTTGGACGAATGCATGGAGCTTCACCACATCGAAAATGCAACTCTTGGTGCCATCCAACGGCGCGATCTTGAATTCAGTCTCCCTGACACTATCTTGGGACGCGGTGGCCGGAGCGACATCTTACCAGTTGCAAGTTTCAACCGATCCGAACTTCAACACTTTTGTGCTGAATCAAACTGAGACAGTAGGTGCAAGTTCGTCAGCGAGCGTTTTTTCTAATGGGATGACGTACTATTGGCGAGTAGATGCGACCACTTCCGCAGGAACAAGCGGTTGGTCGGATGTCTGGAGTTTCACGACATTCTCATATCCGTCTACTATTGAGGTGACTACTCAGTATACACCTCCTGGCGCGATGGACCAGTCAGGGTATCGCATGATCGGCCTGCCGGGTTCCATTGATATTCCCATGGCAAATGTCCTTTCCGGCACACAAGGGAAAGACTGGGATGCTTATTACGATAATGGGGCAGTCCAGGATTATCAGATAGAGTATGATGGTACTTCCATTTTCGACTTTGTCCCGGGGCGAGCGTTCTGGATTTTGAGCAAGATTCCATTCTCGCTTTCACAGTCGGCTTCGACGGTTTCCCTGGACAATAGCGACTGCTACTCGATCAGCCTTCACAACGGCTGGAATCTAATCTCAAATCCGTTCGAGAAGAGTATCCCTTGGTCGGCAGTCCAGAGCATAAACGGCGGCAGCAGTATACAGCCAATACTGTCTTTCAATAGTGGTTACTCGGAGCCTGCCTCATTCGACCCTTACGTCGGCTACTATTTTGACAACACCCAAGACCTCTCGTCGCTGAAGATTCCATATGTGTACAGCAGCACCGGTACTATGAAAGAGGGTAATCCGAAGACCGCAAGCGCGGTTCGAGATAATGCCGTCACACTTCGGCTTGTATGCGGTAAAGAGAATGTCATCCCGGTCACGGTTGGATTCAATTCCGGTATGCCTGACTCCCTCAAGAGAGCAGATATCTTTGCGCCTCCCGGTAATTTCGACAACCTGAGGATCCAAATCGTCGATCCTAAGGCGAAAGGCGGCTGGAAGGATCTGTATTCTGATTTCAGGCCGGCAATCGCTGATGGTCAGGCATTTGACATCGAAGTGAAGAATCTGACAGGAAGGCGATCGGCCATCAAGCCCGTCCTCGGGAGTGGGTTCCAGGATTACAGTGTTTACCTTGTCGACAACGGCACGCACACTTTCTATGACCTGAAAAGTATAGACAGCATATCTATCGGCGCGGCCTACAGCTCTAAGAGCTATTCGCTCTTAGTCGGTAGCGGGAGCTTCATCGACTCCGTGAAATCAGTCTACCAGCCGAAGAGCTATAAGCTTTTCCAGAATTATCCGAACCCGTTTAACCCGGTGACGATAATCAGATATGAGATCCCGAAGGAAGCCCATGTGACCGTAAGAGTCTTCAATGCCATTGGTGAGGTCGTCAGAACGCTTGTCGACCGGGTGCAGCGGCCTGGATATTATGAGGCTCAGTTTGACGGCACAGGCCTGGCTTCCGGCATATATTTCTGCCGGATAGAGGCCGGCAACTACAGCCGGGTGAGAAAGATGCTCTTGCTTAAGTGATCGGAAGAGAATTAGGAGTATCGTTCAGCAATATACAGTTCAAACACAAATCAGGAGGTTACAACATGAAAGTCCTTTTGTTACTAGGTGTGGCATTGTCAGTCGGTATGATCGGCTGCGGCGGCGCCTCCAATGCGATTCAGACCGCAGGGGCAGGGAATATACCCGGTTGGTACACGAATGTCCCGCAGGATCCGAACTACCTCTTCGCTCCGAACAGTCAGACGTCGCAGGATATGCAGCTCGCGGTAGACAAGGCGACTGAAGCGGCAAGGACCGATATCGGGAGGCAGCTCGAGGTGAAAGTCGAAGGATTACAGAAGCGGTTCACCGAAGAGACGGGTACCGGGAACGATGCGCAGATACTCCAGATGTTCACAGAGGCGGACAAGAGTATTGTGTCTACGACACTTCAGGGGAGCAAGATAAGAAACCAGGAGATTGTCAGAGACGGCAACCTGTGGCGTGCATATGTGCTTGTGGAATATCCGATCGGAGCAGCCAACGAAGCAATGATGCAGCAGATAAAGAACAACAACCAGATGTACACACGCTTCAGGGCGTCCCAGGCTTTCAAGGAGCTGCAGGACGAGGTAAACAAATACGAAAAGTATAAACAAGAGCAGCAGCAAGAGATCCAGCAGTCACAACAGCCGAAGCAATAGACGGCTCAGATGAAAAAGTCTCTCATCTTCCTTCTCATCTTTGGTGGGAGCTGTTTTGGGCAGGCATACCCGCGGTGGTTCCTCAATCCAGTGGAGCTGGATTTCGGCTTAACCGCTTGCGGGTATGCCCAGGATTTCTATTACAAGCGTTCTTCGGATTCAGTTGCCTTCGTCAACGGCTGCGAGAATATTGCCCGGGATCACTATGTAAAGATCGAAGGCGGAGAGGCGTATTGGGCTACAGAGGCGGGCTTGTACTGGATGGGGAACAATATTACGGAGGTGATCGACAGCTCATATCTGCAGCAGGCTCTTTCCCGGTTCAAAAAGCTGTGCAGCTACTCAAGCCGCAGCATGACGATCGTGCTGGTATCCGCCTCGAATGACTTGGTCTCTTCTGCGATGCGCAAGCCGGTTACGTGTCCCAGGGCGCGCCCCGCCTGGGTAGACACACTACCACAGGGAGGCAAGTACATCTACGCGGAAGGCGTCGCCCCGGAGTTTTTCTACGAATCGAGTTCGTGGCAGTCTGCCGAGAAGAGGGCAAGGTTTAACCTGGCTAGGGATATGAAAATAACCGTCCAGTCTCTGACTAAGCAGAATCCGACGTCCGGTGAAGATATCAGAAACGACATAGTGTCGGCAGAGCTGAGAGACATTGAGGTGGTCCACAGATGGCGGGATACGAAGAACGGGCTCTACTACGTCCTTATCAGGATAAAGGTGAAATCATGAGTAACATCCATGATGTGTTCTTCGGATCAGAAAGTCGAATCGGCAACAGCAGGATCTTCAGCGTTTGTCTTCCCATCGTAATATTTCTCCTCTTTGCGCAAGCTGTCCTTGCCCAGGAAGATTACCAGAAATGGCTGAATGGGCAGAATAAGGAGTACAATCAGTTCGTCTCCAAGCAGGACAAGGAATTTATCGGTTTCCTGAAAGAGAACTGGGAAAGCTTCCATGCAAACAAGGGCATAGAACCTTTTCGAACACCCAAGCCGTCCGAGCCTGTAGTCGTCTTGCCGAAACAGAAGGTGCCTCAACCGGTTGAAGTCCCGGTTCAATTGAAAAATGTCGGAGGGCATGAAGGGCTGGAAAAGACGCCCGTGAAAGAAGCACCGAGTGCCGCAGCAGCCGAGCACCCGCCTGCAAATGTGGAGAACCACGCGATACCAAAGGCGAATATTCCAAAAGAGAGAGAGAACATTGGAGCAAACAAGACCCCCAATATGCCCGCAACGAGCGGAATTTCTGCCGCCAGTTCTGTATTCGAAGTTGACTACTTCAACAGGGAATTGCGCCTGCCGCACAACGAATCCATGAGCGTCCCTGTCGGTGATACGATATCGCCCGATGTCATAGCGCACTATTGGAGAAGGCTATGCGAGAGCGACTATCAGGGTATCGTGGACAGCGCTGAAGGCTTGAGACGTTCGCTGGACCTTAACGACTGGGGCTACTGCAAACTCCTTTATGACGTAGCCCAAAAAATCGATCATGATCAGACGAATGAAGCCTATCTTCTGACCTGGTTCATGCTGGTCAAGTCGGGCTACCAGGCCAGGGTCGGCTACAGAGGCGACCGGGTCTATCTCTTAATATCCACCGGTAATGAGCTCTTCGGAATTCCATACTTCTTCTTTCACAACACGAAAGAGAAGTATTACGTCCTCCTGCTGAGCCATGCCGAGAAAGAGCCTCAGGGTGCGATCTATTCATACATGAACGATTATCCCGGAGAATTGCACAAGTTGAGTTTCGATTTTACCGCGCTGCCGAGGTTAGGTGACGCCGTCGGAAGAAGAGAGATCAACTTTCAGTATTGTGGGAAGAAATATTCCTTTCTTGCGGACTACAACGAGGGTCTGATAGAGTTCTATCGGTATTACCCCAACACGGACCTCTGTGTGTATTTTCATTCTCAGCTTTCGAATCAGGCCCGCACTTCGCTTCTGCCAGCCCTCGATTCGGCTATTCACGCGATGAAGCAGAGAAACGCAGTCGACTTCCTCCTGCACTTTGTCCAGGATGCCACCGGATACGAGACAGACCAGAAACAGTTCGGGTATGACAAATCTTTTTTCCCCGAGGAATCTTTATACTATCACTATTCCGATTGCGAAGACAGGGCAATCTTCTTTTCGTACCTGGTAAGTCATCTGGTCGGATTGAAGGTCATCGGCCTGAAATATCCGGGGCATCTGTCAGCGGCAGTAGAGTTTACCACTAATGTCTCAGGCGACTATGTCATATATAATAGTCATAAATATATCATTTGCGACCCGACATATTTCGGATCAGTCGTAGGTCAATCGATGCCGCGGTATAAGAAGGTGGCGGCGGAGATAATAGAATGAGTCTCGAATCCCGATGGAATGCATTGATGGATGATCGCTAAAGTAAACATGCGCAGTTCCACCAAGATCTACTGTATCATCAACTATGGCCAGCTTAAGGCCGAACAA
>JBJKQU010000152.1:0-3786 GCA_046705025.1 Candidatus Kryptoniota bacterium | reverse complement strand
TTCGGATCTAACAGTTACCCGGAAAAAGACAATCATCTAATTGGAGCCTGCCATGAAGAGAATAACGGCCTACGTGAACCCGACAAGAGTCAGATTGATAATCGGGGAACTCGGATCCGAGGATGTGAAAGAAATGAAAGTAGTCGCATATTTCAAGCCGCTGTCCGAGGCTTCCCGGATCGATTTGCTCTGTGAAGAAAGTTCCGTCGATAAGGTTCGCGGTATAATTCGCAACATGGAGACAAACGGCTCACTGCCGGATCACCTAATCTCCATCAGCGACTTCAAACCCAAACCGATAGAGCGGTCAACTGTAGGCAAAAGAATGGGGCAACTCGATGATTGAGCTCCTCATTTTGTGATTGACCTTAAAAATGATAGGGGAACGGTCGGACTGCTCGGCGGAGACCTCTTGCTCCAGTCTATATGTAGTACTCGCATGTAGGATACTCAAATAGTGATTATTGGTGGAGAGGAGCGTTAAGAAACAAATATTCGTCTCCTGTGAACTGTGGAGATGAGACGTATTTTATTTGTTTTAGCTCCGCGCAGAAATTTTTAGCCATTTTTCCTCCAGCATTGATTTTTCTCACGCTCAATTACTTTATACAAGAATGCGTGATGGCGCCTTCGGCGCTCACTTTGGTTCTTTCCTTAGCATCAAGACAAAGGAAAGGACACTCTATGGAAGAGCAGTTACGACCAACACTTGGAGAGTAGATGCTTAATGGTGGTTGTTCATTTTCTTTTGGTCGCTCGAAAAGAAATTGAACCGAAAGTGAGCGCCCTGCGCCATCACGCATCATTAACAAAATTAATATGCCGGAGCGGGAAAAAGGGCGCCCTGGGGAACTGGTTCCGACAAAAGATTGTCGGAAACGTCCCGTCCCCCGATCTGGGAGGCGATTATAATATACGGTGGCTGGTATACTCCCACATGGCTTCGGTAATAACCAACGGCGCTCCTTTGGGGATAGAACGAAACACCTCGATGCCCTATTTGTGGTTATCAATAAAACCATGCTTCTTAACTGGGCCATATGAGTACGCACGTATGACTTTCACTCCTTCTCTTGCAAGCGCGCCTACAACTTTCCTTTCCATCTCTGTTTGTGCTTGTTCGCAAATCTGGTTAGCAGACAAGCGAAGGTCGCCATTAGCAACTAAATGAGCCGACTCCATTTTAGTCTCCTGTTCTTTTTAAGAAAATCAGAATTGGTTTTGATTTCAAAAAACCAGCTTTTCCTCCAACCTGATTTCGTTAGACGAGTCCGCGATCAATACCGAATATTCATCCGCCTCGACACTCCAGTCATTCTTATCAACATCACAGCATTAAAAAGCTTTCTCTGTCAAAGCGAACTCAATTCCTCTCGTCCCACCAGGCTGTATGTTTGCCTTATGAAGCGCTTCCGCTTTGTAAGTTTCGTATGCAGAACAATCTTTACATCTTCTCTGCCTCAGTCTCAATTTTAGGGGTTTCAGTTACTTCCGTTTCGGTATCTTTGAAGGGCACAAGCCATGAAATCACAAACGAAGGTATAGTTGCTATCAAGACCCAGATGAAGAAGTGTTCGTATCCGAGGAAGTCACTCAAGTATCCGCTGAACATTGAGAAGAGATTCGTACCAAATACAAGTATTGCTCCCCCAAATGCGTAATGAGCCGTCTTGTATTTCCCGGGCGCGATCTGCTGCATGATAAACAGCACCATCCCGACGAATCCGAAGCCGTAGCCGAAGTACTCGATGACACAAGCCACACCAATCACAATGGTATTTACTGGCTGCGTAACTGCCAGAAAAGCGTAGGCTGCGAAAGGTATATTGAAAAAAGCGCAGAGTGTCAAGAGAGATTTCTTGAGGCCGCGCCGGGCAGTATAATATCCCGCAAGGATAGAACCAAGGATAAATGCGATCGGTGGAAATATCCCGTAAATCACGCCTATCTCTTCTAACGGTAGACCAAGACCTCCCTTCACTCTTGGCGCACGCAAGAAGAGCGGGAAGATCTTGATCCCCTGTCCTGAGGCAAACTGATAGAGAACGAGGAAACTGATTCCCCACCAAATGTATTTCTTTCCAAAGAAGGACTTGACCACGTCTCCGAACCTCGTCGTCGTTTCTTTAAACGTCTTTACATGGACTGAAGCACTGCCTGTCGGGAGCATTTTAGCATGGTACAGACTAGTAAGAACCATAAATGCTCCAAACATCATCATCACAATCAACCATCCACCCCTCACGCCTATTCTTACTTCCAGATAACCGGCAAGCATTACAAAGACCCCCTCCGACAGGACTTTTCCGACGTTGTAGAAGGCACCCTGCCACCCGACATACTGTGATTGCTGTTTCTCGGAGAGAGTAGTTACGTAAACACCGTCTGCAGCAATGTCATGGGTTGCGAAGTTGAAAGCGATTACAGTGAAGGCAATAAGAGACAGTGCAAAGAAATCGGGGAGCTTCAGGATTAGGGCAAGCACACCGAGACAGACTCCACCGAAAAATTCCGTCACTACAACAAAATATTTCTTGGTCCTGAACATTTCCAGAAAAGGGGCCCAGAGGGGCTTCAGCATCCAGGGCCACGCGGCCAGCGATGTGAAGAGTGCGATCTGACTATCAGGAATTCCAGGAAGTCCTTTGCTTTTCAGCATCAGACTGAAATCCTTGTACATGAGAACCGAAACAGTATTCACGATTACGAATGGAAGGCCTTCTGCCGTGTATAGGGTTGGCATCCAAAAGGCAGGGCTTAGTTTTCTAAAGGTCGTGTTGGACATCCGTCTTCCTTTCACTTGCGTGGGTGAATATTGAGCATTATCGTTCTCCAAATTGATTCCGTATCCTCGCAGCACCGTTTGATTGGGGAGGAACATTTGGAGGAGGAGCGACTCTCATTTTACACGGAATCGAGTATTCATCGAGCTTAGTCAGCTTGAATGTGATCCGATAATTCCCCTCAATAGCAAGCGACTTGGGGGCGCCATCAGGTCTCTTTCGCTTCGTTGCATCAACGGCTATCGCGCCTGAATGAGGCTGTGAACCCAGGAGCGTCGAGCGGCATCCCTTCCCTCGCCTGGAGGATAAAATCACTCCTTTCCTGAGTCTGCTCAATTGATCCACCAACAATCCGCGAAAGCCAGATCCATAAACCTAGTCATCAGTTTCTGCCCGATTTTGTCGGTTAACATTTATGGTAACTGTCATGCCTGGCATCAAGTTCTCAAATGCGCTCGCCGCTGCACCGAGTATCCCCGCTTCCTTATTGAAATCAGAAAATTCAATCATAAGAGTATCTGCTGTCGGCTCGATGGCACGCTGCCGTACTGTCCTCTTGAATGCTTCGAAGTAGGGATCACCCAATCCTGCAAGGCTCCCGGAAATGACAATCATAAACGGATTAAAAATATTCACGAACCCGGTTACAGCGACACCCAACTTTTCACCCGCTTTATTCAACAAATCGATGGCGACAGGATCTCCAGACCGCGCAGCGTCTCCAATGGCCTCGGCCGAGAGGTCGTCTCGCCCGCCCAACCCGGACAATGGAGGGAATTTTTCCCTGGCCCATCTCACCAGACCCGATCCCGAAGCATATAATTCTACACAGCCGCGATTCCCGCAGGAACACTTCGGACCATCCGCATCGACGCTGACATGCCCTATCTCAGATGTAAAGTTGTTCTGTCCCCGGAGAAGTTTCCCAACGACATAAATTCCTCCGCCGATACCGGTACCTCATACCATGGAACTAAAATTGTCTATGGATTTCGCTTTCCCG
>JBJKQU010000151.1:0-16366 GCA_046705025.1 Candidatus Kryptoniota bacterium | reverse complement strand
ATCCTGACATCAAACCCCTCCTCTCCGATCTCCCAACCCTCGTCCCCAATCTTGTAGTTAACAGCCCCGTCCGCCCCAAAAATCCACCGACCCACTTCCCTATGTCGGATTTCAGGACATGTGGAATGTCGATTTCGATCCCTTCAGGACAGGTTGACGAAAAAACGGCGGCAGCCAAGGCTGAATTCAAAGGCGAGACATATTATTTCTGTTCGTCGAATTGCAAGGTGGCGTTTGAAAAGGATCCTCAACAGTTCGTCGATAAGGCCAAATCCACTGCTCAAGAGCATGAGCATAAACACTGACCCGTGCGCGGGACGCCCGTTCACTCCAGGACGTTCCGCGTACAATTCTTAAATGAAGACTTCGGCCGTCTCACAACACTCGAGGAAGCTCAAGGACAAAAACATTTTGCGTTCAAGAAGAGAAAAGCAGACGATCTACTATTCTCTCGTGCCGAATGTCTTCACCTCGAATCTCAAGGACATCTTCGAAGGCGAAGAAACAAAAGAACTACATTCGTTCATGTATAAGGAGGCAACACAATGAAACGCTCAAATATATCGGCGGCCGGATCTGTGTTGTCGGCAATTGTGGCATCGCTTTGCTGCATCGGGCCGGCTCTTCTTGCTATTGTCGGTGTTGGAAGCATTGGCATTTTGGGAACACTCGATGTCTACCGTCCGTACTTTATCGGCCTGACTGTCATCCTTCTCGCTCTCGCTTTTTACCTTACTTACAGGAAAAGAGAAGTTGCTTGCGAAGATGGGACCTGTAAGGTAGTCAAAGCGGGAAAGTGGAATAAGGTCGGAGTATGGACCTCGGCCATCATTGCGTTGGGTGCGATCGCATTTCCGTACGTCAACTTCGCACAGCCAGCAAAGGCGCCAACAGTCACTCAATCTAACGCGGAGGGTCATTACGCGACAGCGGTCCTGAATATCAAAGGTATGGATTGTCAGGCTTGCGCGAGCGGACTTCAGGCGTCGCTGTCTCAAATGACAGGCGTAGAATCGGCGGTCGTGAAATACAAACATAAGTCAGCTTTAATTAAGTACAATCCGGCCAGGGTCGTGCCGGCGTCATTTGTGAGTTTTCTCGACAAAGCAGGGTACAAATCCACTGTGATGAACAAACGATGAAAGATTATCCACTTGTAATAATCGGCGGCGGTGCAGGAGCATTTGCAGCTGCAACCAAAGCAAACGACCTCAACCAGAAGGCGGTGATTACCAATGCCGGACTTCCTATAGGTGGAACTTGCGTCAACGTCGGATGCGTACCGAGCAAACATTTGCTTGAAGTTGGAGCGCAGTGCTATTACGGACAGCACCCGAAATTCAGCTCCATTGGAATCAACGGCGAGTCGGAATTTGACTTCAATAAGGCAATTGCCCAAAAGGATGAAATCGTTGGGTCACTCCGCGTCAGCAATTACAAAGACGTCGTGTCTAACTTCAAGACCGTCGAGTACATCGAAGGAAAGGCACGCTTCATTTCAAAGGACGAAATCGAGGTTGATGGAGAGAGGATCCGGGGAGACAAGTTTGTCATAGCGACCGGGTCCAAGGCAAAGATTCCTCCCATCGGCGGAATTGACAAGATAAAATACCTGACCAACGTGGAAGCGCTGCAATTGGATCACCTGCCCGAGTCCATGATCGTTTTAGGCGGCGGACCGCTGGGACTCGAATTCGCGCAAATGTTCCACCACTTTGGAACAAAGATAACGGTAGTCGAGATGATGGATCGGATCCTGCCGCTCGAAGAGCCGGAGATTTCAAAAGAGCTGATGCTTGCGTTGGAGGAAGAAGGGATATCAATCCACATCGATGCAGAGGTGAAAGCAGTCCGCGAGGAGAGTGGGTATAAAGTAATCAGGGTAAAAGCAAAGGGACGCGAAGAGGAGCTGAAATCGAGTGAAATCCTGGTTGCTACCGGGGTAACTCCAAACACAAAAGACTTGGGCTTGGAGAAAGCTGGTGTGGAGACGAATGCGCGTGGTTACATAAAAGTGGACGCTGAGATGAGGACGACAGGTCAAAATATTTGGGCTGCGGGCGACTGCGTCGGCAAGTTAGCTCTCGAAACGGTAGCTGCGAAAGAGGGAGCCGTCGCTGCCGAGAACACGCTGACCGGTTCTCACAGGAAAATCAATTATGACGAGATTCCCCATGCGGTATTTACATCGCCGCAGGTGGCAAGCGTAGGCTTGACGGAAGAGGAGTTAATGCGGCGGATGAACGTATGCGCATGCCGGACGGTGCCCCTTGCATCCGTTCCGAAGGCGAGAGCTGTCGGAGAAGACCGGGGTGTCATAAAATTAGTGATCGATCCATACACCAAGGCAATAGTGGGATGTCACATTGTTGCGCCGGCCGCCGCGGAGATGATCCACGAGGCTGTCATGGCAGTCAGGCACAAAGTCACGATAGATGACATCATAGATACCGTTCATGTCTTCCCGACGTTCAGCGAGGGAATTAAACTTGCGGCCCAGGCATTTGAACGCGATATAAGGACGATCAGCTGCTGTATCGGTTGACAGCAGTATTCCAATGAGGACCTTCGGCGTGTCCACGGGACCCTGCGGCAGCACGCAGGAGGCCGTCCCGATGAAATCGGAAAGCCCCATCACAATGATTTATATGTCGGGATCCCGACTGAAGCCGGGACGCTATGCCGCGCCAAGGATTTTCCTGAGCAACGGCGGGACCTCGTCACCCCCGCTTTTTCCCTTCCTTTTCGAATCGATCTGATCGGTCGTAGTCCACAATGCTCTCACTTGCCTAAGGCACTTGCACCTAAATAGGGGTTGAAGAAGGGTGTAGTCCTCTTTTCATCCTTTGGAGGCATTATATGCCATCACAATCATAAATATACTTGTATCATAGCATTTGGGAACAGATCCGGGAATCCGGATTCGGCTCCTGATGGTGAGCGCCCGTCGCCCTCGGCGCCACAGGCTTGGCGCCATGCCGCATGCACTAAAAATAATTGAGCGGCAGAAAGGAAGACACCCGATGGGAAGAGAACACATCAGAAGATTTTGGAAGCAGCTTCGCAGGAAATCCTTAGACGAATTGATCTCGGGAAATGAGCCCAAGTATAATGAGCCCGTTGGAATTACCTGGCTGAATGTTCACAGGCTGTTCGATTTTGTGAAATGGAGATATCTGCGCTTCAAATTCTTTCTCTGGAGAAAGAGCATGGCCAGGTCGCGGCTTATGAATCTATACCCGTTTAAACGACGCGGACTACTGGGTGATTCCCGATCCGGGCCCTGTGCAGCTTGATGAAACTGGTCTAAGCAACATTTAGGTAGGGCACGCTTCTCGGCCGTCGGACGGGTTGAAACAGAAGCGCCGTCCGCCGGTTCGAGAGAATGATTAGTCTCATAGAAATAAAGAAATTCAAATGGAACCAAGAAGGGAAATAACGAGGACATAACGGAACACATGTCGACTGATTCCACAATTGATCGCATCGCTTTCATCGGCAACTACATGCCGCGCCAATGCGGCATCGCCACTTTCACGACGGACTTATGCGAGGCCATGGCCACCGAGTACAGCGATAAGGCTTTCATCGCCCTCCCTGTGAACGACAACGGCAAGGGCTACGACTACCCGGAGCGTGTCCGCTTCGAGCTTACGGAGAAAGACATCGATTCGTACCGGCGCGCCGCCGACTTTCTTAATATCAATAACGTGGACCTCGCCTGCCTCCAGTTCGAGTACGGCATATTCGGTGGACGGGCGGGAAGCCATATCCTCGCGCTATTGCACGAATTACGCATGCCGATCGTGACAACCCTGCACACCGTTCTCCGCAACCCCGACCCCGATCAACGGCGCGTGCTGGAAGAAGTTGCCGCGGTGTCCGACCGGCTGGTCGTCATGAGCAATCGGGGCGCTGAGTTTCTCCAGGAAATCTACCACGTGACTCCCGCGAAAATAGACAGAATTCCGCACGGCATTCCGGATGTGCAGTTTGCAGATCCGAGCTTCAACAAGGACATGTTCGGTGTCGAGGGTAAGATAGTCCTGCTGAGTTTCGGGTTGCTCTCGCCGAACAAGGGGATCGAGACCGTCATCGGTGCACTTCCCGATATTGTGGCACGTTATCCGAATACTGTGTACATGATAGTAGGCGCGACGCACCCGCACGTGATACAGCATGAGGGAGAAGCGTATCGCTTGTCGCTGCAATGGCTTGCACAAGAAAAGGGAGTGGAGAGTAACGTTATCTTCTACAACCGCTTTGTCAGCCTTGAGGAGCTCATAGAGTTCATCAGTGCCGCGGACATTTATATCACGCCGTATCTCAACGCGGCACAGATCGCTTCAGGGACGCTCGCTTATACGCTGGGCGCGGGCAAGGCGGTCATCTCGACGCCTTATTGGTACGCGGAAGAAATGCTTGCCGAAGGGCGGGGCGCACTTGTTCCGTTCAACGATCCCGCGGCGATGGCCGGCCAGGTGATTAACCTGCTGGGCAACGAATCGGAACGACAAGCAATGCGAAAGAAGGCGTATCTGTTTGCGCGGGCAATGATCTGGCCGCAGGTCGCACGCCGTTATATGGAGAGTTTCGATCGCGCACGGGCCGAGCGGCGGCATTTCAGTTCACCGGGCTATACTGTCAAAGCACTCGACAAACGTCCGGGTGAGTTGCCTCCCCTCAAGCTCGATCACCTTCGGCGCATGACGGACGAGACCGGTATGCTGCAGCACGCGCTCTTCACCGTGCCGAATTACAGGGAGGGTTACACCACCGACGACAATGCGCGCGCATTAATGGTAAGTGCCCTGCTGGAAGAACTCGGCAACGGCGAAGCGTTTGAATTGGCGTCCCGGCATCTCGCGTTTGTCTGGTACGCCTTCAATCCCGAATCCGGCCGGTTTCGCAACTTCATGGATTACCGGCGGGAATGGCTGGAAGAAAAAGGCTCCGACGACAGTCACGGGCGCGCTTTGTGGGCGCTCGGAACAGTGCTGGGCCGTTCCAACACGCCAGCACTCCAGAGCATGGCCGGCAGGCTGTTCGAACAGACTCTGCCCGCTATTTCGGACACGACCAGCCCGCGGGCCTGGGCGTTTGCACTCATAGGCATACATGAATATGTACAGAGGTTTGCCGGTGATCGACGGGCAAGCCAGGTGCGTGAGGAATTGTCGGGGCGGCTTCTGTCTCTATATCAAAGCCATCGCCTGGACGAATGGAAATGGTACGAAGAAGCGTTGACATACTGCAACGCCGCTCTGCCGCATGCCATGATGCTTTGCGGCGAATCTATGGGAAACGCGGAAATGGCCGATGCCGGGCTTGAGTCGCTTGGCTGGCTGATGGGCCTCCAGCGTACCAATGCCGAGGGCGGGCACTTCGTCCCCATCGGCTCCAATGGTTTCTATAAGCGCGGCGGCAAGCGCGCGCGATTCGACCAACAGCCGGTCGAGGCACAAGCCACTGTATCCGCATGCCTTGTCGCGTACCGGATTACCGCGGACAAAAACTGGCGCAAGGAAGCCCGGCGCGCGTTCGAGTGGTTCCTCGGACGCAACGACCTGAACCTTCCCATATATGATCCGACAACGGGCGGCTGCCGTGACGGGCTGCATCCGGATCGCCCGAACGAGAACCAGGGCGCGGAATCTACACTTGCATTTCTTCAAGCCTTGTTGGAGCTCCGACTGGCCGAAAACACACTATTATCAATGGACACACAACCCCAATGAACAACCATTTTCCCGAACTGTTTGTTCGCAATAAATCGAATCCAATTCTCACCGCAGCCGACTGGCCTTACCCGGTGAACACAGTCTTTAATCCCGGTGCCACTCTGCTGCCCGATGGCTCCACACTGCTTCTCTGCCGGGTCGAGGATCGCCGCGGACTGTCCCACCTTTGTGCCGCGCGTTCCGCAAACGGTGTCGACAACTGGAAGATCGACTCCCAACCCACCTTGTTGCCTGATCCGGAACACTTTCCGGAAGAGCTTTGGGGAATAGAAGACCCGCGCATCACGTTCGTTCCCGAATTGAAAAAATACGCGATCGTTTACACGGCTTACAGTCACGACGGACCCGGCGTAGCTCTTGCATTCACTGAAGACTTCTCCCGATTTGAGCGTTACGGCTTAATTATGCAGCCGGAGGACAAAGATGCTGCTCTCCTGCCTTATCGGATTGACGGTCACTGGGCGCTGATCCATCGCCCTGTCAGCATGCCAAGTGCGCACATGTGGATCTCGTTCTCGTCAAACTTGAAGCATTGGGGCGGTCACAAGATGATGCTGCAAGCAAGGCTCGGAGGCTGGTGGGACGCAAACAAAATCGGACTGTCCGCCCCGCCTATCGAGACCCCGCAGGGATGGCTCGTAATCTACCACGGCGTGCGGCAGACTGCGGCCGGCTCTATCTACCGGCTGGGTCTGGCGCTCTTCGATCTGCAGGCGCCTGATCGCTGCTTGAAGCGCGGCGACGAGTGGATGTTCGGCCCGGAAGAAGATTACGAGCGCCACGGCGACGTCAACGATGTGGTCTTTCCATGCGGATACACTCTTGAACCCGATGGCGATACGATTCGGATGTATTACGGCGCTGCAGATTCGTGCATCGCAATGGCTACCGGCAGTATACGCACCATGCTTGAGCGGCTCGGCCGGCACCGATCTAAAACAAACGAGACGAATCACTGATGTTCCCCGGGAGTGAATCTTGTCCGGAAACTCAGGAAGTGAAACGCTATGAAAAACACCGTCATACCGAACGCTGACAATTACTTCATTGAAGTAATTCACCATGCCTCCGATCCGGCTTTTGGTCCGGTCTCCTGCCGAGTCTGTGCGATACTGTTGCTTGAGGAGGCTCACGAGAGAGATAGTGCAGCGAAGCGGGGAAATCCGGCCGCGACCCTGCTAGTCGATTTCGACAGAATCAAGCGGCCTTCACGGACGGCGGCCGACGCAGCATCTCGGGCCCGAGACGTACACTCCAAAGGATTAGTTCCATCGACCGATTTTATGGTTTTGACAATTACAGTAACATGTGCTGACGAAAAGCGACAAGATCCGCAAGAGGCAAATGCCGGCACATGATCGACGTTTCAACCTTCAACGGCAATTAAACAGTTCTAAGAGAAATAGTAGGCGTTTAGATAAAACATAAGCTGCACATAGGGATTATTGACCTTGTTACGAAGGGGCCGACGAGAGCGCTATGGGCGCGCGTGATGAACGCAAATTTTGCGAGCATCATGCCGCAGGTGCTCGGAGTGTGGTGCGAAGAACTCGGACACCAGGTCACTTCGATATGTTACACCGGTTTCGAGAACCTGGTAGACGAGCTCCCGCAGGACGTAGACATAGTTTTCATCGGTGCATTCAGTGAGGCCGGGCAGACGGCCTACGCACTGAGCAATATCTTCAGGTCGCGCGGTGCCATTACGGTACTCGGCGGCCCGCACGCCCGTTGTTATCCTCAGGACGCGCTGAAGTATTTCGACTATGTCGTCGGTCTCACGGACAAGCAGGTCGTTCAGGATGTATTGGATGATTGCTCGCCGCACAGACCGGTCGGCATGTACCTCACGGCCAAACAACAGCCCGCCTCCATACCGGGCGTGCAGGAGCGATGGAAGTTTATCGAGTCGACGCTCAGGAAAGCTCCGCTGATAAAACTCGTTCCGATGATAGGTAGTCTCGGCTGCCCGTATACTTGCAGCTTCTGCATCGACTCGGTCATACCTTACCAGCCGCTCGACTTCGGACTCCTGAAGGAGGACCTTTCATTTCTTCTCACGAAATTCAAGCGACCCATCGTGGGATGGCACGACCCGAACTTCGGAATAAGGTTCGACGATTACATGGATGCCATCGAAACTGCGGTGCCGCCCGACAGCATAGACTTCATCGCGGAAAGCAGTCTCTCCCTGTTGTCCGAACCGCACCTGAAGCGGCTGAAGCACAACGGATTCAAGGCAATTCTTCCGGGAGTCGAGTCGTGGTATGAGCTTGGCGGCAAATCGAAAACGACCGGCGTCTCCGGGTTGAATAAAGTGAGGCAGGTCTCGGAACATGTAAACATGATACTCCGCTACATTCCGTACGTGCAGACTAATTTTGTCCTCGGACTCGACAGCGACGAGGGAACCGAGCCGTTCGAACTTACAAAGAGATTCCTGGACATGACTCCCGGCACGTTTCCCGGATACTCTCTCCTTTCCGCGTTCGGACAGGCGGCGCCCGTCAACCTGGAATACCAGCGGGCCAATCATGTCCTGCCGTTCCCGTTCCATTTCCTCGACAATAATCACGCTATGAACGTGAAACCGAAGAATTATACATGGCCCGAGTTTTATCAGAACGTAATCGACCTGACGAAATACACCTTTACCTGGGATGCAATCTTCAAACGTTTCATGGCGACGGGCGCGGTGAAGCCACGCCTGATGAATGTGCTGCGGGCGGTGTCGTCGGAAGGGTTCGGGAGAATCAAATACTTCACAGAAGTGCGGCGGCGGCTGCAGAGCGACGTGCAATTCTGGAGCTACTTCAATCAGGAGACAACCGAACTCCCTGAATTTTACAAGAACATTATGAAAAAAGACCTCGGATCGCTCTGGGACTGGCTTCCACCCGGCGCACTGCACCATGACCCTAACGCTTACCTGGAAGCCGAAAGAGAACGAATCGGCGGGGTGACGGCCGAACGTTCAGCTTCAGCGCCGCAGTATGTCGAGATGAGATAACATCAGATGGCGTCTCGACTTGCCCCTTGAGCTCTCGGGCGTACCGAGGCTGCGGCCGGTGGTATGTCGGGGCGTGCTCACGCGGCAACGGGTATGCGACAATAATGTAATTATGTGAGACACGTAGACATATAGGGCACATCAGCAATTAATCTATGTATTCCCACGAATTGGCCCCTTACCCCGATAATGTGCCTACGTGGTTGGCTTTTTCCCCGTTCACAAATTTGTCGCATACCCCGCGGCAACTGTCGGATTGCACAGGTCCTTCGGGTTGGGTAACTTTCGTCTAGATATGATTGTAAAGACCCGTCGAACATCACGAGGACGGCGTGCAAAACAGGCACTCCAAAGCGAAGAACGCGCGGCTGAGAAGATTAAACTTCTGATCATCGAGGATAACCCGCTTCTTCGCGAGGGAATCTCGGCAATAGTCAGAAGGAACTCGGATATCAGGGTAGTCTCCGAGCCTGGGGGCCGGAAAAAACCTCTCCAGAAAGTTCGGGATCTCAAGCCGAACGTGCTCCTTCTCGACCTCGGACTGAGAGGCCAGAACAGTCTGGAAATAGTACGATCAGTCAGGGCGAACTTCCCTAATGTGAAGGTTATAGTCATGGACCTTGCTCCGACAGAGACCGATATTCTTCTCTTCGTACGCGCGGGGGTGTCAGGTTTCGTTCTCAAGGGTGCGACGACGGAAGAATTTCTTCGGACCATACGTGCGGTGGCCCGCGGAAAGAAGGTACTGCCGCCGCTGATGACCGAATCCCTGTTCACCCAGATCGTGCATCAGGCCGTCAGCGGGAAAATCACATCGAGAGTAATCGAAGCTGTCCGCATGACCAGGCGCGAGCGCCAGGTTATTTTGCTGATTGCCGAAGGGCTCTCGAATAAGGAGATCGCCAACAACCTCCATCTCTCCACTTATACCGTGAAAAGCCACGTCCACAATATCCTCGAGAAACTTCTTCTTCGTTCGCGCGTCCAGATTGCCAAATACGCGCTGACAAATTCCGAGCTGATCAAAGCCGAGGAAAGCATAACCCTCATAGAGGAATGACTCCCCCGCCTGAAAAGGGCTAATCCCGTTTTCATCCCATTGGATGATTGACCGCGCTCACATCAGCGCGTAGCTTGATGTCATGATAAGTTCACGGAATCGTCATTCCCGATCGGTACATGCCGCCGGAACACGGGCGATCACCGGGTGAATTCGGTAGTTAAACGTCAGGAGCATCGAATGAAGAAGATCAGGCTTTTACTCATCGAAAAGAACCGTATGCTGAGGGAAGGTCTCGCGGCAATTCTCAAGAAACGAGACGACATTGCAATAGTCGCAGCGTCCGGCGACAGCGAGAACACCATTCTTAAGCTACACAAAATGAGACCCAACGTGATTCTCCTGGATCTCAACTTACGAAGTCAAAACAGCTTGCACGTAGTCAGCCTCGTGAAGAAGGAGTTTCCCGAAGCGAAAGTGGTGGTGATGGATCTGGCTCCGGTCCACGGAGATGTTCTCCAATATGTCAAGGCGGGTGCATCGGGCTTCATTCTCAAAGATGCGACGCTGGACGATTTCATCGTCACCATACAAACCGTCTCAAAAGGTGGACAAGTCCTCCCGCAGACGCTTGCCGATTCCCTCTTTTCGCAAATCGTGGAACAGGCGATCAAGGGAAAGAAAGTCAAGGTAACGGAGCCCGTCAGGATGACGAAGACCGAGAAAGAGATATTCGGACTCCTGGGCAACGGCCTCAGCGACAAGGAAATCGGGGAGAAACTTCACACGCCGACCCGGACCGTGCGGACGCAGCTTCAGACAATCATGAAGAAGCTGACATTGCATACCCGTCTGGAAGTTCGGGATTACAAATACACCGATGGGACTCTCGAGACGATTGTCGGAAGCATTTCCGTAGTCGGCAACTGATCGAAGCGAAGAGACTCGCGTGTCGAAGGCATCGCATACCTGCGCGAGGCTCCCCTTCCCTATTGGACCTTTGGTCGGAAGGAATATCCTTTATATTTCGGAGCCGGTGACGCCGTTGAAAAACGGCAAACATCACCCCGCGAACCACGCCTGAGTGCCTGCCCGGTAGGGTCCTCGGGACGCGCCTTTCGCGGGCATGTTAAGAGGTTCTTCAATACTCTGCCGGTGGTTCCGGCAGCGCATCAGGCGGAAAAAATCTTTCTGACTTCGCAGGCTGCCTTATCTACTTTTAGTCGGTCCGGGCATGGTGGTACACCGGCCGGCGGGTCAGACCGGGATGCCGGGGCCACGAAGGAACTGAGCGGTTATCCAGAGCTTACGGGGATCGCGAGCTCGTTCCAGCGGAAGTGATTACGAATTGTCCATCGCCCGTTGCGGTATGGCCAGCTGAACGAAATCTCACCAATCTTACCACAACAGAGACACTCAAGACATTGCAGCGGTCCTGCATTCTCCCCGGACGATTTCAGCCGCAGCGAGAAGGCACCGCTGACGCTTTGCAGGTATACAGGGAAGCTCCAAGGGAGCAGTTGTGGAAGTGCATCGAAGAGTGTTCATCTTACCGCAAGGGAGTCTTTTCATGCTGGAACGCGCACCCCGGCTCCTGCGGGATAATCTCCCGCGATCCGGGGAAATAGTTCACCCTGCGCTTTACAATGTTGAAGTGACGCAACGCACACTTTGTCTTGCGCTTTGCAATGTTGAAGTGACGCAACGTACACTTCATCTTGCGCTTTGCAATGTTCGCCTGCCGCAATGTTTACTTGAAGCAGCGCAATGAACTCTTCATCTCTCGCAACGGACTCTTGATGTGAGGCAACGCACACTTTGTTGGCTGGAATGGAACCTTGAGCCGGATGAATGACATCTTGGGTTGCCGCAATGAAAGGTTCGGTCCGTGGAATGGATGCCCCGGCAAGTTGAACGGAGTCTTTGTCGAGTGGAATGCAGTCTTGAAGCCCCGCAATGAGCCGTTGCTGTGCCGGAATTGACAATTGTGTTGACAGAAAGTGAAGTTGGCCGGGTTGAGAGGAATCTTTCATCAGTTGAGAGCGATGTTCAATGATTTGAGAGAGATCTTGAAAGAGTTGAGAGCGGGCTTCGACAAACTGAGAGCAGCGTTGGGCAGGTTGAAAATGGCCTTCGGCAAGTTGAGTGAGGCCTTCCAGCCATTGGAAGAGCCCTCAAACAAGCTGAGAACTTCCCTTCCCGGACTGACAACACTGTTTCGGGAATTGAAAGCACTGTTCCCCTGGCTGAAGGCTATTCGCGCAAAACTGAGGCAGGGGTTATACAGTCCGGGAGAGTGTTCCCGTGACCAGGAGTGACGAGAATCAGCTTACGATCATCGAGCCGCGGCATCGGTCCTTGGCGCAAATGCCGACAAGCTCACGTCTGCCGCATTGAGAAACGCTGTGACTAACCTGGACGCGACACTTCTGAAAGCCGCGGCTTCGGTTGTAAACCTCCGAAGGATCGCTTCGGAGGAATGGCGAAGGGGCGTGACGCCTTGGAAGAATCGCGAAACCCCGTTTACGGGGTTTTGTGCATTACAGAGCCGTCCGTTCCCGACGCGCGCTTCGCGAGTTCAACGGATGGCGATGTTGCGCCTCACGCATTCGTGTGAGGGGGATTTGCAAGGCCAGGAGGTCGGATAGAACAATCTCACAGATTGTCCGTCGTCGCGAGCGAAGTGAAGCAATCACCACATAAAACTACCAGGTAACGGATTGCTGTTTCGCAGTAGTGCTCTCCCGCGAAGCAGGACGGGCTCAGGGACTAATTCGCCACTGCCTACACAACATATCTAATAATCTGTTCGAAAATTCCGAAATAAAAGAAGACGTATGTCGTCTCCCGCTTTTATCGACCGAAGAATGTCGGAGCGGAGAATTGAAAGGAAAACAAGAATACCGGGTAAGATGAAAACAGTAATTGACAGGATGACCAAGGGCCTCCAATGAGGAAATTGTTTTTATTCGTAATCGTCGAAGGTTTAATGCTCGCCGGTTGTGGTAGTGGGGGGCTTGACATTGTGATGAAGCCGGTTACCGGTTTTAAGCTCACTTCGTCGGTGGCAGTCGAATGCGAAGGCTTTGATAGCGCAAACCTTCGACAAAAAATTGAAGAAGCCTTATTCAAAAATGGAGTCAACGTCTTATCGACTCCATTCGCCCAGACGGCTGTCCAACTCCAAAGCGATTCGGCCAATCAACCTTCAGCTCAAGCCTCAAAAAAAACGGCGGACACCGCTTCGGCTCGCTCGTCCACACCTAACCGGCGTGCAAACGGGGAAAAGTACCTGTTGAAATTCAAATATAATTACAACTATACCCTCTCGGGAAAAGTGATCACGGATTATTCCGCGACGATAATTGCACTCGGGACCGGAGAGATTGTCGGAATGATCAGTTATCACGGCAACGGCAAAGGAACTCTGCCGGAGGAGCTGGCGAACAGCGTCGGCAAGAAACTTTCACAACAACTGAAGTGACGGTGTAAGCAAAACCGCCTCAGCCTCGGGACGTACAGATTTCCTTTCGCTCTTTTCTCTTCACTCCTTACCGTCCTCCGTCTCCTTCTTGTTGATCCTCACGGCATGCGAAATGAGCGTGACGGATGGAGAAGTGAGCAGATCACATTGCGTAAAAGGATCAATGGCATTGATTAGAAGCCGGCTGAAGAGAACCTCACGTGCATATTGCATCTGCGGCGCTAGCCAAAGCTTCACCGAAGCCATATGTCCGTAACAACCACCACTCTAAAACACCTGTCATTGCGAGACGCGCTTCGCGTCACGTGGCGATCCCCTTCAG
This sequence comes from Candidatus Kryptoniota bacterium, assembly GCA_046705025.1. GTDB lineage: Bacteria > Bacteroidota > Ignavibacteria > Kryptoniales > JAKASW01 > JAKASW01. The sequence goes on along the minus strand of JBJKQU010000151.1, from coordinate 2,809 downwards.
GAGAACTATGCCTCGCTAACCTTCGGGTCTGTTGGATATAGTGTGAGATCGATACTATCAGGAATGATCTGATTTGTTCACATTCTTTTGCTCATCAAGAAAGCAGACGGAAAGTACCGCCTTTGCCGGACGAACCCCTCAATGAAACCTCCGCGTAAGCTAGACTCGCTTCGATGTAGTGGTGTACCAGCCAGATGGTGTCAGCCATGATGATAGTCGTCCGCTTTCTTTTGCTCATCCAAAGCAGACGGAAAGTCCCGACTCCGCGTCGCGGAATCGAGGATCCCGCATCATCTATGAAACTATTATGTTGGAGCGGGAAAAACGTGCCCTGCGAAAACGGAAAAGGCTCTGGGATGTCCCGTCCCCTGTAGAGAGAGGCGATTTCAATAAACGGAGGTTCGTATGTCGCTGAGGAGACAACTGAAATCGCCTCTTCAGGAGTCGAAGGACGAGAGTGGAACGGGGACGGGACGCCGTTTTCGCAAGGGGTGATACAAGCATCGGCTCCCCCTCTCCAGAAGCATGTCATCGCGAGAGTGTAAATAAGTAAACGGACGAAATTCCGCTCCCGCAGGGCGGGATCTTCGACTTGCGGGACGATCCCCTAAATGAAACCTCCACCCATGAGCTCCTTGGCAACCACGACTGGCAGTCCAGCCGCGTAGCGGCGACCTGTTTGTAGAACGGCCAATCCAAACGAAACGCAAGCTCCATAGGAGCGGGCTGTTCCATAGCGGCGGAAGTTAAGAAGGTAGGAAGATGGCAAAGGGCATAGATCAGAAGTCAGAAGACAGAGGCTAGAAGATAAGTGCCGTTAGGGACGAAATGTTTGTGGAACTCACAACCCAAAGAATAGATAGCTCCGGTTGGAGCGGCCTGTACCGATGAGGCCATGTTCTTGATGATGTCGTGATTGATTATGGTTGTTCACTTTCTTTTGTCACGCAAAAGAAAGTGAACCGAAAGAAAACGTGCCCCGCGAAAACGGAAAAGGCTCTGGGATGTCCCGTCCCCTGTAGAGAGAGGCGATTTCAATAAACGGAGGTTCGTATGTCGCTGAGGAGACAACCGAAATCGCCTCTTCAGGAGTCGAAGGACGAGAGTGGAACGGGGACGGGACGCCGTTTTCGCAAGGGGTGATACAAGCATCGGCTCCGCCTCTCCAGAAGCATGTGATCGCGAGAGTGTAAATAAGTAAGCGGACGAAATCCCGCTCCCGCAGGGCGGGATCTTCGACTTGCGGGACGATCCCCTAAATGAGATCTCCACCCATGGGCTCCTTGGCAACCACGACTGTCAGTCCAGCCGCGTAGCGGCGACCTGTTTGTAGAACGGCAAACCCCGAACATTGATGAGCCCCTTTAGGGGCGACCTGTTCTCCATTCACAGGTATCGGTTACAAACCGACGCCTGTGCGAAATCACGAAACCCCGCGATCGGGGTTGACAAAACTCGTTCTCGGACCCGTCATCGGGACGACATGGCGATCGCCTAAATGAAACCTCCACCCATGAGCTCCTTGGCAACCACGACTGGCAGTCCAGCCGCGTAGCGGCGACCTGTTTGTAGAACGGCCAATCCCAAACATTGATCAGCCCCTTTAGGGGCGACCTGTTCTCTCTCCCCGGTGCGAGGTTTTGCTTCGGGGCAATAATTGGTGTAAATCATGCCACCAGGGTAACGGCTGGACAGGAGGCGATATGAAATCAAAGCCGGGTATCGTGATTTCTCAAGTCATTCAAAACAAGACAATGCTGATCCGCGGGGAGAAGTTCATGCTTGATGCCGACCTTGCGAAGCTGTGCGGAGTTTCCACGAAGAGACTGAATGAACAGCTCCGGCGTAACCTGGGGCGGTTTCCATCAGACTTCATGTCTCAACTGACGAGGGAAGAATATGCGGCTATTGAAGACCTCGACGTCTTTACGATAAGAAGAGGGCAGAATTGAGAGTTCCTTCAGGAAGCGTTTCTTGAACCGGACGTTCACTCAGGCTTTTCCAGTGAGTCGTAGAAAGACTTTGCCTCTTTCAGCGGAAGGCTCTCTTCATCGAGGGCCTGATCAGCTCGGATAATCCGTAATTTTCCAGAGCTTCCTCGATTTTCTTGAAAGTCTCGATGTCCATCTGGACGGCGACTTTTTTGTCGTTTTCGTCGACGATGTACTTCAAGGGAATGTCTGTCATAATGATTTAGAGCCTGTGTAGATTTAACATCGGCTGTGTTCTTTTCAAACAAGCGATGGCTTGCGTGTGAGGGCGTCGAGGGAGTTTTTGGAGCGGCATATCACACAGCTATGCAAAGATTAGAATTGAGATTTTCTCACTCGACTTGGCCGTGTTGCCTCAAAAAGAAATGTAACCGAAAATCATGAGATTTGTTCAAGGTTGGAGTTGAGAGCCGGTAGGGGTTCAGCCTGGCTAAGGATCGCATTGATCTTCCTCTGGATGTGCCGTTGGAGTTTAAAGGGATCTTGCCTTGAGAAGAGTTTCTGGAGTTGGTCTTTGGTGCGAGATGAGATTGAGTGAGACTCGAGGAGTCGTTGAAAGGGAGTCTTCGGGGAGTCGTACTTCTTTATGATCTTTGGACCGACTCTTCGTTTCTCAATGAGCTTTGTGGAAGGGACGAAGAAGTTCATGAAGAGTCTCCATTCGGATAAGTAGAGTTGGTTGAGCTCGTCGGCTAGATTTCTCTTTCCAAGTCGTTGATAACCGATGTACTGTCGAACGAGGGTCCAGTTTTTCTCTTCGACGTGAGCGTTATCGTTCTTGTGATATGGACGAGAACGGGTGTAATGGACAGGGGCCT
>JBJKQU010000150.1:0-24546 GCA_046705025.1 Candidatus Kryptoniota bacterium | reverse complement strand
GATGGGGCTCATTTCCTTACTGGACACAATCCTCAAAATCCAGAATCATTCACGAACCGCCGTATACGGAACCGTACGTACGGTGGTGTGAGAGGACGGCGGGATCGATCCCGCCTCCTACTCGATTGCGCACTACCTGCCCGAACCTCATAACCGGGCTGTGCAACTCCCCCTGGCGCGACTTTCAACGGCCATCGAACCCGGCTCGGGGGACTTTCACGCATCAAGTTATTTCCGAAAACCTTGCATTTTTGAACGGAAAGCGGCATTTTGATTAAAAAAGTGAAAAGAAAAGCAGACCTCAGCCGTGCGACCAAAGAGACCGACATTTCCTGTTCCCTAACCCTTGACGGGACAGGAAGATACGCGGTCTCCACGGGCATCCGATTCCTCGATCACATGCTCGAACTCTTCTCAAAGCACAGTCTCATCGACCTTACTCTCAAAGCAAAAGGAGACCTCGACGTGGACGATCACCATACTGTGGAAGATGCCGCCATCGTATTGGGCAAATGTATCGACAAGGCTCTCGGCAATAAAGCCGGCATAACCAGGTACGGGTCGGCCTTTGCCCCGATGGACGATTCGATGGCCAGGTGTGTTATCGACCTGTCGGGCAGGGGCTACTGCGTCTTCAATGCCGAGTTCACACGCGCCAAAGTCAACGACCTGTCGACTGAAATGATAGAGCATTTTTTCAAGTCGGTGGCTGAGAACTTGAAGGCGAATGTTCACGTTGAATTGCTTTACGGAAAGAATAATCATCACCGGAGCGAGGCCATTTTCAAGTCGTTTGCCTTGGCTTTGCGTGAGGCGGTCTCAATCAATCCGCGGATCGTCGGTGTACAGTCAACGAAAGGGAAGTTATAGTATGCTTAATGACAAGACGATCGGCATTATCGGTGCCGGTCATATAGGAAACGCTGTTATCGGTGGAATGCTGAGAGCGAAGCTGACCTCTCCGAAAAACATATACGTGTCGAGGAAAACCGCCGATAATCTTGAAGAACTCTCGAAGACGTTCGGCGTGCACGCAACTACTGACAATAAGAAAGTGGCCAAGGCAGCTGAAGTCCTGGTTCTGGCCGTCAAGCCGATGAATTCGAAAGAAGTGCTGAGCGATATCAAGAGCGTAATTTCGCCTTCTCATTTGATAATCAGCGTTATGGCGGGAATCAGGACTTCTTTCATCAATTCGTTTCTGGAAGTACCCTGCCCGGTGATACGGTCGATGCCTAATACTCCTGTTCTGGTCGACGCGGGCGCAACTGCTATCAGCAAAGGGGCCTACGCCAACGATGAACACCTCAAGATAGCTCATACGATTTTCAAATCGGTCGGCACCGTGGAGGTTGTGCCGGAAAGCCTTCTCGATGCAGTTACCGGTCTAAGCGGAAGCGGACCGGCTTACATATACATGGTCATAGAAGCGATGACGGACGGCGGCGTGAAGATGGGAATACCGAGACAGATAGCGTTTCGTCTCGCTGCGCAGACCGTTTTCGGAGCGGCAAAACTCGTGATAGAGACAGGTAAACACCCTGCAATCCTGAAGGATGAAGTCACTACCCCCGGAGGCACGGCTATCGCTGCGGTGCATGAGCTGGAGAGTCATGGTTTGAGAACTATGCTCATTAATGCGGTCTCGACGGCGACTGTGAGAAGCAAGGAACTAAGCAAGCTCATAGAAGAGAATGACAACTAAGAGAATAACCGTTGTCGACTACCGCACGAGTAATCTGTTATCGATAGTCAAGGCGTTGCAGAAGGTTGGAGCGGATGTCGAACTGACCCAGAGTGCGGCCGAAATCGAAAGGGCTGACAAACTGGTCCTTCCGGGCGTCGGGTCTTTCGGCGCTGCGATGAGAAACATAGAGAGTTTTGGAATCAGGCAGGCGTTGGTGAACTTCGGAAGGAGTGGAAAACCGCTGATCGGAATATGTCTCGGAATGCAGCTCCTTTTTGATGTCAGTTTCGAGCTGGGGATATATGACGGGCTCGCCCTCATTCCGGGTGAGGTCGTCGCTTTCAACTCCAGCGTGAAGGTTCCGCACATGGGATGGAACCAGGTCGAGATCCAAAAAAAGTCTCAGATCCTGCACGGGGTACACGACTCGCAATATGCCTACTTCGTTCATTCTTACTACGTAAAGGCAGACGACGAATATGTCTCGGGAAAGACCGAGTACGGTTCCAGATTCCCGTCTGTGGTCGAGCGCGGAAACATATTCGGAATCCAGTTTCATCCGGAAAAGAGTCGGAGCTTCGGGCTGAATATTCTAGAAAATTTCTTGAGAGTGTAAATGATTCTTGTAATTCCAGCAATTGATTTGCGGCAAGGCAAGTGTGTGCGATTAATAAGGGGCGAAGCCGGCACCGAGAAGATCTACTCCAATGATCCGGTCAAGATGGCAATAGTCTGGCGGGGGGAGAACTTCAAGGCTCTTCACGTTGTAGACCTGGACGGTGCCTTCGAAGGAGCGCCTAAAAACCTGGATGCACTGAAATCAATTGTCGACGCAGTCGATATACCCGTTGAGTTCGGCGGCGGCCTCAGGACATATGAGGACGTCGAGCGAGCTATAGATACAGGAATTTACCGGGCCATAATCGGGACAGCTGCAGTCAACGACGAGGCCCTCCTCCTCAAGCTCCTCCGTGACTTCGGTGCACGAAGAATCGTTGTCGGGATCGATATGTTGGACGGGATCGTGCAGATCAAGGGATGGAAGGACTCCAGCGGTATCTCATCTTTTGAGCTCGGCAAGAAGTTGAAGGCGAGCGGTGTGATCCGCGTGATTTATACCGACATATCGCGCGATGGGACGCTGCGCGGAGTCAATGCGGAGGCAATGGGTGAATTTGCGGCCCGGACGGGGCTTCGGGTAACTGCGTCCGGCGGAGTCTCTTCGTATCAGGATTTGCTGAAGCTGCAGGAGCTGGAGCCGCTCGGTGTTGATTCCGTGGTGGTCGGGAAAGCCCTATACGAGAACCGCTTTCCGTGTGTCGAGCTTTGGCGGACGAACGAAAAATCGCTCGATGATCTCGGCCCAACGAGGCGAGGCTGAATGCTGGCGAAAAGAATTATACCCTGTCTCGATGTGAATGCCGGCAGGGTAGTGAAGGGTGTCAACTTCGTGAACCTGACTGACGCCGGAGACCCGGTCGAGTCTGCCAGATTCTATGAGCAAGAGGGAGCCGACGAGATAGTCTTCCTCGATATTACAGCCAGCGTCGACAACAGGGCTACTATGCTGAATGTTGTGAGAAGAACTGCCGAAAGCATTTTTCTTCCGTTCACGGTGGGCGGCGGCATCAGAAAAGTCGACGATATGCGAAACATCCTCTCGAACGGTGCGGATAAGGTAAGCCTCAACTCCGCGGCGGTAATGAACCCCGATCTGATTTCTGCAGGTGCGCAGGAATACGGAGTTCAATGCATTGTCGTTGCGATTGACGCTAAGAGAACAACCGGGAGTGGTGAAAGAGGGTTCACCAGCCTGCCGGGCGAGCTCGAGGACCTTAGAATTTCCGGCTCGGACACGGGAGACTGGTATGAGGTCTATATCAACGGTGGACGAAAGCCTACTGGAATCGACGCCGTGAAATGGGCTGAATACGCCGCCGCGCACGGTTCCGGCGAGATACTTCTGACCAGCATCGACAGAGACGGGACCAACATAGGGTACGACATCGGCCTCCTGAAAAGGGTCACAGGCGCGGTGAACATACCGGTGATCGCGAGCGGAGGAGCAGGCACCCTGGAACATTTCCACGAAGCGATCATAGACGGCGGGGCAGACGCGGTTCTTGCCGCATCCGTCTTCCACTTCGGCAAATTCAAGATTGCCGAGGTCAAAGAATATTTGTCAAAAAGAAACGTAGCAGTGAGGTTATGAAGAACATAGATGAGATAATATCGCGGGTGAAATTCGATGAAAAGGGACTGGTGACTGCGGTCGCGCAGGACCATGAGACGAGCGAGATCTTGATGCTCGCCTATATGAATGAAGACAGCTTGCGAGAAACTATAGAGACGGGGCGCGCCGTCTATTGGAGCAGGTCGCGTCAAAAACTCTGGCGCAAGGGCGAGGAATCGGGAAATGTTCAAAACGTGAAGGAAGTCTATCTCGACTGTGACGGAGATGCCATTGTCCTGAAAGTAGAACAGGTCGGAGGAGCAGCATGTCATACCGGACATCGAACGTGCTTCTACCGAAAGCTTCAGGACGGAGGGCTCGTCGAAATGGGATCGCTGGTGTTTGACCCGGAAAAAGTTTATAAGCATAAAGGTGCCAAATGAACAAACCAAAAGTCGCTCTTTTGATCGGAAGCAAATCCGATGAAGCCGCCATGTCTGAATCATTTGCCTATCTGGATTATTTCGGAATCTCGTACGAGCTGCACGTCCTCAGTGCACACCGCAATCCGAAGGAGACGGCAGAATTTGCCGAAAATGCCGAAAAGAATGGCTACAGCCTGATTATTGCCGGGGCGGGGATGGCGGCCCATCTTCCCGGCGTCGTGGCAAGCCTCACGACCTTACCGGTCATTGGCGTTCCGTTCAGCGGTTCGGACTTGCACGGGGTGGACGCTTTGTATGCCATCGTACAAATGCCTCCCGGAATTCCTGTCGCAACGGTCGCAATCGGAAAAGCAGGCGCGAAGAACGCTGCTGTGCTCGCCGCTGAAATCATAGGCCTCTCAGACAAAGACGTGAAACAAAAACTGCTTGAGTTTAGAGCTAAGGGATCGAGACTGTGAGAGTATTGGTCATCGGGGAGCCGTGCATCGACGTCATCCACAAGGTTGATGGTAAAATCTATAACGAGCATGGCGGAATCACCTATTCGATTGTTGCCAGTGGATTGCTTGACGACGGGGTCGAAGTCGTACCCGTCATCGGGCTGCACAACGACGATGCTCCATATTTCACGCAGCTCCTCGAACGGCTTGCGCCGGTCAATCTTTCCGGCATTTATTCCGTAGGCTTCCCGACGAGACGTGTGAATCTGTTCTATGAAGATGAGAACAATCGATGGGAATGTTCCACCCAGCCGATTGAGCCGACGCCGTTCGAAAGAATTGCACCCTTTCTCCCGGCGGAAGGGATCCACCTTAACCTTATAAGCGGAAGCGATATCGCGCTGGCAACAATGCAGCAGATTCGCGAAGCTGCTCCCGGTTCACATATTCATCTCGACTTGCACAACATAGTCATGCAGCTCCTTCCCGACAGCAAGCGGGTAAGGGCGCCGCGCGAGGACTACCTTGAATGGTGCACGTACGCGGACACAGTTCAGATGAACGAAGACGAAGCGAGCGTAATAGATGCCTCTGTAAGAGAGCGGCGCATCCTTGCGGAGAAGGTGCTCGAAACTGGAGCCAAGGCGTTCATCGTCACGCTCGCCGAAAAAGGATTCCTGCTTTTCGAAAGGCGGCAAGGCAAAATTTCTGAGCGTTTCTTTCCGCCCAGACAGACCAGCGTCGTCGACCCTACGGGGAGCGGGGACGTCCTGGGTGCGGCGTTCCTCCACGCGGTGGTAAGAGGGAAGGACTTCAGGGAAGCTGCGGAGCTCGGCGCCGAGATGGCTGCCAAGAAGGTTGCCGTGGCCGGGCCCGGCGGCATGTTGAGGTGGAGAGGGGCGATCGACAATGACTGAGAAGAGAATACTTGTAACAGGCGCCAAAGGGCTGCTGGGCCAGAAGGTGGCCGAAGTCATCAGGAGAGAATCGGAATACGAAGTACTTGCGTCTGACCTCGAAGCAAACGGCGAAGGGGGTCTCGCGCTCGACATCACTGATCGGCAGAAGGTTGTAGATCTCGTAGGATCTTTGAAGCCTTATGCCATCGTTAACGCGGCTGCGTATACAAACGTGGATAAAGCTGAAGTCGAAAGAGAAGCAGCGTACAAGATTAACGCGACTGCGGTAGGATACCTGGCAGAGGCCTCGAATATCTTCGGTGCGAAGCTGATCCATATCTCTACCGACTACGTGTTCGACGGTCTCAAGGGCAATTATTCGGAGACCTCGAAACCGGAGCCGGTCAACTACTACGGCAAGACGAAGCTTGCAGGAGAAAACCTCCTTATCTCCAAGCTTACCGATTACGTGATCCTGAGAACGCAGGTCCTTTACGGCTACGCTCCCGGTGTCAAAGTGAATTTTGCCCTCTGGGTAACGGACAAGCTGTCAAGGATGGAAAGTATTCGGGTCGTTGACGATCAGGTCGGCAATCCGACACTGGCTGACGAACTGGCGTTTGCCGTCCTGAAGGCTTGTCAGCCCAAAGTCACGGGTTTGTATCATGTGTCCGGGCTTGAGACGGTTTCAAGGTACGAATTTGCACTTCAAATTGCAGACATCTTTGGTCTTGACCCGTCATTGATCACTCGGATAAAGACGGAGGAATTAAGCCAGCCGGCTAAACGTCCGAAGAATTCCAGCTTCATTTGCCTGAAGGCTCAGACGAAGCTCGGGATCGGCATGCCGTCTATCAGAGACTCCCTTTCCCGCATGAAGCGACAGATGAAACCATCGGGCATTGCGCATCAAACAACAAAAAGACAATAGTGAGATAATATGCTTGACATGCGATTCATCAGAGAGAACCCCCAGCTGGTAAAGGACGCGATCCGAAACAAGAAAGAGGCCGATCACCTTGATGAGATTCTGAAACTCGATGCCGGCAGAAGAGAGTTGTTGCAGAAATCCGAGGTTATAAAAAACGAACGGAACAAGATCGCAGATGATGTAGCGCAATTCAAACGTCAGGGCAAAGACGCTTCCGAACTTATTTCCACAGGGAAGGCTAAAGGAGAAGAGCTCAAGTTGTTCGAAGACGAGTTGAGAATTATCGGCGACAAGCTTAATGACCTTCTCCTGTACGTGCCAAACGTTCCACACGAGTCCGTGCCCGTTGGAAAAGATTCTGACGACAACGTAGAGGTAAGAAGGTGGGGTGGAATCAAGACTGCGAAGGATTTCGACTTCAAGCTGCTTGATCATCTTGCACTTGGAGAGAAAACGGGCATACTGGATTTCGGGAGAGGAAGTAAAATCTCGGGTGCCGGGTTTCCGGTTTATGTCGGAAAAGGCGCCGCCCTCGAGAGAGCCTTGATAAACTTTATGCTCGATTTGCATGTTAATAAGCATAGCTATACAGAGATTTTTCCGCCGTTTATCGTGAACGAGGCGTCGATGCGAGGTACCGGACAGCTTCCTAAGATGGCGGAAGACATGTATCATTGCGAAGTGGACGACCTGTATCTCGTCCCGACGGCGGAAGTGCCGGTAACGAACTTGCGCCGGGATGAAATACTGCCTGTGGAGCAACTGCCCACTAAGTACGCAGCATACTCCGCGTGTTTCAGAAGGGAGGCGGGGAGCTGGGGCAAGGAGTCACGCGGGTTCCTGAGAGTCCACCAGTTCAACAAGGTCGAGTTGGTAAAACTCGTGAAGCCGGAAGAATCTTATGACGAGCTCGAAAAATTGGTCGTCGATGTCGAAGAGGTGTTACAGTTGCTGAACATGCCATATAGAGTTATGCTGTTGTGTACGGGAGACCTCAGTTTCTCCGCTGCGAAGTGCTATGACATTGAAGTCTTTGCGCCCGCTACAGAGGCCAGGGATGGCTGGCTGGAAGCTTCCAGTTGCTCGAATTTCGAGAGTTTCCAGGCGCGCAGGGCTAATATCAGGTTCAAACGCGACCTGAAGTCCAAGCCGGAATTTGTACACACGCTCAACGGGTCGGGACTTGCCACATCGAGATTGATGGTGGCTCTTCTCGAGAACTACCAGACACCGGAAGGAAAGGTCATTGTTCCCAAAGCCCTCCATAAATACACGGGATTCACGACGATAGATTAATCAATGAACCACCTGCGTCGACTCATCCCGTATCTGAAGAAGTACAAGAGACCTCTATTCATCGGTCTCCTGGCCGTCACGCTCGCGAACTTGTTCGCGATGTTTATCCCGTTGATTATCGGCAGCGCGATCAACCAATTGAAGGAGACGGTGACTCCAGGCAAGCTTCTGGAAGACGCAGCGCTTGTCCTCAGCACTACTTTTCTCAGCGGGTTTTTCACGTTCATGACACGCCAGACGATCATCGTAACTTCCCGCAGGATGGAGTACGACCTCCGAAATGACTTTTACTCTCATGTGCAGAAGCTGTCGTATTCATTCTTCCTGAACACGCCGACCGGAGATCTGATGGCCCACGCGACCAACGATATTTCCGCCGTGAGAAATGTACTCGGTCCGGGTATCATGTACAGCCTCGACACGATCACGGGCTTCATAATGATAGTGGCAATCATGTTGTCGATTAACATAAAGCTCACTCTGTATTCCCTCATACCACTTCCGTTCGTCTCCGCGGGAGTCTATTACCTGGGCAGAATGGTTAACCGGTATTTCGAAGGAGTGCAGGCGCAATACAGCGTCCTCACTGCCCGAGCGCAGGAGAGTATTGCGGGAATCAGAGTGGTTCGATCGTATGTCCGCGAGGACCATGAAATGAAGCAATTCAAGGACATGAGCCAGGACTATCTTAACCGGAACCTCAAGCTCGCGCAGATTCAGTCCGTGCTCTGGCCCTTGATGGGGATACTCACGGGAGCAGCTACGGTCATCGTTCTGTGGCGGGGCGGCTTCGATGTAATCAAGAATTCAATTTCACTCGGAACGATGGTCTCGTTCCTGATTTATCTCGGCATGCTTACATGGCCGCTGATCGCCGTCGGCTGGGTCGTGAATATTTTCCAGCGCGGAGCCGCTTCAATGGGGAGACTCAACAAGATCTTTGACACACTGCCGGAGATAAAGGACGACGAGAATACCGACCATTCGATTCATGAACTTGATGGAGCCGTCTATTTCCGCAATGTATCATTCAGGTTTCCCTCAAAGGAAGACTACGCGATCCGGAATATCAATCTGGAAATTGAGAAGGGTATGACGCTGGCGATAGTGGGCAGGACCGGCACGGGGAAATCGACCATCGTCAATCTGATCCCCCGACTTTTCGACTGCTCCTCAGGAGAGATATTGATCGATGGTCATCCGATAAAGAACATTCCCACGGACGTATTACGCCGGAGCATCGGCTACGTTCAACAGGAGACTTTCCTCTTCTCGGACACAATTTCAAACAATATTGCATACGGCGTCGAGCTCGCGAAGCCGGAAGAGATCGAATGGGCGGCGAACGTATCACAGATCAAGAAGGATGTGGAATCATTCCCTAAGAAGTTCGATACGTTCGTCGGCGAACGCGGGATAACCCTCTCAGGGGGCCAGAAGCAAAGGGTCGGTATCGCAAGGGCGATTATCAGAAAGCCGAAGATACTCATTCTTGATGAGGCACTGTCGGCAGTCGACACTTACACAGAAGAGGAAATTCTCAAAGGGCTTAAAGAGGTCATGAAGGAGCGAACAAGCATTATAATCAGCCACAGAATTTCCACGGTGAAGAACGCGGACATGATTGTCGTTCTGGACGACGGGGCGATAACCGAATCCGGAACGCACGATGAACTTGTGCTCAAGGGAGGCATATACGCCGACCTTTACAACAGGCAACTCCTTGAAGAGGAACTGCAGAGGATGTGACAAGGGCATGCTTAAGATAAATTTTTATGAATTGACAAAAGCAGACAGGAGATTTCTTACGAGAAACCTGAAGGGGGACTTCAAGATCGGTTTCTTTTCCGATCCTCTGACGGGGGACAATTTGAAAACTGCCCGAGACGCAGATATCATTTCGGTGTTCATCTATTCGGTTCTGGATGAGGCGAACCTGTCAAAGCTGAAGAAGCTGAAGTGCATCGCTACGCGCAGCACAGGGTTCAATCACATTGACCTCAAATATGCCACCGGCAGAAAGATCTCTGTCTGCAACGTTCCTTTCTACGGCGAGAACACGGTTGCCGAACATACATTCGGTCTGATCCTGGCGCTCTCCAGGAACATACACAAGGCGTATATGCGCACCGTCAGGAACAATTTCTCGCCCGAAGGGCTCGAAGGCTGGGACATCAAAGGGAAGACGCTTGGCGTGATCGGCGCCGGTTCCATCGGATCACATGTCATTAAGATAGCGAAGGGCTTCGGGATGAACGTCCTGGCGTTCGACATGCACCGGAATCATTTTCTTGCGGAGGTCCTTGGATTCAGCTACGTCTCACTTGACGATCTGCTAAAGAATTCAGACATCATAACGCTGCACTGTCCTTACAACAAAGCGACTCACCATCTCATAAACATGGACAATATTAATCGAGTGAAGAGAGGTGCCTTGTTCATCAATACGGCCCGCGCTACCATAATCGAACCGGAGGCGCTCCATCACGCACTCGAAACCGGCGTTTTCGGAGGAGCCGGCCTCGATGTCTTTGAAGGCGAAGATCTTGTGAAAGAAGAAAACCAGATGCTGACCAGGAACGTGTCGATCGAACATCTCAAGGCGGTTCTGGAAAAGAATATCCTCATGAACAGAGAGAACGTCATTATTACGCCTCACATTGCCTTCGACAGTGTGGAGGCGGTGGAGCGGATCCTCTCGACCACGGTGGACAATATCGTGGCTTATTCAAAAAAAGCCCCGGCTAACATTGTGAACTAAGATGGCAGTAGAGATACACGAAGAGGAAATACTCGGGAAAGCTTACGACGGAAGGTTGATGCGGAGGCTTTTGCATTACCTCAGGCCGTACTGGATTCAGGTCATTGTCGCCGTCCTCATTACGATAATCTATGCCGGCATGGGGCCGTTGAGACCTTACCTGACCAAGGTTGCAATCGACAGTTACATTGAAAAGGGTAACACCGGCGGGCTTTTCAGGATCATCCTCATTTTGTTCGCAGTCATAAGCGCGCAAGCGTTCCTCAGGTACGGATCGAGCTATCTGACGCAATGGATCGGACAAAAGACGATATTCGACATACGGATGCAGATCTTCGGGCACCTTCAGAAGTTGGGCGTGAAATATTTCGATAAAAACCCGGTAGGCAGGCTCGTTACCCGAGTCACAAATGATGTGGAAGCGATGAACGATCTCTTCTCGTCCGGCATAGTCATGGCTTTCGGCGACATTTTCACCATTGTCTGGATACTTTCGTTCATGTTCAGCCTGAGCGTGCAGCTGGCGCTGGTCACCCTCACAGTGCTGCCGATCCTGATATACATCACGATGCTTTTCAGAAAGAAGGTGCGGACATCTTATCGCCAGATTCGTGTCCTGATCGCCCGGATTAATGCATTCCTGCAGGAGCATATATCGGGAGTAATCGTCGACCAGATCTACAATCGCGAGCGGAGGGCCCATCACAATTTCGATGAAGTCAACGAGAAGCTCCAGGATGCAAATATCAAGTCGGTTTTCTATTATGCCCTCTTCTATCCCGGTGTCGAGCTGACGAGCGCGATAGCCATAGGTCTGATCATTTGGTTCGGCGGTAGCCACCTGGTTCCCGAAACGTTCGCTCGTCTTCACGGCGGTATCTCCCTGGGCGTATTGATCGCATTCCTGCAGTACACGGAGCAGTTCTTTACTCCTATACGAGACCTTTCCGAAAAGTACAACATACTCCAGACCGCCATGGCATCTTCGGAACGGATATTCAGGGTCATTGATGACAAGACGATTGTTCCCGAAGTAGAGACACCGGTTGAGATGGCGGATGTAAAGGGGAAAATCGAATTTAAGAACGTGTGGTTTGCTTACGATGACGAGAACTACGTCTTGAAAGACGTATCCTTCACGGGGAATCCGGGAGAAACGATTGCGATTGTCGGTGCGACGGGGGCTGGGAAGACTTCTATCGTGAACGTCTTGATGAGGTTCTATGATGTGAACAAAGGAGGGGTCTTCATCGACGGCGTGAATGTCAAGGATCTTTCGAGTGCGCGGCTCAGAAAGAATATCGCGATCGTGATGCAGGATGTTTTCCTCTTCTCCGGAAGTATACGGTACAACATTTCTTTGGGAAATGAAGACATCCCTATGGAAAAAGTAAGGCAAGCGGCAAAGCTGGTCGGAGCCGACGAGTTCATCGAGCGATTGCCAACTTTATATGACGAGGATGTGAAGGAGCGGGGTGGGGCAATATCGGTTGGCCAGAAGCAGCTGGTGTCATTTGCGCGCGCACTCGCGCACGACCCCAAGATCCTGATTCTGGACGAGGCGACGGCGAATATCGATACTGAGACCGAAGAGCTTATTCAAGAGGCTACGGTGAACTTGCTCAAGGGAAGGACAAGCATAGTCATCGCGCATAGATTATCCACTATACAGCACGCGTCGAAAATCATCGTGCTTCACAAGGGGGAGATACGGGAACAGGGAACACACCAGGAGCTGCTGGCTAAAGGCGGAATCTATTACCGGCTTTATCAGCTTCAGTACAAGGACCAAGAGCGTTTGGCGAAGAAGCGCCAACGTGCAGAAACACTGAGGAGTTAAACTGCTGCCGCAGAATTCGCGGCGCATTGTCTCCGCCGGGCCGGAAGATCCCGTACCGGCAGCAAGAAACTGAATACCGCGCTAACAAAATTGACGGAGGTATCATGTCGGACAATATCCAGCTTATGACACTTGGACGTCATATCGATGAAGGCGAGCGTGCGCATCCCGGTGCAACCGGCGACTTCAGCGGCCTGCTGAGCGACCTCGCAATCGCTGTGAAAGTCATATGGAGAGAGGTCAGCAAAGCAGGACTTCTCGATATTCTGGGCACAACGCGCAGAGAAAATTCCAGCGGCGACAAAGTCAGGAAGCTGGACGAGTTTGCCAACGAGACAATTTTCAAAGCGATGCAGCACGGCGGTCACCTCTGTGCAATGGCTTCTGAAGAAAACGAAGGGCTGATCGAAATCCCCTCCAAATATCCTGTCGGTAAATATGTTTTGGCTTACGATCCGCTTGACGGCTCGTCGAACATCGACGCAAACGTCTCAATAGGGAGTATTTTCGGCATTTACAGACGCGTCACTCCTTCAGGGCGGGGGACGCTTGACGACTGCCTGCAGCCTGGATACAAACAGGTAGCCGCGGCATACACGATTTATGGCTCAAGCACCATTTTTGTCTACTGCACCGGGAACGGAGTTCATGGTTTCACACTCGACCCGTCTGTCGGCGAATTTCTCCTTTCCCATGAAAACATGCGCATACCGAGCCGTGGAAAAACATACAGCGTTAACGAGGGAAACTACTCGAGGTGGGGAAACGGGATGAAGAACTACGTTCAGTTTTTGAAGAGCCATGATGAGCTGACCGGACGTCCTTACAGCTCCCGCTATATCGGCTCACTGGTTGCCGACTTTCATCGCAATCTCCTGTACGGAGGAATATTTATGTACCCGTCGGATAGCCTGCACCCTGAGGGGAAAATGAGAGTTCTTTATGAAGCTTCGCCGCTTGCGTTCATTGTCGAGCACGCGGGCGGCAGGGCAAGCGACGGCTTGCGGCGGATCCTGGACATCGTGCCGACTTCGCTTCACCAGAAAACTCCGTTGTTCATCGGGTCTGATGAGGATGTGAAAAAGGCGGAGGAGTTCCTGCAGAAGGGAAGCGACTGAGAACTGCTGCTTCCCCCGGGGAGTTTACCGCATAGCCAACGGTGTATTCTTGCATATCAGCACTCGAACCAAACGAAGGAACCAACATGCGACCATTAGCTAAAGCGTTATTGATTCTTGTCCTTTCCGCGGGTACTTCCTTTTGCCAGAACCAGATTTCGGTTCTCAAGCCGGCATTCGGCACTCACGGAATGGTGTCGACTTCAGATTCCATCGCGACGGCAGTCGGGGTGCAAATCCTGAAGGAAGGCGGCAATGCCGTCGACGCCGCAGTAGCGGTGGGCTTCACTCTTGCAGTAACATATCCTCAGGCGGGCAACCTGGGCGGCGGTGGGTACTACATAATCCACTTGAGGGACGGTCAAAACTATGCGGTTGATGCACGCGAGACCGCGCCGGCCGCGGCGAGCCGGAATATGTATCTCGATAGTGCGGGGAACGTAATCCCCGGCAAGAGTCTCGTGGGCGGCCTGTCAGTCGGCGTACCGGGAAACGTGGACGGGCTCCTTGTGGCCGAAAAGAGGTTCGGAAAGCTCCCGCTCGGGAAGGTGATGGCACCCGCCGTCGCACTTGCGGAGAAAGGTTTCATCGTCGACCACAGGCTGGCAGAAGTGTTCCGTAGCGCGGAGAAAGAGTTCAAGAGATTTCACTCCACGATGAAATACTTCTCCAGGGACGGGGAGATGTACAGACAGGGAGACATGCTGGTGCAGAAGGACCTTGCCACCGTGCTTATCAAGATCGAGAGGGAAGGAAGGGACGGCTTTTACAAGGGCGGGATACCGGAATTAATCGCGAAGGAAGATCAAGCTACGGGCGGAGTGATCACGGCAAATGATGTCGAGAATTACCATGCCGTCATAAGACAGCCCCTCATAGTGACATATCACGGCTATGAAGTCATCAGCATGCCGCCGTCGAGTTCTGGCGGAGTTTGCCTTGCGGAGATGCTTAACATACTTGAACATTTCAATTTAAGAAAATACGGATATGGGGCCTCACAGACGCTTCACTATGAAATTGAAGCTATGAGACACGCTTTCGCCGACCGAGACAAGTATTTGGGCGATCTCGCTTTCGTGTCTGTGCCTATGAAGCGCCTGCTCTCAAAGGCGTATGCGGACACGATCGCGAGAGAAATCGATCCGTTCGGTGCCACCCCGAGCATCGATATTTACCCGCATCTTATTCATCCGCCTCATGAGGGGACTCATACGACACATTATTCAATTGTCGACAAAGATGGAAACGCCGTCAGCGTGACCACAACTCTGAACAGCTACTTCGGTTCTATGGTCGTGGTAGATGGCGCCGGGTTCTTCCTGAATAATGAGATGGACGACTTCAGCGCAAAGCCTGGAACACCGAACCAGTTCGGCGCGATCGGGGCAGAGGCTAACTCGATACAGCCGGGCAAGAGAATGCTTAGTTCCATGACCCCGACGATGGTTCTGAAGAACGGGAAACCATTCCTCGTCCTCGGCTCACCCGGCGGGACTACGATTATCAATGCGGTCCTGGAGGTAATGCTCAACGTCATAGATTTTCATATGCCGCTTGTCCGCGCAGAAATAGCTCCGAGAATCCATCACCAGTGGGTACCTGATGTAGTATATTACGAACCAGGGGCGCTTGTCTACGACGTCAAGGAGAGTTTGATTTCACGCGGCTACCGTCTGGTTCCCAGGGAAGCGATAGGGGAGGTACAGGCAATTCTCGTCACACCGCACGGATACGAAGGCGTGGCTGATCCGCGTGGGTCGGGCGATGCCGAAGGTTACTGAGCGTCCTTCAACAGATGACGTCCTTCCTCTTCGGGAGTCCTTGGCACGGGAGACGAGTACAAAAGCGAACTGAGGGTTTTCAGCTCGGAAAAGAGTAGCGGCTAATCGAGGGTAAAAGGATTTCTTTGAGGCAACCATACCGCTCACCGAGGTTCTCTAGTTTCCGGCTTCATAAGAGTTCGGGCCACTCGCGGCGCTTCTTTGTCGCAATATGCCACCAGGCGACGGAAGATACCGTGCCACTGCGCTACCTGTTTCTCAAACAGCTTTTGCGCTTGCCGTTGTCCGAGAGCCTTCTCTCCGCGGCCGGAATTGTTGGCGCTCCTTCTGAAGACATTGTCTGGTGATGTCTGAGCCAAGGACTTTGGCTTCCTTTCTGTGCCATTTAGGGCCGAAAGAGCACGCTTCAGCCCTGAAGCACTTCTGCGCGAATTAACTTCTCCTTTATTCATGGTCGGCATCACTTTGTGTTCGTGGTCGATTTCCTCTACAGTCATTTCTATCGGAACTTTTCAAGGCCGTCTTTAGTTGAGTTCTGAAACTCTGGTTCTTTCTCAGGTATTGGATCGTCAATTGGCTGCAAGGTGGCTTTAGTCCCTGTATCCTCTTCCATAGATATAGTGAATAAAGCCGCTTCGGGAGCCCATTCCATGGCTCCAAATTAGTCCAAGCGATGCCACGCAGAACGCTCAACGAACAGCATTTCGGGCGAGGCTGGTCTCGGGGTCCAAATGTAAGAGAAATACCATAGCGAATCATGCAACGAGGGAGTATTATGGCTCACTGCACGCGTCAAGAGGTTGTTGTAGTGTTAAGAACCGGAATGTATTCCATAATTGACGGAGGTTTGAAGATCGCCGAATTTTGATCGACTGATCCGGGCTTTGTACTTATCTGTTTTTCGGAGCCATTCTATTGACATGAAGGAGAATAGGTGTTGCCGATGCGCACAGCACGTAAGTGTGGACGTATCGAGGACCGGTACCTATCCGTTACTTCGTTCACCGAGTTATACAGCGGGCATGATGGAACCGGCGGTTTCTGTTCTCAAAACACTGCAAATGAGACGCTTTTCGACGGGTTTCTCCAGTCGAATTATAGAGTTGCACCTTGTTTTTCCGAACAATAAATTTACACGTTCAGTCGGGCAAATCATTGAGTCGTACCTACAAGATTAACCAAGAGATACTATTGCTGTACTGTGTGTACAGTGTCCGCGAATTCGCGCCCGGACGGAGCTGGCAACGGAGATACATGAAAGATCCGAGGGACGAAGATTATTGTATCGGGCAGACGATGACAGCCCAGGAGCGGGTACAACCGGTGGGCAGAAGCAACACTGAAAGTCGCAAGAGCGGGATCAACGGGTCGAACCGAAGCGCCGTTCATGTGCGTGCCGTGTTGCAGACGGAGGCCTCAGAATGACAATCGGAGGCGGGCGTTGTTAGAGTACAATCAGAGGACGGGCTTAGATAGAACTTGTGGAAGAAATAGGAGGAAGGACTTCCTAACAATGGTGAGGGGGCGACAATCCCCAGATCAATACAAGGGGGAATCGAATGCGACATAAGTCAAGAGAGACTATTCCGGACAAGTTGGCAGCCGCTCATGCTGCAATAACCAACGCTCTTGGAGACATTGTGATCCAGTCACAGCTGCGTAAGTCCGGGCTTGACATTTCTGCCCTGAATAGGGGGAGGGCCCTTTTGGATGCAGCGACCGCAGCCGCAGTTTTGGAGGTGTGCGCATCGAGGGTACTGAAGCAGGCTGAGCTCTATCTCGAAAAGGCGAGAGCCGACGCCATTGGAGCCTTCAATGCTCTTGCCGAAACGTTGAAGTGGGCAGTGAAGAAGAATGCAAGAGTCCGAAGGGCCCTGCGATTGGATTCAGTGATTCCTTTGGAAGGTGCACGCTTTATTGCGGCAGCGTACAGGCTCTTCGACAGAATCGCCGGCGATCAAGAGATGAGAAGGCTGCTCGTGAAATCCGGGTATGGGGTTCCTAAGCTGAGGGCCGGCAGAGCTAGAATTGTCGGCTATGAGAACGCAGTTAACGGACTGCATATCGCGAAGCTGGCGGCTCGCCAATCGGTTAAGGAACTCGAACTGGCACTTAAGAAACTCGACAGCTACATGTCCGGATTCAGGAAAGTTGCACTCTCCTCGGTGAAAGGAGACCGGCTCGAGAAATTGGGGCTGAGCGCCGCTAGGAAAACGAAAACCGGCGTACGAAGGGCAGGGTCAAGAACCGCCTCGTACAGGAAGACCAGGAAGTAAAGGAGGCATGCCGCGGAGAAGGGGTACACTACATATAATTTGAATTTGGATTTGCACTTGTGCGAGCTAGCTTATATATTAGCCTTTGCATTAGGGTCCAGGGCTTCCGTAGCACCACAACCTTAAATCCTATCTGTTGGCTCTCTCTCCCATCTTTCCGCGATAGCCGTCCATACCCAATACAAATTCGCCGGCAGTGTCAAGTATCAAGGCTCACACGGTGCAGGCAAACGCGTGATAAGGGGCAAATCCGGGGGAAGCAAGCTGAAGTCGTGTCAAACGGCGTAAAATTCCGGCACATAACGCTTGACAATGAGAAGGGACACATTATATATTTAGTAAGTAATTGCTTACTAAAGAATGAGACGCGAATCATCCCAAACCCGGCAACTTCAGATCAAGAAGGCAGTTCTTGACATAATTTCCGAAGAGGGTGTTCATAGCCTGACCTCAAGGAATTTAGCCAAGAGGGTCGGCATCACTGACGGCGCAATTTTCAGGCATTTCAAATCGAAACGTGAGATTATAGAAAGCATTATGGCCGATGTCCAAACCGACTTGATGACCGAGCTGCGGACCATTGCCAACGGGGATGAGCAGCCAGAGCAACGGCTTTACCGATTCTTGCACAGTCACATCAATTACCTTGTCGAGAATAGAGGCATAGCGGTGCTCCTGTTCTCGGAAGCGGCACATTTAAACTATCAGGAGCTAAGAAACCTCCTGCATTCCATACTGTCGGAACAGCGGTCACTAATCAGCAAAATAATCAAGGACGGAATGAACGACGGAACGTGGAAGAAGAAAGTGAACGTTGACGACGCTGCGATCTTGTATATGGGAATCCTGATTATCTTCAACGTAAGGCTGTTCCTGGCGCAGAAACAGGTTGTGGTGAACAATTACTGCAAACGGATGTTTACGCTGATGACGCAGTTGTTGACGTAGCATATTTTTTTAACGAATGTAGTAAGTACGTGCTTACTGTTCCTATTTCGGCGTAAAAAGGCTTGAGTTACGACACAGACCTTAAGCAAGGAGATTCCAATGCCGGCAAGCGATGAATTCGCGCGGAGCATCGGAAATAACATCACGATGCTGCATTTCGGATTTGTAAGCATGTACATATACAAGAGCGGCAAGAAGGCCATCTGCATCGATGCGGGACTCAATGAAAAAAAGGGTCCGGTAATGGACCGTCGTTTTCTCCAAATGGATCGAAAACTTCAGAGGGAGTCAATCAAGAAGTTGGC
Organism: Candidatus Kryptoniota bacterium; assembly: GCA_046705025.1. Classification (GTDB taxonomy): domain Bacteria; phylum Bacteroidota; class Ignavibacteria; order Kryptoniales; family JAKASW01; genus JAKASW01. The sequence continues at coordinate 5,642 of JBJKQU010000150.1, read as the reverse complement.
TAGACTCAATAACATAGATATGCTGCTCACGGCTCACACGGGCTTCACGTACGATTTCGACAAAGCAATAGCCGAGTGGAGACAGAGTTGACCGCGGGCGCAGGAAACTCAATACATTCCGAAGAACGAATAAAAGCGAAAAGGAGGTAGTCATGCCATTTTTCGGCCGTCAATTCAGAAAGGCTGCACCGCACGCGATCAATTTCATTTTGGGAAATGCCGTGCTGCGGAAACAGGCAGCCAATTATGCAAGAAAATATATGTATCGCGCGATCGTTGAAGAAGACAATGGATATACCCGCAATATCAGATACGAACGGTATGCCATCTTGTCTAATTTGGTAGTCACGGTGGAGAGGGCACTGACCAACAAGAATATATCTCCCGCCGTAAGAAAGAAGCTCCTCGATATCTTTGTCGGGCGGATCTTTCTCGAAAACGCAAAGCAGCCGACGAACGATTTCGTGAGAGAATTCGGACAGGAACCGCCTGGATTCATCACGATCAGTCCGGGTAAGAAGTGCAACCTTCAATGCACCGGGTGCTACGCGGGCAGCGGTGCAAAGTCTTCCGAGAAGCTCGATTACGCGACAGTCGACCGGATTGTCCGTGAAAAGACCCAGCTGTGGAATAATTTCTTTACAGTGATTTCAGGGGGAGAACCGCTCATGTGGAGATCGGATGGAAAAGGCGTTATAGACCTGTGCCGGGACCATCCGGACAACTATTTCCTGATGTACACTAACGGGACCATGATAGACAAAAAGATGGCAAAACAGATGGCCGATGTCGGGAACCTGACCCCTGCTATTTCCGTCGAGGGATTCGAAGAAGAAACGGATGAAAGGCGCGGCAAGGGAGTATTCAAGGAAATACTAGACGCCATGGCCAACCTCAGGGAAGTGGGAGTGCCGTTCGGCATCTCGGTCACCGCGACGAGAAGCAACGCAGAGAAGGTGGTCAGCGATGAGTTCGTGGACTTCTACTTCGAGAAGCAAGGCGCCGTTTATGGTTGGATGTTCCAGTACATGCCGATAGGGCGGTCCATCACGCTGGACATGATGGTCACTCCGGAACAGCGCAAATGGATGTTTGAGCAGGAGAAACACATCATCCATGAGAAACATGTCTTCCTGCCCGATTTCTGGAACGGAGGGGCATTTTCGGAAGGGTGCCTGGCAGGCGGGAGGCCGGGCGGCTACATCTACATCGACTGGAACGGGAGCGTCACGCCGTGTGTTTTTTATCCCTACTCGAAAAATAATATCAAAGATATCTACGCTAACGGCGGGAACCTCAACGATGTCCTGAAGTCGGATCTGATGGCCGGCATCAGGAAATGGCAGCGCAACTATGGCTTCCAGAAGACCGGGAAGAACGTGAAGAACCTCATCGCACCGTGCGGAATCAGGGACCACTATGAATTCACTCACCAGCACATTCTCGACACGAAAGCCGTACCGATCGATCCGGACGCTGCCGAAGCAATCAAAGATCCCCTTTACTACAATGGGTTGGTCGAATACAATAATAAATTCATGTCGCTGACCGGACCTATCTGGCAGAAGGAATTCGTCGGCAATAAGAGTGACGGGGCCGACGGGACCTCCGGCGCCGAAAAGAAGAATGAGGACAAAGGGAATCATTCAGTCGACGGGAACGGAACACTCGTGGAGCGTGAGGAAGAGGTTACGATAGGTAAATAGTATTCGTCGCGTAAAACTCCTTGCTGCATCGCCGCTACGCCCGGGCTCGATCCATCGGTGTTCGTGCGCGGCGGCCGTGCCCTTTAACCGCGGGGTCCAAATGCAATCACACAATACTGTGCCTCGCACAATCGCTTTCAGGAGATGACTGCAGAAAGGAAAGACTTGTTATCTAAGTCTCTTCATCTATTCAATATAGGCGATCACCAAAAGAGCATTTTAGGACTGGCCTTGCCGGTAGTTGCCGGCCTGTCCACACAAATGATACTTGGACTCTTCGACACCGCCCTGTTGGGCAGACTGCCGGACGCCAAGTACGAATTGGCGGCCATGGGCATCGCTTTCTATTTGACATGGGCACTGATAAGCTTCTTCTAGTGACATCCCTCCCGCGTATTCTACGGAGCTCCGGACCGAGCGTGCGGGGGGCGAAGCTCAGGAATTTGATCCGGTTTACTTGACAAACTACGAGGTGCAAAAATGAACGTGCTGCTTGTCTCTCCATTCAGAGGTGCTCTTTTCGAGTTAGCCGGAGTCAATATGAAACCGCTCGGTGTCTCCTATATCGGCGCCGCCCTAAGAGAAGCGGGGCATAATGTGGATATTCAGCTTCTGGAGGATGAGACCGCCATTCCTGATTTTGTGGGCGCGGACATAGTCGGAATTTCCTGTAACACCGTCCAATTCAATCCGGGCTTGAAAATAGCAAAGCTTGCGAAGGAACTCGGCAAAACAGTCATCATGGGAGGTCCACATCCGACCAGCAGCCCGGCTGAAGCGCTGACGAGCGGATATGTCGACTATGTCGTAAGAGCGGAAGGAGAAGCATCTGCGGTTGAGCTGCTTGAAGGACTGAGGTCTCCCGGAACATTCAAGCCTGAAAAGGTCAAAGGGATTTCATGGGTCGACAAAGGATCGGGAAGGATAGTTCACAATGACAGCCGTCCATTCATTCAGAACCTTGACAAGCTTCCTTTTCCCATCAGAGAGGCCCGGTCGATCTACGGCAACAAAGCGAAGAGACAACCGCGCAAGACAGAGGATTTTCCCCTGATTACGACCCGCGGCTGCCCATACGGTTGTGAGTTCTGCGACGTACATGTTCTGGCAGGCAAACAATTCCGGACGCGTTCCGTCCAAAATACCGCGGATGAAATAGAGGAACTCATCAACAGGCACGGCGCACAAAGGATTTTGATAGTCGATGACATAATTAATTTTGACAACACCCGGCTGATCGAATTATTCGACACGCTTATCAGGCGCGACTTGGCCGACGTCCGCTGGGTGATGGGACGGGGAGACCATCTTATCAAGAATCCCGAAACCGCGGAAATAATGGCAAGGGCCGGAGTGGAACAGATGTTTCTGGGAATCGAGAGCCCAAACGAGCGAATCATCAAGGCATACAAGAAAGGTGGTAAGGCGTCGTACGATACTTCAGTCAAAGCCGTCGAAGTGCTTAAGCAAAACGACATTGAGACGTGGGGCGCTTTCATTCTTGGAGAGCCGTCGGAAACAATTGAGGATGTAAAACGGACCATCGACTTTGCAAAGATGATCAACCCGGGGACAGCACAATTTACAATATTGACTCCTTATCCCGGTACGGAGCTGTGGTCCCGGGTCGAAGCCAGGCTCATAACCCGGAATTGCAACCTGTACGACGCCATGCATTCGGTTTTCAGGACGGAACATCTTGATCCCAGGCAGCTGGAGCATCTCGTACTAAGAGCATACATGAGTTTCTACACACAACCAAAGCGGATCTTTCGTGAGATGTTCAAACGAGATCATCAGGGAAGACCGGATATAAAAGACGTCTCGAAGATCTTGAAGGGGCTAAGAGTTGTTTTTGCGCATAGTTAAGCACGATACAGGAGTCACGGGAGAGTGAACCGGGTTGTCATGGAAGACGCATTCGTGCAAATCGGCGCCACACTGGAGACATTCTTTACCCAGGTGGGGCAGGCAACTATTATGTCCGCACGATCGTTCGCGGCGATAAGAAGAGCACGCAATTACGTCCCGCAAATTGTGGAACAGTTTATCCATATCGGAAGGAGGTCCCTTCCTCTGGTCCTCACCACATCCCTGTTTGTCGGGCTTGCAATAGGGGTACAGGTCGGGTTCCAGATGAACGGTTTCACTCCGCACTGGATGGCAGGCGGAATGATCCTCAGGACAATACTCATAGATCTCGGTCCAATAACTTTAGGCCTTGTGCTGGCGGGCAGAATTGCCGCCGAGCTCGGAACGATGAAAGTGACCGAACAAATCGAGGCCCTTCGAAGCTTTGCCATCGATCAGATCGAATACCTCGTGACTCCACGCCTCATAGCGGCGGTGGTCGCCGTTCCGACTTTGCTCGTGTTTTTCAACTTCACCGCGATGGTCGCGAGCTTCTTCTCCTGCCATATGACCATAGACCTAAGCTGGAACGGTTTTGTGCAAGGGATGAGATCTTCATTCTACCTCGGCGATCTGGAGGCAAGTCTGATAAAGGCGTTCGTGTTCGGTATTGTGATAGTGATGTCGGGCTCGTATTTCGGACTGAACTCGCAGCGTGGCGCGAAGGGGGTGGGGAATGCGGCTACAATGGCGGTCGTGTGGGCCTCCGTGTCGGTCTTTGTCTTGGATTATTTAATATCGGCAATACTCTTTTACGTATGATTGAAATTCATCATTTACATAAATCCTTCGGAGAGCTGAAGGTTCTAAGAGGGGCTGACCTCACCGTTCATGACGGAGAGATCTCGACCGTTATCGGAAAGAGCGGCGCGGGCAAGTCCGTGCTGATAAAATCTATTATCGGTCTCGTCCAGCCGGATGCCGGCAGAATACTTGTAGACGGGATGGATACGAGCGGCTTTTCGGAGAAAGGCTTCAATGAAAAGGTGCGGCCGTTGATAAGCTTTGTCTTTCAGGGCGGAGCGCTGTGGGATTCGTTGACGGTAGGGGCAAACATAGATCTGGCTCTGAAGATCCAGAAGCATATGGACCCTAGTGAGAGAAGAATGAGGGTACAAGAAAGCCTTCGGCTGGTCGATTTGAATGGGGTCGAGGACGCTTATCCCGAGGAACTGAGCGGCGGTATGCTTAAAAGAGCCGCCATTGCTAGAGCAATCGCGACCAGACCGAAATACATTCTTTACGACGAACCGACAACCGGCCTGGATCCGATCCTCGGTAACGTCATAAATGAAGTGATCCTCAGGCTCAACGGCGAACTGGGCACAACTTCATTGATCATAAGCCACGATATCATCGGAACGGAGAAAATATCAGATCGTGTATCGCTGCTGCACGACGGGAAGATAGTATTCGCCTGTGAAACGAAAGACATCAGGAATGCGGAGAACGAGGTGTTCAACGACTTCATTAATGGGAAGGTATATTACGGTGAAGACTAGACTTAACGAATTCACCATCGGACTCTCAGTGTCCATGGCAGCAGCGATCGTTATTTTCAGTATCCTCTGGCTGGGAAAGTCGAATTTTCTCGTGAAGGGGCTCCCTCTTAACCTGAAAGTCGAGAACGCAAACGGAATTACGAATGGCGACGAGGTTTTCTACAGGGGGCTGAAGGTGGGAAGCATAACGGACGCATCGGTTACGACGAATGCCGTAATGCTGAGGCTGAAGATAGAAGGGGTCAGCAGGATACCCGCAGACTCAAAATTCGTAATCGGAAATCTGGGCATGCTCAGCGGGACGGTTGTCGAGATCATACCGGGACATTCCGGGGTATACCTTCAAGCAAACGATACTGTCAGGGGGAGCCCGTCGTATGGAATAGACCAGGCATTGGCGGGCTTGGAGACGGTTGAGCTCCAGATGAAGAACGTATTAGCGAATATTGATGTTTTAGTGGGGAAGCATACCCAACGCAGAGTCCACGCGGCGCTGGTCAACCTGGACAGAGTAGCTGCCGGC
>JBJKQU010000149.1:0-4519 GCA_046705025.1 Candidatus Kryptoniota bacterium | reverse complement strand
CGCAGCGTAGAGGGCAATTTTACCTTAATTCATAAACTATCAATAGCCATCAAGGACAAAAGGAAGACAATGAAGAGTTTTCATAATCTAAAGATCGGGACTAAACTCCTGCTCGGATTTTCGATCGTCGCCCTCGTCGCAGGGATAATAGGTGTGACAGGGATCGTAAACCTTGAAAAAGTCGACAAGAACGACACGTTCCTCTACCAAAAAACTACTAAGCCTCTCGCCCAGCTGGCGAGGCTGGGAACGGCATTCGGGAAGATGAGGGTTGACCTGGCCGAGATGTCGCTTGCCGACAACAAACAGGAACTGGACATGTTGAAGAGTGATATCAGCGCGCGCGAGTCCGTGATACAGATGGAGGAGCAGAAGTACACCAAGACATTCATTAACGACACCGACAGACAGAATTTTCAGAACTTCGCGGACGCGTATAACAACTACCTGGCTGATGCGGCCCGATATACCCGACTTGTATCGACCGATCGAAGCGGCGCGCTGGCATTTCTAAACAGCGAGTTTGCAAAGGCCGGAAGAGCGACCACCTCCCGAATCGATACACTGATCGAATCCAATCGCGACGCCGCTCAGCAGACCAGGCTCTCCAGCATGGCGACCTCGATTTCGACCGTCAGATATATGACGGTCCTTGTTGTGATCGGTATACTCGTATCTTTGCTCCTGGGCATATGGTTAACGAGACTTATCGTCAAACCGATAGCTGCGGTTAAACAGCGGGTCACACAGCTTCAGACTGCATGCGTTACGAATCTTCAGAACGGCCTGACGGCGATCGCCGACGGGGACCTGGACAGCAAAGTGGAGAAAGTCACACAGCCTCTCAATTTGAAACAGCAGGACGAGATCGGTGATGTTGCGAAAGCTGTCGACCAGATTATCTTCAAGACCCAAAGCAGTGTGGACGCTTACGAAAAGATGCGTTTGACGCTTAACGGGCTGGTAAACGAAACGGAAGTCATGAGGCGTCACATGGCCGACGGCGAGCTCGCCGAAAGGGCGGAAGCGGGCAAGTTCAACGGCGGGTACAAAACCATACTTGAAGGCTTCAATAACACCATCGAAGAAATCGTGGCAGTTCTCAAGAAGAGCGAACAGGTCATGTCAAAGGTCTCAGAGGGAGATCTGACTGCGCGAATGAACGGCGAGTACAAAGGTGAGTACAAGAAGCTCCAGGACGATACGACGAATCTGAGCCGCTCCCTTGCATCGCTCGTAGGCGAAATAAAGGAAGTGATAGCCACAACCGCCAGCTCGACAAGCGAGATTTCTTCCAGCATAGAGCAGATGGCTGCGGGCGCACAGGAACAGAGTGCGCAGGCGACCGAAGTTGCCGGAGCAGTGGAAGAGATGGCGAAGACTATCCTGGAGACCACGCGCAACACAGGCACGCTCTCGGAATCTGCAAAGAACGCGCGCAACATCGCCAGCGAAGGCGGCACGGTGATAGCCAACACGATAGACGGAATGGACCGCATTTCCCAGGTAGTCAGGATGTCATCGGAAAAAATTCAGAGGCTCGGAAAGAGCAGCTCGGAAATAGGCGAAATCATACAGGTCATAGACGATATTGCCGACCAAACCAATCTTTTAGCGCTGAACGCGGCCATTGAAGCGGCGAGAGCGGGGGACCAGGGACGCGGCTTTGCAGTCGTTGCCGACGAGGTAAGGAGACTTGCCGAGCGAACAACTAAGGCTACAAAGGAAATCGCCGAGATGATTCAGCGAATCCAGGCTGAGACCGGGGAGGCGGTGGAGTCCATTCAGGAAGGCTCCTCCGAAGTGGAAAAGGGCCGGGCCCTGGCCGATAAAGCCGGTGAGGCGCTAAGAGAAATAATCAGTGGTTCCGACCAGGTCGCCGATCTCGTCTCGCAGGTTGCCGCAGCCAGCGAACAGCAGTCTACGGCCGCCGAGCAGATAAGCAAGAATATCGAAGCCATCAGCCAGGTGTCGGGTGAGAGCGCTTCCGGTACTCAACAGATCGCGAATGCTGCCAACGACCTGGGCAGGTTAACCACAAACCTTCAGGACCTAATATCCAGGTTCAGGGTGGACTCGACTGAAGATGCCGCACGCAGGCGGCAGCACGGTGAGCGCGGACAACTTGCGGTCCGGTCCAACGGCGCTATCGTTGAAGCGTAAGACAACTCTCCTCTTCGGGGGAAAAAAGGTGAGAGGCAGCGTCACTCTGCTGCCTCTCATTCGGTCAAATACCCGCCGGATTTCCGCGACTCCCGGCAGGCACAATGTTTCAAAACCTGACGATAATAAAAGATGCAACAGGAGAGCTCCAGATGTTGAATGAGGATTTTCGAAATATGTTTGATCACGCACCATTCGGGATTTACCGGTCTACTCCCGACGGCAGGCTTCTCGAGGCCAACCCGGCGCTAGCGCATATGTGTGGCTATGAATCACCCGCCGAGATGATGGCCCTCGTAAGCGATCTCGCGTCACAGGTTTTTGAAGACCCACTCGAACGGGTATCCATCATCGATCGAGCCATGGCTTCTGACGATTTTGTCAGGTCGGAGATAAGGCTGCGGCGTAAAGATGGGGTTCAAATTAACGCCGTGCTGCAGATGAAGGCTCGCCGTGGAATGGGCAACACAGAAGACATCCTCGAAGGTTTTCTGCAAGATGTGACCTCTGAACGAACGACTGAGCGGAGACTTTCCCAGACTGATGATCTGAATGCACTACTGGTTAAAGCCATCCCCTTCGGGATCAGTATAGTAGACTGCACAGGCGAAATTCTCTTCTGCAATGACGAGATGACGCATCTCGCAGGCAGTAACGTGACTGGGAAACAGTGCTGGGAAGTCTACAAGGACAGCAGGTCGAAGTGCATCGACTGCCCTCTGGGGGAGGGACTTCTCCCGGGTCGGATATTCACGACGGAGGCGGTGAACGCCTTTGGAGGACGAACTTTTCAGGTTACCCATGCGGGCCTGATGTTCAACGGAAAGCAAGCGGTCCTTGAAATTTTCGAAGATATTACCGAAAAGAAGAAATTCCAGGCTGAACTCGCGCAGGCGCAAAAGCTCGAAAGCATCGGAACGCTTGCCAGCGGAATAGCTCACGATTTCAACAACCTGCTCGGGATAATCCTGGGAAACCTCTCCCTCATCGATGTTCCGGCTGACGAAAATGACAACACAGGAATGCGGGTCCGGACGATCATGCGGGCTGCGGAAAGGGGGGCGGCCCTTGTAAGACAAATGCTGACTTTCGCAAGGAAATCGGAACCGACTTTTGTACCGGTGTCGGTCAATAGGATTGTCGACGACCTCGTCAAGCTGTTGAATGAGACCTTTCCAAAATCCGTCCGTATCCTGTGTAATCTTACCGAAGACCTGCCAAAGGTCAACGGCGATATGACCCAGATTCATCAGGTGCTTCTTAATTTGTGCGTTAATGCAAGAGATGCGATGACGCAGCCGGGTGACCTGATTATATCCACCGAGGCGGTCGACGTTCAGACTGTTCACAGACTGTTTCCTACTGCTTCAGCTCCCGGATACGTCCTCGTAGGGGTCAGCGACAATGGCAGCGGCATGTCAAGAGAAGTACTCGAACACATATTCGAACCATTTTATACAACAAAGGGACCCGGGAAAGGGACGGGCTTGGGGCTATCGGTTGTATTCGGCATAATGGAAGATCATCATGGATTTATCAACGTCGCAAGCGAACCAGGGAAGGGTACTGATTTTTCACTCTACTTTCCGTTCTATCCTGAAAAGGTTGAGTCCCTCGATGAAGATGAGGTCATGGACTTTGACGCACCGGGCGGAGATGAGACGATTCTTGTTGTCGAGGACGAGGAAATGCTGATAGAGCTTGCCACAACCATTCTTACTGAAAAAGGGTACAATGTGATCGGCGCGTCGGACGGCAAGGCAGCTGTGGACATCTACCGGAGACAGGCGCATGAGATTGACCTTGTGATATCCGACCTTGGTCTGCCCAAACTTAGCGGAGCTGAGGTCCTCACATGGCTGAAGGAAATCAATCCTAAAGTCAAGTTTATCCTTGCCACGGGTTATATAAACCCAGAGGAGCGTGCAGCAATAATCGAAAATGGAGCGAAAGAAGTTGTCCTCAAGCCTTACAGGCCCTCGGAACTACTTAAAAAGGTGAGAAGAGTCCTGGATCTGTGATGAGTACGCAACCGCTGCCAGAATATCCATCCCAGATTTTCGAAAAGCCAGCCGACCCCAAAGTAAGAATGTTACCGTGATGTGTAGGGCTGGTTCGCAGACGGACCGAGACGTCGCTTCTGCTACTTCTTCTTTACCAACATTACCTTCGAAAGGGTCACGTGTTCTCTTTTGATGGTAACCGGGCGTATGGCGGGATTGATCGAATGAAGCATAACCAAATCGTTGTCAAAGTAAGCCAACCTAAATGTGGCTTCCATCCCACTGCTCCTGACTTCTACGAGATCCCCATCGGACAATTCCGAATCAGAAGAGACGAGGACGCTGTCTCCGAC
>JBJKQU010000148.1:0-36804 GCA_046705025.1 Candidatus Kryptoniota bacterium | reverse complement strand
TACACTATGTCCGCGCCGAACTCCCTGCATATCAGTCGGAAGCCGAGATCGGTGACGTCCTCCATCGGAGCCAGAGCGACGGGGTTTTCGAGTTCATATTTGCCTAAGTTTATCTTCATGTCCAGATTTTACCTTACAATTTAGGCATAAGACAAGCGTCGGAGCAAGGCTAGAGGGTACTGGCTCAATTTAGAGATATTTAACGCAGAGGACGCAAAGAAGGCGCAAAGCACGCAGAACAACTATATTCTTTCGCAGTCTCGCGTTAAATCAAACTGAGCCAGTACCGGCCAGAGCAGTTGGGGTGTGGAACACCCTCATAGCTTTGAGCTGGACATTCCGTTCTTCCAATATTTCAAAATTCCGCTTTACGGTACAATCTTATTGAGAGGATACTCTATGATTCCTTCCGCGCCGTTGCGCTTGAGCTCCGGGACTATGATCCTCACCGTCCGTTCGTCAATTATCGTCTCGATTGCGACCCACTCGTTGTCGTACAGCGGGGAGACCGTCGGTTTTCTCAGTGCGGGAATAATACCTATAACTTTGGGAAGATCAGATTTGCGGATGTTCATCTTCAGTCCGACTTTCCCCTCCGCCGCAATGGCTCCCCTGAGCAGCAAAGCGATGGTCTGGATCTTCTCATTCTTCCATTGGTCCTTGTACGCCTCGTTGTTCGCTATGAATCTCGTCGACGACTGAAGCACAGTCTCGATAACGCGGAGATGATTTGCGCGCAGAGAGCTTCCGGTTTCAGTTACTTCCACGATGGCATCGGCAAGCTCCGGCACTTTCACCTCCGTAGCTCCCCAGGAAAACTCTACCGACGCTTCTACGCCGTTCTGCTGCAGGTATTGTTTCGTTATATTGACGACTTCCGTTGAAATGCGCTTTCCCTGAAGGTCCTTTACCGACTTGTACGGCGAGTCCTCCTGTACCGCCAGGACCCATCTGACCGGCCGCATGCTCTGCTTCGCATACACAAGCTCGGCAACCTCCGTGACGTTGCTGTTTGTCTCGATTATCCAGTCTTTTCCCGTCAGGCCCGCGTCGAACGTTCCAAGTTCGACATACCTCGCCATCTCCTGTGCACGGACAAGCATTATCTTGAGCTCATCGTCCTCGACGCTGGGGAAGTAACTTCTTGACGAGACTGAAATATTGTAGCCTGCTTTCTGAAACAGCGAGAAAGTTGATTCCTGCAGACTTCCTTTAGGCAGACCAAGCTTCAGCATTTTATCTTTCGACATGTCGTGCTATTCCTCTACTAGTACTGTTGGATGTAAATAACCTGTCTCAGCTACTTCCTGATTACAAACTCTACGCTGTCAGGGTCCACCGAGATGACCTGCAGCATGGAAGGAGCTTTGACCACCGGCTTGACGCTTGGGAATCTGGCGTGAATAAGCTGGTTGTAGTTTACGGTTACGCTCAATGAATCAGCAGCTATTTCAGACATTATGTTGATCCCGCCCCTTAATGTAACGTCTACCGTCGGCGGAAGAAGTATAACATCGGATGAATCGGTATTGTTCACTATCCTGATAGGGATGTCCTTGTACGTGTTCTCGGCGACCTGCTGGACGTTCACGCCGACATTCACGACCTTTGCACCGAGGGTAACGATGCCGCCAAGCGTATCGGAGAGTGGTATAGTGGTATTAATGCTGTTCATGACCCTTTTGAACGGCTTTCGCTGGGTATACCATGCATCCAGCCGGCTCACGAGCCTCGCGGCTCCGGTCACCGTGACCGAATCAGGTGAGACCTCCGGTGGCCCGACTACGATGAACCCTTTTCGGGGTTCGACCTCGATTCTCGGTACCACTTTGAGCCTTTTTGTCTCTATCCGGCCCAATGCCATGACAACAGTATCCGGCGTAAAGCTGAGAATTGTTGTGGACGAGCCGAGATCCAGCGAATAACCCATGTCACGGCTTGTAAGGACAATCCTATCCTTATTGAAATTTGAAAAATCGACGTTGATGCTCGTCGTCGTCGAAAGGTACGCGGAGGCGAGCTGCCAACCGGTGCCCCGAACCCGAACAAGAATGGTTCTCGGAATCGGACTTACGAGCGCCATGTTCTGGGGTAGGTTGCTGATTTTGAATGGGACCTTGATGGCCACCGAGTACTCGTAGTTCATCGACACTGATAGCCATACAAGTATCGAAAGCACCAGTGAGGCGATTATTACGTGAGTCTTCTTTTCCATTCCTTACTGAGAGATGAGTTATTGTTCAAAAGGCTTTTAGCCCTTCTTGGCGAGGTGAGCTCCGTCTCCAGTCGTCACGCTCGAAATCTCTTCGTAGCCCGTTCCGTTTTATTCCGGAGGAAAGAACTCTAATCGGCAGCCTGGGAGAATCGGAAATCCTCCGGTTAAATCTGCCATCCAAGCCAGCCGCCGAGAAGCCGACCTTGTCTTGAAATCGGCGCTTGGGTCATTTTGCTAACAAGAAAATTTAAACCCGCATAGGTTAATTTCCAAAAGCGGTGACCTAGTCATGGGAACTTGAGAGTTTAGTTGAATTATGGCAAGAAAAAGAGCGAATTTTCAAGAAAATGATTGCTATTTGTCCATGCCTTTGGTAACTTTTCGTCGAATGAAACTTGCAGTATTTGTGTCCGGCAGGGGCACAAACCTTCTTAATATTATCAAAAGGAACAAAGAGGGATTTTTAAGATCGGAAGTCAGGCTAGTGATTTCCAATCATGATTGTGAAGCGATGGAGACTTCACGGCGTGCTGGCATTCAAACGAGGATCTTGGACCCGAGGGACTTTCAGAACGAAGGCGGCTTCAGCGATTCTCTCCTCGAAGTCCTGCGAGAGAATCAGATTGATTTTGTGGTACTTGCAGGTTTTCTCAAAAAGATTCCTGATGCCGTCATCAAGGCATTCAAAAATCGGATCATCAATGTGCATCCCGCTCTGCTGCCATCATTCGGAGGCATGGGGATGTACGGATTAAAGGTTCATCAAGCCGTCATCGACTACGGATGCAGAGTCGCCGGAGTGACTGTTCACCTCGTTGACACCGAGTACGATCATGGTCCCGTCGTCCTTCAGAAATGCCTGCCCGTTGATCAGGATGATACGCCCGAAAGTCTCGCCTCCAGAATACATCAACTTGAATACGAACTTCTGCCCGAAGCAATAAGCCTGTTTGAGAGGGACAAGGTAAAGGTAGAAGGGAGAAAGGTGCGAATTAGTATTTCGTGAAAATAAAGCGTGTATTGATAAGTGTAACGGATAAGACGGGGCTTGCTGGGTTCGCGAGTGTTCTTGCAAAAAACGGTGCGGAAATCTTCAGTACGGGCGGGACTCTGAAAGTCCTCCGCGAAGCGGGACTGGACGCAAAAAGCATTACCGATGTCACCGGTTTTCCGGAGATCTTGGACGGGAGGGTGAAGACGCTGCACCCCGCCGTTTTCGCCGGGATATTGGCCAAACGCGATGTCCAGAGCCATCTCGACCAACTTGAAGAATTGAATTTGTCAGTGTTCGATATGGTAGTGGTCAACCTATATCGTTTCGAAGAGACGGTGGCTTCAGGGGCTGACCTGGACGTGATTGTTGAGAATATAGATATCGGAGGGCCATCGCTCATAAGGGCTGCGGCAAAGAACTACGAAGGCTGTGCCGTCGTCGTTGATCCGAATCAGTACAGCGAGGTCGCTGCCGAGTTGAGCAAGGGAAGGGATCTCGGGCTGCCTCTATTGCAGAAGCTGGCTGCAAAGGCCTTTGAAAAAGTTGCTGAGTACGATGTTGCAATCGCCAAATTCTACAGCCAGCGGTTTGGCAGCGGCGGTCAACTCGGAGACACCTTGTTGGTGGCTGCCGGAAAAAGCATGGACATGAGGTACGGCGAGAATCCTCACCAGTCCGCGGGTTACTACGGGGATTTTTCGAAGTATTTCGAGAAGTTTCACGGTAAGGAGTTGTCATACAATAACCTAGTCGATGTGGATGCGGCCCAGAGGGTGATTCAGGAATTTGACGGTGCTGCAGCCGTGATCGTGAAGCACACCAACCCGTGCGGCGTCGCGATGGCTCAGGATGTCCTCCAGGCTTATGCTCTAGCGCTGAAAACGGATTCGAAGAGCGCGTTCGGCGGGATCGTTGCTCTAAACCGGAGGGTCGAGGCCCCCCTTGCCGAACAGCTTAACCAGATTTTCCTGGAGGTGGTTATCGCTCCAGAGTTCTCGGACGAAGCCCTTGAAATACTCAAGAAGAAGAAGGACAGGAGGCTGGTGATTAGCCGGAGCAGACTCCCAGATGACCTCTTGATGCGCTCGTCGTGTGGTGGTTTTTTGGCCCAAATTGCCGATAATATTATTGTGAATGAAGATGAATTGAAGGTTGTTACCAGCCGAAGGCCATCGGAGCGGGAGTTGCGTGACTTGAGGTTCGCATATGTAGTCTGCAAGCACGTGAAATCCAACGCAATCGTATTTGCCAGGGACGGGGTGACCCTCGGCGCCGGAGCTGGGCAAATGTCAAGGGTTGATTCGGTGAAAATCGCCCGGATGAAGGCTGCGGAAGCAGGTCTGGACCTGAAAGGGAGCGTAGCCGCCTCAGATGCCTTTTTCCCGTTCGCTGACAATGTGGAAGAGATTGCGGCGGCCGGAGCGACTGCGATTATTCAGCCCGGTGGTTCTGTCAGAGATTCTGAATCGATAGAAGCTGCAAACAGGCTGAATATTTCGATGGTATTCACCGGTATCAGACATTTCAAACACTAAAAGAGTGCTCTAATGGGATTCTTCGGACTTTTGTCAAACGATCTCGCGATCGATCTGGGAACTGCAAACACACTCATCTGGATGCGTTCCAAGGGGGTGGTTCTGAGGGAACCATCCATAGTTGCATTCGATAAGAACACGAAACGGATTGTCGCGATAGGGCATGAAGCGAGAGAAATGCTTGGAAGGACTCACAGGGACATACAGGTCATACGTCCTATGCGCGACGGCGTGATAGCGGATTTCGAGATTGCCGAGGGGATGCTCCGCGCCTTCATAAAGAAGGTCCACGCGGGCATGCTTCCGAGCAGAAGAATTGTCATCAGTGTTCCCAGCGGGATAACGGAAGTCGAGAAGAGAGCGGTGCGCGACGCGTCCGAGCATGCAGGTGCAAAGGAAGTGCATCTGATCGCGGAGCCGATGGCAGCAGCCATAGGTATCGGACTCGACGTCGATGCTCCTGTCGGAAACATGGTGATCGACGTAGGCGGCGGCACAACGGAGATTGCCGTGATAGCCTTGTCGGGAATCGTGAATGAAGAATCGATCCGCATCGCCGGCGACGAGATGAACAATGCGATCATTCAGTTCTTCAAGAAGAATCACAACATCCTGATCGGCGAGCGGACTGCGGAAGCGATAAAATGCGAGGTCGGTTCCGCCATGCCCTTGAAAGAGGAAATAACGATTCAGGTGAAGGGCCGCGATCTTGTTGCCGGTATCCCCAAAACGACCGAAGTAAGTTCGGCTGAGATTCGCGATGCGCTTAACGAGCCTGTCGGTGCAATAGTGGACGCCGTGAAGATTTCTCTGGAGCGGACGCCCCCGGAGCTGTCGGCCGATATCCTTGACCGCGGAATAATGTTGTCGGGCGGCGGGGCGCTTCTGAAGGGGTTGGACGAGCGCATAAGGATGGAGACAAACCTTCCTGTTCATGTTGCGGAGGATCCTTTGACCGCGGTGGTTCGGGGTGTTGGAAAGGTCCTCGACAAGATAAACGAGTTTTCAAAGGTACTGATAAAGAGCAGGCGCTACTGATGGAAATCTGAAATGTTTGCATGGATTTCTGAATTCTTCAGTTTTGCGAAGAACTATATTATTTTCGCTTTACTTCTCGCCCTGTCACTCTTCCTGATCTCAACAAATAACAACAGTTATACACGAGGGCTGCAAACCGTAGGTCTTGTCACAACTGCTTATCTCGAAGCCGGCGTTCAGGATATAACGGGTTACTTCCTTCTCGCATCTAGGAACAAAGAGCTTCTCGAAGAGAATGCGCGGCTGATCAATATGGCCGCAAAGTCGCACCAGGCGATGGACGAAAACGAACAGCTAAGGCAAATGCTTGATCTCAAGAGCCGGTCTTCGGCTCCGTTGATTCCAGGTACAGTGGTGGGCCGCACCACCGACGGCGGGAAGTATTTTCTGACTCTCAATATCGGTAGCAGTGACGGGGTGCATATCGGGGACCCTGTTGTCAACGGAAGCGGGCTGGTGGGCATAGTGACCGATGCGAGCGGCAGCTTCTCACTGGTCAGAACTCTGTTTGACAGCGACAGCAGAATAGCGGCCCGGTTGGAAAAGACCTCGGCTGACGGTCTGATCGTGGCCGGAGGCTTTGGCGAACTCAAGATGAACAACGTAGCGCGCAGATACCATGTCGTGAAAGGGGACTTCGTGCTGACGTCAACTCTTAGCAGCCTCGTACCGCCGGGGATCGTGATCGGAGTGGTCTCGAAGGTCATAGAACAGCCCGGAGATATCTTCAACAAGATCACAGTGCAGCCCGCGGTCAATCTTAGCTCTATATTTGCGGCATTTGTGATGCAATACACTCCTCCATCCGGAGCCGCCAGGCTGGAGAGGGAAGCTTTGAAGAAGAGCAAATGACAAAGAAAATAACCGGCTACGTTGTCATAGGGCTGATTGCCATTTTGCTCCAGAAGTTTTTGGACAGTTATGCGTCGGTGGAGCTGGTATCTCCACAACTCGTTATTCTGTTTGTCGTTTACCTTGCGCTTCGCGAAGGTCAGCTGTTCGGAACCGCCGGAGGATTTGTTGCGGGCCTGGTTAATGATCTGCTTGTGACTCACTTCATCGGTTTCACGTCGTTCGTCGGTGTCCTGGCCGGGTTCATATCCGGTTTCTTCTACAAAGAGAGCGAAGTCGAGTTGGCCGCAAAGACACTCAGTTTCGCCTGGGTATCCGCGGTCGCGCTGTTTATCTCTGAATTGGTGGCGTTGCCGATCATCGCGGCAGGAGAATTGAACTATTTGTACGCTTTCTTGAAATTTACGCTTGGGACGACTGTTTATACCTCAGTCATTGCGATGATTATAGTCTTTGTTACTGGGAAGAAGAGCCGCTATGTTTGATGCTGATTTTGGATCACGTTCACGTTCTCTTATGATGAGGGGTATTGTAGTCATAGCTTTGCTTGCGATAGGGGTGAAGCTCGGCGACATGCAGCTGGTAAACGAAGTCATATATGGTAAGAAATCGGAAAACATTACCACGAGGGTATTTGTCCAGCAGCCGCTTAGGGGGGAGATCTTCGACCGTAACGGGAATGTTATGGTGGAAAACGGTCCCGCCTACGAAGTCTCCATAATACCCGGTGAGTTCAAAGAGAGCCAGATACCTATGCTTGCAGATGTCTTGCAGATGGACACTCTCACGATAGAACGTCGCATCAAAGCCGGGGAAGCCATGTCCCCGTATCTCCCCGTAAGGCTGAAGCGCGATATCGACTTTGGGGAGCTGTCGGCGATTGAAGAGCATCTCAAGGAGTTCGGCGGAGTTTATTTCGACATACAGCCGAAGCGTGTCTACGTAGGGAAGGCCAGAGCTGCTCACATCCTCGGTTTCACTAAGGAAATTTCCGAAAAACAGCTGGAAACGCTCGGTGACTACTACAAGCCCGGTGACCTCGTCGGATACAACGGGCTGGAGGCTAGTTACGAGACCATTCTTCGGGGGCAGAAGGGTTACAAGTATCTCGCAGTAAACGCCCAGGGGCAGGTTGCGGGAAGTTATGACAACGGTCGACTTGACGTTCCGGCCAAGGAAGGCGATGATCTGTACCTTTCGGTAGATGAGGGCCTTCAGGCGATGGCAGAGTCGCTCATGGTGGGAAGACGTGGCGCTGTTGTCGCACTTGATCCGAATACGGGCGGGGTACTTGCAATGACGAGCGCACCTGACTATGATCCATCCGTCTTTTCCGGCTACACTACCAGGGCGCAGTGGAACGAACTCGTGAATAACCCCGATCATCCGCTGTTCAACAGAGCCATTATGGCAACGCTTCCGCCAGGATCCACCTTCAAGCTGGTCCTTGCTTCTGCCGCGCTAGAGGACAGCGTTATCGATACGAACTGGACAATTGACTGCACTGGTTCGATGTTATACGGGGGGAGAGTGTTCCACTGCGATATGGCGCACGGGGTTGTAAACATCATAAAAGCCATCGAGGTCTCCTGCAACGTCTTCTTCTACAACCTGATGCTCAAGGTCGGATTCCAGGCCTGGACCAAGTTCGGCAGGATGTACGGATTCGGTCAGAAGACAGGTATTGATTTGAAGAATGAGAATCCGGGGATAATGCCTTCGAAACATTACTTCGACCAAATCTTTGGGAAAGGCAAATGGACGAACGGCTACTTGCTGAGTCTCGCGATAGGCCAGGGAGAAGTAAGTGTGACTCCGCTCCAACTCGCAGGATATGCAATGGCGGTCTCCAACTTCGGGAAATATTATCAACCTCATCTTGTCAGGTACATACGCAACCCGAGAACCGGAAAAATCTACTACACGCAGCACGGAGAGCGAACACTTCCTATAAGCAGGGAAGTGTTCGAGAAGATCCGGGAAGGAATGTACCTGGTTGTCAACGGCCCGCGAGGCACAGGAATCGCTGCCAGGATACCCGGGGTTGCGGTGGCAGGAAAGACAGGTACGGCACAGAACCCTCACGGGAAGGATCACGCCTGGTTCATCGCGTTTGCCCCGTTCGACCACCCGAAGATTGCCCTGGCAGTTTTGGTTGAGAACGCGGGTTACGGCGGTGCGGTGGCGGCTCCGATAGCCCGGCAGCTAATCCAGTATTACCTGAACGAAACCAAATCCACACCGCAAGCGGCGCCGCCGAGCGGCGTTGTTGCGGATGCTGCGGCGCACTGATGTTCGATTTCTTTAAGGACTCGTTCGATTATAAGACCTTCTTCCTGGCGCTGACGCTTGCCTGCATCGGGGTGCTGGCAGTGAACAGTGCCACCTTCAACTCCGGAATGCATCAATACCTCGTTAAAGACATTGTGTGGCAGTGTACGGGTGTCATCGTCGCCTTTATCGTAATGTTTCTTTCCAACAGGTTTTTGCAGAACAGCGCCTATTTCTTCTATGCGGTCACGATTCTTCTTCTGATTTTCGTGCTTGTAGCCGGCAAACGTGTGGCGAGCCATACGAGCTGGCTCGGCTTCCTCGGCGTAGGCGGCCAACCGTCTGAACTGGCAAAAGTGGCTTCCATATTGGCGCTCTCCAAGTTCCTTTCGGAGAAAGGAAACGAGATGCCTCAGTGGAAAGTGATCGCTTTTTCGGCAGGCATAGTAGGCCTGCCGATGATTCTCACGATGCTTCAGCCCGACCTCGGCACGACTATAGTCTACCTGGCGATTTTCTTCCCGATTCTGTTCTGGGCGGGATTGCCGCCTATCGTGGTGGTCGCATTGATCGCACCTATTGCAATAGTCATTGCGGAGTTTACCGGGACGGCCGTGCTTCTCATTACCGTAGTATCATTCGGAGTCCTGTTTTTCATACTTAGCAGGAAAAAGCTCTTCGCCATTACCCTGAGTTTTGTCGCAGTTTCGTTCGGCCTGTTCATGGAATATTTCTATAAAAAGCTTCTCCAACCCCACCAGCAGAAACGGATACAGATCTTCCTGAATCCGAGCCTTGACCCGCAGGGAGCGGGATACAACGCACTCCAGGCTCGCGTCGCAATCGGCAGCGGGGGTCTGTTTGGGAAGGGCTACCTCCACGGCGCGCAAACTCAATTGAATTTCGTCCCGGCAAGATGGACTGACTTCATATTTACCGTAATAGGGGAGGAATTCGGCTTCATCGGTGCCGGAATAACGCTCCTTGCGTTTGGAGCGCTGTTCTTCAGGGGCGTAAAGATCGCCGAGATGGTTAAAACGAAGTTCGCCAGCCTCGCAGCCATAGGGATTACCTCCGTCCTTCTCTTCCACGTCTTCATAAACATCGGAATGAACATAAATCTCGCCCCGATAGTCGGTATCCCTCTTCCTTTCATCAGCTACGGGGGATCATCCACCGTGTCCGATTGGATGATGGTCGGAATTCTCCTAAATTTCTATGCACATAGGAGGGAACACTAGAGAATGATTCTTACCGACAAGCAGATTCTTGAGGAGTTAAAGAGGGGAAGCATCGTCATCGATCCCTTCGACAGGAAGTACCTGGGATCCAATTCGTACGACGTGCACCTGGCCGACACAATGGCTATCTACAAAGACGACATACTTGATGCTCGCAAGCACAACGAGGTCTCAATTTTCAAGATCCACGACCATAAAGGGTTCCTTCTGCTCCCCGGCAGACTTTACCTCGGCGTGACACAGGAGTATACGGAGAGTCATAAGTTCGTGCCGTTCCTCGAAGGTAAGTCAAGCATAGGGAGATTGGGGATCGACATTCACTCCACCGCAGGCAAGGGGGACATCGGCTACTGCAACACCTGGACACTGGAGATAAGCGTAAAGCAGCCCGTGAGGATCTACCCTGGTATGCCGATAGGACAGTTGATATATTTTCAGGTGAGCGGCGAAGTCCTAGTCCCATACAACAGGAAGAAAACCGCAAAATACAACAGAAAAACGAAACGGCCGGTCGAATCCATGATGTGGAAAAACTTCGATTCTAAGATCCTCGGCTCGAAATGAGCTTCAAGAAGCTATCTGAATCGATCAACAAACACGGCAGCAATCTTTGTGTCGGGCTCGATCCGGCCGTCGAGAAGATACCGGAGTTCCTTTTTGAATATGAAGATGCTGTTCTCGAGTTCAACACCCGTGTAATTGAAGCGACTCAGGATTGCGTGTGTGCCTACAAGCTGAATACGGCGTTTTACGAGGCTCTCGGGGAGAACGGATGGTCTACGTTCGGCGAAACAATCGCCCGTATTCCGGACGACATCTATATCATAGCCGACTGCAAGCGGAGCGATATCGGGAACAGCGCCAGGCAATACGCTCACACCTTCTTCAGCTATTTCGGGGCCGATGCGGCAACCGTTAATCCCTACATGGGCTACGATTCTGTTGAACCCTTCCTCAGTTACAGGGACAAGGATATCTTTGCCCTGGTGGTTACGTCAAACCAGGGGGCACATGACTTCCAGCTTCGCGATTTCGGCGGAAAGAAATTTTACGAGCTTGTTCTCGAAAAGATTGCCGATTGGAACGGCGGGAAAAATATCGGTGCTGTCGTGGGAGCGACCAAGGGAGAGCAGCTCCTCTCGATCAGGGAGAAATATCCCGACATTCCCATTCTTGTCCCCGGTGTGGGCACACAGGGCGGTTCCGTTGACGATGTTGCAGAGGCCATCTCGCGCGGTGGGGCGCCGGTCATAGTAAACGTCAGCCGCGATATCATATTTGCCGGATACGACGAAAAGTTCACAGAAAAAGTAAGAGAAAAGGCTCTCTTTTATAATGCGCTTCTAAGACGCGGATGAAGGTCTTCCTAAAGAAAAGTCTCAAGTGGCTGCTGTTTCTTCTTTTTACCCTTGTCTTCTTTTCTTTGCCGATTTACCTGCAGAAGGAAGAGAAGAACAGGAATTTCCGGCAAACGCAACCGGCGGCGGAATCCTCGAGTCCTCAGCTTTCTTCAACTCTCTATTTTGAGTTCGAGCCGGGTTCCTTGAGGCACACGGTATCCGGCGATTCAACAGCCCTCTGGATATACACCATATCCGACTCTACTACCAAGTATGTGTATCTATATGTCGACGGAAAGAAAGAGGACATGGCTTTGGTCTCTGACACAATGCACATTGAATTTCCCCGAGTTTATCTGCAGCCGGGGATGAATGAAATAACGGTTATCCTTCAGGATCGAGAAGGAAGAGTCCTCGCCGTAAGAAAGACGAATATCTCTTTTCACTGAAAAAGACATTAGAGAAATGGCTTCGCTTCAAGCGGTTCATCCGGATAGTATGTCGGAGTTCCAGCTCAAGGAGCTTTTCAAGAACAGAAAGTTCAATTCCTCCCTCAGGACCGTTTCGGGCAAGAAACTGGAGATAATCAAGACCGGAGAAGCCAACTCCGACGCGGGCCCTGACTTCAAGCACGCATTGATTCGTATAAACGGCATGATTCTTCGGGGGGACATAGAGCTCCATAGGGTGAGTTCCGATTGGTATTCACATAACCATCATACAGACAGGAATTACAATTCGGTAGTTTTGCATGTCGTGGGGAAGTGCAATGAGGGGGCCGACTGCCTGACTTCATCCGGGAGAAGGATAGAAACTCTGGAGCTTGTCAGGTTCCTTTCGGATGGAGCAGGAGTGTTTCTGAGCCACCTCGAGTCCGAAGAGAGACTGACGAGGGTAAGATGCGCAGGAGAGAACGACAAGGTGTCCCGGCAGGAAAAGCTCGCTTACCTCAATCTGCTGGGTGAGAAGCGGTTTGCACACAAGGTGAACAAATTCGAAGAGAGGCTGAAGGACATTATAGATGAAAACCGCCCGGTGGTATTCGAGGCGAAACAGAAATATTTCAGGGACTTTTCGGAACTCCAGATAGAGCACAGGAGCTACGACAAGTCGGAGTTACAGGATGAGGTCTATTGGGATCAACTCCTGTATGAAGGAATACTGGAAGGACTAGGCTACAGCAAAAACACGCTGCCTTTCAGAAAACTAGCCCGCAGTGTCCCTCTGTCGTTCCTCAAGGAGCAATCGAACGGCGAGAGGCTATCAATTGAGGCTATACTCTTCGGCGCTTCAGGACTGTTGCCGCACGACTTGAGCAGCTTCGACGAGGAAACTTCAGTGTATTGCGAGAAACTCAGCCAAATTTGGCAGGGGATCAAGAAAAAATACAAACGGGAGTACATGAACCGATCGGAATGGCTCTTCTTCAAGCTTCGTCCTCAGAATTTTCCGACACTCCGGATCGCGGGAGCAAGCTGCCTTTTGTCCGGCCAGGCAAACGGCTGTTTCGCAAAAGAGGTGACAGGCTGGGCATCATCGAAAAGCGAGGCTGAATTGTCGGCGACCTGGAGGCGCCTTCTGACAGTTCCATCGCAAGACTACTGGGCCCGTCACTTCGTATTTGGGACTCCCGCAACTACCGAAATTAGGATGCTAATCGGTTCCAGCCGAGCCGAGGAAATAATCATTAACGTCATTTTGCCGTTAGTCTACCTTCGGGGAAGGATATTTGACGACCAGGGACTCCAGGAAAAGGCCTTACGTATTTACGGCAGCCATCGGCCCACTGCCGACAACAATATCACATTGATATTGAAAGATGCACTGTTTGGCGGGGACAACGTCTTCAGCACCGTTCAGATTCAGCAGGGCGCTCTTCACATCTACCGCACTCTCTGCTCCGAACGACGGTGCATGAGGTGCCGGATAGGGAAGGCTATCTACGGGGGAAAATCGGCCGCCTAGGATTCAAGCGGATGTCGCAAACTGGCAGAGGGTCGGCGACAAATTTATAAGACAGAAATGAGATCGGATCGTATTTCGGCGTTATATCTTTGTCGTACACCCACTGGCAGACGGCTATTTCTTGTTCCTGATTTCCTGGAGTAGCTTTGAAGCCTCGGCTTTCAGGGAGTCATCGTCCTGGTCACGCAAGGGAATGCGGGGAATTGCGTGCAGCTGCTCGCGTGCGTCCACGTACTCATCCTCACGAACATAAGCCTTTGCCAGGTCGTATCTGAACATGACGAAATCCGAATCTAGCGAAATCGCCTTTCGATAGAATTTAATTGCATCCTTCATGTTTCCCCAGGATAGCCCGAGCGGCCAGAGGAATATTCCCGGCTTTTCGGCCAATTTTGCATTCGTCCTTCCGAGGACGTAGTAGGCAATCGAGTTGTCTTTGTCAAGCTTGATAGCCTCCTGGCAATCGTTGCGGACCTGCTTGACTATAGGTGCGACGCTGAACACCCCTTTGAAGAGGGCAATCTTTCCATTGGCAACTGCGCGGTACGTGTACGCCATGGAGCTTTTAGGGTCCGCCATGACCGCACTGTCTGCGTAGTCGTAAGCAGACCGGTACATCGCAAGCTGGGCGTCCTTCTGCTCCTTTGTCGCGACGCCCATGTGGTCGGCTATGTGAGTCTCCGCCCGGCATATCCTCCACAAAACCTCGGCGTTATGGGGATACTCCCGGTTGGCGGTCATTAGCGCTTCAAGAGCACCCTTGTTGTCGAATTTGTCGAAAAGTGAATCGCTTTGGCTGATAAGATCCTGCAGACTCTGGGTGGAGAATGCAGTTAGAAGGAGCACAACTATAGAGAGTGCCGCAGATTTCATCCTGACCTCCGTTGCGGGTTTGTTTGAATCTTAGTCGCCGAGCTGAAGCCGCCTGATTTCGTCGCGGAGCTTAGCTGCCCTCTCATAATCTTCGCGGCCAACTGCGTCGGTTAATTCCTTCTGAAGCTGTTCCATCTTAGATTCTTTAGTATATGCGGGGGAGCGTTCACGGGGCTTTTTGGGCCGCTCGCCTTCTGACTGTGACTCAGTCTGCTGTTCCCCTTCGTCGGTCTCGGGCACTGTTGCCGCCTCTTCCATGACCGTTTCGGATACATAAATGGGGACGCCGAATCTTATAGCGACCGCTATAGCATCGCTCGGCCTCGCATCTATTTCATGGCTTACAGAATTGCCTTCGACGTTGAGCCGCGCAAAGAAAGTCCCCTCCCGGAGCTCACTTACTATTACATCCGAAAGGGTTGTACCGAGTGAATCGAGAACGTTTTTTACAAGATCATGCGTGAGTGGTCTTGGTGGCTTTATTCCTTCAAGTTCAAGTGCTATCGCCTGCGCTTCAAACTGCCCGATTATTATGGGCAGCCGCCTTTCACCGCTTACTTCCTTCAGGATGAGCGCATACGCGCCGGGGCTCGAAGGACTGGGTGAAAGCCCAAGTATGTCTACCATCACCTTATCCAAACAAAATTCTCCTTCATCATCGATAATTTGCGGAATGCGTCATTCTTTTCCAAGGGCCTTTTTGATTTGTGCCGACAATTCCGGAACGACTTCGAACGCATCGCCCACGATCCCGTAATCGGCCACCTGGAAGATTGGCGCATCCTTGTCCTTGTTTATTGCAACTATGCACTTTGAAGAAGACATACCTGCCAGGTGCTGTATGGCTCCCGATATCGCCACAGCTATGTAGAGTGACGGAGAAACTGTCTTTCCGGTCTGTCCGACTTGATCTTCGTGCTGTCTCCATCCGGCATCTACTACTGCCCTTGAAGCGCCGACCGCTGCTCCTAGAATGCCGGCCAGATCCTCAATCATCTTGAAATTGTCCGGCCCACCCAGTCCTCTTCCGCCTGAAACGATAATATTTGCTTCGGTCAGGTCGGGACGGCCGGCTTTTGTTACCGAGACCCCGGTTACCTTACAGGAAAAATCCGTGTCCTGCAAGTTCAATTTCAGTTTCTCGATTTCGGCTGAAGTGCCGTTTGCGCTTCCCGGGCTGAAGACGTTTGGCCGCAGTGTGAACACTTTCTTTGGGGAATTGACCTTGACATCTACAAGGCCCTTTCCCGCATAGACAGGCCGTGTCGCCACTATAGACCCCCCATCTCCATTCAATGCAATGCAGTCTGCGGCGAGACCGGCCTTCAATCTTGCTGCCACCCTGGGCGCGAGGTCCTTTCCCATCGCGCTGGCCGGCAGAAGGATTACGTCGGCCGAAATGGATTCGGCCGTTTCTGCTATAATCCTCGCATAGGCCGTTGTTGAATAAAGGCTTAGCCTTCCATCCTCTGCTATGTAAACTTTCTTGATTCCGAAGCCACCGAGTTCGGAAGCTGCTTTCTCTATTCCGTTGCCGATGACAAGACCTGCCGATTCGCCGCTTATCTGCCCGCCGAGCTGGACCGCAGCGTGCGCTACTTCGAATGCCACTTTCTTCAATTTATTGTCACGCTGCTCTGCAAAAGCTAGAATTTTCATTTCTGCACCTCAGATTTTAGATGACCTTGGCTTCTTCGTGAAGGAGTTTGACAAGTTCCGGTACGGCTGTCTTGTCCGTGCCGAGTATCTTTCCTGCCTGCTTTGCGGGCGGCTTCTTCATCTCGGTCACTTCGGCTAACGGTTCAACCGCCGAAGGCACGACCTCCTGGATCGGTTTTGATTTTGCGGCCATTATCCCTTTAAGGGAAGGGTATCTCGGCTCGTTCAGCCCTTTTTGGGCAGAAATGACGCACGGCATCGTCATCTCGACCGTCTCCTTTCCACCCTCTATTTCTCTCTCGCAAACCACTCCTTTCGAGCTCGCGTCCACGTCCAACTTCACGACCACAGAAGCGGACGGAAGTCCCAGCATCTCTGCCACCATAGTGCCTACAGCCGCATCATCATAGTCTATCGACTGCTTCCCGAAGAGAATCATATCTGCACCCGCATCCTTCAGCACGGCAGCTAGCCTAGACGCGACGGAATATGAGTCGCCGATATTGTCGGTCTTCACGTGAATACCCTTGTCGCCGCCCATCGCAAGCGCTTTCCTTATAACTTCCTTCATGGAATCGCCGCCGACCGAGACATAAGTGACTTCCCCACCGTTCTTGTCTTTCAGCTGAAGCGCGGCTTCGACCGCAAACTCATCGTAGGGATTCAGTATGAGATTGACTTCGGACCGGTCGATTGTCTTGCCGTCCCCACCCACTTTGACTTTCGTTTCGGTGTCCGGTACTTGATTGACGCAAACGAAGAGTTTCATTTGGCACCTCCTTCGGGATTTGTGATAAGTGATTACAAAAATTTAGCCCTGCTTTCGAAAAACTTCAAGTTGCCCGGCAGGACATTGCTGAAGGTTGCCTTTTTATGTGATTGACGCCACAACAATGAACCAGATGAGGGATCCGGAGCCCGGAAGTTGAAATATCTTCAAGCGTCTGTTCCGTCGGTTCCTCGCCGGCCGCGGATAGAGTCAAGACCAGGAAGAAGAAGACTATGGGGTAAAATCTCAGCATCGTAAAGTCCCAATCCTGTCTCAGATCACTTTTGCCGCGCTTTGTAACCGATGTTAGTCTCTGCCGCCCAGAAAATCAAGCTTGGAGGAGGGTAGTGGAGATTGCCTCCTACGAGAGTGTTCCTTAGTCGAAGGCAGCCTTCTGCTGAGCTTCATTGATTGAGAATCGGCAAGACTGTATATTTTTGAGCAATGTCTGAAGACGGTAGACGAAACTCTCGCGAGCTTTTTGAAGAGAGGCTTAACAAATCTCTCAGGGCAGACATTCGCTATTCTGTTGTGGATTTTGAAATTGCGGGTAAGTATCTGCGTATTCTCACCGATTCAGTCCCGAACGCCTTTCGGATCTCAAAAGTATATCAGAAAGACTCCCCACAGTTCAAGATAAAGATAGTACTTCTTCCAGACCGGAGCGTCGGGTCAAAGGCCAAGGGTGTATGTCACGTTGGTGTGGCACCCGTGAGGCAGAACTGCCTCTCGACGAGCGAGCAGACCACCCAGGTGCTTTACGGAGAGACGTTTGATACTCTCCGGGTAAAAGGCGACTGGGTAAGAGTGAGGCTGGACGCGGACGGTTACGTCGGTTGGGTATCTTTGGGACAGGTGACGCTGTTTGACGAAGACGAGTTTCACCTTTTCCAGGCTCTTCCGAAGGTGTTTGCCTCTGACAGAGTAGTCTCCCTTTTCGAAAAGCCTGACAAGAATTCGCCTGTGTTGCGCGAGGCAGTTCACGGTACGGCGCTGAGTATGACCGGCAGGCGAGGGAGCTTCCTGGAGGTGAAACTTCCCGACGGGAAAAGGGCATATGTCTCAAAGTCGAGCGTGACCGGCTCCGCCGTTACCGATGCCTTTTCGATTAGAAACCTGCTGGATACGGCCTACAGCTTCCAGGGGATCTCGTATTCATGGGGAGGCAGGAGTGTGAAGGGGTTCGACTGTTCAGGATTTGTTCAAACCGTGTTCAGGCTGAACGGTATCGAGCTTCCGCGGGATTCCGGTTCCCAGTATTCATCGGGCAAACCGCTCGGGAAGAACATCGGCAATCTCAAAGCGGGCGATTTGTTGTTTTTTTCGTCGAATGGCGATAAAATTACTCATGTTGCACTGTATACTGGAAAGAACAAGCGATTCATACATTCCTCGGGATTCGTCAAAATTAACAGTTTTGATCCCAGGAGAAAGGATTTCAGTGCTAAACTTTTGTCAGCCTTTGTCGGTGCATGTAGAGTAATTTGATGTAAAGGAGGTGTAGACGTCTTCAGCCATTATGAGTATCAGATCGAAAGAGACGATCGCGAAAAGAAATACGGAAAAGTATTACTTCTCAATCAAAATTATGAACCACTCACGATTTGCAGTTGGAAGAAGGCGGTAATTCTTCTGTACCTGGGGAAAGCGGAGATGATCGAAAGGTATGACGGCAGGATCCTGCGATCGGTGTCGACAAGCTTGCCGATGCCAAGTATCGTAAGGCTCTCGGTCTTTTACAGAGTCCCTCATAAGCGCGTAATTCTCTCGAGAAAAAACATTCTTCGCAGGGACGGGAACAAGTGCCAGTATTGCGGGCGGGGAGATCTTCCTTTAACAATCGATCATGTCATCCCAAGAACCCGTGGGGGGGAAGAGACCTGGGAAAATCTCGTCTGCGCATGTATGAGGTGCAACAATAAAAAGGGGGACAGGACTCCTGAGGAAGCGGGGATGAAGCTGCTCTCGATTCCCCGGAGGCCGAGCCACGTCGCTTTCATCCGGCATTTTGTCGGAAGAATCGACGAAAAATGGAAGCCGTACCTTTTTATGAAGTAGAAATATTTTGTAAATTGGACGCACAATGCCGAAAAAGAAAATTATTCTCAGCGGGATGCGTCCAACCGGTAAGTTGCACCTCGGCCACTGGGCCGGGGCGCTTGAAAATTGGGTTGCACTCCAAAACGACGGCGGTTATTCGAACTATCATCTGATCGCCGACTACCACGCCCTGACGACAAAGCTGGATACGTCGCACATATACGAATATTCTATAGACATGCTCCTCGACTGGCTAGCAGCGGGAATCGATCCCGAGCACAGCCCGGTCTTCAGGCAATCACAGGTAAAGGAGCATACGGAAATTCATCTGGTTTTTTCCATGCTGATTACCAAATCGCGGCTCGAAAGGAACCCGACCCTGAAGGAACAGGTGCGTGATCTGAATCTCGGAACGATCAGTTACGGCTACCTCGGCTATCCCGTGCTGCAGGCCGGCGACATACTTCTATACAAGGGAGAGGTTGTTCCTGTGGGGGAAGACCAGTTGCCGCACATAGAAATAACCCGTGAAATCGCGCGCGATTTCAACCGGCAGTATGGGAACGTCTTTCCGGAGCCGGAGGGCAAGCTCACGCAATTCTCCCGTTTGCCCGGCCTTGACGGCAGGAGGATGAGCAAATCGCTCGGGAATACAATCCTTCTGTCCGACCCGGCGGAAGAAGTCAGGAAGAAGATGAAGAAAGCCGTGACCGACCCGAAGAAGATTCGGAAAGGCGATCCGGGAAGGCCCGACATTTGTCTCGTGTTTACGTATCATAAGAAGTTCAATCCCGCAGAAGAAGCAGAGATCAGGAGCGGGTGCGAAAGCGGTCAGCTAGGCTGTGTAGATTGCAAGATACGAGCCGCCGAAAGAATCAATCAGTTCCTCGACCCGTTCAGGGAGCGCCGCAAGCACTACGAGGAAGCGCCGGGAGAAGTGGAAAGAATACTCAAGAACGGCGAAGAACGGGCAAGAGAAGTGGCCCGGAACACGATGCGTGACGTTCACCAAGCCATGAAGATGGGATGACTTACAGAGTAAAGCTTGACGATTTTGAAGGCCCGCTCGACCTCCTCCTCTTTTTTATTAAGCGGGACCAGCTCGACATCTACGATATTCCTATTGCGCGGATTACCAGGGAATTTCTCGATTACGTTCACTATATGCAGATGCTGGATCTTGAGGTCGCCGGCGACTTCATAGTTATGGCAGCCACTCTCATGCAAATAAAGGTGAGGATGCTCCTCCCCCATGAGGAGGGAATTGAGGACCTTATCGAGGAGGACCCGCGAAAGGGGCTCGCCGACAGACTTGCCGAATACGCCCGGTTCAAAGAAGCGGCCCACAACTTCTCGTTTCTCGAAGAGGAAGGCGGCAAGCTGCACTACAGAACCTTCTTCAAGCAGGATGAGAGGCAGTACGTGTCTCCGGAAGATGGCGACCTTAAGGACATGACTCTCATCGATTTGATCACGGCTTTCAAGCGGGCAATGGACAGGCTGGAGGCGACGCCATATCATAACATCCAGCGACTGAATGTCACCATCGAGGAACAGATCGAATTTGTAATGGATTCCCTGAAAGACAAGTCGGCACTTCACTTCCTCGAGCTGGCTACCCGGATTCATGAGAAGATAAGGCTCGTGGTAACCTTCATCGCGCTTCTCGAGCTGATAAAGCGGAATATCCTTCGGGTTCAGACGAGCGGCGGGTTCAACGATTTCATAATTTCGAAATATGAGGCACTAGAAGATATTAATGTCTTACCTTCCTGACGAAGAAGAGAAATCCGAAAGCAAGAACGACCGTCTGAACGACGAGGAGAAGAGGCGGCTTCACGACGATGACGAAGCCGGCTCGCCGATGGATGAAGCGAACCTGACTCCGGCAGACCCCCACGATGAAGCTCAGACTGAATTGAGCGGGCAGGAAAACCAAAGCGAGATTTCTCCTCACGGTGAGTGGATACGAGGAGAGGCCCAGGAGGAAGACTCTCAGGCGAGCGGTGACGAGGGAAGCCAAGAACCATCGGAAGACGAAACTGAAGGCCAGCCTCAGGGAGGTGAAGAGCGAGAGGCCGAGTCTGTTACCACGGATGAATCGGCCGAAGTGCCCCGCATCAACGAGAAGGAAATTGTGGCACCGGTCGGCACAACTCTCGAAGGTATACAAGAAATAGTAGATGCCTCCGAGGATGGAGAAGCCTCGGAAGCGGAACTCAGGGAAGAGGCGGTTGACGAACTGGCTCATATCATTGAAGCCATAATCTTCGCCTCCGATGAGCCTCTTACCGCCAATACGATAAAATCTGTGCTTGATGCCTCTCACACGTTCGGGCGTTTGAATGTGGACGTAATTTCGGCCCGCGTTGCCGCACTCAACAACAGGTATGAAGCGGAGGGAAGCGGTTTCAGGATAGTGGAGATTGCCAACGGCTACCAGTTTGCGACCCGGAAGGAAATGGCACAATGGGTATCCAACCTTTTCAAGGAAAGGTCGAAGCGCAAGCTGTCGATGTCCGCACTGGAGTCCCTGGCGATTATCGCTTACAAGCAGCCTATAACGAAACCGGAGATCGAATCGATACGCGGCGTAAATGTCGACTATGTGCTTCACAGCTTGCTGGAGAAGGAGCTTGTGACAGTGGTCGGGCGAGCAGAAACCGTGGGGAGGCCGCTCCTCTACGGCACGACCCAGAGGTTTCTGAAGGTGTTTGCGTTGAAGAATCTGGACGACCTGCCTAAGCTGCGGGAGATAGACGAGATTATCAAAGAGATTAAGAGCAAAGGCACGGAGGAGTCGATTCAGCTGGAGATAACGGCCCTGGACGAAGAGTTGTCCCGGGAGAGCAAGGGCGAGGGCGAAACGAAGCAGGAGAACTCGTAAGAAAATGTCAAAGGCCGTACGACCTGCCGCAGACTCGCTTGTCAGAATAAACAAGTATCTCTCTTCTTCAGGCGTTACATCGCGCAGGAAAGCAGATGAAATGATTTCTTCCGGAAGAGTGAAGGTAAACGGCAGGGTTGTCAAAGAGCTGGGTACAAAGATTGACCCCGGTAAAGATAAAGTAGAAGTGGACGGCAGAGGGGTGCGGTCGTCTACGCGCCTTGTTTACATTCTCCTCAACAAGCCGAAAGACGCCGTGACGACGGTGCGGGACGAGAAAGGGAGACGGAGCGTCATGGATGTCGTCACGGTAAGAGAGCGGGTTTACCCGGTGGGGCGGCTCGACCGCAACACAACAGGCGTCCTCCTTCTCACGAATGACGGTGAGCTTGCCAATCGCCTGATGCATCCCAGGCATCTGGTGCTGAAGGTCTACAAGGCAACTTTGGACAGGCCGCTCAGAGAGCGAGAAATGGGAAGGCTCAAAAAAGGAGTGCCGCTCGACGGTTCGCTGGTCGTTCCTGACGATCTTTACATTCTGCCGGAAAGCGGCGGTGTCGAAGTCGGCATCGCGGTTCATGAGGGAAAGCACCACCTTGTCAAACGGCTTTTCCAGTCCATTGATATTCGGGTCGTTCAACTAGATAGATATTCATATGCCGGTCTGACGCATCGCGGCCTGCAGCGCAGCGGCTGGCGTAACCTTACCAGGAGAGAGATTGCTTCGGTACGAAAACTCGTTGAACTCCCCGCCCCTTGAAAAATGCTCCCGCTCTCATTTGCCTGGTGTTGACGGTTGCCGGGGCTGACGGTTCTCTTCGGCACAGGATGGAAAGCAGCGTCACCCGGGGAAACGTTCGCGCGAAGACGGGCTATATGGAAAACGACCGTTCTCTCTCGGGCTGCGCCACGACAGCCGACGGCGAGCAGCTAGCCCTCTCCATGTTTGCAAACCATCTCAGTGTTCCAATCACTGTCGTCGAAAGTGTGCGGGAAGCCGTCTGTACGAGCCTCTGTAAGTTCTCGAGGAAATGAAAGACGTCTCGTGGTTCATATCCGTTTGCTCGGACAACGGTTTGGAGATTAGCCGAGGACAGGCAGTGTTGTTCGAGAAGTACCGGGAGCTTCTCCTCAACTGGAACCGCCAGATAAATTTGGTATCGAGAAGAGACGAGGAGAATTTTTACCCAAATCATGCATTAAATTCAATCTCCTTCCTTTTCACCAGAAGTCTGAAAGGGGACAGCAGGGTTATCGATCTGGGAACCGGGGGCGGTTTGCCTGGAGTGCCTCTGA
This sequence comes from Candidatus Kryptoniota bacterium, assembly GCA_046705025.1. GTDB lineage: Bacteria > Bacteroidota > Ignavibacteria > Kryptoniales > JAKASW01 > JAKASW01. The sequence continues at coordinate 13,829 of JBJKQU010000148.1, read as the reverse complement.
AGGTTCTCGAGCCGGGCCTTAACCTCTGGCTGCTTGACTCGATTGCAAAGAAGACAGCGGCACTCTCCTCGATTTTGGCTGATTTGGGGTTGCCGGATGCAAGAGCCGTCACCGGGAGAGCCGAAGAACTTGCAAAAACGGATGAATTTAAGGGACATTTTGATTATGTTGTTAGCCGTGCCGCAGGAAAGTTGGACGACTTAGCGAAATGGTCGCGAGGGTTCCTCAAGAGGACGGAAGCGTTTGGCGGCAAAACAATCCCCGTTGGAACACTAATCGTTTTGAAAGGCGGCGACTTCGCTGATGAGGTGAAACATACCCGGAATCTGAAGTTCGTCGAATCGGTCGCGGTCGACGAGATTACCTTCAATGGAATGGATGAAATGAACAACAGGGACAAGAAGTTGGTTCTCGTGGAATATAAGAGCGCTGGCGTGTCGGTCGGGAGGATGAATTGAACGAACACGAAGAATATCTTCGGGAACAGAACGAGCTTACCAAGAGAAGGCTTGAAGAGCTTGAGGAGTTGAAAAAGAAAGGGGCAAATCCTTACGCCTATGGCTTTGAGGTCAACCGGTATTCGACGGACATCGTGAAATCGTTCAAGGACGATGCGCCCGCCGAGGATGTTTCGGTTGCCGGAAGAATAATGTCGGTGCGAAGAATGGGTAAGGCTTCGTTCTGTCACTTGCAGGATTCAAACGGCCGGATTCAAATTTACCTGAAGCGTGACGACCTCGGGGACGCTTATGACATGTTCAAGCTGATGGACATCGGCGACTTTGTGGGCGTTAACGGATTCGTGTTCCGGACAAGGACAGGTGAAGTCTCGATTCACGCGAAGCACCTTGAGCTGCTGACCAAGTCTGTTCGCCCTCTTCCTATAGTGAAGGAAAAGACAGACGAACAGGGGAACAAGACCGTCTATGATCCTTTCTCGGACAAGGAGCTCAGGTACCGTCAGCGGTATGTTGACCTGGTCGTGAATCCGGAAGTCCGGACCGCGTTCGTGAAGAGGGCAAAGGTCGTGAGCTCGGTGCGGAGATTCCTCGACGACAGGGGATATCTGGAAGTGGAGACGCCGATTCTTCAGCCTCTGTACGGCGGGGCATCGGCGAGGCCCTTTGTGACTCACCATAACGCTTTGGATGTCGACCTTTTTCTCCGGATATCGGACGAACTATATCTGAAGAGACTTATCGTCGGCGGGTTCGAGGGCGTCTATGAGATCGGGAAGGACTTTCGGAATGAGGGGATGGACAGGGCGCACAACCCCGAGTTTTCGATGTTGGAGCTGTATGTGGCTTTCAAAGATTACAACTGGATGATGCGACTCGTTGAGGAGCTTGTCCACTCTGTTTCGCTGGCCGTCGCGGGGAGCCCGAAGGTGAAAGTCGGCGAGCACGAAATTGATTTCACTCCGCCCTGGAGGAGGGTAACGATGCTTGAGTCGATCAGGGAAGCGACCGGAGAGGATCTTACGGGCAAGAATGAGACCGAGCTTGCTGAGGCTGCCGAAAAGCACCATGTAGTAGTTGATCCCTCGATGGGATCAGGGAAGATCATCGATGCAATCTTCTCTGAGCTTGTCGAGCCGAATCTGATACAGCCGACCTTCATCACCGATTACCCTGTAGAGATGTCCCCTCTGGCGAAGCGACACCGGTCAAAGCCGGGGCTGGTGGAGAGGTTCGAGCTTATCTGCAACGGCCACGAGCTTGCGAACGCGTTCAGTGAATTGAACGACCCGCTCGACCAGCGTTCGCGTTTCGAGGACCAGGCCCGTCTGAAAGCCAGGGGAGACGAGGAAGCCATGGTCATTGACGAAGATTTCCTGCGCGCGCTGGAGTACGGGATGCCTCCGACCGCGGGACTGGGAATCGGGATAGACCGCCTGACGATGGTTCTCGCGGACCAGGCGTCTATTCGTGATGTGATTTTCTTTCCGCAAATGAAACCGGAGAAATAGAGGGGCAAGAGCCTGGGGATGAAAACGATCAATGTTGTCTTCGGTATCCACAACCATCAACCAATCGGTAACTTCGACCATGTCCTGGAAGACGGTTACCATAAAGCATACAAGCCCTTTCTCGATCTCCTCGCGAAGTTTCCCAAAATAAAGGTCTCGCTGCACTACACAGGCTTTTTATTCGAGTGGCAGAAGGAACACCATCGGGAGATATTCACCCAGCTGAAGTCACTCATCAAATCCGGACAGGTCCAGTTGATGACGGGCGGATTTTATGAGCCGATTCTTGCAGTCATACCCGACAAAGACAAACTGGGGCAAATACGCAAGCTCAATGCTTATATCGACAAGAATTTCGACTTCACGCCGACCGGCATGTGGCTTGCCGAACGGGTCTGGGAACAGCATATAGTGAAGCCCATTGCGGATTGCGGAGTCAAGTGGGTCGTAATCGACGATACTCATTTCAAGTATGTCGGCTTGAAGGACGAAGACCTGCTCGGTTATTATGTCACAGAGGAACAGGGCAAGACAACGAACATCTTTCCGATCAGCAAGATGTTGAGGTATACTATCCCGTTTCAGCCGGTCGAAAAGACCATCGAGTTTCTCCGGTCAATTGCCAGCGAAGACGGGAAGAGGATTGCGGTCTATGCAGATGATGGGGAGAAATTCGGCATCTGGCCGAACACCTTCAAGCATGTCTATCAGGACGGCTGGCTGGAGAGCTTCTTTTCTGCTCTCGAGGCGAATTCGGATTGGATCAACATTATACATTTTTCCGAGGCTATGGAAAGGGTCAAGCCGATAGGACGAGTGTATCTTCAGAACGCGTCCTATGCCGAAATGCTTCACTGGGCACTGCCGCCGGAGCTGTTCCTGAAATACGAAGAGTTTGAAAATAAACTTAAAGGCGCAAAACTCTTCGACCATTATGAAGAATTCGTTCGAGGGGGATATTGGAGAAATTTTCTTGCCAAATATCCGGAGTCGAACAACATCCACAAAAAAATGATAAGGCTCTCCGAGCGTGCGCATTCCCTGGCACATAAGGGTATGAAGGTGGACCGCGTTCTTGACAGGATATGGGCATCTCAATGCAACGATCCGTACTGGCACGGCATATTTGGCGGTCTGTACCTCCCGAATCTTCGTTATCCGGTGTATAAGAGCCTTATTCAAGCAGAAGCCGAATTGGACAAGCTGGAACACAAGCCCGGGCTTACCGTCTCGCACGAGGATTTCGATAAGGACGGCAGCGAGGAAATACTGGTCGAATCGAACGTACTTGATGCCTACTTCAGACCCGAGGAAGGAGCCGTGCTTTTCGAGCTCGACTACAAGCCGATACCCTTCAATCTTCTCGATATCCTGAGCAGGCGTCCCGAAGGGTATCATCACAGGCTGGCGCAGCGCGTGAACGCGGAAGTTGAAGGCGAGGAAATTCATAGCATACATGATATGGTGGTATCGAAAGAGGAAGGGCTCGAGAAGCTCTTGAACTACGATTGGTACCGTCGCGCTTCCTTTATCGATCATTTCATCGGAAAGACCACGCTGGAGGATTTTGCCGCCGCCAAATATCCGGAGCTCGGCGATTTTGTGAATTCGCCCTATACCAGAAAAATCGTCCACAAGCAAAACAAGGCTTCAGTGCAATTCTCGCGGGAGGGCTTTGTGGAACTGGATACCAAAAAGCCGGTTCGGCTGACAAAGAGTTTCGAGTTCAAGTCCGGCTCGGCTGAGGTCGTTTGTCACTATCTGCTTCAAAACATGAGCCAGGCTCCTATCGACCTGGATTTCGGTGTTGAATTCAACTTCGGCCTAATGGCAGGAGACGCCGCCGACAGATACTACAAGGTGAACGGTTCCAAGCCGTCAAACGCCAGACTAAGGAGTGCTGGGACTACTGAGAACGTTAGCGCTGTTTCTCTTACTGATGAATGGCAGGGCCTCGTGGCAGGAATCGAAGTCGACAAGCCGCAGATTCTGTGGCGATTCCCTATTGAAACTGTTTCGCTTTCCGAGTCGGGGTTCGAGAGGGTATATCAAAGCTCCGTCGTGTTTCTTCATTCCAGAATAATACTGGAAAAGGAGTACCGAATGGAGTTCAAGCTCGCCATTACGAAGTTAGAATGAAGTCTCAATGGCCTCCCTGCGGCTTTCCAAAGGAGCGCATCTGCAAGATGAGGTATCTCTTGCTGGCCATTTGTGCTTATTTTATATTTCACTGTTGAGAAGAAGCGGCGAGGATAAGAGAATTCGGTGAATTCAATTGGTCAAAAGGATTGTAATATAGGTAGTGCAATCCTTGAAAGGAAGATATATGAGATTTCTTAGTAAAAAGTTGTCGACCACGGGGGCAATACTTCTAGTTATTGTAGGGATACTCATAGGCACGCAGATTCAGAATGTCTTCAGCGGCGACAGCATCTACGAGCAGCTCGAGAAGTTCAAGGACGTGTTGAGTCTCGCAGATAAATACTATGTAGACAATGTTGATACACAGAAGTTGGTCGATGCCGCGATAAACGGCATGCTCGGGCAGCTCGACCCGCATTCTGTTTATATACCGGCCAAGGATGTGCAGCAGATTACCGAGGACTTCCGCGGTTCGTTCGACGGAATCGGGATTGAATATGATGTCGTAAACGATACCCTTCTGGTGGTCTCGCCGATCGCGGGCGGGCCGAGCGAATTGGTCGGAATTCAAGCCGGCGACAAGATAGTCGCAATAGACGGGAAGTCTGCAGTCGGAATTACTCGTGACGAAGTCATGAAGAAATTGCGCGGACCGAAGGGGACGAAAGTAACGGTAACGGTTGTCAGGGCCGGTGTAGACAAGCCGATGGATTTTCAGATTACCCGCGACAAGATTCCTATATATTCAATAACCGCATCATTTATGGTCAATTCGAAGGTCGGATATGTATACGTGAACCGCTTCGCAGAGACGACCAGTGACGAACTTGAGGCTGCTCTAGCGAAGTTGAAGGCTCAGGGGATGAAAGAGCTGGTGCTCGACCTTCGAGACAATCCGGGCGGGCTGCTCAACCAGGCCGTCGAAGTTGCAAGTGAATTTATACCCAAGGGTAAGACTATCGTGTTTACCAAGGGGCGAATTCCTCAGGCCAACGAGATTTTCCCTTCCGTGGGAGGCAACTACCAGGATCTCCCGCTGGTTGTTCTGGTGGACGGCGGGACTGCTTCCGCGAGTGAAATTGTCTCCGGCGCCCTTCAGGATTACGATCGGGCACTGATAGTCGGCGAGACGACTTTCGGGAAGGGGCTTGTTCAGAGACAATTTCCTTTGGATGACGGTTCCGCTGTAAGAATTACAATCGCCCGTTACTACACGCCGAGCGGAAGACTCATTCAAAGGCCTTACGGGAAGAGCCTGGCGAGTTATTACATGGCCCCGGAAAAAATCGACAGTGCGGAGAAATCGGGCGCAAACTTCATGCACACGATGGAGATGAAAAGCGATTCAGGGAGACCCGTCTTTCATACCGCTTCGGGGAGGAAAGTCTACGGAGGCGGCGGAATAACACCGGACTACATCGTCAAGACGGCAACGGTGCCTGGATTTATCTATCAATTCCGGGTGAAGCAGGTCTTTCTGGACTATGTAGACGGCACGTTTAGCAAGAATCAGGATGAGTTGCGCAAGGAGTATGGGACTTCCGAGAATTTCGCCGGGAAGTTCAGTGTAAGCGACAAGATGCTCAACGATCTTTATGAAATGGCCAAGAGGGACGGCATAAAAGTAAACAGGGAAGTATACCAGAACGCTGACAAATACATCGCCACGCTGCTAAAAGCTCAGATCGCACGGAACATCTGGGGGAACGACGGCTGGTATAGAGTTATGCTTGCTATAGACAATCAGTACCAGAAGGCAGTGACCCTGTTTCCCGAGGCCGAAAGGATTTCAGGCTTAAAATAGACGAGTCTTCGTGCTGCAAGGGGTTCCCCAAGGGACACGTGCAGCAGAATCGGGAGCAGTCAATTGTCGACATAACGGCAAACGAGCAAGCCCCGCCAGCAGGCGGTTATCTCGAAGTGTTTACGCCTCGTGTTCAAGCCATACTGCAAAACAATGTATTCGCAGTTGCAGCAGGTGAGAAACTGTCTAAGAGCGGCATTCGGGGTTTGGGTTGCGGCAATAAACTCCCTTTGCGAAGCGGCATCATTGGTGACGAAAAAAAATTTATTTACCATCGCACCATCACTTCCCGGCTTGCGATTCAACCCTGAGGCAAACCTTCGCTTAGTTAAGAATATTTCCGGAGTGATACAAACGTCTGGTTGCCGTTGCCGGCAGCATAACTGCATATATTGTAGGTGATAAGACCCACTTAACAGGATGTTTCTCATGATGCAAGTGAAGCGTAACGCTACAAGAAAAATCTTAAAAGTTGTTTCATTTGTAACTGGAGCCTTGATTGTTTCTGTTTTCGTGCTGCGATCAGTCTACGCGATTTCGCTGTTTCATGGCTTGACGAGTGAGATGGAGGACTCCGGCTGGGTTCACGCTGACTCGGGTTCCGTCATGCAGTCAGGCGAGGAGCTGACCTACGAGGCGAGCTATCTCTTCTTCAAAATAGGAGGGGTGAAATTTCACGTGCTCGGTAAGACAGTCTACGACAGCATTCCCGCTTACAGACTCCGTGCGGATATCGACTCCTACAGCGGAGTACCCTTCGTGAATCTCCACGCCATCTATGACACGTATGCGGATGCACGAACGCTCATGTGTCTGTTTACCTCCAACAGCCAGAAAGAGGGGGACGGCTGGCTTTACACGAGCTGCGATTTGCGGTTTGCCAAAGGGCGCGGCGACTGGAAACAGTCGAAGAACGGTGTGCCCATGGGGAATATTGAATTCCCACTGCATAAGGCTTACACCGACGGCCTGAGTTTCTTTTATTACCTGCGGGAGGCAAGCATGGCGGCAGATGGCGAGAGGATGCACCTCAAAGTACCGATCATCGTGGATACGGTGCGTTCATCGGTCGATTTGACGATCAACGAGAAGAAGGAAGCCTGCAGCGTCTCGGCGTTCAAGTTTCCGATAGAATCCTGCCGGATGTCCGGCCATATCAATTTTACCGGCTTTTTCGGAGTGACGGGCGGGTTCACCGGTTGGATGAGCGCGGACAGTGCAGAGGTCCCTTTGAAAGGAGACGTGAACGTCATTCTGGGGAGCATTGTGGTCCAGCTCAAGAGTGCCGGGAGAACGGGTTGGGTTCCGCCGAGGAGCAACAAGAAATGATTCTGAATTACATGGGAAAAGGGCCAAGACTGCACGAAACCGTGTTTGTAGCCGAAGGTGCACATGTCATCGGGGATGTGGTAGTCGAAAAAGGCTCCAGCATCTGGTTCAACGCTGTAGTGCGTGGTGATGTAAATTCGATCAGGATTGGTGAGCGTACGAACGTCCAGGACAACACTGTGATACACGTTACGTACAAAAAATTCCCGACTGTAGTAGCTTCAAATGTCACCATAGGTCACTCGGCGGTTATTCACGGCTGCACGATTGAGGATTTATGCTTGATTGGCATGGGAGCGATTCTTCTCGACGGATGCCGGATAGGCGATCACAGCATTGTCGCGGCAGGCTGTCTTGTTCGGGAAGGCTTCGTCGTGCCTCCGGGGAGCCTTGTTGCCGGCGTTCCCGCGAAAGTCGTCCGGGAGTTGAGAGACGATGAAATTGCGCGGCTGCAGGTTTCCGCACAGCATTATGTTGACTACGTTTCGAATTACAGAAAGCGTTAATCGACATGAAATAAAGGAGTGTTGTTGAGACTGAAGTTTTGGGGGGTTAGAGGCTCCATCGCGACGCCGGGGGGATGTACCGCACGGTACGGAGGCAACACTTCTTGTGTCGAGCTGCATCTCGACAACGGGGAGTTGATCATACTGGATGCAGGAACCGGAATCAGAAACCTGGGGGAGCTGTTGGCCGGGACGGGCGGGAAATTGAAAGCCTCCATCTTGATCACACATCCGCACGTGGACCATATTCAGGGTTTCCCTTTCTTCAGACCGGCATTCATCGAAGGGAACGAGCTGACCATTGGCGGGCCGGAAGCGGCGGGCATACCGCTCGTCAAGTTGATTTCCGACCAGATGAACAAGGTCTATTTCCCGGTGAAGCTTTCGGAGCTTAAGGCGAAAATAGACTTCATGCCTTTGAAAGAAGGGTGCGTCAAGCTTTCAGGTGCCGAGGTGAAAGCAATCCTTGTCAATCATCCTGGCTTTACACTAGGATACAGGATTACAGCCAGTAACAAGAGCCTTGTCTACATCAGCGACAACGAGCCGTACGCGAAGGAATCGGTCCGGTTTTTCACAAATCATGAGCGGGAGGTTCTGGATACGCTGAAAGCCTCCCAAGTGGACCCGAACGACCGCATAGTCGAGTTTGCCAGGGAGGCCGATGTGTTGATTCATGACTCGACGTATACTCCCGAGCTCTACCGTGAGCGGGTCGGCTGGGGACATTCTCATTACCTCTTTCCGCTGCAAATTGCGGCGAAGGCGAACGTGAAGAATTTGTTCCTCTATCACTACGACCCCTCACTCACGGACACTGCAATAGACGACATGCTGGCGAAAAGCAAGATGGAAATGGAAAATGCACATTATTCTTTCCAGCTTCATGCTGCCAGCGAAGGGCTTGAATTTCAGTTCTGATTTCGAACGGCTGCGCAAGAAGGGGCACCGCGGTTTCCTTATGTAATCTTGAATTTGGCTTTGAACATTGGTATGTTCTCGTGGAGGTTGAGTCGATGAATGCGATTAGGAAGGTCGTGCTTCTCGCGGTGTTCTTCGCAACCGCTGTGAGCTATGCCCAGGTGGATGAGTTCGGGAAGAACAAAGTGCAATACCGCCCGTTCAACTGGTATATCATACAATCCAAACACTTCGACATATATTTTTACCCCGCGGAATACTACATAGCCGAATTTACCGCAAAGGCTGCGGAGGCCGCTTACACTTCAATCAGCTCAGACTTCCGTTATGACATTACGAATCGGATCCCGATAGTAGTGTATTCGTCCCACAACGACTGGCAGCAGACAAACGTAGTATCCGCTTACATGGAGGAAGGGGTCGGCGGAGTAACCGAGTTGTTCAAGAACCGCGTCGTGGTACCCTTCGAGGGGTCGTATCAGCTGTTCCGTCATGTTATCCACCATGAGCTCGTCCACGCCGTCATCAACGACATGTTTTACGGAGGATCGATCCAATCGGTAATCGCGAACAACATTACACTCCAGATCCCGATGTGGTTCAACGAGGGGCTCGCCGAGTACGAATCGCTGCGATGGAACACGCAATCTGACATGTTCATGCTGGACGCGACTATCAACGAGAACATTGTCCCGATCGACCGGCTTTACGGATACTTTGCCTATCGCGGCGGGCAGGCCGTGTGGTGGTACATTGCCAACAAATACGGACACCAGAAGATATCTGAGATTTTGAGTCGCATAAGGACGACACGCAGCGTGGAGCAGGGTTTCAGGAGCGCACTGGGGATAGACTTGAAGGAGCTCTCGAAACGTTGGGACCACGAGCAAAAGGTCCTCTATTGGCCTCAGATTGCCGAAAGGAAGCGCCCTGAAGATTTCGCGAAACAACTGACGGATCACAAGGAAATCGGGGATTTCTACAATACAAGTCCGGCGATTTCACCGCAGGGCGACAGAATCGTCTTCATCTCGGACCGTGACGATTACATGAGCATCTATCTTATGGACGCGAACGACGGCAAAATCATAAAGAAGCTGGTGGACGGCCAGTCCAGCAGGAATTTCGAAGAGCTGCACCTCCTTACTCCGGGGCTGACCTGGTCGCCGGACGGGAAGAAGGTTGCGATAGCGGTGAAGAGCGGTTCCCGCGATGCGATAGCGATAATCGACGTGGAAAGCCGCAAGTTGCAGGAGATTTCCCTCAAGAAACTCGACGGCGTATTTTCTGTGTCCTGGTCGCCCGAGGGGGAGAGACTCGTATTTGTCGGAAACAAAGCGCGCCAATCCGATATTTACCTCTACGACTTGAAGTCCAGAGTGCTTGCAAACCTGACGGACGATGTCTTCAGTGACTCCGATCCCGGCTGGTCACCGGATGGAGCGAAGATTTATTTTGTCAGTGACCGCGGCAGTCATTTGATCAAGAGTGACGTACCGAAAGGCTTCAAGATTTGGAATCATGATTTCAATCAGGCACACATTTATTCCGTGGAAGTCGCATCGGGAATAGTGGAACAGGTGACGAACTCCGAATTCGGCGAGGAGATTTGTCCCGTGGCAGCGCCGGACGGGACTCATCTTTATTATATTTCGGACAAGAGCGGCGTTGCAAATCTATACTATATGGATCTCACGACCGGGAAAAGCGAGCCGATGACGAATTCGCTCTCGGGAATTTATCAGTTCTCAATGTCCAAAGACGGAGCCAAGCTTGCTTTTTCCAGTCTCGACAACGGCGGGTTCGACATATTCCTGTTGAAAGCCCCGAGCGACCATCTGTTGACAGACGAACAGGTCCCGCTCACTCCTTATGCAAAGGATGAGTTGGCGCAGCTTGCCGCCTCCAAGGCGAAAAGCGCGTCATCTGAAAAATCGAAGGAGCCGGGGAGCGACGTTGTGAGGATCGCCGACTCAACGGCTGTCGACACGACTCAGGTGAAAAACCTGTACGGAAACGACATACAGGTCGACTTGAGCAACTATGTGTTCGGTGAATCGGGTAAGTCGGATACGCTGTTTTCCGTGCCGAGCTTCAACGACAATTTCAACGTTGAGGGGAATGTCGACAGCTCGGGAAATTTCCTGGCGGAGAAGTACAAGGTAACGTTCACCCCCGATATCATTTACGGCAATGCCGGATACAACAGCTTCTTCGGAGTTCAAGGGTCTACGTTGATGGCATTCAGCGATATGCTCGGCAATCATCAGATATTTCTGTACACAGACCTTGTGGTCGACTTGAAGAACAGCGACTTTGCCTTTCAGTACAACTATCTCCCGTCGCGGTTAGGGTTCTCGGTAACCGGCTCCCACGTTGCTCGGTTTTTGTATCTCAATTCGCCGTATTACTCGGGCTACTACGATTTATATCGTTTCCAAAGCTACGGGATATCGCTCGCCACATCTTATCCGCTTGACCGCTTCAACAGGCTGGAAGCGGGGCTCGGCTGGCTGAGCCTCACGCGAGAAAATCTCGACGAGCCGTACGAGCCCAGTCAAAACAGGACTCTCTTTGTCCCGACTCTCCGATATATTCACGACAACTCATTCTGGGGATACATTGCCCCCATTAACGGCTCGCGCTACTACGCCTACCTCTACGGGACCCCGAAAATCGGAGAGCAGGGAATAAGCTTTGTGACCGGCATGCTGGATTATAGAGACTATATCAAACTTTCGGGGCAGCTATATACATTCGCATGGCGGCTGTTTGCCGGGACATCCACAGGCGCCGACCCGCAAAAGTTCTTCATCGGCGGGACCGACAACTGGATCAATGCCAGGTTCGACGGAGACTTCATTCCGATCAGAAATGCGGAAGATTTGGAATTCCTTACTCCCGTTGTCCCGATGCGCGGGTATAATTACAATGCCAAGTTCGGGAACAACTTTGCGTTGTTGAACATGGAGCTTCGATTCCCGATGCTCGGGATCTTCACGGCCGGACCGATTCCCCTCCTTCAAACGCTTTTCGGCACGGCGTTCGTCGACGTGGGGTCGGCATGGGGCTACGACTGGAACAACAACTATGTGAAATTCCAGGCGTTCGACCATAGCCTGAGCGGAAGTCTCGAGACCAGGGATCTCCTTGTCGGCACCGGAGTCGGAGCGAGAATGGTTATCCTTTATTTCCTCGTCAGGATGGATATCGCGTGGAGCTACAACCTCCAGCATTTCTCGAGACCACAATACTACTTCTCGCTCGGGTACGATTTTTAGGACCGGAGAAAAAGCTTAAGGTTAGGGACAGAGCTAAGTCTGGAATAACCAGAGACGGAATGCCTGCGGATGAGCTTGGCTCGACCTTCCGGCGACACCTACGTCTTAGCGCCAAGTTGCGAAACAGTATGGCAGTTTATCAGCCCCGCACCGCTTCCTATCCGTGGGTCCGGGATTTTCAGGATCTTCGGTGCTGGATGTCATATCCTATGTAGTCTATTTCACGGAAAAGAAGAAGTATCCGACTCCTAGTGACAGGTAGTATTTTGGAAGGAACGTCCCCCCAGGGTCAGGTGCTAACCTATCGTTGAGTTGAAGACCCGCATAGAATGACTCTATCGTAAATCCGATGCTTGCCATCAAGCCAACATACATTTTGCGGGAGTACGTCGAATTCACGGATGAGATCCAATCGGGGTAGTTTGAGGATAGCGTCATTTTAGGACAAAGGATGGCTGTGCCAAGCCTGATAATATTACCGATCCTGACGCCCCCGCTCAGTCCCAGGTAGTTGATGAAAACCCGCGAGTCCACGCCAGGAGTATTGTGTCCTACTCCTGCACCGGAAACTGTGTAAGTGGGAGAAAGGAAATATGAAATATTCTTGCTCACACGCATTTCAACTGGAAGGGCTGCCACCGGTATCGTAAACGAGTAACCGTCGGAAGGAAGTGATAATGGCGGCAGCCCTAACCAGGCAACAAGAAGCTGCAGGCTGCTCAGCTCAATGCCGGCCTTGATTTTCGAAACATGGAGAGAATCACTAGTGTTAACCTTACCCGGTACCTGTGCGTATGGACTTCTCCACGGTAAGAATGCCACAATTAGAATAACTAGCGAGAACTTTTTCATTCGCGTTTCTCTCGTGAGTATCAAGCCCTCTTTGCTTCTCTCGAACGCGCCGACCGCCAGTAGAGGTACGCCGGCAAACCGAGAAGGACCAATCCCAGTCCGAAAAGCGAATCGCGTGGGTCGGTAATTATTGTATTGATCACAAACCATACGGCCACGATCACAAAGATGATAGGCACGAACGGATAGCCGAGCGTCCTGTACGGACGGGGGGCATCCGGTCGCTTCTTCCGAAGAACGAAAATCCCGAATGTGCCTATGGCGTAGAAGAGCCAAGATGCGAATATCACATAAGTGAAAAGCTGATCGTATGTCCCCGTTAGCGTGAGCACCGATGCCCAGAATCCCTGGACAAGGAGCGACACATGTGGAGTCTTATATTTCGGGTGGACAGCGGAGATCTTCTTGAAGAACAGCCCGTCTTTTGCCATCGCGAAGTAGACCCTTGCCGTCGTCATTGTAGTTGCGTTCACAGTCCCAAAAGTTGAAATCATTACGGCTATCGCGATCAGAGCCGCGCCGTTCGATCCGAAGAATGTCGAAATAGCGTCGGAGGCCACGAGCTGCGAATGAGCCATCTGGTGAATAGGAAGAACGTACATGTAAGCGAGGTTCGCGAACACGTAAATTACAATGACAGAAATCGTCCCCGCGATTAGCGCTATAGGAATGTTTCTTTGTGCGTTCTTGACTTCCCCTGAAAGGTAGGTGACGCTGTTCCAGCCGTCGTAAGCCCACAGGACGGCGACCAGTGCGATGCCGAAAGCGCTGATCAGGCCATCGGTGCTGGAATGGAAACTACCGAAGAACGGTGTGTACAGATGTCCGGAGTGGGTCCCGAACGCAAAACATGTTACCACAATCCCCGCAATTGCAAGGACTTTCAGTGTCGTAAAAAGCTGCTGGACGAAGCCGCCGAATTGCACTCCGAAGTAATTCACCGTCATAACAAATGCTATGGCCCCGATCGCAACGAGCTTGATCCCTACTTCCGGCATCACGAAGAGTCCGAAGTTGATCTGGAG
>JBJKQU010000147.1:0-7052 GCA_046705025.1 Candidatus Kryptoniota bacterium | reverse complement strand
GGAAATAGTAGTCATGTTTTTCGATGTCTTTGACATAGTGGTTCATAAGCTGAGTGCTTATATCGATTACCTGCTCTGAGAAAACTGTCCGTTTAACCTGAGGACCGAAGTATTTCAGGATCGAGTCAAGCACCTGCATCCACCTCTCGAGACGTGAAATCCTTGGAGTGCTTTCCCATGTTCCGCCACTATGAATCCTATACTTCCCCATGACGTCAGCCATGTATCCGATGTTTCCGTATTGTGCGTTGAGCATGTGGAGCAGATAATCGCCAACGGGTGATTTGGAATACCAGTCGGGCAGTTCACCCTTGATGTTGTTGCGGAACACACACGAAGCGGTGAAGATGAAATTGCCCCGTGCCAGATCATCTATGCTGGATACCACTCTCTGATCCGGCGGATTAGCAAGGTGAGATTCTTTATCGTCATCTTCATACAGAACCTGCATGTTGTGGTGGCAAATTGCGATATCGCTGTTGGCTTCGAGGAAGTCTACCTGCTTCTGCAGCTTCAGAGGGTCGGTCCAATAATCATCGCCTTCGCAGAGCGCCACGTACTTTCCCCTGCACCTGGGCAGGACGAATTTGGACAGAGGATCATTGCGCTTCGAGTATTGATTAACACTCTGAAGAATCGGTACGAAGAGTGTCGGGTACTTCTCGACGTATTCCCGTATTATGTCCGCCGTACTATCATTTGAAGCGTCGTCGTAAATAACTATTTCAAAGGAAAACGATGTTCTCTGCATAAGGAAGCCTTCGATGGCCTCCCGGATATACTTTGCGTGATTGTAGCTCACACAAGCGATGCTGACTAGTGGTTCATTCATATGAAATACATAACAGTTTCAAAAATACCTTCCGTGTAGTGCCTGACGTAGATTCTATATGTTGGATTCATTGCCATCAAAAGACTCGGTATTTCCCAGAAGTGATTCTGCTCATGATAAATGCACACTGCAAGAGACGGCTTGTACTCCGTGATGAGTCTTCTGGCTCCCTTGAGTGCGTTGACTTCCTCTCCTTCGATGTCGAGTTTGATGTAGTCGACTTGCTTGTCAATGAGCGAGTCGAGCGTGGAGACCTTCGTTATAACCTCGCCGTCATCCATGAGATGGTTTGCCCCTCCTTTTCCAGTCGTCATGAATGTGGTCCTATCCTCTGAAGACAGTGCTGTTTCAAAGAACTCGACGCTGCATCCCTTCAATGCAGCGAGACGCTTTCGGGAAGCGTTCATCCCGTCCGGAGAAGGTTCGATGTAATAGATTCTCGAGAGGTTCCTGAATACTTCCTTGGCCCGGAGCGTCGTACTTCCATCGTAGCCACCTGCATCCACAAAGGATACTATTCGATCTTTCCCGATGAAATCTTCGAAATACTGAGACGACAGGTTGTATTCCATCTTTTGCCTGTCATGATCGAAATTTATTCTGGCGTCCAGGACGGTCTGGAGGGTCTCCCTCGAAAGGTCATCTTCCAGTCTGTCATAAATACGCTGGAGACGGCTGAAATTGCTCTTGATCTTTTCGTAATTGCCGGTGTTAAACGGAATAGGGAACCTTGAAGAGTCCAGGTAATTGAAGTCGAAGTAGTTGACGATCTTCTCGAACTGCTCGCCGCGAAGATGGTTCCGGACGCTCTTCGGCCTTCCCTCTATGACTGAGCTGACAATTGTAACGTCCTGATCGATTCCGCTTAATTTGACTATGGGCAAACCTTGAAACGACTGTTCGGAAGTCATATCGTCGATGAATCCCGCGACAGTGATCCCCATGGTCTTAAAGTATTCGTTGAGGATGACGCTGTATCGTGTGGTCCCGAATATATAAACGATTTCTCTGCCATCGAGTATTCTTTTTATCAAAGGCCACCGGCTGTCAAAATCCCTGTCTCTCCTGTAATCCAGTGTCAGCATTATTCCTTCCAATCCAGGAGTGAAGAGACGTTGTCGGTATCGAAAACGGGGACTTGTAAGTCTCTGTGGATTCTCGCTCGTTCGGTGAACGAGTTGTCGATGAAAATCGGGTTCTTATGAGTTATATATTTCTTCTTGTCGTCCGTCGTTGATATCTGATCAACCCGCGAGAAGAGTTGCTCTGAAAGGCCGTAGTTGTTAAGAGTGTCGCATACATTGTCGGAGTGTTTGGTCAGGAGTATGACCGGTATTCCCCGTTCTCTTGCCTGATAAAGTAACAGCAGGATGTGGCGGTTCACTTTCCCTCCATAAATCAGCGTGTCGTCGAGATCGACATATATGGAATCGTAAGTTATTCCAAGCTCATATCGTGCGGAAAGGCATCTGTCCAGCTGAACCTGGTAGCCGTTATCGATTATGTCGTAGTCGTACTCCATGAAGTCGTAGACAGACAAGAGCATGAAGTTAATTCCACGCTGACGATAGAGAGACATCGTACCTGCTGGTCGTGCTGAGATTTCCATCAGCTTGGGGTGTCCAAACTTATCCTCCTTCAGCTGGAAAAACCAATATCCCCTGAACTTCATCTTTGTGTTGATCTCGGCGGCTATTTCCCGAAATCCGGAACCATCTACTGTTGATGCATTAACGCTGATACCTCCGAATATTCTCTGCCTACTTCGCGGTCCGACATATCTCAACGTTCCGAACCTGTCTGTGAAGCAGTCAACCGTATACTCAGCCCCCGGCAAATACTCGGTAATGAGCATATCCTGGCCAGATCGTTTTCTGAGGGTAAAACTGAGCTCTTCCTTGTTTCCCACTATGTAGGAGTTCTTCCCGCCTTCACCCAGGTCCGGCTTTACGTAGCAGGGGAATTCGTTTACTTCCGAGGCATCAGAGTACACGATCGGACAGAAATGCGAGCCTGCAAACAGCTCCATCGTGAGTTTCTTGTGCCGGCAAATGCGATTTGTTTCAAAGCCGCTGGCTATGACAGTCGCATCAAGGCTGTCGTGGAACTCCGATAACTTCAAAGCGACGGTATCATGCGTAGGAATCACAAAGTCGATCTTCCAATTCCTGATCAGCTTGTTGAAGGCTTCGATGAACGAGGCTTCCGCGACATTTGGCGCAAAAGAAAAGTTCTTGTACACAAAACGGGCATGGTCACTCTTGCTGGAAGCCCCGAATACCGATATGTTTAGTTTATAGCTTAGCGATTCCTTGACTTCCAACGCGTTTTCGCCGCCGGCCGGATATATCAATATGTTGACCTTCCTGTCCATGTCCTGCTAAGACAGCGCCTCCAGTATGGTTGCCATTTCCGTGAGGGAATATCTCTGGTCCACAGGAAGTGGCAATAGATTATCCGCCATGTAAAATTCACGGCTTCCCTTCCGGCTCCATTTGTAGACGTTGGGCCAATAGGTGGCGACATAGATCTTCTGTGAATGAAGGTGCGACCTTCTCTTGGCATTTCCCTTTTTCAGGAAAGGGTATGCCATCGGCCCGCGCAATTCGTCCGCTTCAATCAATGACGAGAGCTCGTTGAGCTTTCTCAGGCTTCTATGCAGAAACTGGAAATTGGCATTTCGTATTCTCATTGATTCATTGAAGTCGATATTCCTGAGCAACCTTTCAGTTATTGAAGACATCCGTCTCATCGGAACCCGCTTCAGCGTCGCGTCGTTCTTCTTAAATGCTTCATATCCGGCTTCCGGGCCGTCTTCAGTACGCTTAATAAGGTGCCCGAATCTCCCAATCGACTTGTCGCGATTCAGACGGGACTCGACAAGGCCCTTGGGATAGGCGAATCCTCCGTCCGGAATTCCGAAGAACTTACGGGGCGAATACAGTGTGGGCACATTTTTCAGCGGCTTAATGAAGAAAGCCTGGGCGTTGTCTATAATTACATTCCTGTACTTGCGGTAAACCAGGCGAACATTGGAATTCACGATTCCGAAATAATTGACATAAACGAGAACATCGCTCCCTCCTACTCCTTCGATTTGCGGAAGCAGATCGGAATCCAACGAGTAAAACCGAACAGTATAGTTCAATCTCTTCAGGGTCTGCAGCATAACATCGCAGGTATAGTAAGGCAGGTAGACTTTGTCGTATCGCGGTCCGGCTGTGAGGATATACTCGAGCGCGTTTCTGCCGCTGTTGAGTGCAGCTGCATCTTCGTGGTACAGTGTACCGGTGTTCCGGAGTTCGAGCTCGAAGTATCCGCCGATCGCATTCATATCAGATCGTACTCCGTCAGCATCTTCCGCACTTCGTCTTTGGAATTGAACATCATAACGTCGATTATGGACAGCCAGGGGACGAATGTGCGTCTGGATTGTCTGTATGTAATCTCCCTTGGTCTCAGAAAGCTCAGTCCGATCCCTGCTCGGCTGAATTTATCCCTGTCGAAGAGGCCAATGCCGCCTGGGGGATTTAAATATTCATCAGCGCCTGATTGTCGGGCAATTTCGAATGCCCAATCACCCGGACCATTTACACTCGAGAAATCGTATGCCATTGCGGAACAATTCCGATAATTGAATTCTACCCCGAGATATCCGCAAACGGATTTCAGAGTGAGAACGTTAAGATCGGTGATTGTTTCGACATAATTGTTTATTGAATCTGAAACGAATTCCGAGACGGAGTCGAAAAAAGGGGCCCTGATTTTCCTGTAGTATGACAGCTGTCCGAGAATAGTGTTTTGCCACCCGGACGCGCCGTCGACTCTGACTTCCGAGATGACTCTGTCTCTTTCATGATTTAACGTCGGGACGACAATATAGCACCACTCTTTTTCAAGATTGGGGCTTAATATCCTGTTTCGGTTCATCCAGCCGCGCTCAATGTACTGTACAATATCAAATACCACCCATTGGTCTACCGCGTTGATGAGTTGGAAATACCCGATGTAGGGAAAAAAATACGGTTGCATGATGCCGATTTTCATGGTCGGCCTGCAGGGCTGTTCAGAATGCATTCGCATATCAGCTCCACTGTTTGCGGCTCAAGTGCACCGTACATGGGCAGACAAAGGACCTGCTCCGCGATTCTGGACGCAACGGGCAGGCGTTCTCTGCCGGCGGAAGGGAGGTTCCTGTAAGTCGGCATGTCGCTTATCAGAGGATAAAAGTACCTCCTTGCAAATACGTTATGACGCTTCAGATCCTCGTAGACCTGGTCGCGACTGGTGCCGAACTCTTCCCCGTCGATAAGTACTGGGAGGTAAGCGTAGTTGTATGAATAGCCCTCCCCCGGCGCAAATGTTTTTATGCCCTTAACCCTGCCGAGAAGACTAAAATATTTTTCGGCTACCAGTGTTCTTCTTTCTATTTCAGCCTTCACAATTTCCAGACTTAGTAGTCCCAAAGCAGCCTGGAACTCATTCATCTTTCCGTTGATGCCGGGGCCGACCACCGTGACTTCATCAGCGAAACCGAAGTTCTTCAAGAAATCGATTCTCTTTTTGAGCTTTTCATCATTTGTTACGATTGCCCCTCCTTCAAACGTGGTGAAAAGCTTTGTCCCGTGAAAACTGAGGACGGACATGTCGCCATGCAGAAGGAGGTTGCTCTCATTCATTTTCACGCCGAAGGCGTGCGCGGCGTCATAGATCACCTTAAGCCCGTATTTATCGGCGATCGCCTGAATCCCGTGAACGTCACAGGGCCGGCCGTAGACGTGCACTGGCATTATTGCGCTGGTGCGAGGCGTGATCAGCGGCTCGATCTTATTGGGATCTATATTGAAAGTCTTCTCATCGATATCACAGAAGACGGGAGTTATTCCGTTCCACTGCAGAGCGTGCGTCGTAGCGACGAAGCTGTATGGAGTTGTGATCACTTCACCCGAAATCCTGAGTGCCTCGAGACCGACTATCAATGCGAGTGTCGCATTCGCGAAAAGGTTGACATGCTCAACATCGAGATACTTCCCCAGCTCCTTTTCGAATGACTGATGGAATGAGCCGTTGTTGGTCAGGATCCTGCTGCTCCAGATCTCCTCAAGGCTCTTGTAGAGTTTGTCGAGCGGCGGAAGATTTGGCTTGGTTACATAGATAGGTTCTTCGTTGATTTTCGCGTCTACCTCGTGTTCGAGCAACATCGCTCCCAATTTGCCATCTCCTCGTGTCATACCGGATCACCGGTTTGTGGTGTCATCTTTGACATTACCACTTCTCAACCACGTACAGGACGCTTGTTTCCAGGAGCCCGAGCGTTTCAAATGTCTTTCTGCCGAAATAGTTTATCCCGAGTTCCGTTAAATGAAACCCGCTTTTAACTACCTTGCTTACAAAGTCATCGTGGGCGTACAACCGGACGTGGTCATCTTGACCGAAAAGCTTCCAGCGCTCTGCGTTGCTCATCTGGAGCGTTCCTTCAACCGAGTCCCTGATTCCAATAACCACAGGAACCATCAACAATCCTCGACCGCCGCTGCTGGTAATCCGGTATAGTTCAGAGATTGCCATTCTATCGTCGGTTACGTGCTCAAGGATGTGGCTGCATATGAAAAAGTCCACGGACTCATTCTCGAACGGCAAGCCGGTGATGTCGACATGGTAGTCGACATTTTGCATAGTCATGTCGGCCGTTTTGTAATCCTGGAAGAAGTTCATTGTCTTCAGTTTCTTTGAAAGCGCCTCTTCCGGAGCGAAGTGGAGCATCTTTCCGTAATTTGAAAACCTACCCTTCCTGGCTTCGTGTTCGATCCAGTATGAGTACAACCTTTCTCTGTCGGATGCGCCGCAGATTGGACATGAGTACTCATCGATTGAAGTCATTTCGCCTCTTCCGATGTGCTTGAACCGATGGCGGAGCATATTCTGAATGTAGTATTCGGGCAGCGGTGAAAATTCGTTCACCCAATTGCCGCAGACCGGGCAGTACTTGCCGCCGCTTTCTTCCGGCTGGCTGTCCCCCCGGCGTCTGGTGTCTATCAGCTCCTTAAGCCGCATCAGTTCCGTATGTCTCCCCCATTCTCCAAGCGAATTCTTTAGTAATTGTTCTGCCTGGTCGAGCAAACCCATCTCTACCAGGTCGTTTATCGCGCCAAGGCTATCACGAATTTTATCAGCAACTTCCATGAAGCTCAGTCCTTTCGGTTATCAGGTAAGCAGTTGG
>JBJKQU010000146.1:0-26984 GCA_046705025.1 Candidatus Kryptoniota bacterium | reverse complement strand
AAGAACAAAGGGACAGATCGTTATTCCTTCTTCAATACGAAGGAAATTCGGGATACAGGAAGGAACGAGGTTTAAGCTGGAGGTCGACGAAGAGAAATTCGAGATTGTTCTTAAGCCCATCACCCGTGAGTCGATTAAGAAATTCAGGGGGATCCTGAAGGTGAAGTCCGGTACGAAGCCGGCGACCGAGCAGCTGCTTGACGACCGGAAAGAGGACCTGCGGAAAGAAGAGGCAAAGCTTGGCAA
Organism: Candidatus Kryptoniota bacterium; assembly: GCA_046705025.1. Lineage (GTDB taxonomy): Bacteria > Bacteroidota > Ignavibacteria > Kryptoniales > JAKASW01 > JAKASW01. The sequence continues at coordinate 26,738 of JBJKQU010000146.1, read as the reverse complement.
ACACGGTATTTGACAGTTCCGCGGTTCTGGCACTGCTGTTCGACGAGCCGGCTGCAGAGCAGGTAGAGGAGCTTCTCTCGCAGTCTGTGGATCAGGGGAGGGAAATACATATCTCTGCCGTGAACTGGACGGAAGTTCTTTATCGCGTCCGGCAAATCCAGGGAGAGGCCGGCGTCAAATTGGCAAAGCAGTTCGAACACGAGACAACCCTCTCCGTGGTGGACGTAAACCGGGATCTCGCCGAGTCGGCGGCGGACTTGAAAGCGAGTCACCGACTTTCACTTGGCGACGCATACTGTGCAGCCCTCGCAAAACAAATGAAGGCAGTACTGGTGACCGGCGATCTGGAGTTCAAGCCGCTTGAGAGTCTGTTCAAGAAAATTGTATGGCTGAGCAAGTGAAGGAGGGGTAAGTAGAGTGGAACCGGGCCGTGATGCCGTTTTTGCAAGGGGAAAAACAGATGCGCTTAGCCTCCGTAAATAAACCCGTCATTGCGAGGAGACAGTCCGTTCAGGATGAACGGACTGACGACGTGGCAATCCCCCTCATGAAACCTCCAGCTGAGCAGGACAACGGCCCGCCCTGTTTGTTTATACAGGCCATGTGCCATACATTCATAGAAATCATCCGGGCAGAGATTGGTAGACGAATCGCAAATTAGGGCCGCATTGTTCGTCTGGCTGGAAACGGAAAGCGGGAGGAACGGCGGGATATTTACAAGGAAAGATCTCGAGACCGGCTTCTCGGTCGGTGGGCAGAGGATCGCTCGCGTGGGAGCAAGAGAAATTGTCTCCTTTACTTATATGATGGCCTGAGAAAAAATTGCGAGTGAAGAATTTCGGAATGGAGCGTCAAGAAACAAATACTCGGCTCCTGAGAACTGTGAAGACGTGATGTATATTATTTGTTTCAGCTCCACGACGAAATTCTTAGCCATTTTTTCTCCAGCCTTGATCTTTTCTTTTGTTCTTTCTTTTCTATCAAGAGAAAAGAAAGAACGCTACCAGGAACAAGGTACACTGCATATCCAGACGGTGCCGTCTAATGATGGTTGTTCACTTTCTTTTGCTCGCCTAAAAGAAAGTGAACCGAAAGAAAAGGGCGGCCTGCGAAAATGGTCCCGATCCGCCATCAGCGAATCGGGATCGTCACGTCCCCATTCGAGGGAGGCGATTTTAATGAACGGTGATGCTTACGCGGCGGCTGAGACTCCGAAAATCGCCTCTTCAGGAGTTGAGAAAGAGTCGGTGAATGGGGGACGTGACTCCATTTTCGCAAGGCGTTTCCAGAATCGTGCCAGCATGCAAACGCGCGCGCGCCTTCACCAGCAGGCCTTCCGCATGATGGTACTCGATGCCTACGGCGACAACTACACAGTCTGCCACCTGAAGCACGCCGAGCTTCTCGACGCGGCGCACATTATAGCGGACGGCAAGCCCCGCGGCGAACCGGTGGTTCCGAACGGCTTGTCGCTCTGCAAGATCCACCACGCCGCTTTCGACAGCAACATCATCGGTATCACCCCAGACTACATCATCAAGGTCCGAGATGACGTTTTGGAGGAGCATGACGGTCCGATGCTGAGGCACGGGCTTCAGGAGCTCCACGATCACAAGATCATTCTCCCGCACCACAAGTCCGACTGGCCGGACAGGGAGAGGCTGGAGGTGAGGTGGGGAGAGTTTGGGAGGAGTGGATGAAGTACACGCGACAAGTTTTTTGATGTAGCATCATTAGTTCAGAATTCAGATCAAGATTTGTGTGATTTGTTATTTCGGTCGACCGGGAATAAATTGACGGAAAGATGGGCCGTGCAGAAACTCAAAGGGAAAAAGTAATTGCTGAGTAGTCCTGCGAAGAAGACGACGGGTATCAGAGCCTGTCGCGCTGCGGTACGAGAGGTAGAGACAAGGTACGTGGACTACCTGTCGGTAAACATGGAAGCACTTTGGCAATATCGCTAGCAGATAGAAAGCAGTTTGGAAGGGTGTTCACCCCGGTAGAGGTAGCGGAAATGCTAGTTAGGTGGGCAATCAGAAGTGAGAGAGATTTACTTCTCGACCCTGCTTGTGGAGATGGACAATTCATAACCTTACATGGCACCTCGGTGGGAGTTGAGCTTGACTCAAGTTGCGTCCGGGCGTCTCGTGCACGAGCCCCTCACGCTTTAGTTTACCAAGCAGACTTCTTCGAGTGGGCATCTACGACCTCGGACCGCTTTGATGCAGCGGCCGGTAACCCACCGTTTATCAGATACCAGAAATTCTCTGGTAAAACTCGACTTTTGTCGCGCGAGCTTGCCAAAAGAATTGGTGTACAACTTTCTGGCCTTGCTTCGTCATGGGCATCTTTTCTTGTGGTGACAGGCAGCCTTCTCAAACCGGGCGGAAGAATGGCCTTTGTTGTGCCAGCGGAAATAGGGCATGCGCCGTACTCTGTACCTGTTATTGAGTTTCTCTGTTCCCACTTTGATCGCCTGCGCATAGTGGCTGTAAGGAGAAACATCTTCTCTCATTTATCCGAAGGAGCTTGGCTTCTCCTTGCTGATGGTTACGGAGGTCGGACAACAAGTATTGATCTCAGCATCTGCGACGAAATATCTATGTGCAGATTGGATGCTGTACCTCAGAAGCGAGTTCCGGTTTCGTCATGGGAGAAGGCGGGATTTCGATTAAGGAAGTTCTTGATCAACGACGAAGGTTTGTCACTTTACGAATCTATTGCTTCAATGCCTGGTGTCAATCGTTTGGGTGATGTTGCCACTACAGGGATCGGATATGTCAGCGGTGCTAATGATTTTTTTCACCTTAGACCATCAGATGTGAAGCACTACGGTATTCCAAGCAGATTTGTTGTCCCTGCTATAAGAAGGTCTCGTCAATTGCCGAAGGATTCAGTAAGTCAAGAAGCAGTTGATCGTTGGATTGTCTCTGATGAACCAATAATGCTGCTTAGGTTGAAACGTGCTCACCCGCTCACCTCAGAAGTGATGTCATACCTAAACCTTGGAGCTGCCCTCAATATTCAGGGGCGGTATAAATGCAGGAATCGTGATCCGTGGTATGTCATTCCTGACGTCCGTGTCCCAGATGCCTTTCTTTCGTACATGAGTGGCCAGAAACCCGCCCTGGTAAGAAACGATGCAGGTTGCGTATGCTCAAACTCTGTTCACGCGGTTTTCTTCAAGAGGCGGACACTACTGCGTGAAATTCAGAAGGCGTGGACTCATCCAATAGTAGACCTAAGTTGCGAGTTAGAAGGTCATCCATTAGGTGGAGGTATGCTTAAGCTTGAACCGCGGGAAGCGTCCAATATCCTTATTCCGATAAAAGGTGTGGATCTGACAGAGAACGACCTTCAAACCCTGAAGGCCTCCATTACTGAAATTAGGAAATGGCGGAATTATGACTGAAGAATCACTCCTAGCGGACATCTCACTATCGAATGTGGCTCAAGTTTTCACTTCTGCGGTCTCCACTGAAAGTAGCGAACACATAAAACCATTACACGAGTACTTGGCCACTCGGCTCGTGCTTGAAGGCGGATTCTTGCCGGAGGATATCTCTCCCGCACCTCGATTCAAATCCGAAAGTAGACACGGTAATTGGTACTTATCATTAGGTCCCTCGTCCAAGGATTCTAAGGAACAAGTTGTCTTGGGTGCACTTAAGAGTAAACGCATCGATATAGTGGTCGCGAAGGAGAAGATTGGACCGCTGCTATCAATCTCCGTCAAGGGAACGAGCAAGGCCTTTAGGAATCTAGTCAATAGAACCGAGGAAGCTATCGGTGATTGTGCAAATATTCACATCATGTATCCAGGGCTGGTTTATGGATTCATCCATTTCCTGAAAGCTACACAGAGCAGTGACCGCAATCTTAAGCCAAATGACATTCTCCTTGACAGCAGCGGAGATGTTATTGCTTCCGTCAAAGACTATGCGAGGATACTCGAAGCGCTGAGTGGTAGGGGACTTGTTAGAAATGAGTACTCCAAGTATGAGGCAGTCGGGTTGGTCCTGCTTCGAGTTAATCCTCCGAAGGGGCAAACGCCTATATTGAGCACGTTCCCAATGCCGAACAGCGTTCTGCATATCGACACTTTCTTTGCCAACCTGTACCGAACATACGATATACGGTATCCCTTCACTTATACCGATCCCGGCATCAAGAATCTACAGCGTGTGGCGTGGCACGCTGATTCACCGGCACTGATTTCACTGAAGTCAAACCGCAATTTGGCACGATTGCTTGGATACCAGTTACGAGAATCCGGCGAATGAGAGAGATTGAATCCAATCTTATCATCCCCGACTTTACAGCTTTGCCTGGAGTACCTTTCGTGGCAATTGAGTCCAGAAGCACTATCAGCTTAAGAACCGCATTGTGATGGAATTTGCTTCTGAACCGGACGTTTCATTCCTAAAAGGCGGCGACCTCATTGCAGTTGTCGAGAAAAAGGGCGGCATAGACCCCGCTGGAGCGTTGGAACGATATAGCGCGGCGTCGAAATCATTCGAAGACTCGATAAAGAAATCACCGAAGTGCAAGACATTCTATGTCGGTGGAGTTTTCACCGAGGAATTGAGGCGCCGTATGGATCCAGACCGCCTCGTGGAGAAATCGTTCTAAGCGCAAAATAATGGGCGGCTAACATGCGAAAGAAAAACGCCCGCATCCGTGTATGTCGCGGTCGCTTCGTTCGAAACGATTCACAAGAATCCTAAGCAAAAACGTGATACTTGAAGAGATGAAAGTAGAAAAGGAGGCGAACGGGAAATGACCAAGACGAAGGCAGAGTACACAGGGCAGCGAAAAGTGAAAAAGGTGAGGCGCGGACAGAAGCCCACGCGGTACGAGGTTACCTATGAAACCCCATACAACGCTGGAGGGCTGCCAGTGGTTCACAGAAAGACGAGGCGGAGTCTAAAAACGGCCATGGATTTCGCAATTCAATGTAATGACAAAGGGTTCCATTCGATCACGATTGAACTCTTTTGGGAATGATCGGCAAAGTCACAGGCGCGTCTGCGAAGGCGCTGGAACACGACGATTTTCATAGGCGCAGCTGGGAGGTTAGCCTCAATTCACATCAATAGTGCAAGACGTTCTATGTCGGAGGCGTCTTCACCGAGGAGCTGAAGCGACGGATGGGCGTGGACCGGCTCGTGGAGAAATCGTTCAGTGTCATCGAGATACTCCAGAAGCCGGAAGCGAGAGAGGAGTTCTTGAAAGAAGTGTTCCACCATACTGTGAGGGTGGTATAAAAAGGGCTGTACTCATTGGGTTCGACAGCAATATCATCGGTATCACCCCCGACTATATCATCAAAGTCCGGGACGACGTTTTGGAGGAGCATGATGGTCCGATGCTGAGGCATGGACTTCAGGAGCTTCACGACCACAAGATCATCCTCCCGCACCACAAGTCCGACTGGCCGGACAGGGAGAGGCTGGAGGTGAGGTGGGGAGAGTTTGGGAGGACGGGTTGAAATGATTGCAACAGTCGGAAACTTAGGATAAATTTATTTCAATATGGGCTGCCAAAGTGGAACAAGTCGGTCAGATAAGATAAGCCGTCGAAAACCAGGGTTAAGAAAATTCCGCATCGGAACCACACCACCAAGGGAATCGAATGTTCGAATCGATTAAGAAGAAGGGCTTTCAGGTGTCGGCGCTCCATCATGCCGAGGCAATATTAATACACGACATGGAGGACGCCGTCGAGGAACTTGAATCCGTCCTGGTAGCGGTTTCCGTACCGATTGAAGAACTTGTTTATAATGGCGGTCGAGAAGAAGAACCCATCCAGCAGATCAAATACACGCTTTCTGAGACTTTCGACTGGGAAGGATGCGTTTTCGAAACTAGAAGGATTTCTGAGGGACTAGAAATGGAATCGGTCCCTCGCGAAATTCATCTTCTCAAGGAATTCTCCGGTGGAACCATTGCATTGGAATTCGAGTGGAGTAACAAGAATCCGCTCCATGACCGCTACCTGGAAAACTTCAAAAGGCTTCACGCCGATGGAGTAATATCAGTAGGTGGAATTATCACGCGCGGGGAGTCTTTCCAGGATGGCATTAGAAAAGCGCTCGAAATTTTCGCCAAAAAGAATAACATTGATAGCCTTAGGAAACTCGAAAAGTACTATCATACCACGCCCGGACAGAAGGCTATCATCGATTACGCCACGAAGTCGGAGGGTTCGTTTGAAAGAGGCTGGGCGCATGCGTTTGCGAATCAGAATTTCGGAAACACGGCCTCTCATTGGAGATTACTCCTCGATATGGCTCAGAGGGGCGCTGGCCGGCCATGTCCGCTAGTTTTGATCGGTATCCCGGCGGGGACAGTGGCCTGTTAAACTTTATCTGAAACATCGCTTGATAACTATAGTTAACGGGGGGCCGCGATGCACTTGGAAATGAGAGCGTCCCTGGGTTCCGGATACAGAAGTCCCACTCAGATCGCTCGTGTGGTCACTGAGGATTGGGCAACGCGAAACCTTTATTGTCCAGCTTGTGAATCCAATGTGCTGGATCCAACCGCGCCCAATTCTCCTGCTATCGATCTATCTTGTCCCTCGTGCGGGCAGGTATTTCAATTGAAGAGTGGTCGAAATTGGGGTCAACGAAAAGTTGTCGATGCTGGCTTCGCTGCCATGATTGCGGCTATCCGTAGTGATAGAGTACCGAACCTCGTTTTGATGCAATATACGGAATCTTGGAAAGTGCACAACCTTCTGATTGTCCCTCATTTTTTCTTTACGGAAAGTGTGATCGAGAAACGAAAACCGCTCGGCCCTGACGCTCGGCGTGCCGGTTGGGTAGGCTGTAATATACTGATAGGGGAAATACCAATTGATGGAAAGCTTAGAGTGGTAGAGGACGGGACAATTGCCGAAAGCGCGCAAGTGCGGAGACACTTTAACAATGTTCGCTCTTTGTCGTCTGTGGGAACGGAGGTCAGGGGTTGGACCTTGGATGTTTTAAGGGCAATTCGGAAACTGGGTAAGTCCGAGTTCACTTTGTCAGAGGTTTACACCTTCGATTCCCTTCTGAAGGAGGCTCATCCTGACAATCAGAATATCCGACCAAAAATTCGACAACAACTGCAGAAGCTCCGAGACTTGAAAATTCTCAAATTTGTGTCACCCGGCCGTTATCGTCTGGCCGACATTTGAAAAGCAGGTTATTGATCTGGGATCGGTGGGGCAACGAAGATGTGGAAAGGAATTCGTTTCATAACGTTGCGAAGCGATAGGCGCATGTTGATGCACAGCTGGCTTTCTTTGAGGCGCGAAAGGGATATGGTAGGAAGGGGTAAAGCTTAATTGCGAGACCGCCGACAGACGTAGAGTCTGACTGGCGGGCTATCGAGAGGGTGGACGTGAGCATCGGAGAATTTATGAGGGTGTGATGAATCAGTAACTTTAACTTTGGGAGGGAGGTCTTGAATGAGTGGGTTGAAACTCTTTTACAGCTATTCGCATTTGGATGCGGGTTACCGGACGAATTTGGAGAAATGGTTAGCTGTTTTAAGAAATGATGGACTTATTAGCGAATGGTACGATGGAAAAATGATTGGGGGGGATAACATCAATCAAGAGACGCGTAGACATTTGAGAGAAGCTGATGTCGTGCTTCTTCTGCTGTCACAGAATTTTCTGTCCTCCAAAGCGTGCGTGACAGAGATGAAATATGCTTTTGATTTTACATCGAAGAAGAGAATCGTTCCAATAATCCTAACGACGTGCACTTGGAAAGACACTGAATGCGCTGCTGTGCTTGCTTTCCCAAAGGATGGTGTTCCGGTGGATCGCTGGACGTCCAAGGACGATGCGTGGTTAAGCGTTTACCAGGGCGTGAAACGAGTTGTAGAACACTTACTCCAAGATTTCGATTTGCGAAAGAATTACGAGGAACAGTTACAGAGCATCGAATTCGTTTCCCAGCGAAAGCACAAAATCAGGCTCGACGATATTTTTGTATTCCCGTTTCTTACCAAGCAAGGAAAGGACTTCAATGGGGACATTGTGGACAATGACTTTTTCGAAAATTCAAAGAATAAGTTGATCACCTTCAGAGGCCCCGAGATGTCTGGGAAAACCACACTCCTGAGAAAACTTTTTGTCCAATCTATTGGCAGAAACCCATCAGTGCTTCTCGACGGTGATTATATCCATAAGACTAAGGACTTCGTGGGTCTGATTCGACATGAGTTTGAGTCGCAGATAACCGGCGATTTTGACGCATGGTTTCAGTTGAAAAACAAGATCGCTTTTGTAGATAATTTTAATCATCAGATTTCCTCTGAGTTTATCAAGTTTCTTAAGGACAATTTCTTGCAAGTGCTGTTGTGTATCGATGACGAGGAGTACCTGGTCTATTTTAAAGACGATGTTTCATTGGCGGACTTTACGGTAATCACCATTAAACCATTGTCGAGGGCAAAACAGGAGGACCTGATCAGGAAATGGATGAGGTTAACAGACTCAACGACGGAAGCGAGGGAAATAGACGATAACGAGATTGACAGGCTGGAGGAGAAAATAAACGGTGTTATATCCTCAAGCATGATAGTTCCCCGCTATCCCTTCTACATTTTGAGTATTCTCCAGACTTTGGAGGCCTTCATGCCGAGTGATCAAAGAGTTACCGCTTATGGCCACTGCTATCAAGCACTTGTTACTGCAAGGCTTCTTAAAAAGAACATCAGCCCAGATGACCTAGATTCTTGTTTCAATTACTTGGAGTATCTGGCCTACGACATTTATACGAAGTCCGATTCGGCTGATTCGTATCTCCTGAGGGATTATCAGGATTTCAAGCAGGGGTATCGCTCAAAATTCTACATAAAGGAGAGTGTGCTGACTAGGCTCGAGAACTCAGAGTTCCCAATCTTCAACGCGTTGGCCGATGCAGTCCGCTTTGAATACGCCTACATCTATTATTTCTTTCTCGGTAAGTACCTAGCTGACAAGGGAGAGAAATCCGAAGTGGACCGCTTATTTGAAGATCTCCATTCCAAGGTCAATTCGTATGCAATAATATTCATGGTGCATCACACTCAGAGCAGGGAATTACTAGACACCATCCTCTTGCACTGTATGTGCTCTTTTGATTCAGTTGGCCCTGCCAAGTTGACGACCGAAGAAACTAGATTTATGACAGGGCTCATAGCGAGTCTGCCGAGGAGTATCATTTCAGGGCGGACTATCGAGGAAAATCGGAAAGATGTAAGACGTTCGCAAGATCAGTCCGAAGCCGCACAGCAAGATGGTGATTCCCCGGTGGAGCTGGGCGAGCTTTACCGTGCGTTGAAAATTCTTGATATATTGGGGCAGATCTTGAAGAATCGAGGCGGCTCTTTTCCAAAGGCCCAAGTCCTCGAGATGCTTAGTCAACTCGAAGATCTAGGATTAAGAATTCTCAGCGTTCTACTCAAAGATTTGATGAATCCGGATTTCAAGAAATGGCTAATAGCCCGCCTCGATCAAGAAGAACGCGCATTGGCTGAAAACTCTAAGCGCGCGATGGATTTCGAAAAAAAGCTTCGCTTTGTGGAGAGCGCCATTCAACTGTTCGGGTACATTGTCACCGTCTCCATGATCAGTAAGATCTCATACTCAGTAAACTCTGACAAATTAACGGAGGCCATTCGCGAGCTCTCGGATAGTGAGGACGCTCCTTCTTACATCCTAGTTGCCTTCCTCGTGTCTATGCAACAGAACAACATAGACGTGAATTGGCTGGAAGAAATCAAAAGGAGGTTTGAAAGAGAAAATAATCATTGGGCACTGAGGACGCTTTCCTATTATGTTCAAAACCATTTGAATACGCACAAGGTAAAATTTGAAATACGGCAAAAGGCATACAGCATACTCGATCTAAAGTACCGACCAAACGCGTGAATCCTGCCGTGTCTCTCTGTCCCTGCAATTTGAGCTGAATTTCTGACTGATGCACACCGCTCATAGAAACCTGGCGGCTTCTGTGTCAAGGCATCAAGTGATCTGCATGATCATAGGCCGTTTGACAAAATTTTCTAACCCTTCTTTCCCGCCGATTACACCGTGATCCCAAGGCGCGACGCCACTAGCGTGGCGATGTGGCGATCGCCGGGATGAAACCTCCACCTGTGCAGCCCCACGGACTTAGGACTACGACGACGGGGATCGCCACGTGTCGCGTACGGTGCCACTCGCGATGACAGGATTATTTTAGGTTTTTGCTAAGCAGCCCCTCAGGTGGCCGAGTCTGGAGGACTTTGTGGACGATGACGGTCTGTCTTAGGTTTTTACTAAGGGCCGCTACCTTTGCTCCCTCACCATCCTCATCCAATCTATCCACCATGCCGTGAACATCATGAGAACGGACACCGTGGCGTAGCTCGCGGCAACAGCTGCGGGACCACAAAGAAGGGGATCGCCACGCGACGCTGGCGCGTCGCTCGCGATGACGGGAGAATTGCGGGTTGTGGCGGCGGCCTCGATCACGCGCCAGCCGGCGAAGTCGAGTCCCGTAGGGACGACCTGTTTGTAGGATGTCGTACCCCCAATAATGATAAGCCCCGATGGGGGCGACCTGTAGTGATGGTGTGACCGCGAGACAATGAGATTGACAATGTCGTGGTCTGTTACGTTTGTTCATTTTCTTTTGCTGGGCCAAGAGTGGTTGCAGGTGTTCTTTCTTTTGTCTTGACACAAAAGAAAGAACCTCAGCCCGAGGCTGATGAGCCTCTGGCTCAAAAGAAAAAGTCAAGACTGTGGGAAAATGGCTGGAAACTTCATCGCGGCGCTGAAACAAATGCCGCCTTGCGGCATCCCGCATTATCCATTCTGGATATTGATGAACGGGATAAAATGCGGAGGAGACCGAGAGGGCGGATAGAATCCATATTTGTTTCTAAACGCGCCGCTCGAAGTTTCCGACGCCATTTTCCCAAGGTCGTTGCACGGTGTTTGTGAGACTCCGGAAATCGCCTCTGCGCGGGTGATTTGCAGAGGTGCTGTTACAAGGTCCTTTTGGCGCTATTTCAGATCGATTTCAGGGTTGTTAATATATACGTTAATAAATTCCTTGCCGCGATAAGCTTATATGCTTACATGCACCGCAAAACATAAGGATATATGCTAATGGTAACGCTCGGCCGCAAACTCATGATTGAACAGCTCGACAAGAAGCTCTCGAAGTACGCGGAAATCAAAGACATAGAAGTCCCGCAAGGTGGATGGATAAATGCAGTAAGGACTACACTCAACATGAGCCTCGCACAGCTTGGGCGAAGATTGAAGATGACCGCCGTGGGCGCAAAAGGAATCGAGGACCGCGAGAGAGACGGCAGCATAACTCTCAAGAAACTGATCGAGGTCGGCCGGGCACTCGACCTTGATTTTGTCTACGGCTTTGTCCCCAGAGACTCTTCCATCGATAAGATGATCGAGAAGCGGGCCGAGCAGGTGGCCCGCGAGATTGTGATGAGGACTTCTCATAACATGAAGCTTGAAGATCAGGAGAACAGCGAGGAGCGGCTCACGCAGGCGATCAAGGACAGGGTCGATATGCTCAAGCGGGAGGTCCCGAAGCATCTGTGGGATTAGACCTCGACTTCTCAGAAGGCCAGACTCCAATTGATGAAGACGAGAAAGACGGCCTGCTGATAAAAACTATTACGACGAGAGCAGAGCTCAACGAGTTCGAGCAGTTAGGCGTGGAAAAAGCTGTCGAGTGGAGCAGGAGAAGAAAATTCAGCGTGGAGCTGAGAACACTCCTGGATGACTGCAGATACTGGACAGACAACGACGTATTCAGCCCGGATGAAACAGTCATGAGATTCAGCCACCGGATCGTTTCCATTCATCCGTTCGCAAACGGCAACGGGAGACATTCGCGGCTTATTGCGGACATACTCATCGATCATGGATTTGCGCGACCGCCGTTCACCTGGGGGAGTGTAAGTCTTACGGCTAAGGGTGCCGCAAGGTCCGCGTCCTTGAAAGCATTGCGCGACGCGGATGAGAACGACTATCGTTCACTGATCGAGTTCGCGCGGAAGTGAGAGTCACGAAGGTGTCTTGTCGTGAGGATGATGCTATTATGATTTGTTACAGTTGTCCACTTTCTTTTGCTTGTACAAAAGAAAGTGGACTGAAAGTCCGCCATAGGCGGATGCGCCATATATACAATAATTGAGGCGCAAAAATACACCCCGCGAAAACGGTTATGGCTTTGGGACGTCCCGTCCCCAATGAAGAGAGGCGATTTCAATATGCGGTGGCTGTTATGTGACGGAGGAGACTTCTGAAATTGCCTCTTCAGAAATCAAACGATCTCAGTGGAAGGGGCCGGGACGCTCCCGAAGGGATCACATCGTGACGTTTTCGCAAGGGGAAAATGGAGGTGCTTGGCCTCTATAAATGAACCTTTACATCGCGATGAGTCCGCCCCTACATAATTTGGGCGGGCGACCACGCGAGGCGCGTGGGAGCCGTGGCGATCCCCGTAATGAAACCTGCGCCTATGCAGCCTCAGGGCTTAGGACCATAATGATGGGGATTGCCACGGCACGCGGTCGCGTGCCTCGCAATGACAGGTGAATTGTGGGTTGTTGCAGGGACCCCTTTGGCGCCATTCCAAATTAACCTGTCGTCGCCGCGAGGCGGTCCCTTCGGGACGGGGAGACACGACCACCGAGCCATGCGACGGTTAAACTGTCGGAGCAATTTCGTGCAGGAGTTCGACTCCTGCACGGCTGGAACGGCCGGGCGAAGCCGGGAGCATCTCCGAAACTCCATGCCGGCGTCCTTCGTTGAATATATCACCGGGGCGGAAGAAACCGGGACCGGGGATTAAATTGAACTCACAGTTGAATTTCTATAACTACAGCGTCAAGGAATGGCTATGAAAGCAATGATATTAAAGGAAAACGGCGGCGTCGAGAACCTCAAATTGGCTGAGGTCGAAAAGCCGCGGATCAATACCGGAGAAGTATTGGTCAAAGTAAAGGCAATCTCCATCAACCCCGTAGATGCAGGAGTCAGGCGCGATAGAGCAACGCTACAGCGGATGCTGAGACCCAAGGAAGGCGAAGAGACTTTCATCCTGGGATGGGACATGGCAGGCTCGGTTGAAGAGACCGGGAGCAACGTGAAGGAATTTAAGAAAGGCGATGGAGTGTTCGGGATGGTCAATTTCCCGGGGAATGGAAGAGCTTATGCCGAATACGTTGCCGCACCCGCCGACCAGTTGGCTCTAAAACCGAAGACCGTATCGTATGAAGATGCCGCTGCCGCGACCCTTGCGGCCTTGACGGCATGGCAGGGACTCGTGACCAACGCGAAGATCGAGAAGGGCGACAAAGTACTGGTTCATGCCGCGGGCGGCGGCGTCGGCCACTACGCGGTTCAGATCGCGAAGAACTTCGGCGCTTATGTCATCGGAACGGGATCTACTTCCAAAAAAGATCTTGTCATGAAGCTCGGCGCGGACGAGTTCATAGATTACACCGTTGAGAAGTTTGAAAACAAAGTCAATGATGCCGACATAGTCTTCGATTCGATTGCGGATGGGGAACACCTGCTTCGTTCGATTGCGGTTGCCGGGAAAGGAGGAAGGGTCGTTTCCATCAAGGCTGACTTCGGAGATGTACATCTTAAAGAGGCAAAAGCGAGAGGTGTACAAACGTTTCGGATATTGGTTGAGTCGAACGGGGAAGACATGAAGCAAATCTCGAAGCTTATGGCAGAAGGAAAAGTACAATCTCACGTCTCGGCTAAATACAAGTTTGAAGATCTCCCCAAAGCTCATCAGCAAATCGAAACGGGTAAGACGCGGGGAAAGATAGTAGTTGTGGTTTAGCGGGGCGTAACGAGTGTCGGTACGATAGCCGAGAGCCGAAAGCGAGGAAAAGCTTTCGAGTGCGCGTCCTCCTTCGAATTCCCGGCGTCGCAAAGACCAGATGATCAAGACACCAAAGGACCGGAATTTCTTTCGGCGGCGAGGCAATATTTCGGACGCGATTTCGTTTATAGGTATAGAGGCGTACGTGAAGAATCATTCTTTCCGTTCACGAAGCGCCCGAAGACGAATAGCGGAAGAGGCGGTCGCGCCCTTCTTCATTTCAAATAGAAGAGGAGTCCGGAATGTTGTATCTGATAGCTTTGTTCCTGCATGTCGCCGGCGCGCTGATTCTTGCGGCTGCGGTGGCGGTCGAATGGCAGTGCGTCACATCGATGCGCAAAGCAGTGAATCTTGAGAACGTGCGGGATTCACTTTCCACATATTCGAAGGTCAGCATGATAGGTGAAACGGCATTGGCGCTGATTCTCATACCCGGCATTTACATGGCCGCGGTCGCCTGGCGGAGCGCCGGCTGGGTCGCCATCGGTTTCCTGGGAGTGATTCTGATCGGTGCCATCGGCGGCACGATGACGGGGAGAAAGATGAGACAGATGAGGAAGGAAGCAGGCTCGCTGGATAGCATAACCCCGGGGCTAAGGAAGCGCACGCTCGACAATTCGTTCGTTCTCTCCATCAGAATGAGGACGATGATCCTCCTGGGGATTGTCTATATGATGACCGTGAAGCCCCCGTTGGCGGGTTCATTTGTAGCATTGGTCGTCTCTGTCGTGCTCGGCTTTCTGCCGATCGGTCCGCGGACCGGCCGGGAGGTTTCGGACAACGCCGGGCGGGAATTAGAAGAGGTATCGAAGTAGCTGAAAGCTATTATTCGGCACAAACGGGAAGAGCTTGAGCGAGATAGACACGAATAATTCCCGGCAGCGTGAAAGTGAGATAAATCACTTCCGGCACCGCGGATTTGGCGAATCTGCGGGATTATTTGGGGCTGACCTCGATTCCGACAGGGCGACGGATTTGTTTTTTCTTGGTCGGCCCGGTACATTGGTTTCACCGATTTTCGGCGAAAAACGCGCCATTTTGATCTCATGCTGGATGGCGGAGGGCGCTTCTCTCTACAGAAACGTAAAGTTTTAGTCGCTAGCCGCCGATATACCAGATAGGGGCTGTGTCCCCCGTAAGACGGGGCGGCGTTAGGTCGTGCAACTTGACCTGTTCCCGGCTTTTCCAAGGAGTATTGGACGTATCAGGTAAGGGGCTGTGTATGCGATACTCTCGAAAGGAGACGCGATGGATTTGCGCATGCCGTAGCGGCCTCTCAAAAGACCGCACACGGGAGCGTTTTCCTGTGCGTGAGCAGTCACCATCGGTCGATGCCTGCGTGGGCCAGGCTGTTTTTTCCTCCTCTTCGGAGTTCTCTTATGTAAGGCCACTGCCTCATAGGTCCGTGAATCGGCGGATTGCCGTCTTTGTCAGGAAGGGCGACAGGAGATGCGCGTATAACAGGAGAACGCGACGATGAAGAGAATTGTTCAGGAAAAATCGGAGTGGCTGAGATCAATACTCCAATCTCTACTGGTCCCACCCGAGTTCGGTGACCAGGAAGAGAGCGCTATCGCCAGTCTGCTTGTACAGTTTCTTGTACCGCTGGTAGTCCTCTTGCCGTTGATTGCCGTAGTGGCGATCATATCGGCTCCTGTTCTCGCCACAAGGTGGCTTGTGCTTCTTTCAACAAGCTGGGTAGCGATAACTAGTGCGATAATGCTGATCCAGCGTGGCAAGCCGAGACTGGCAGGATTCGTAACCCTGTCCGAGTTCTGGCTGATCATTTCGTTCTTTTCCCTGACCGCTGACGGCGTTAAGGCTCCTATACTGGCCGCGTATCTTGTCCTCGTGCTCGGTGCAGGTCTTCTTCTGGGCGCAAAAGCAGGGTACGCAACTGCAGCTCTCTGTATCCTGACAGAATCCGGTTTTCTCTACCTGGGCAAGTTCATCAAGCTGCCCGGATCTTCGTTTCAGCGAAGCGATTCGCTAATCTGGGCGGTAAATGTTTTCTTCGCATTGGTCGTGGCGATCTTCCAGCACGTGACCTCGCATAACTTCAGAGGTGCCCTGCACAGGGCAGACAGCGAGTTGGCTGAGAGAAAGCGTACCGAAGCATCGCTTAGACAGAGTGAGGAAAGATATTCCAGGTTGTCGCAGGCTACTTTCGAGGGAATTGTCGTCAGCGAGAACGGAGTGATTGCCGATATAAACGACCAGGCACTCAACATGTTCGGCTGCACTTCCGAAGAGATGGTGGGAAGGGACCTTCCGGAATTTTTGTGGACGGGGTCATCCGACTCCGGGCTGCAACGAATGACTCTGGGCGTGATGAAGTCGAATGAGCAGCGCGCTGTGAGAAAGGACGGGACCACTTTTCCCGTGGAGACCAGATCCCGTTCACTGAACATCGACGGACACGACATGAAGCTGACGACCATCCGTGACATTACGGAGCGAAGGCAGGCCGACCTTCTTCAGAATGCCATATATATGATTTCACAGGTGCCCGACAGATCCAAGAGTCTGGACGAACTGTACGGGACGGTACACCATATTATCAGCCGGGTAATGCCGGCAAACAACTTCTACATTGCCCTATACGATGAAAAGGAAGACGTTGTGAGCTTCCCTTATTTCGTCGACGAAGTAGATAAATACATCCCTCCGCACCGTACTGGAAAGGGGCTGACCGAATATGTAATCAGGACGGGAAAGTCTCTGATGTGCGATGAGGCCAAGGACAGGGAATTGACCAGACGCGGGGAAATCGAGCTAGTCGGTACACAGTCCATGATATGGATCGGTGTCCCGCTTAAGGTAGAGGGCAAAACCTTCGGAGTGATGGCTATTCAGCATTACACCGACCAGAATGCCTACGGTGAGCGCGACCTGAAAATGCTCGAGTATGTCTCCGAACAGGTAGCGAGAGCGATTGATCGAAAGCGTGCCGATGACGCGTCACAAAGGGAGCGCATTCTCATGAGAACGCTGGTCGACAATCTTCCCAATCCGATTTGCATCAAGAACAAGCAACATCAAATAACCCTCGCCAATCGGGCGTACATAAAGCACGCTCGCGCGACTTCGGGCAAAAAAGAATTGGATTCCGAGGAGAGTGTCCTGGGTAAAACCGACTTCGAGATATATCCGAGGAATTTGGCCGAAGCTAACTTCAAGGACGACCGGAACGTCATCCGTTACGGCGTGCAAATCCTGGATAGAGAGGAATACCGGGTAGACCCGGACGGTCGACCACGCTGGGAACTGCTGTCAAAAATTCCCATGCGGGACGGCGGCAGGAAAATCATCGGCCTTGTGGGTATCGGCATGGATATAACAGAGCGCAAGCTTGCGGAGGAGGACCTTCGCCAGCTCAACGCGTTCAATGAGATGCTGATACAGACTTTCCCGTTCGGGATAGACATGGTCGATGAGCATGGAAAGATTCTCTTTCTGAGCGATTGGATGAAGTCGCTCCTCGGTTTTGACGCCGTCGGCCGTCAATGCTGGGAAGTCTACAGAGACAACAAACTGCAATGTGAAGGGTGCCCGCTTGAAAACCAGATTGCCGTCGGGGAATCGAGCAGCATCGAAGTCCCGGGCATGTTAAATGGCAGGACATTGCTAATAAACCATACCGGGTTCAGATATAACGGCCAGAAAGCAATGCTGGAGGTTCTGCAAGACATCACAGAGAACAAGAAATTGCAGACGCAGTTCCTGCAGGCTCAGAAATTGGAAGGTTTGGGTAACATCGCGGCAGGAATTGCTCACGACTTCAACAATATCCTGGGAGTAATACTCGGATATGCAGAGATGCTCAAGGACAGGGCCTCGGGCGCCGACCGATCCCAAACCGGTCTGCAGGCGATCATGAGCTCGGCCTCTCGGGGAAAATCACTCGTCAGCCAGCTCCTGACGTTTGCCCGTAGAACGGAGGTGACATTCCGGCCGGTACAGGTAAATGAGATCGTTGCCGAGATTGCGACGCTTCTGAGTGCGACTTTTCCGAAGACGATCCAGATCACCACGAGTCTGCCCGGCGACCTGCCGAGGATCACCGCGGACCCGAACCAGCTTCACCAGGTACTTCTAAATATCTGCGTTAACGCGCGGGACGCCATGCCCGGTGGCGGTGTCCTTTCTATCTCGACGAGTACCGTCCCGCCCGAGGCGCTCTCTGCGAAGCATCCCGGAGCGGCCACCAACAGGTACGTGAAACTGGAGATAAGAGATACCGGCATGGGTATGGACGATCAAACCAAGGCTAAGATTTTTGAGCCCTTCTTCTCTACGAAAGATGTCGGCAGGGGGACAGGGTTGGGACTGTCTGTCGTCTACGGCATTATTGAAAGCCATCGCGGGTTCGTCGACGTCGCCAGCGAGAAGGAAAAAGGAACGGTCTTCGCAATTTACTTCCCGGTGAACGGGATAGAGGAGGAACGGCAAGAACAGCCGAAGGAAAGAACAACCCGGATGCCCGGCGGAACCGAGACAATCCTTCTTATAGAAGATGAAGAGATGCTGCGGCAGCTTGTGGAATCCATATTGACTTCGAACGGCTACAGAGTGGTCACGGCCGCCGACGGAGAAAGAGGCGTGAATGTGTTTCGCACGAATCGGGAGCTGATAGGGGCGGTACTTTCGGACCTCGGCCTTCCAAGGCTGAGCGGGCAGGAGGTCGTAGCGCAAATCAAACAAATCGATCCGAATGCAAGAGTCGTCATAGCCAGCGGATATATCTCCCCGGATGTGAAAGACAGGCTGGAAAACCTCGGGGTGAAGACTTTCGTGCAGAAGCCGTACATGTCGCAGGAGGTTCTTAATGCGGTCAGGAAAACTATTGACGGCGAATACTGACCCGGGATCGTGAGCTCGGCCTCCGGCTGACCGCAGCGTGCTCTGAGGGACAACCGATTCGGGCTACGCAGAGAAGCACTCCTGCTCCTTATCGGCGGAAACGTCAAGAGGAGTTCCCGGGTCGAGACCCCTGTCCCGACCTCTTCGATCATCGTTTCCCGTCTTTACCCACCGCACCTCTTTCATCTCCGGCCCTGTCGCCCATTGCGTCATATCCTTGCACCGCGAAGGGACCCGTTTTATAAGGATGTGGCAGCTTAATGATTTATGTCGGGTGTGGATTGAACAAAGAGAACGGGTAACATTAAATTCAGTGAAATGGTCCACGGAGCCGGCAGCCGGGCGAGGCCTGCAAGTTGGGACCGTCGTATTGTGATTCTGATTGGAATAGAGAAAGGATAATACTGAGTTGAAGGCGTTGTGTTTTGAGCGGGCAGGAAACGCGTCAGAGGTTTTGCAGTTACAGGAGATCGACAAGCCCGAACCGGGACCCGCGGAAGTGCGGCTCAGGATGATAGGAAGTCCGATCAATCCATCGGACGAGATGTTCATAAGGGGGCACTATCGCCTCAAGCCGGCGTTCCCTCAGATTGCCGGTCTTGAAGGAGCCGGGATAATTGAGAGCGTCGGTAATAACGCAAAATTGCCAGTGGGCCGAAAGGCGTCTTTCTTTGCAAAGAATGCCTGGGCGGATTACGTGGTGGTTCCTGCCGCGGACCTGTTTCTCCTGCCCGAGAATGTGCCGGAAGAGAAGGCGGTCCAGTCTTTTCTCAACCCGGTTACGTCGTGGGGACTCCTTGAAACGGTCGGCGCGAGGGAAGGAGAGTGGCTCCTCCTTTCATCGGGAAATTCGAGCGTATCCAGAATCGTTACGCAGATCGCCGCCGCGCGTGGAGTCAACGTGATCCTCGTGGTCAGGAGACCCGGATATTCGGACGAACTGAAATCGCTCGGGGCGAGGGAAGTGATAGACAGCTCCACCGGGGAAATCTCGACCCGAGTCATGAAGATAACGGGCGGGAAAGGTGCCGGTGCGGTACTGGACAGCGTCGGCGGCAAGATCGGAACGGAATTGTTGAAATCCGCCGCTGCCGACGCTACAGTCGTCGTTTACGGAGCTCTGAGCCACGATGCAGTTGAGTCGCACAATTCGCTTTTCCTCTACAGAAATCTATCCCTAAGGGGCTTCAGTGTCCGGGAATATTTCGTGAGAAAGACGCCGGAGCGGAGGAGCGCCATGTTTGCGTCCCTCACCGCTCTCCTCAACCGGGATGATTTCCGGCTCGATGTGTCCGCGTCGTACCCGTTCGAATCGTACCAGGCGGCATTGAAAGACTATGGTGGTCGCGGGAAGCGGGGGAAGGTAATCTTCCGGCCGCAATAGGGCCTTGTTTAAGGTGTAGCAAACAAAACGCGAAGAAGCCGTCGGTGGGGCAGAAATAACTTAGGCCCCCGGCGATGCACAGCGCAAGGGGCATGCTCATGAACAGTGGGAGATCCGGAAATGGGAAAGAAGGATTTGCTGGCTGAGATAAGAATCCGCAATGAACTCCGTCCCGGCGACATCGGGTACGTGATCTATTTGCACGGAAACCTTTATGGCCGGGAGTACAACTACGGGATAGAATTCGAAACTTACGTCGCCGAAGGGTTATGCGAGTTCTACGGGAAGCACAACACTAAGAAGGAATCGTATCTCTGGACGACGCACGAGCTGACGGCGGCGGCGCACTTGTACAAGCGCGCGGGCTTCAGGCTGACGGAGGAGAAAGATTCTACCGCATTTGGAAAACCGCTGAAGGAACAGAGGTACGGCCTGGTGCTCCCCTGATGCCGCACGTTTCAAAGGCGCACTCTTCGCCGCGCGTATAACCCCTTTCCAGAGAACGGTTTAGTTCTCCGCTTTGGTAATGAGACTTACGGAAGGATAATCACGCCGGTCTCGCTGTACGGCTATTGCGACTGTACACTCATCTAAAAGGAGAAGATCATGATTACCAGGGATAACCTGTTGCCGTTGCTCAAGAAAGAATTTGCGACTACGATCAGAGTGATGAAGGCGGTTCCGGCAGACAAACTGACGTTTGCCCCGCACGAGCGCTCGTCGAGCGCGAAGCGTGTGATGTCCATGTTCGTTATCGAGATGTATCTGATAGAGGCTTACGTGTTCGGTGAGAAGCTCGACAGGACTATTTTCCAGACCTATGCACCGGATAAACTCTCCACACTCATCGAGGATTTTGAAAAGGCATCTGCGGACGTGCTTGACCGCCTGCAGAAAATATCGGACGCCGACCTGAACAAAGCCGTCGAGTTCGCGGGAAGCAAATCTTCGGCCGGTGATTTCATGCTCTTCATGCTGCTCGACCAGGTCCATCACCGCGGCCAGATGTCGGTCTATATCCGGCTGGCGGGAGGAAAGGTACCCTCTGTATACGGACCGAGCGCGGACGAAGCTGTACCCCAACAGTGAGCGCATCGCAGACGGAGGCGCTCATCGGTGCGCCGCAAGGTCAAACTAAAACCTCGTGCCTGTGATCAGGAGCCAGTCTTGAAATGAGGAGATACAATGGAAAAAGCTTTGATGGTAGAGAGTTCAATAACGATAAACGCGCCCCCCTCGCGTGTCCGGGAAACCCTGACTAATCCTTCATTGACAAGGAAATACATGTTCGACTGCGAAGCGCTTTCCGACTGGAAGCCGGGGAGTCCGCTCGAATGGAAAGGGGCGGTTGACGGCAAGGTGTACGTGAAAGGAAAAGTGATCGAGGTAGAAGAGGAAAGGCTGCTCCGTTACACCGTGTTCGATCCGAACGGGGGGTCTCGAGGACATACCGTCCAACTACCTGACAGTATCCTGCCGCCTTTCGTCACGGGCTGGCCATTGCACATCGCTCAACGTTTCGCAGGGCGATTTCGGTTCGGTCGAGAATGGACAGAAAAGATATGAAGATACGTTGAACGGCTGGGGAATGATTATGAAAAAAATAAAGGAGGTAGCGGAACCGGTTTCCTAAAAGAGTCGGAAAACGGCTTAGGAACCTGAGCTGTCTCTAGAAAGAGGTGGTGATTTGCCATGGGAACGGGAGAGACGTCGAACGGAGAGCTGATTGTAAGAAGGGAAATCGAAATAAGGTCCCCAGCAGCAAGAGTATGGGAAGCGTTGACGAGTTCGAGCTACACGCGGAAGTATATGTTCGCCCTGGACGTTGATTCAGATTTCAAAGAGGGAAGCCCGGTTATCTGGACTGGTGACTCCAGAGGAATAAAGACATATCGGAAAGGCAAAGTCCTGGAAGTTGAACAGGGGAAGTTCCTAAAATTATCAGACTTCAACCCCGCTAACGGTGCGGCGGATATCGAAGAGAATTATGCTCATGTCTGTTATAAGCTGAAATCCTCTGGAAGCAAGACTGTGCTTACTGTCGTGACGGATCATCTGAACGGCGACGAAGCAAGGCGGAAGGACTCGGAGAGTTTCTGGGATCGCGTGCTGCCTGCGCTGAAGGAACTCCTTGAGTCGGAACACGGACAACACCTTCATCAACCGGATCCGGGCCGATAACGCACGTACCAGTCTTCAGGACCCGAACGGTTCGGTAACTGTACTATAAATAATCATGAAGCGCGATTAGTGTTGGAACACATGGTCAGATGCTGACGTGCGCTTCTTCAATTCCCTTGAGCACAAAGTCTGAGAATTTCGCGGTCACTCCGTCGTCAGTCCACTCGGACTCCAGGGTCAGCCCGTTGTCAACGCCTCGGAGTGCCGATAACAGTGCCCTGTTCGTTTCTGTGGCCCTTTGGCCATGCATTGTTGTTCTGATCAGGAATCCGCTTTCAGTTCGAGAAATTGAATTTGCCCCCACCAGCTCGGTGAGAATGTTTTCGACTTTCTCAGGACTTTGAGTGTTGACGACCGCAACCACCTTGATTCCATGGTCTATCATCGTACCCTCCACGATCCTTTTGCCGGGAACCCTTTTTTCTAAAACGAAAGATTTGCTTCTATGCCGAATCCTCCAGGACAGATGACCGGCTGAAGAGACAAATGCGTGGTACTTTGAACCGCCTTCTTTTCGACGGTCAGCACGAGAGGATGAGATACCAATTCACCGAAAGACTAACCTAGCGCAACGCCGAGCGGTATGTCGCTCCACCAGTGAATGCCGTAGGCGACAAGTCCTGCGGAAATACCCGCCAGAACAACATACCCGGCGGGTTTAAGCCAGGCCAACTCCGGATAGTTTTCCGCAATCACGATCAGCGTGGTGGTGGCAGTCGCTATGTGACCGGAGGGAAACGAGTCATAATGGGGAACGTGTTTCTCATAACTGATGGGATTCGGAAAAAACCTCCAGTCGCCTGTACGTTCTGTTGCTACTTCAGGTCTTTCCCTACCCGTGAGATGCTTTAGAAGCTGAACCACGCTACCGCAAGCCAATATTGACTCCGTGATTTCGCTGGCAGTTCTGAGCGAGCGGATATCTCCAAATGCGAATCCGTATGCAGCAAACGCTCCGACTACTCCGAACTGGAATCTTCCGTCACCTACAAGCACAAGCCCGTCTGTCATGGTGTGAAATGCCGGTGAGTTATCATACAAACGTTTCTCAAGCGAGTATGCCTGATGATCTATGGTCATGAGACCTGCCGTCATAGCTGCAATCCCGACTATCATGGGCACATAATTTCCCTGAGAGGTCCCCTCCCCCCACTCGAGCCAATCGCCCGGAATTCTGGTAATCATGTCGTACCACGTCGGCAGATAATCACTGTTTGATTCGGTGACTGACTTATTCGGAGGTGAAGTGAGCGCGGCCAAACCTTTTGTCGAGTCAGCATAACTTGCCCTGCATTGCAACGCTTGTGCATAAGACGGAACGACCAGGGCGATGCAAATCCACGCCGCGACGATCGGTAGAATGACTGTGTATGTTAATCGCACAAGGGACCTCCGGTTTTCCTGGAGACCGCTCTCAATACCGTTGCGGTGGCAATTTACTCTGCCGGTTCTCGGCGGACTCAAATTCCGTCGGGTGCGAAGTGGTGGGCGGTATCCAGCCCGGCCGGGCGCAGGATTCCAGCTCAACATTTATGCTGCCGACCAGGATCTTCATCTTGATTAGTAATGGAACGGCGGCAGAGTCGGCGCTGATCCATCCGGTCATATTTGCACCGGTTCCGCCGGAGTAAGGGTCCGACCAGTCACCTTTCGTTTCAAATCGGTGAGCGAGAATCGGTTCCTTAAAAGCCGGCACCTTTACCGCTTCAACCTGCCGGTGAAATATTATCTCCGTTGGTTTGAGCTTGTAGTCAACAATGACGGGGACCGTAAGATCCCGGCCGGAACCTGAAAGTGTGCGGATTAACATGAGGTATCCCAGAGCGTCGTAGCACGGCGCATCCCCTTTCAAAGAACTGGTTACCGTATCCTTTCCGTTTTCAACACCTTTCATAAACAGAACGGTGGAACCCGAATCATGTGAATAGATGGCCCAGCTTTTCGATTTGCTGTCGACAAAATGAAACCAGACGTTCGATGGAAGAGCAGGTCGCAGAATGGCCGAGTCTATGACATTGACATGAACAAACGGCAGCCACGTTGTGGATCGCGCCCGGGAAGTAATGTAGTATTCGACATTGCTTGAATCCCCCCGCTTCACTTGACTCGTCTCCACAACCCCCAAACTGATAAAATTCCAGGCCACTTTGTACTTCAGGTGTTCGCTGTTGATGAACGACGACCCGTTGTGACTTAGAGTCCTTACGTACGACTGTGCCTTGACAGGTTGAAGACCAGTAATCATCATGCCGAACAAAATCAAGCACCTAAAAATGGCTTCGGCATCTGACGCGCACGCCCGTAGATCTAGCTCAACTAATCTATGCGGCTTCATTCACCTGCTTGAGCTTCACGCTTAAAAATACGAACCCAATGCCAACCTAATATTTCTCATTTGTGAAGGATGTGTTAAACAGGAAATGTAGATTCGACAATAGCGGAGACTCTGGACTCACGGACTTTGGAATATTCCTTGCCCTGCCTGCGCTGAAGGAACTTCTTGAATCGGAACGTGCTTGAGAAAGGTTGATTCTGTGGAGTGACAGTCTTAGCCAGGGGGACTAACAGCGGAAGCTCGATAAGGTAATATGGTTGTGTAACGCAATGCCCGATGTTACTAAGGTTGGGAAAACCAAATAAGGTTTATGAACGGTCTATCCCGGTCACCTACCGAGGAATGTGGAATAATTCTGGAGGGTTAACCTTATAGAGCATCTATGACATTGGTACCCCAAACCGTCGATATCGCTGACCTTATTAGCTTATCCTCCGGGCCGCTTCCTGCCAAACGCGAGCGCTTACATCTTCACAGTTGGCATGTTCCCCGATCTCCATGTTCACATCCGTATTTCCCTGTAACTTCCGGGAGTCGACGCGTTGATCGCAGCTTTAATATCCTTTATGTGCAACTGAATTCGATTCCATGAAGTTGAAAGAAGAACCACGAAAGCCATTTTCTTCCGGCCCAGATTCTGCTGAAAGCGTAAGTTCTGGTCCGTCGTAATGAAGACTTCGAACTCTTGTTCCTCGGCAGCATCCGGGAGATTTCCGTTCGGGAACTCGGACCACCCCCGTTCATACACGGTCTCAACAATATGACCCGCCAGAAATTCAGGAAGCGGCACCGGGATTCCTTGATCGAAGAGAATTCTCACTTGCGGTTTGAGTTGGCCAGGGTTGCCATCTCGAAATCGATTACAGCTTCGACCTAAGATCGGCTGACGCCCGGAAACCGCTCTAAGAACTGCTCAATTGTCGCGCCATTTCTGGGATTCTCGAAAAGGGCCGAGACTGGAACCCGTGTTCCTTTGAAGACCCATGCTCCCCCTACCTTATCCGCGCGACGCTCGACTACCTCACAGTCCCTTCGGTCTTTCATAAAAACACCTCTATTCCTATTTGTAAATCGAAGGAGACATTATACGATAAAGAATATCAGTGCGTGTTACAAGAGGCCCAGCCGGCCTTTCAGTCACTGAGCATGCCCGGCAAATTGCTGAGCGGTGTATTCTTTCATCTTATTCTCCGGCAATAATATACAACCATGACGCTGCATGACAGCGAGAGGTAAAATCCGGATCCGTTGAAAGAACAAGAATTTGTCAACTTCTGCCTCCGAGTGATATATCGGGCAAAATCTTCAGAATTCTTTTTTTCCGAAAAGCGAACTTGTCCGATGAAAATTTCGTTAACCATGACATACGGAGGTCCGATCCAGAAGCGGGCCCGGTTAGAAACCGGTTTAACTGGAGGAGCAGCACGATGAGAATTCGAATGCCGGGATCAGACAATGTTTCAGAAAGGTTAAACCTTGGCCTCCACTGCCACGGCGGTAGAACGATACGCGCGGCAACCACTCCTTACCGGCTTGCATGCTGTCACCGGGAAAATCTCAAACCATCCGTCAGAAACCTTTCGACTGCAGCGAGTTGCCGTAAGACCGCGAACATTTACAGGGTCAAGGCCCGCTCAAACGCAAATGGACCGCCGTCCATCTTCCGATCCGCTCCAATCTGCACATGGAGCAACTGGAACGATGCTTTCAATCTGCTGGCCGACATCCGACCGAACCATTAAGAAAAACGTCTCCGGCCGGATGTCCGGATAATAGTTGTCGTAGTAACGACCCGTCAGGATTTGAAGTTGACCGGGAATGTGGAAACGAGTCTTGAGTGACCACTGGTAGCCCTTAAGTTGTCCTCGCAATGAAAAAAATGTGCTGGAAATCAGGTTTCTCTTTTGGATTGAAATGCCCGCTGTCGGGTCTTGCATCGTGCTGCCGGGTATTGCCTCACTCATGGGAGGTATCGTCGCGGATGATTTTAACCGCCAAGCGCGCCAAGAGTCGCCAAGTGTTTGTTTCATTGATAGTTGTCTTTGCGTGTCCTGGCGAGCTTTGCGGTTTCATTC
>JBJKQU010000145.1:0-32676 GCA_046705025.1 Candidatus Kryptoniota bacterium | reverse complement strand
TCGTCCTCGTAGGAACCTCCTCTCCCATAATCACTGGACTGCTCCAGGGAAAACCAACTGCGGTTGACTCCTCATACTATGTGACAACAAGCCTCCCGCTCGGGCTCCTTATTATTGCACTAATCGGCCTTGCTCAGCTTGTCTGGTGGGACAAATCTGATAAAAAGGTATTCAGACAGAGACTAACGCTGCCTGTTGCCGCGGCAATACTAACGGCCATCGTGTCGTTGCTTCTTTCGGTCAGGGATGTGTGGGCAATCGTCATCATGAGCGCTGCAGCATTTGCGTTCGTTGCACACACTGCCGCGATGCTCAGGATTATCAAGGGCAACCCCAGGTTCATCGGCGGGCCTATTTCCCATGCAGGGCTGGCGCTGATGTTCATCGGCATTGTGGCTTCCACCGCGCTCGAATCGAAAACCACCGTACAGCTCCCTGAGGGAACTCCTGTGAAAGTCGACGGACACGAGATGACGTTCACCGGCAAGGCGAAGGTCGGCGACAAGGAAGCCTATATCGTGAAGATGCAGGATGGTTCTGCCGTTACCTCCTTGAAGCCGATAATGTACTACAGTGATTACAACCAGGGAACGATGCGCGAACCCGACATCAAGAGCTATCCCGGCTACGATCTCTACGTCAGCCCGATGGGTTATGAAAACGGCACAAGCATGGGCGATATGAATACGTCCGGCACCGGCGTGGATGTCGTCACTCTCGAGAAAGGGAAACCGACGAAGCTGGCGGACGGCACGGAACTGACTCTCGTCAAGTTCACCATGAACCAGGCAGACCAGAACGCGATGGAGCAGGGCGGCAGTTTCGGCGTGTCTTCGATCATCAATGCATCAAAAGCGGGAAAAACAATTGAAGTTGCACCCGCTCTGAACTTCACCGGCACGAAGCAAAACGCAGTTCCCGCCGAGGCATTCGGCCATATGCTGATCGTTATGAACATGAACGTCGGTATGGGCGACGCGAAGACGATCCCTAGCGTCAGGCTGGTGGTTCATTCCGGAAACGTGACAAAAGCGGGGGTTGCGCCTGTTTTGACCGCGGAAATAAGTGTCAAACCTCTTATCGGACTGTTATGGGCCGGCACGATAATACTCTTTATCGGGCTTATCATCTCGCTTTACCGGCGCTTTACTGAAGAGGGTATATCCAGCAAACTGTCTCCAATAAGACTGAAAGAGGAGCCTCGTGGAACGGCAGTTAACGAAAAAACCGAGGTGGAGAATGTCGAAAGTTGATTTTCAGTACATCGACAACATTAGATCGAATGTTTGCAAGCTGTGCTCGAAGAGCGATGAAAACGGGAAATGCACGGCCGCTCCGGGTACGGAATGTGTCCTCGAGCTTTACCTGCCTCAAGTTACGAACGCACTCGAGGCAGCGCACGGGGGAAGTGTGGACGACTACCTCGTGTCGCTGAGAACCGAGGTGTGCTCGATCTGTAATGAGAAAGACGAATCGGGGTATTGTCACGTGAGCGACAGCTTCGGCTGCCCGCTCGAGACATTCTTCAGAACTGTTGCCGATGCGGCAGTAAGACTAGATGCAGCATGATGTACCTGGACAGAAAGACGGGTATCAGAAAATTTGTGCATAGGGCTCGATTCCTCCTCCTCGAGGGCCGGTCTTGACTCTTTCTACTCAAGATCAGCCTCTCGCCACGCGATCCATTCGGATCGGGTACGATCTCTAGGAAATCGATTGCTCCTCCTCCCGGAGGGTGTCCCTCCGGGATCGACGCGGCCTGGCCTCCTCCGGGCCGCGCTTTTTTTATCTCGCATCATCACGGGTTCGCCTCCTCTCCCGAAAGGACAAGCCCCAATGGGGCAGGCGGGCCGCGTTTTTAGCGCCTAATGCCACTGCAACAAAATGATCGAAAAAACTCTTGATTTGAGAAGCGGGAGTATCAGCTACGACCTTCAGGTAATTGCCACGACCTTTAGGTCGTGGCACGGCTTTTCGAAAAAAGAGGGCTTTAGCCCAATATGCCCAGTGCCTTTCGGGCTTGAAACCCGAATTGCCTCGGATTTCATCATCCTACAATGACCTTTTCGGAATGGCACCAGGCAGCCAGCTTCGCCTCCTCTCCCGAACGGACAGGCCCCAATCGGGACAAGCGGGCCCGAACAGGTCACTCCTATCTCCAGGCACACACGCACCACGATTGCATCTTGGCACCCCAAATGCAGCAGGCTTACCTCAGTAAGAAGCGGGACTATTCATACCTCAGAGCACGCACCGGATTCGCCTCCGCCGCCCTAATGGAGTTCCAGCCGACTCCGGTCAGGCCAACGGCCAGCACAATGACGGCGGACAATAAAAACACCGAAGGTGTTACTGCAGCCCGATACGCGTAATCATGCAACCACAAGGATACGAAATAAAATGCTATAGGCCATGATATGACGTCACTAAGCACAATCATCCAGATATACTCGCCCAGGAGAGACCTCAGAACCGTCCACGAAGAGGCCCCCAAGCTCTTTCGGATTCCTATTTCCTTGGTCCTCCGTTCCGTCGAGAAACCGGACACACCGAACAAACCGATAGTGGCGACAAGAATGGAGAAACTCGCAAACGTTCCGGCCATTGTCCCAAACATACGCTCAACGCGATAGAGTTTATCGTAGTCTTTATCAAGGAAGCTGTATCGAAAAGGCTGATTAGGGACAAACGAGTCCCAGGCTTTTCCAATGTGAGATATTGTCCCCGGGATGTTCGCTGGATTGATTTTGATCAAAATTTTATTGAAGAAAGTCGGGGCCCATTTTAGGATCGCCGGCTCCGATTGACTTTTCAACGGTTCATCCTTGAAATCATTTACTACTCCGATAATGCGACAGGTGGGATCAAAGGGTAGAGGAGTGCCCACCGGATTCTTCAGCCTGAACGCTCGAACCGCGGTTTGGCTAATAATGCACGCGTTGCTGTCCGACGGTTTGTCGTACTCGAAATTCCTTCCTTCTATCATCCTCATCTGCAAAAGAGGGATATAATCCGGATCGACCATTATATACTGCCTAGCTACGCTGTCCACAACGCTTATGTACGCAGCCCCGCCTATCGGAGGCCCGCTGCATGCAGACACTTCACTAACGCCCGGGTACTGAAGCAGCATATCCTTGAAGGAGCCAAACGCTTTCGCCATGTTTTTCTTCTCATAGGGAATCACTACGACATTCTTTCGATCAAACCCGAGGTTCTTCGATTCAAGGAAACCAAGCTGCTGCTCAACCATTAGTACGGTAGTAATAAGGACCGCTGCAAGTGTGAATTGAACGATAACCACCCATTTTCTGAAAGCAAGCCCAGCGCGGGGGCTTATCCAGGTTCTGTTCAAAACCTTTATCGAGCTGAGCGAAGACAGCACGAACGCTGGATAGCCTGCTGAGAGAATGCCGACAAGAATCGCAATGCCCAGGCCGTCGAGAAGAAAACCCCAATCGCTCACGTATGACACAGCTATCTGGAGGTCGAGCAACGAATCCAGCCAGGGTAAAGTCATCTCAACTATCAATACTGCTAACGCCGTACTCGCAATACTGACCAGAATCGACTCTCCAAGAAACTGGGCAATTAAATTTCCCCGCCGCCCGCCGAATATCTTGCGAAGGCTTATTTCCTTCGACCTTCTCACTGACTGTAGCAGAGCGATGTTCGTATAGTTCAAGCTAGCGATCAACAGAATTAGGACTGCAATTGCGGATAAGATGTAGAGATACTTCGGGTCAAAACCCGGCTCTATCTCGTTCATCGTATGCGAGTAAAGGTGAATTGCGGTAAGTGGTTCAAGTTGAAACCTCATCCCCTGGAACCACCATCCTAAATGTGCGAAATCATCGATGGCATTGAGCTTCTTTACGAGTTGAGGAGCGGAGGCTTCACTCGATAGAAGGACATAGATCCATCCCTGATGAGCGAACGGATTGCTTGCAAAATTTATAGACGAAAGGGACCCAAGAACATCCGCATGAAAGTGAGATTGCGGCGGCATGTCGCTTACCACCCCCGACACCAGAAAGTGCCCGAGCCCTTCTACAGTGAGTTCTTTGCCGATTGGATCTGCGTCACCGAAGTATTTATGAGCTGTTGAGAGTGTTATCACCGCGGTTCGGGGATCGACGAGGGCCGTTCCGGGATTGCCCTGCAAGAAATTGAATTTAAACACGCTGAAGATTGATGAATCAGCCAGGAAAAAGTTCGATTCATCAAACACTTTGTCGTTGTGAGTAACAGCGACGTGGCCGAGTCTTACCAAAGCAGTAATGTGCCTTATTTCCGGAAATCCTTCCCGCAGGTGTTGAATCGTCACGAGAGGCATGAGGGCGCTGGGCGGTCCATACAGAGCAGTCCATTCAACCCGGTAGATATCTTCAGCATTGGGGTTATACCTGTCAAAGTTCAATTCATATCTGATGAGAAGGAGGATAAGGAAGCAGACTGCCAAACCAAGCGAAAGGCCGACAATGTTTACAGAAGAATACACTTTATTGCGAACTAGATTGCGGAAAGCAACTTTAAAGTAATTCTTCAGCATGGTATGCTCCAATTAGAAACTGGCATCTTTCCAGGCCTCTCCATCCTCCTGCAAGTCTAACGACTGTTACGGAGCAAAGCAATATGCCGTCTAGAATTCTGTAGGGCCGTTGAATACTCATTCGAGAAAACTCACCGCTGCCCACCGGCATTGCAGGGCAGACACAATGAGTCAGCCGGCTGATAACGCGGTGAACTTCAGTTTCCAAATTCACCACTTCCATAAACTTCGTACAAGCGATCTGCCTGAACCAAACGCCTCTAATTGTATGGAAAAGGCAACTTTGCACACCAACTTTCCGGAAATCCGGAAAACAGGCTGTCTAGCTTTCCAGATTCCAGGACATTTGAAAAACCTCGCTCACCGAGTTAAATTTTGAAAGAGCAGAATGATGAAGAAACACAAAAGCGTCAGGGAGACCACCGGCATTTCTCGCCGCAAATTTCTGGGCGGCGTAATGACGGCCGCAGCATACTCGGCCATCCCAAAATGGCTCCGCCGCCAGCCATTACCTGCTGACATACTAACAGGACGTACGGGTGACCAGGGCGCAGGGTCGCCTCTGAAGGCAATTCACGTTGACGCGAAAGCCGGTCATGTCACAAATTCATTCCGCCCTCACCGTGCCCTGGGAACATCGATCGACATTCTTAGATACGGGACCGTCGACAAGCTGTATGAGGAGCCCACAATCAAGGAGTCCCTTTCAGCCGGATGGGGACCGATGACCTACCGCCAGAACACGGAGCTGAAAATCGCGGCCTGGCACTGGAATCCGAACGGAGTCTGGAGCGAGCCGGCGCATCAGCAGGGTTACTTCACCGGCAGCTCGGAACCGACCGAGTTCCTCCGCCACTCATACGGGTATCCCCTGCCTCACCGGGGTCATACGCGCAACAATGGAACGCTCGCCGGTTATTCGCGCATGACAGACGGCAATCCCGCCACTTACTGGAAGAGCAACCCGTATCTCTCGAAGCATTTTACCGGCGAGGACGACTCTCTGCACGCTCAATGGGTTGTGATCGACCTGGGGGCCAGCCAGCCCGTGCAGATAATCAGAATAGACTGGGCAGATCCTTTCGCAACAGCCTATGAAGTGCAGTATTGGGAAGGAAGCCATGACCCCATGAGCGGCCCGACTTCCGGTGTGTGGAACGCCTTTCCTGACGGAATCATCGAGGACGGAAAAGGGGGAACCGCAACTCTGAAACTCTGTCCCGCTCCCATCCGGACAAGGTATCTCCGCATTCTCATGACAGAATCCTCTAACACATACGATACGCATGGGACAGGCGACATGCGCAACAGCCTCGGCTACGCCATAAAGGAACTCTATGTCGGAACGTTCAGCAACGACGGCAAACCCGTTGATATAGTACGGCATTCTCCCGACCAGAATCAGACGGTTACATACTGCTCTTCGGTTGACCCCTGGCATTCCGCTTCCGATCTCGACGAGCACCTCGGGGACCAGACCGGCTTCGATCTCTTCTTTACTAGCGGCGTCACGAGCGGCCTGCCCGCAGTCGTGCCGATAGCGATGCTCTATGACTCGCCGGAAAACGCGGCGGCAGAGATTGCCTACCTCAAGAAACGCGGTTACCCGGTGGCCTACGTCGAGATGGGCGAAGAACCGGATGGCCAGTTTTTCCAGCCGGAAGACTACGGCGCGCTCTACTTGCAATTCGCCACGGCAATCCACCGCCTCGTCCCGGAGGCAAAGCTTGGCGGACCCGTCTTCACCGGCGTCAATGAAGACATAAAGGTGTGGCCGGACGCGGAAGGGAGAACTTCGTGGCTCGGACGTTTTCTGGATTACCTCAAATCCCACGATCGCATTTCCGATCTTGCCTTCATGTCTTTCGAGCACTACCCGTTCGCACCGTGCGATGTCACCTGGAGCAGCCTCTTCGAAGAGCCCGAGCTTGTGAGCCGCATCTTGCAGGTGTGGAAGGACGACGGCCTGCCGGACAATGTCCCGATGCTTATCACGGAGAGCAACCTCTCATGGTCCCTCGATCAATCGTTCGTTGATGTTTTCGGCGCGCTCTGGCTTGCAGAATATGCGGGTTCGTTCCTTACGGCGGGCGGTGATGCGCTGTACTATTTCCAGTTTTTTCCATTTCCGTTGACCCCGGGATGTCACGGGTGGGGAACATTCGGCGTATTCAATGCGGACGCGAACCGGCAAATCAAGCAATACACTTCTCAGTATTACGCTGCGCGACTTATAAACCTGGAGTGGGTCAAGCCGGGCGACGAAGCTCATGAGACGTACCGGGCCTGGAGCGACGTGAAAGATGCCGCAGGCCAGGACCTCCTGGCAGTCTACGCGGTCCACCGGCCGGACGGCCTCTGGGCTCTCATGGTCGTCAACCGCGACCAGGATAACCCACACACTGTTCAAGTCGCGTTTGAGTCGGAGGATGAGAAGAAACACGGTTTCTTCTCCGGGCAGGTAACGATGGCGACCTTCGGCCGCGACCAGTATGTATGGCATTCGAACGGCAGGGAGAGTTACGCCGACCCCGACGGGCCGATAGTGAATTCCACGCTGAAAGGAGGCTCCGAAGCCGTATTTACAATTCCGAAGGCTTCGCTCACAGTTATCCGCGGAAAGGTCGAAGGAATCAAGGCGGGAACCGGTCCAAAAGGGATGTGAACTCGGCATGGTGCTCCGGGAGAATGACGGATCGGGTTTCATTTCTGCCGGCGCCCTCCAAAGCTGTGAGGGAGCTCCGCTCCCGAATACCCTCCGGGATCCTTTGACATCGCAAATCGCGATATCAAGAGGAGGTGCTGGAGTCTTGATTACGAAACTTGGAATCACAGATTGTGATTTTAAGTCCCTCCCTCTCCGTAACTTGAAGCTGGCAGCCATCAGGTATCACTCCTTCTCTTCCTGGCATTCTTATGTCCAGGGCTTGGCTTATGAAATCTTAGGCGTTACATTGTTCCCGATAAGGGAGCATTGACGTATGGATCATTTCGGGAACATCGTGGAGAAAACTGTCGTACGTGAGGGTCTTAGGGATAACATAACTCGATGAGTTTGCAGACAAACACGAAGATGTACGTGGACAGTTGGCATCATGGCTTGGAGAAGCCAGGAAGTCTGGATGGCACACGCCTGCAGATATCAAAGCTCGTTACGCTTCCGCGAGTTTTCTTGCGGAAAACCGTATTGTATTCAATCTCAAGGGGAATAAGTACACACTTGAAGTTCTGGTAGGCTACAAGAATCAGACAATATTGATAAACAGACTCGGTACACACGCCGAATATTCAAAGTGGTGATTTAAATATGATGATGGATGCTGTGAAAACTATAAAGACGCGATCAGATTACGAAAAAGCTCTTGCTGAGGTTGGCAGACTTCTGGCTCTCGATCCGTCCCCGGATTCCAGGGAGGGCGAAGTGCTGAAAATTCTCACCTTCCTTATCGAGGATTACGAGAAAAATATCTCCTGGAAATTTCAGCCTGATCCGATTGACGCAATTATGTTCAGGATGGAACAACAAAATCTTTCACAGAGAGATCTAATCCCTTTCTTCGGAAGCAGGAGCAAAGTCTCTGAGGTCCTGTCAAGAAAACGCCCATTGACTCTTTCGATGATTCGAGCCCTCCACAACGGACTTGGCATCCCGGCGGAATCTCTTATTCAGGATCAGGACGAGAAGAGGTCGGCAGACTTTGCCGTTGAGTGGCAGCGATTCCCGGTGAAAGAAATGCTTAAACGCGGCTGGCTGAAACCGTTTTCTCGTTCATCCAAAGATGACATAGGAGCTGTTAAGAAGTTCTTTGATGAATTGAGACCCATTCCTTTGGTTCAAGTACTGTACAGGATGTCCAACCATATGCGCTCGGCCCGAAAGATGGATCAGTACGCTCTTGCGGCCTGGACAGCAAGAGTGATAAATATCGCTGCTGCGAACAAACCCAAAGTACCTTACGGGAAAGAGAAACTGGATGATGACTTCATGAGAGCACTTGTTCGCCTGAGTGTTTTCGAGGATGGGCCTCTACTCGCATGTCGCTACCTGAAGGATCAGGGAGTTTCTGTGGTGATAGAAAAACATCTCCCGGGTACGTATCTGGATGGATCTGCGATCATGATCAGACAGGATTATCCTATCATTGCCCTGACCATAAGGTATGACAGGCTTGACAATTTCTGGTTCAGTCTAATGCATGAGCTGGCTCATCTGCGTCTCCACCTTGGGTCCGAGATCGACCAGTTTTATGATGATTTTGACGTGGACTATCAGGGAGACCTGCGCGAAGACGAAGCGGATGCCCTCGCGAGTGAGATTCTTATTCCAAAAGACGTTTGGAAGGAAAGTCCCGCCAGCAAGTTAAAGATGCCAGACGCGGTACTGAGTCTGGCAAAGACTCTCGGGATCCACCCTGCAATTGTCGCAGGAAGAATTCGTCAAGAGACCGGCGACTTTCGAATCCTCGGCAAATTTGTCGGCCATCACGAGGTCGGAAAACTGTTCGAGGCTGAGGAATCGAAATCAATGGTATGAACCTCGGGGCAAGCCCCGAACCCTGTTCCGCCGCAAGCGGCGGGGAATCAAACCCGCGCCTCCCGTCCGCCGAAGTCCGCCGCGGCGGACGAAGGCGGATTGAAGTCTTGACTTAATCATTACGTGCCAGTGCTTCGCTGGAAACCGGCGGAAGTCGGACCATCGTCCGGACGCTTTGTGCACCCTGAATGCTTTCATCCGTCCGCCGAGTTGACATTCCACCTGCCGCGGTCTATATTCGACTCAGGTGTTCCACTGTCCGCGGGTCAGGGCAAGGGACGGGCTCCCGCGAAAGGGCAGGAAGAACATCGAAAGGGAATAATAAACGAGATGTCAGAGGGCTCGTTGAACAAAACCGGACAAAAACATGGCGCGGCGCCGGATCGCACGACGGTTGCCGGGCAAAGCTCCCCAAATCACCTGTCATCGCCCATGGGCCCTTACCGGGCGATCCCCTTCAATCCACCGGCACGCGGCTGCCGCTTCCGAACCGGACATACCTAGTCCCCAACATTGCCTCCCCGCTGTTGCAAAAGTCCCGGCGATTTGATAAAGTAATCCCGGAGGTACAGAGTCGAGGGCAGATTTGAAAGTGAGAATCCGATGAGCATCGAAGAAATGATCAAAAGCCTTCCGGAAGATCTTCAGAAACTGGTGATGGAATATGTCCGGTCTCTCCTGGAAAGCAGGCGAAGAAGTCGAGCGGTCAACCCAAGTTCGACTGGGAAGGCGCACTGGAAGATCTGAAGACACGATACACGTCGACGTAGCTGCAGCACAAAGCCTCCCAGTGGCGAAGCGATGAAATGTAAGAATTCTTTCCGGCCAGACTGCTCATTGTTTCCGAATCGCCCCGATGGTCGTATATCGGGCTACAACCGATCCGCAGGCGTGCAGCGTCTGAACCGGGCTGTACTGTTCTTTTAGATTCCGCATCATTCACGGGGCTGTAGGGCAGATACTCAACATTCCGCCTGCGCCTGATCGGGCATCGTGGAACTTAATCCCTGCTGCCTCCTTCCATAAACCCAATAACCGCCACCCGAAAGGAGGTGAAACACAATGGCACACTCAACACCCGAAGGACTCGAAGAGGAACACGGCGCCCTCATCATCCAGGTAACCCCTCGCCTTGAGGAGCTCACGCCTCGCGGCATCGACGCCACGTTCCTCGACGCGTACACAGCCAGGCTGCAGGAGATGCGCGACGCGGTCGGCACCCATCTCGGAGAAACCTCCGACAAGGAACAACTGACCGACAGCGAGATAGCTGCCAAGAAGGAGCTTCTCGCCGACGTCCGCAGAATGCAGCAGGGGGCGAAACGCTCGTTCCCCAAAGACGCTCCCCAGCTGAAGGAGTTCCATGTCGGCGAGAAGTACAACCGCTCTACCGCACTCCTCTGCGGCTGGGCAGCCGACATCGCGAAAGCCTGGACCAAATACCAGGCATCCCTTACAACCAAAGGGAAACTCATTCAGAAGGACGTCGATACCATGAACGCAAACGCCGCCGTCCTGACCAGCACAAATGCCAGCCAGGAACACGCGAAGCGCGTCGAGTCGCCGCAGGCCACCGCCGCCGCTCTGGAAGCGATGGCAGAAGTCGAAGCCGCTGCTGACGACATCTACGGCGCCGCCGACGCGGAATATGCTAAGAACCCCCAGCTTCTCGGCGAGTTCGAGAGACTGAAACCTCTTCGGTACGCCGTCAACCGCTCCCCGAAAGGAAACGGTGATCAGTCCGGCCAGCCGCCGAAGTAATAATCCAGGAGCACGTCACATTGTACCTTAACCCAAAGAACCTTGTCAGGGTCATTCAACGATAAGCACCTTCGTGAATGACACGAACGATCTTCACGGATCTTGACAAGGTTCGCCTGTATCTGAACCATCCCCAAGAAGTCCACTAAATCACCGTTTTTCATGGGGTCATTCCGCGCAGCAAAGGGCCTGAAATCGGCCGGAATTACCATTTCGCCGCCGTCCCGACGACAGTCGCCGCGTTCCGAACCATAGTCGCCGCCATCCGAACGACAGTCGCCGCCGTCCCAACCACGGTCGTCGCGTTCCGATCGATAGTCGCCGCCTTCCCAACCACGCTCGTCGCGTTCCGATCGATAGTCGCCGCCGTCCCGGTCATAGTCGTGTCGGTCCGGAAGTCAGGCGCCAAGTGCGAATCGGTAAAATCTGAAAATCGGCTATCAGTGGAAAATACAAACCCGGCTAAGACAGGGGAGGTGTTGAGTCTACTGACTGTCTGGAGCGTTCAGTCGTACCGCGAGCCCCAATCCAATAATCTCTTGTTCCATCATTTCAAAACTCCATTATTCCCCGCCTGCGTGCCTCCCACTTCGGCGGGCCGGCATCACTCCTTTATCCCAACCTCGACTTCAGCCACATCGAAGACTCTCTTCAGCTCCTTCGGGTCAATCTCCACCAGGAACCCTCGTTTCCCGCCGTTGATGTAAATTTTCTCCAGGTCGAAGATCGTCTTCTCGGCGTAGACCGGCAGCTTCTTTCTCGTGCCGAAAGGACTCGTCCCTCCGAACTGGTAGCCCGTATGCCGCTGCGCTACGTCGGCGCTGCATAGCTCGACGTGCTTCACCCCGATTACTCTCGCAAGGTTCTTGGCCGATACTTCCAGGTCACCGTGCATCAGTACGAGAAGCGGCTTGTGATCGCTCGTCTCCATCACGATAGTTTTTATTACGGCATGCTCCGGCACACCGAGCGCCTCTGCCGAAACTCTTGTGCCTCCGTGCTCCACATAGTTGTACAGATGCGGGACGAACTCTACTTTCTTCGCCCTGAGTTCGCGAACCGCTGTCGTGACCGGATAATCTTCACTCATAACATATCACGCACCGAACCGTCAAGTTTACTCTCCTATCCAATCTGTTATGCAAAGCGCAAAGGACATGGCGCATCGGGTTCTTTTCAGCCTCAAGATCTGCTCCGTTGGTGCACATGTATTTCTTTGCGCTTCGCGCCATGCGCCATACCCGGCTTCTTCACTCCGCTCCCCGCACCATACCTGGTCAGGTCTATCCTCTCGTTTACAAAGACAATCCCCTCTTTCTCAAGGAGCAATTTCTGCTTATCGTAAGCGCCGGTATGCTTGCGGAGAGAAATCATGCCTTTCGCATTTACTATCCTGTACCAGGGGACCCCGGATTTCGCCGGCAGATTATGAAGCGCATATCCGACCAACCGTGCATGTCCCCTCAGGTCACACAGATTTGCGATCTGTCCGTACGTCGCGACCCTTCCCTTTCGGACGGTCTTTACCGCTTTCCAGATGCGTTTATACAAATCCGGATAGTCCTTCATTGGTGTAAATTTGAGTAATAGGGGGGAAAAAACAAACGGAAGACTGGGCCTAACCTTGTCAAGGTCATCCTTCGGTTACGCTCTGACAGCCTGACAAGCTTCTCTATAGTTACTCTTCTTCCAGGGCTACCGGCACCAACATTTCCGTGTCGGCAAGGGACGAAACTATGTCATTCGCGAGAACCCCGATCCTATATTTTTCCCTGTCGGCTTCGTCGACCGTCTCAACCGAATCATTCTCCTCAAATACTGTCACACAGTCGCCGAGCTCGCCTTCCCCCACGAATGTGCAGTCCTGGTCCCCCACCCTGGCAATCATCGAGTATAGTCTCGACGGGACATCTGAATCATTTATATATGTATCAACCCCTTCTTCGTCATAAGCGCGGAAGGTCACTCTGTATTCCCCCTCTCCGACGATGACAACGTTCTCAACTACGCCATGATAATTGTCCATTGCCTTTCTCCTTTCGTTCTCTTGTTTGCGGTTCATATATAATCACAGGCAGAGGGTGAGTTCATATCATTGAATGATAGTAATTTCTCCGGTGTGTCCTCCTTTAAGTTCGTTCCGCTCGTGTCTTGAAACTCATGCGGATTTTGGCGTAATTAATCAAGTTTTGCGGTGCCCATCAAAAATATTCCCATAATTAATCCTAGAAAGTAAGGACCTACTAAAATGTTCAAGGACCATCCTAAAGGATTATATGTGCTCTTCTTTACGGAAATGTGGGAGCGCTTCGGTTTCTATACCGTTCTTTCAATCTTCGTATTGTATCTGGCCCAGAATTTTCACTGGAGCGAAGCGACTATCGGAAATATTTACGGCTTGTTTCTCGCGGCGGTATTCTTTCTCCCTCTCTTCGGCGGCTGGATCGCGGACAATCTCCTGGGCTATGGAAAGACAATCCTACTCGGAGCATTCACATCGGCTGTCGGTTACACACTGCTCGCTATCCCGACGAAATCACCCGTCCTGCTGTTCGCATCGCTGGTTGTCATCTCCTGCGGCAACGGCCTCTTCAAGGCAAACACTTATGTAATCGTAGGTAACCTGTATCCGGAGGCGAGCGGATCGCTGAAGGACGCGGCCTTCAACATCTTCTACATGGGAATAAACCTGGGCGCTTTTCTGGCACCGATCGCGGCATCCTCAATCAAAGACTTCATGATGAGTGAATACCATATGTCGCTGGTTCACGCTTACAACTCTGCATTCGGCGCCGCAGCGATCGGGATGCTGATCGCCATCACGATCTTCACGTCGTTCAGAAAGTACTACAAGATGGCCGATTACAGAACCAAGGACAGAACGAAAGCCGATGGCGACGCCAAGCCGTTGACGAAGGCTGAAGAGAAACAGAGGATAACGTCGCTATTGATAATCTTCGGCGTGGTCATCTTCTTCTGGATGGCGTACTACCAGAACGGGTACACCCTGACTTTCTTCGCCAAGAACTACACTCTGGCGGCTGTCGACAGGTTCACCTACTTGCTATTCGACCCGATTTCCCTACTGTCCATATTGACCCTGATTCTCAGTTTCTCAACGGTGATAAGAAAGTCGTCCACCCGAAAGTCGAGGCTCACCGGCGGGGCTTTTTCCGTCGTGGCTATCGTTGTCATGGCATTTAAACTGAGCAGCTTTCGGCCGCTAAACCCGATCGCTCCGGAAAGCTTCCAGGTCTTCAATCCGCTGTTCATCATCTTCCTCACACCAATCGTGGTCGCAATTTTCAGCTACATGAACCGAAAGAAGAAGGAGCCTTCATCGCCCGAGAAGATGGGATGGGGCATGGGTGCGGAAGCTCTGTCGTTCGTCGTAATGATCCTGGCTTCGCTCGGGCTGCCGGCATTTGCCCTCGCTTCGAATTCATCCTTTGCACACGTGACGCCTTACTGGTTGATCTCATCATACTTCACGATAACCGTCGCTGAACTGCTTCTCAGCCCGATGGGGTTGTCCTTCGTTTCGAAGGTTGCGCCGGCCAGGATGAAAGGAGCGATGATGGGCGCATGGTTTGCCGCGCAGGCCGTCGGAAGCTATCTCTCGGGATTTGTGGGGAGGTTCTATGCTGAGTGGCAGTTGTGGCAGTTCTTCCTTCTTTTCGTGTGTACGTCACTGATCGGCGGCGCCGTGATCTTCATGTTCATCAAGAGGCTCAACAAGGTAAGCACAGCCGTCTCGTGATGTAAACAGGGGCTGGACAAGGTTGCTAAACAATTGGGCGCTACTGTATGCCGTAATATGGCGCACCCTCTTTTCTTACGACAAACTGAAGGAGCTTTCCCGACAATGTCGATGCGTAGAGATTAGTCCCGATCCATGCGAACGATCTGCAAGGAGAACTCAAGGCGCCCGTTGCAACAAACAGTGAATACGGTCTCCCGATAATTCCTCCAGGATATACCACAATCAGGTAGTCAGATGAGTCGGTCCCGACGTACATGTCGCCGCCGGCAGAAAATGTGATCGCATAGATGTTGCTTCCGCCCGATGGATCGCTCGACAGATCGAAGTATGGCTCCGGGGTTCCGAGCGAATCGTTTACGATCGGGGCTTTCAGAACCTGCATCGTGGAAGCGCCCGTCACGCTCGCAGCGATATACAGGCTGCCGTTGAAATAGCGGAGCGCCCTGACGGTTGAGGCAAACGGAAAATCCTTGAAATTCCCGCTGGGATCGACCATGAAAATCTTCCCCCCGGTTCCGCCAACCCACAGATTGTGAGACGGATCGAAATCCATGTCCACAAATGCTCCGGAAGTTGCAGTCTTCCATATCTGAGGTGTACCGCCGCCGGGCTCGCCTCTGTAAATTGCTCTATTTCCTCTTACCGCATAAAGGTACCCGCCGGGACCGAACTTCAGGGCGTTCCATCCTACCAATCCTGTAGTCGCACCGGCATAACTGCTGTTGCTGGTTTGAGTCAATTTGAAGATTCCTCTGTCCACGTTGTTCGACGATATCGCCCCATAGAGTTCTGATTCCGCACTGCCACTAACACCATATGCCACCTGGTCGGCAGACAGCCCTCCGTATTCAGAGACAGCATTGACAAGCTTATACGACGCAGTGCCATAAAGGAGTGCTCCGTGTACGGCCACCTGCACGTAGATGGTGTCACCGTACAGCGCCGGTGCTTGTACGGATAACCTGTTCGGAGTCACGCTGAAAACCACCCCGGGGAAAACCGTATTGTTCGGGACTCCCGGCTTGACGAAAAACACCAATACGCTGTCGGGATTCGAGGAGAAGTTCTTGCCGAAGATCGTCACCGTATCGATCCCTGCCAGCGCACTCCCGGACGGTGAGAGACTATCCACAACAGGGTCCGGCAAATATTTTTGGGCTGCATCATACAGGCTTGGAGCTGTTGCCGGTTTGCAGCCCACAATGTTTAATGTCATACCGGCCAGTGCCGCGACCGTCGACAACGCCATTATTCGTTCAACAATCCTTTTCATCTTAATTTCCTCGTCCTCGTTGTATTTACCTGATGATTACGCATTTCTGAAATGCCGTGTCGCCCTTCCGGTACTCCACCACACCCGTATTGGGATCGGTGTAGTCTTGCGTCACTGTGAAATGGACTACATAAATCCCGCTCACGACGACCTGGCCAGAAGAAGTGTTCGACAGCCAGGTTTCATCGCCGCTTCCATTGTCATGGACGATCGTATTGATCAGGTTTCCGTTCTCGGTGTATATCCTGATAATACAGTGACCGGGAATATTGAGAAACATGATCTTGTCGGGCTCTCCGGGGAACTGCAAGTTTGCCGATTTGATGTTGTACGGGTTGGGAACAATTCGAATAGCGTCGGTCCATTTTCTGGTCGCATAGAGCGAGACGACAGACGCCGGCAGGTTGATCCTGTTTCCGTTTACGGTGATCCGGACTTCGTCTGCTGTTTTCGCTTTGGCGATCTTAGCCGCGTACCAAACATGGCTTAATGTCTTGAGATATGTCGCGTCGAGCTTGAAAGAGAAGCTTCCGGACCCGTTCGCAAGTTGGATCGGTAATTGCCCGAGCGGAGGGGTAAGAATGTTCTGGTTACCATTAGTGTCCGTAATGGTGATGCTGAACTCGACAATCCCTGCGGATCCACCTGGATAGCCCGGATCACGCTGGAACTGCACAACATTTGCGGTGTCGATCACCTCCAGGGGGAGTTCGGCGGTAGCGTTCTGTGGCAGCGGACCTGCAGGCCTCCTCAAATAAGCGGCTATGTTGGTCTTCGTGTAGAACCTGCTGCTTAACAGCGAGCCGCTCGGGTTTGCCACACCGGAAGTGTTGTCGCTGCCGTCGTTGAAGGACGAGATGTAGTAGTAATATGAAAACCCTCTCCGGGCAGTCACATCGTTGTACTCTATAGTTCCCGGAGAAACCGTCGCTATCACATCGAAAGTGGTATCGGGAGTGCCCACCGCACGGAAAAGTTTGTATCCGGCAAATCCTGGAGTTCCCTCCGACGGACTCGGATCCCAACTGAGGGTTACGCGGTCGCCGCCTGACGCTACGCTGAACATTGTCGGCGGCTGTGGAGGTTGGGGAATGTTGTATCCTGCGTCGTAGTTGCGAACGGCTCTGCTGAAAGTTTCCATGATCGAATCAGCGCCGGTGAGGACCCAGGTATCCTTGTAGACATTGAAGTCTGTTGTAGTGGATCCATCCGGAAGTGTAAACGGTCCCTTGTCGCCGGGATTCTTGAACGCCGCCCACCATCGTTTGCCGATTTGCCAGCAAGCATCCCGGCTGAGGCCGTTGACGCCTTCAGCGATCACTACGACCACGCTGTCCCCGGGGTTTATGTCCCAGGGCCCGTATGCCATCCAGAGGCCCGTGCCGCCGCCGTCGTTGTGTACTTTCCACGGATCGGGATATTTCGCATGATAGGTCTCATAGAAGCGTTCCGCGG
Source organism: Candidatus Kryptoniota bacterium (assembly GCA_046705025.1). Lineage (GTDB taxonomy): Bacteria > Bacteroidota > Ignavibacteria > Kryptoniales > JAKASW01 > JAKASW01. The sequence goes on along the minus strand of JBJKQU010000145.1, from coordinate 15,338 downwards.
GACTGCCGAGCCCTTTATAGGGAACCCCGCTCAAGAGTGCATAGCAATCGGCTTGCTGCGGGGCAGTTGACGGTGTCAGATCGCCGAGCCCCGGATAGGTATCGCCCGCGTGCCATCCCAGTACAGCAGGCTGGCTGGCATCGTCCGACCTGTCGGCAGTGGACTTATCAACGTGAAGGGTAACTATCCCGCAGAACTGGGGAGAACAAAGCCTTCCTGTTCCGCTGCCCGTAAAACCGCCATCGGGCGAGCCGATATTATCGTACGGGTTCTCGGCCCTCTGACCGGTCCACTCGAAGCCGCCACGAAGCCATTGCGGAATCCCGCTCGCTTCAGTTAAGCTCGACACTTCACCGGCGTGCTGGGCATAATCTTCACCGCGCCGCGATGTCCAGCTGTGCTTTCCATATTCCTGGTCGTAGCCCATCTTGTCCGCCCCTTCACGGCAGACGCTGTAGCGGTTCATAAATCCGAACCGGAATCCCTTTACCGGGGCGTTCAGCACTTTCTGATTCGCGCCGTCCACATAACCGGTATTCTTGAAGGTGTACTCAAGTATGAAGTAGTTATCGTGGTACTGCTGACTGAACGCGAGCACCTTCCTTGTCATCGTGATGCCCATTGTCGTATTGACTAAGTTTGTGACAACGCGATCCGCTACCTGGTTTGGGTCAACGGCGTCGACGTCTCCAGTGTAAGGAGCACTCACATCGATGCCGTCCACATAGATGGTCGGGTTGGCAAATTTAGCGGTCTCCTTCAGCTCGGTCGGGAATACGTTGGTCAGCGCGTAGCCTGAATTGACGGGGACACAGTAGTTGCCCCACTGATTTCCGGAAGCGTCCGTGAAGCTCTGGCAGCCTATCCATGTTCGCTCGATGACCGCGTTATCCTGCAGCAGATAGTCAGAGGGCCAGGTCAAACCTTCGTAGTAAACGTTGTTCCATGCTCTCTCCGATCCGATCGACGTGAACTTGCTTTGAAGCGAGCCGATACGGATGTATCGCGTCTCCGTTCCGGCAAGTTGTGCCAGCACCGGATGCACGGCCGAAAACGACAAGACCGCCGCAGCAAGAGTGAGCAGGTATTTGTGCAAACGAAACATCTTATTTCTCCCTTTTGTCATGGCAAAGAATGAATTCAGAAATTGACTCTGACGCCGATGCTGTAATAGCGGGGATTGAGAAACGCCATCGACATATTGTTCGGCATGTTGATATACGACTTCGTTTCTATTCTCCTGTTGTTCGCGGCCGTAATTGCCGGATCATTGTTCGGGTTCGGCTGGAGCGGATCGTATGCGACTCCTGTCGGACGGTATTCGCCGAGCCTGTCGTTTCCTTTATGAATTCCGGTTTCGAACGGCAGACGGAGCGATGCCAGATAATCCTGGTAATCGTACGAGTCCACAAATCCCGCAGAGCTGAGGTATTTGAAATTGAACACGTTCGTGATGTCAAGATAGACCTGAAGATTCAATCCGGACCCCATTATTGAGCGGAGGTCCTTTGCGAGCCTCATATCGACATCGAAGAAATCGACCCACTGCACGTTGTTGGAGACACCGGGAATGTTGGTTGGGTTATATGTGGCGTGTGCCCCGGACGTCCAGCTGCCAAGGAAACTGAGGCTCCAGGCTCCGAGCGGTTTTATCCCGGCGAAAGCAGGTCCGAACTCATCGGGTGTAACTATCTCGAGGTTGGCTTTTGCATATGGTTGGGGAACGGGCCTGCTCTGAGGCTGGTTAAGCATCAGGTACTGCCGCTGCTTGTTTATGTCCTGGTAATACTGCAGCCAGCCGAAATAGCCTGCCGTAACCACATCGTAGGTGTAGTTGATGAACCCTCTTACCCAGCCCCCCGTGACTTTCGAAAGCGTTCCCTCGAAACCGCGAATGTCGGAGTAGTTGTTGTTCGTGGGGCTATAGTAGTTGACCGAAGTATTGATGCTCTGATAAAGGATATAGCCGGGTTGGTTGTATATATCCTTGTAGTACGCGGCGAGATGCAGGAGAAACATGTTGTAGATATTCTGCTCATAACCGAGCTCGTAAGAGACTGTCTTCTCGTAACTCATATTGGGGTTCGCCATATAATCGATCTGCCCATTGGCCTCCCGCTGGATCGCGAATTCGTATGCCGACGACGGCACCGAGACGAAATGGCCGTAATTGAAATACAGCTTCGAGTTCTCCGTTATCGGATGCGAAATGCCGAGCCGCGGGCTTACGTAATACTGCGACTTAGCTTTCTCCGCAGGGGCTTTCAACGTAATGTTGTTACCTTGTCCGGCAGTGTAGAGTATGCTGTATGGATCAATGTTATAGTAATCGGTGTTCGGATTCGCGTAGTCGAGCCTGATTCCGAGGTTGGCAATGAATCCCTGGAACTCCAACTTATCCTGCGCAAAGACTCCAAGCCGAAAAGGGCGGACATGATATACTAAACTCCTTGTCCAGGTGGACATCGACGGGCTGTACGTACCGCTGTTTATATTGTCGTCGTCATAGTAGAACTGGAGACCCGTCTTGACCTGGTTATACCTGTCGAGCTGGGTTGTGAGGCTGAACGACAATGATGTAGTCGAGTTCACACTCTTGTCGCGTCCCAGGTTCATCCAACCGCCCATGCTCATTACGCCGTCTACCGAGCCGGTGCTGTAACCCCAGTAGCCGAAAGGAGACTCGTCGACATAGTATCCCGGGATAACGGGTTGATATATCTTTGACGTGTCTCGGGTGCCGACCTGAAATGTGTTGTAACGGTTTTGATTAAACTGCAGGGAAACGTCGTAAAACGTCTCGGGACTGAGCACATGTGTCAGCGACGCGCCTAACATGGTCCGGTAGATAGAACTCGGGCTGTAGTAATCCGGCATGTACAAAATATTCATGCCATTGGAGCTGCTGAGAAGATTGGCAACTCCAAACTGACTTCTAATGAGATAGCCGTCAGGGGAGACTGTCCAGTCATAGGGTGAAACCGAATTATCCTCTCCGTAAAGACCCACTACAACAAGCTTCATGTCGGGAGAAATGTCGGAGCTGAGCTTCAGTTGGGTGTGATTGTCGGAGTATGCATTTCTCGAGAGAGGGACGACGAACATGTCTTTTTCGTTGAAGTATGAGGCGTAGAAACGCAGGTTGCCGAGGAATTTCCCGACGAACGGTACCGGTCCACCTAACCCGGCATCTATCGTATAATCCGGTTGATTTATATTGCCCGCCCGCCGTCTCTGCCACTGCCACAAACGCTGTGCTGCCGTGGGAGAGAGCGCCTTGGTCGGATCTCCGCTCTGCAGGAGCTTCTGAGCAATTGCATCCCAGCCCTGAAAGGTCGGATAGCTTTCCTGGGTAATGTCGTCCCATGCACCATTGTTCGTTCCCGTCCAGCTGACAGTGGGGTCTGTGTACGGGCGGTTGAAGTACGAATTCTGATCGTATGGAGACAGGTCGAAATGTTTCTGCTGCGGCGGTCCATAGTTCAAGTTCACGGTGGCACTATACCGGCTCCGGTCGCCCGATTTCGTTACGACATTGACAATACCCGACCGGACGTTGCCGTACTCGGCGTTGAATCCGCCTGTCTGCACCTGTATCTCGGTTGCGGACGACAAATTGACGGCCGCCCACGGGCTTCCCCATCGATTATCGTTCAGGTTGAAACCGTCGACGAGATACTGGGTCTGGTTTGCACCGCTTTGAAGAGCGTCGTTGCTTCCGGAACCAGGACCTTTGCCGCCGGCCAATGAGCTGCCGCCGCCGCGCACAACTATGCCCGCGCTGCCGGATTGGATTCCGGCCTGCAGGGTGAGAACATCCGAAACGTTCTCGACCGGCATTGCAGTAACACTTTGCGTCTGGATGTTCAATACACTATTGGAGACATCCCTCGCAACGACGGGCCGCTCCGCGCTTATGACGACCTCCTTCGTTATGAGAGAAGTTGGACTTAGCTGTGCGTCGATCGTTGAGGTAAGATCAATCTCGACTCGCACTCCCTGAACAACGGTCCTCTCATACCCGACCATGCTGAACCTGACGTTGTACTTGCCCGGAGGAACATTCAGGATAGCATATGTGCCGTCGACACCGGTAGCCGCTCCGATCGATGTCCCCTCGATCATTACGGTGACACCAGGCAGCGGCTGGCCGCTTTCCGCGTCGGTCACCTTGCCCGCAATCTTTCCGGTTGTACCGGCATATGTAGAGTTCGTGAACGCGAATACCGCTGCGATCATAAACATTGAAACGATTTTCATTTTCAAACTCCTCTTCAAGGACAAAACCAGTCGACTGTTCGAAACACGATATTCTGGGCGGATATCAAATGTGGTTACAACCGCAAGGCGCGCCAAGAGCGCAAAGTTGTTCATAGATTGTTTACCACCCTTCTTATCCCATACTTTTTCAATTTTACATTGAAGTTTATCAGGAAGCCTAGTCTGAGATTTGACAGCTTCAGGTAGGTAATCAATTGAGCCAAGTGAACATCGTTGAGAGACTCAACGGATTTAATTTCAACGATCACCTTTTCTTCGGCCAGAAGGTCGATCCGATATCCACACTCAAGTTTGACTCCGTCATATACAATCGGCACCGGCACTTCGGACCTGACCCCGAGACCTGCTTTCACGAGTTCATGGAAGAGACAAACTGCATATGCAGATTCCAACAATCCGGGCCCTAATGCCTTATGAACACTCAGTGCCCCACCGACTATTATTTTCCCGATTCCATTCTCTGTCATGATATTTGACTTTGCGTACTTTGAGGTCTTGGCGGTTAATTAGATCCATTGCATGTAATCATTCCTCGATGCGTTCAAAGCGCAAACCTTACCGACAGTCTGTGTATGCTGTTCCAAACCGTATGCGGAGTGTAAGAATAGTCGAACGCAAATCCGAACCGGTGCACTCCCACGCCCAACGTAAGACCGTAGTCATCCTGGTGTGTTACGTACCCTGCACGGAGGGCGATGGTGCTCATGACTGTGTACTCACCTCCGATATTCAAATACTCAGAATATGATCGAGGATGCACGGCATCGACGGAAACCACGAATGAACTAAAATCTCGCATGCTTGGCAAGAGATCCATGAGGTCCATCGAGACTCCGAATCTGAACGTCAGCGGCAGCTGGAAGCTCTCACGCTCGTAGGTAAGCTCGCGCGAAAAGTTGCTGACGTACATGCCGAACGAAAGACTCTTCAGGCCCGTCTTGTAGATTGTCCCGAAATCAAACGTTACCACGTTGAGGTTGTAGTTCTTGACGGCGTAGGTCGTGTCGGTTGTCAGCACCGAATCAACGAGGACCTGGGTGTATTGTGGGACCTCGCTGTTGCCGAGGTTCTGATATGCAAACTTTACCTGTCCGCCGACCGAAAACTGTTCAGATAGCTGTTTCCCGTAACCAAGACCTATGGCATAAGAGTAAGGACCCGGGTAGCCGGGGAGATCGACGAACCCCTGTTCATTGTTCGCTACGCTTGTAAAATTGAATTGCCCGTAATCGACTCTTAGGAAGCTCAGCCCGATGACTCCGTATTTACCGTTGTACGGTGCGAACGCCGCGACTCCGGAAAAATATTTTATATCGGCGATCCAGTTCATCTGGTTTGCGCCCAGGTCTACTATCGATTTAATGGTCGCGATTCCTGCGGGATTATAGAACATCGATTCCGACGATCCGTCCATCGTTGCGAAGGCCTCGCCCATGCCGGTTGCCCTGGCGCCTGTACCCACATCCAGAAACTCAAATCCTGTCTGCGCGAGCTTCACCTGGGAATGTGCCGCAGCCGCGAAAAGCAAAATAACAGCGACTGCTGCAATGAAGAGTACCAACGGTGGCCTGGTCGAGAATCTCACCCTGTAACTCTTGCGGATTTCTGGCACGACTTCTCCTTTCAGTTATACTGAAGAGACAATGTGAAGAAGTAGTGGTAGGTTGGATCAGAATATGAGACCCTTCCCAATGGTCCAAAGGACTCCTTTCGGGGGAGCTCTTCGGGATAATCACTACTCTCCGCCGATGGCGGATGCGCCTTCCGCCAGAAAGATGGCGGACAAGCTGGCGCAGATCTTCTGCCTCATTTTGTGCACGACTTCGAGTCGGCTCACCTCATCCCCTGGCCCCCTGTTGTTCTGGAGTTGAACTCCAGAACAACAGGAAAGCGATGGGCAAAGGCATTACTTCATCAATATCATCTTCTTCGCCATCTTGAAGCCGTCGGATGTCGTCAGCGAGTAGATGTATACGCCGGATGCAAGGTTGCTCGCGTTGAAGGTTACGGAGTGCTGACCCGCAGCCTGAACACCGTCAACCAGCCTTGCCACCTCTCTGCCGAGCAAATCGTACACCACGACAGAGACCTTTCCGGTGGCTTTCAGAGCGTAGTCGATCTTCGTGGTCGGGTTGAACGGATTCGGATAGTTCTGGGACAGAGAATATGACTCAGGTATGGCTTTGGGAAGCGTACTGATCCCTGTTGTAACCAGACCGGTGAACATCTCGACGAAGCCTTTGCCGGGACCGAACGCCGCGACATAAACGGTGTCACCGGTTGGGCTGAAAGCGATGCCTCTGGGCCTCGGGTCTGCCGAAATAAGGTCGCCGGCAAGTCCAGTGTTTGGCTCCCAAAGTACGCTGTCCTTCAACACAGGGCTGCTGGGGTTGGTCATATCGAATCCATACCAGGCATAACCACTGTACGGCGGATTCGGCATGCCGCTAGTCACGTTTCCAGAGCTAACCCACAGCCATCCCGTCTTCGGCTGCCATGCTGAGCTCTCGATGACAAGATCTTTGAACGCTGTGTCAGGATCCATCACGTACGGTCCGAGCGTACCGTTGTCTGAATGGTAATGGAAGCTCCCGAGTCCTATGTGGTGTACCCAGACGTCATTACCATCAGCAGTTACCGACATGTTGCGGCTGTAGGCGCCGTACATGCTCGTATCGATAGCTATCAGGATTGTCGAAAAATCGGATGACAATACTGCCGGACCAACACCTGCAGTCGGTACGACTGTGGTGATGAAAACCTCGTCCGCTGCATCAACCTGCGGCGACGTCAAAGAACTTACGTAACCCGGGAGTGGGTCTGTAGCCATGGCCGTTTCTTCTCCGGTCTGGTAGTTGATCTTACGGAGTACGTCGCTGCCTTTAAGCATAATAATATTACCCTCGGCATCGTTTGTCATCCCGTAGCCAGTGGATGGAGAGAAGAACGTATCAACACTTGCATTGTAGCTGAAATATTGGTACTTCTTATACAACGAACCGTCCGGATTGAAAACATCGAGTTCGGCAGTACCTACGTAAGTTCCAGCCGAGTTCTGGATGCTGTCACTCTTATTAACGTATGGTGCCATCCAGACCTTTCCGGTTGGATCTACTGCAATGGTATTGTTCATACCAGTGTTCCAGCTAAGGTTGGTATCCGGGAACACTTTGGCGAATTTGCCTTGGGCTTTCACTGAGCCTAGGAACGCCACTGTCACCAAAGCAAAAAGAAGTGTAAACTTCTTTAACATTTTGAACCTCCTTAAGTAGTCTGTTTGTATTGACAATAAACCTGGATGTCAGCGTCCCGCCCTTTGTCCTTTCTCCTCTGGCAGGACGGCGCCGTCGCGCCTACATCCGACCTGTGATGAACTTATTGCCGGGCAAACACCACCTCCTCTCACCAAGGACACAAAATTTTGTTCACTGCAGTCTTTCACACTATTGAATTCCATAATACGGGGCGCCTTGCTTTCTCACTATGATTTTCAGAAGCCCACCCGAAGCCGTGCTGGCAAACAAGTCAGACCCGATCCAAGCAAGAGATTTGCACGGTGAATTCAGCACCTTGCTCGCCACATACAGAGAGTATCTTCTCTCGAAAGCACCACCGGGATGTACCACTATCAGGTAGTCGCTGGAATCTGTGCCGGCGTACATATCGCCGTCCTCAGAAAATGTTATCGCATAAATATTCGCGCCGCCGGTCGGATCTGAGGCAAGGTCGAAATAAACCTCCGGGGTTCCGAGCGTGTCGCTCACGATAGGTGCCCTGTAAACCTTGCTCGGAGCGCCCGTCACATTAGCCGAGAAATAGAGATCGCCGTTGTAATATCTCATGGAACGGACGTTTCCAACAAAGGGGAACCGTGTGACATTTGTAAGGCTGGCAAGGAGCAGGTCTGCTGACGTAAACTTATATATGTACTTGTCGTTTCCGCCAACCCAGAGGTTGTGGTTTGGATCAAAGTCCAGGGTGGAGAACGACGCACCGGTTATATTGGCCCATATAGTTCCGGATCCACCTTGCGCAAGTCTGTAAACTGCCCTTTGTCCTTTAGCGGCATAAATATATCCGCTGGGTCCAAACTTGAAATCCGGCCATCCTATGTTGCCTGATGTGGGGTTGGCGTATGGAGAGACCGCCCGGATACCGCTGGAAGGTCCAATTTCGAAGATTCCCTCATCCTTTGTGCCGGAGAGATTTAGATTTGAAATGGATGCATAGAGGGAACCATCGGATCCGACGGCGATCCCGTAGAAGCTTTCTCCGCTTGCAAGGGTGCTGAACGGGGCGATCGCAGGTATCAGCCGGTAGTTGTAAGTCGAGCTGGAATACTCGCTGTGAAGAGTAGACACTCTAACCTGTATGGTATCGCCGGAAATTGCGGGGGCTATCATGACCAGCCGCGTAGGGCTCGCGCTGATGATCGGAAGGAAACCATGCGCATAATAAGCCTGCGCCTTGGTTGAGTAATTCATAAACGAGATTTGATTGCTATCGATGCCTGCCGCAAAATTCTTACCATAGATTGTTAATGTGTCGATACCTGCAAGCGCGCTTCCCGTCGGAGTCAGGCTGTCCACTACGGGCTGAGGACCGTTCCCCAGATTCTGGTTGTATAAGCTGGGCGAATCGACCTTGGTACACCCGTCAAAGTTCAACGTTACAGCGACAGAAACGAGAATCGCCGTCAACCCTGCTAACGCCTTAAAAATCTTTTTCATTATTCTTCACCTCAGTAAGCGACGACAATTGAGAGTCTTTGAACATCTGAGAATCCACCGGTGAAAGGGGTCCAGGAATAATCGACACCCAGGTTGACACCGGCGATGTCTTCATGTATGCCGACTCCTGCCGTGACACCATACACATCGTTGTTGAACATATAGCCCCCACGGAGAGATATCATCTGCATGAAAGTGTATTCCGCACCTACGTTCACCTGCTCCGGGTAATCTCTCGGATGCGTGGCGCCGGCAGCTATCACAAGCGACTGACTTCTACTGTCAATGTTCCACATATCGAGAACGTTCATGGAAATTCCGAGATTGAAAATCAGCGGGAGATCGAAACTTTCCGATACGTATTTGAGCTGGCGTGAAAAATTCCTCACGTCCATTCCAAAGGCCAGACTCTTGAATCCGGTTTTGTAGATCATTCCGAAATCAAAGGAGACCACGTTCAGTTTTGACGTGGAGTTTGCATAGCTTCCGTCCGTGTTGATGCTTGTTACGCTCGAACCAAGGTCCTGGAAGTCGTAGTTCACGTCGCCGCCGATCGCAAATCTATCGCTGATTGACTTTGCATAGCCTATTCCAACGGAGTAAGCTGTCGGCGAAAACGTCCCGAGATCTAAGTACCCGTTCGCATTGTTCGCTATTATCGTCTCGTCCATTGATCCGTAGTTGACCGATCTGAAGTTGAGACCGATGACGCCGTATTCCCCGTGAGCCGGACTGACTGCAATACTTCCGTAAAAATGTCTGATGTCTGCAATCCAGCCTATCTGTCCGACGGAAAGCGACACGTCGTTCTGGAGCCTCGCCATGCCGGCGGTGTTAAAGAACATTGCTGCTGAATTCATCTCAAGAGATGTTACAGCCTCTCCCATTGCTGCCGCGCGCGGGTCCGTGGCAACGTTCAGGAAGTCGAAGCCCGATTGCGCCAACTTCTGTTGAGCAAGAGCGCCGGTAACCGAGAACCCGATAATTGACAACGCGCAGATTGCAAAAAGCTGCATTCTTTTCATTTCATGTCTCGTTTTCATATGGGTTACCTGATGACAACGAATTTCTTAATTGCGGTCTGTCCCTTCGGAGTCTGGAACACCACTATATACACTCCGCTGACGACGATCTGATTGGAAGACGTCGTACAATCCCAATATTCGTCGCCGCTTCCATTGGTATGCTGAAGCGTTTTTATCAGCTGGCCCAGTTCGGTGTATATTTTGATGGTACATTCCGGTGGTATGTTCAGAAAAGCGATCTGGTTCGGTTCCCCCGGATATCGCAAGACATTCGGAGACGCCGAGACGTTGAACGGATTGGGGACAACTCTGATGACGTCGCCGAGGCCGGCGCCGCTGCTTTGTGTCGTCGAAAAGCTGATAAGACTATCGCCGATCGCGCTTGACCTCACAAGTATACCGCTGCTTTGCGGATCGCCCGTTCCGGTACAAACGATTTCTCCGGACATATTCGGTGCGTTACCGGTGAGGTTGAGCGACCTAACGGTGAATATTGCGCCGTTGTTCGTGTAGACCGCATGGATCGGCGGAGGCGCCGTAATTCCACTTACGGTGAAGACGGCTTTGACGGGCGACGAAACGCCCGGCCTCAACAGCCTGGCAGGGTCGTACGTTTGCGTCAGATACCTTCCGCTTTCAAGCGCGACGCCGGCGGGAGTATCACCTGACCCATTGTTGTCGGCGGCGTCCCCGACGGATGTGATGTAATAGTAGTAATCAAAACCGCGAATTGCGGTCTTGTCGTCATAGCTCGTTTCACCGGGCGCCGCGTGGAAGAGCAACGTGTATGCGCCACTAAGCAATCCCTGTGCACGGTAAATGTTGTATCCCGTAACCTTCGGCCCGCCGGCCTGTGGAGCCGTCCAGGAAAGAGAAATCCTGTCGCCACCTGACGTGACGGTGAACGTTGCCGGTGGCAGCGGAGGCTGAGCTATATTATAGCCGGAGTGATAGCTTGCGATTGCCCTGCGGAAAGTCTGGAAAAGGGAGTCCCGCCCGGTATAGACCGAATCATCTTTCTGGGCAGCGGTTATCTCTCCCCACTTGAACTTGTGTCCTACACTTATGCAAGCCTCACGGCTCAGGCCGGCCGCGGCTTCTGCCATGACAATGTGGACACTCTGACCCGGGGCAAGGTTGTATGGTCCATATCCCTGGGCGAGACTCATGCCGCCCGTCGTGCCGAATGACGGATCGCCGTAAACCCCGACCTTATCAGCCATTCGCTGCCCGGACCAGCTCACTGTCCCGTTGATCCAGCCGACGTTCTGTCCCAGCGACATCATTTGGTACTCAGTCTGCATTATCGCTCCGTTGAACTGGCTGATGCTGTTGGCCTGATTGTAGGCATCGTCAGAACTTATGTACGCGGTCGTACTTGGCTGGCTGGGATCGTCAGTGGTATCGGTCGGTGACTTGTCCGCATGGATCGTACAGACTCCGATGAACTGAGCTGCGCCCAGTCGGCCTGTTGTGTCGTTCGCCGGCGGCCCGGGTTGCGCGAAGGCATTCATCCAGATAGGGCCACCGATGTTATCGCTGGTAGGCGCGCCGCCTCCCAGGCCCGGCATCCCGGGTACACTGAAATCATAACCGCTGCTTTTGTAGTTGCCGTGCCAGGAATATATCGCGCGAACATCATCATACTTGTCAATGGGCTCACTTTTCAGTACCTGCCCTCCAAAGAACGTATTTGCCGGACTCGACCCGTCAACACCGCTCACACTGTTGTTTTCGTTTATCCCCCATCCCGACGAGTTCGTCCCGACAACGTACCGGGTTTCAGCGCACACCGCATACCTGTATTGGTACAGCACGCGCACGCTGTCCAGCGCCTTGCCCGAAGTGTTTCTGAAGGTATAGTCGTAAATTATATAGTTGTCGTGAAACTGCTGACTGAAGCCGATCATCTTTCTTACCATCGTCAGACCGATGTAAGTCCTCACGCTGTCATAAATAAGACGATCCATCTTCTGGCCCGCGTTCGTATTATCCACGTCGGGGGGAATATTGTACGACGGGTTCCCGTCGACAAAGACCTGCGGAAGCGCGAACCTGTCTGTTGTCGTCAGTTCCTGAGGGACGAATTCGGACGCATCGCCGTTATACCGAGGCCCAAAGTGAACAACCTTATAAGGCCAGACCGAGTTGTCTTTCGGATCCGTCCAGTTTCTGACCCCGATCCACAATCCTTTGGCTGCAATCATATCCTGGTTGGGATAGATGGCGGGCCATCGGCATCCGTCCTGCTGCACCGCGACTCTCTGTTCCTCGTACTCGCATCCCGCGCTCGAATACCAGCTTTGGAACGAACCGATATCCATCCACTTTACTGCGTACTGAGCGGAGGCAGACCCATTCCAAATTGTGAGCATGAAGATAATACCGGTCAGAAAAGCTCCAAGATCCAAACGCCAAGCTCCCGCTAAGGCGATCCTTCGGACAAACAAATTCCAATCAGCAAGTTCCAAACTGATCGCATTCAGAGACCTCTGCCTTTTGTTTATTTTGATAACTGAAGCTTGTTTGGGACCAGGATTTTGGGATCTGGAATTTACTTCAATATTCAATTTCATTTCTTCCTCATTTCTAAACTTCTCAGCTTCCGAACTTCCTCCGCCCGGCGGGATGCCTTCGACGGAAGGAGTCCCTTCGGGATCAACCTCAACCTCCTACGGTATATCGTATGTGAATCTAATTCCGTAATAGAATGTCCTCGGATTCAGCATGGACAACTGCCATAGCATCGGCATGCGGACGTACGGCTTGCTTGATGACTGATAATCTCCGGGTCTGTCGTTCCCCGGCGTGTTTGTATATCCGAATTTCTGGTGAGTCGCATCTCCGGCAATCGAAGCGGGAAGATGGAGGGATTCCATGTAGTTATTGAAGTCGTTGGTGCCGGCGCCGATGAACCCGTATTCGTACGACATGTATTTGTAATTGAAGATGTTGTAGATATCGGCGAACAGCTCCATATCGACACCATAGAAATGAAAGCCGCGGCTTATCCTGAGATCGAAGTCAAGGTAGTCTTTCCATTGGACGTTGTTCTGAATGCCGGGGATCGTCTGACCGCCGGACCATGTGAACCACTGTCCTGCCGACCAATTGCCGAGAAGGTTGATATGCCAGTCAGCCAAAATCTTGACGCCGTTCCAGTTCGGACCAAGCCAGTTTGGGGTAAAGAAGTCCAAATTAAGTCGAGCGTATGGTTGTGGAATGGGCTTCGATTGGAAAATGTCGCCCCACGGGCTGTTCGGAGCGCTTGCCAGCTCTTGCATTTCATACGCCCGTTGATCTGCCGGACTCTGATACTGCCATCTCCATCCGAATCTGCCGCTGCTTGAAACCATATATGTGTAGTTGGCAAATCCGTGTATCCAATCGCCGCCGTTCTTTGAAAGAGTCACCTCGAACCCCCTGATATCCTCATAGAGATTGCTTGTAGAGAGCTGGTAGTTGACCAGACTGTTGGAACTCTGGAAATATGTTGTCGTCGGCTCATCCGAGACGTCTTTGTAATAACCGGCAATGTGGAGCAAAAACTGATTGAAAAGGCTTTGCTCGAATCCCAGCTCGTAAGCGATCGTCCTCGGAAGCGGAGAATTCGGATTCGCCACGAAAGTCACATTATTCGTCCCTAAGTTGCGCTGAATCAGGAACAGATTGGTCGGCGTCGGCATGGAATAGAAGTGACCGTAGTTGAAGTACAGTTTTGAATTTTCAGTTACCGGGAAGGATATTCCCAGGCGAGGCTCCACCATGATAATGGTCTTTGTGGCTCCTTTAGATACGGTGTCCAGTCCAACCGGATCCATTCCCGAAAAAATGAGGGAGTAAGGATCGTTGGTGGAATACCACTGGCCGCCGGCTCGAGAAGCGTCGACCCTGACGCCCAGGTTCGCTATCATCCCCTGAAACTCTATCTTATCCTGCATATAGACTGATGCGCGCATGGGAAACGTGTGCCAGTGCGACCAGTTGTTGTTCGAAGTCAAGGCAGAGTCGACCAGACCATAGTTGACGTTGTTGTCGGTATAGTTGAATTCTACGCCCGTTTTGATCTGGTTATAGTCGTCGAACTGACTTGTCAGGTCAAACTTTATGTTGTATATGGCAAGACTGCTGGTGTCGCGCGAATCGCTCATTCCCAGACCGTTGTTGCTGAAGGTACTCTGGTATGACTGGAACGACGGAGCCGCGGGCCAATAGCCGAAGGGGAAATAATTCGTAGTATAATAATTCCCGAATTGGACCGATGAAGTATCCCTGGAAGAAGGCAGAGGAGTGCGATAACGGCTCCCTGTCTCCCGTATATTTACTTCGTAGAATGTCTTCGGATTGATTACATGAGAAAGCTTCGCGCCGAGCATGTTGAAATCAACGCTCGTGGGGTTCCAATACCAGTCAAAGTACATCCTGGAATCAGGATAGCTTTGCCCGGAGTATACCGGGGAGAATTGGCCTGCAATGTCTGAGCTCGTTTGAAAAATCCCGTAAGAACCACTTCGGCTGGAGCTGGTACCGTCCTCCCGGGATAACATACCCTCGACGGTAAGCTCCATTCCCGGTCCGACATCTGAGGTGAGTTTCAACGAGCCATTATAGGTTGTGTAGCTGTCCGTGGTCAGCGGGACCATGTACATCGATTTCTGAGTCACATAGGATGCCCAGAAACGGAGGTTGCCGAGATCCTTGCCGACAATAGGAAATGGTCCACCGATGCTTGCATCAATGCTGTAATTGGGCTTCTTAATGCTGAAGTCTTTCCGGTGTGTCCATCCCCAAAGCTTTTGAGCCGCAACAGGGCTCAGGAATTGTGATGAGTCTCCGCTTGCAAGCGATTTCTCCGCCTCGGCAATCCAGCCGCCGAAGCTCGGGTATCGCGATTGAGTCGATGCGTCCCATGCGCCGTCATTCGTGCCAAAATACGCGACTGCGGGATCCATGTAGGGACGGACGAAGTAAGTGTTCAGTCCATTTATGGGTCCGCCGAAATTCTGCGGCTGCGGAGGAGCTATACGGGAAAGGACACTTATAGTGTAGTGGTCGCGGCTTCCGCTGTTCGTGGTGACGTTCACCACGCCCGATCTGATGTTGCCGTACTCAGCGTTAAATCCGCCGGTTTGTACCTGAATATCCTTTACAGAGGTCATGCTTATGTTCGTAAACGCATAGTTGCTGCGCTCGTCGCGCAGACGGAAGCCGTCGACCATGAAAGCCGTTTGGTCGCTCCCGGCGCCGCGGATTACGATGCCGCTGCTTCCACTTTGGATCCCGGCCTGGAGAAGAACTGCGC
>JBJKQU010000144.1:0-22369 GCA_046705025.1 Candidatus Kryptoniota bacterium | reverse complement strand
ACGTACGGCGTTCGGATTCGATACAACCGGTCACGGCGAGCCAAGAAAGACCCGCCGCGGCTCTTCTAGGCCTCCCGACCTCCGGCTTTGACCTTTAACCTTTCACCTTTGACCTTTTTTGCCTGTTAACCCCTACTCGACAGGTCGCTCCGATGGAGCTTCTCTTCCGTTTTGTTTTGCTTTTCTACAAACAGATCGCCTCTCCGAGGCTTGCTCCTGCCCGTTCAAAGGGAGCTCTCGCGTCCGCAGGACCACATAGTGGATGCGACCACTTAGTGGCGCTCCCGCGAGAACCTGGAATCGGCTCTTTACCTGCTACATACTACCCGGTGCCTTTTGATCTTTTTCCCTTCTGCCTTGACAAAGGGACTACACCTCCCTACATTCTCCTATCTTTGTCAGGTAGGCTATAACTCCAACAAAAAAGGGACTGCTTAGTAGGAAATCTCCACCGGTTGTCAGGTTGGATCCATCGTGCGGCAATTGGATCGGGCCTCCACCAGGCAAATTCCGGCAACAAGATGCTAGCAAAAAGTAAGGAGGTTTCAATCATGAAAAAACTAATTGTCCCTGCAGTGCTGGTTGTTCTGTCGTATCCAAACTTTGTCCATGCTCAGCTTCTGAAGAGTTACGGCATCAAGCTGGCGTACTCATCTTCATCTCAAACACTGAATTACTTGCCGAGGCTCGGATGGTGGACCAGCAGCAAGACTTCCTCGCAGTCGGGAATCAACATCGCCGCCTTTGCGGAGTGGTTTAGCATGCCGTTCTTCTCAATCGTAACCCAGGTGGAGTATGACCGACGCGGTGCCCGTCTCGATTACGTTGAGCGGTCAAATTCTGGCCCGATAGGTTCCGCTTCGACCGACGGGCGGCTGGATTATATTTCCGTTCCCATCATGGCAAAGTTCACACTGCTGAAAGGATTCCTCAGTCCTTACCTCATAGCCGGCCCGAGAGCCGATTTCCTTGCCGGCTATCAGGATTTCCAGATCCGGCCGGACATGCCGCCTATTTACAGCAATTTCAGGAAAACGATGCTCGGGTGGAGTATGGGTGCGGGTCTGGAAACCGGTTCGTTGCTTCCGGTCGATCTGAATGCCGAGATCCGGTACGACTTCGATTTCCTCAACTCGTACAACAATGACGGTACGGCGCTCCGCAACAACGCGCTCGACGTGTGGGTGGGCGTCGTTTTGTGATCCGCCTGGCCCCGGGGAATTAGGGGACCGATAAAAGAGAAGTGTCACGCTGCGGGTGGGGGGACCAGACCCGGTTCAAACCGACAGGAATTTGTTTTCGGCCCGCAGTGTATCACAGCACCCTGGATCGTCTCTCCCCACCTGAGCCAAGCCGGCTTTAACCCTTCACCTTTTGCCTTTGACCTCCGCCTGCCCGGTTCAAAGGGAGCTGCGCTCCCGCGAGAACGTGGAATCGGCTCTCTGTCTGCTACATACTACTTACTTCCTACTGCCTTCTGATCTCCGACCTCCGTCCTCTTGCTCAGGAAGCGTTTTTTCCTTTTACCTTTTGACCTTTGACCTTTCGCCTTTTACCCTTCCCTGACAGGCCGCTCCGATGGAGCTTCTCTTCGGTTTGGTTTTGCTTTCCTACAAACAGGCCGCCTCTACGAGGCTCGCTCTCCGGCTCGGCAATCGTGCATAATCATCGAGCGCCTTCTGCCGACTACATACTGTTTACTTCCTACTGCCTTTTGACCTTAGACCTTGCTTAGAGATATCCCGCGTTCTTCATGCTCAGGTACCCTGTCGGCCCGACGATCAGGTGGTCGTGGACCGGGATGTCGAGGAACTCGCCGGAGTAGACAAGGTCTTTCGTAATCTGGATGTCCTCCTTGCTCGGGTCGAGCTTGCCGCTCGGGTGGTTATGCACGACGATCATGCTCGCGGCATCTTCGAGTATCGCGAACTTGAAGACGGCCCTGGCATCCACGAGGCTCGCGCTAAGGGTTCCTTCGGTCAGCGTCTTGACCCGCTTCACCTTGCCGGACGTGCTGAGAGCGATGACCTTGAAGACCTCCCTTTTCTCTCCGGCGAAATCCCTCATGATGAATTTGTAGACCGCTTCCGGGTTGTTGAGCAGCGGAGCGTTGCTTCCCGGCTGGCTCTGCATCCGCCTTCCTATCTCGAAGGCCGCGGCGAGCGTCACCGCCTTCACCTTTCCTATCCCTGCCGTTGACGACAGCTCGAGCGCGTCGCGCATGGACAGGAGCGCGAGCGAATTCTCGAACGACATCAGGAGCTCGCGCGCGACGTCTATCGCCGTCCGGGAACGCTCCCTGGTCCGGGCGCCGGTTCTCAGAAGAATAGCGAGGAGTTCGACATCGGTAAGCTTTGTTGCCCCAAATGAGAGAAGTTTTTCCCGAGGCTTCTCGCTCTCGGGCCATTCCCTGAGTGTGTGTGCCCGTTCACTCACCCGGCTTTCCAGATTGCCCATTTTCAGCCCCCTTTCTGGTTAGAATGAGTTTGACTATGACTTGGCTACTGAGTGTTCACCTCTCCTAGATCTACTATGTTCCCGTTCTTGAATTGAAGGATATTTATGTAATGGTTAGAGTTATTGTCGTCGAACGAAATCGTAGAATGGACGCCGGAGTAGATATTATACTTCAAAGCGTTCTCGATCTGCGACCGGCTCGTGCTTCCCGATTTGATCAAGTTCAACAGGTCGTTGGTCACGTCGTAGCCGTATGAGATTACGCGGTCAAAGTCCGCGTCCGAGATTTCCGCGAGTGAGTCGCTCGCGTCGGTGTAGGCCGGAGAGCTCGTGTTGAAATATGTGTCGCTGCAAAAGATCACCCCGTCTACGTACATGTAGTTGTTCGAGAGCTGATTCATGTCGTACCAGTCGTCGGTGCCCAGGAGCTGGGTCTTCACGTTATAATATGCGAGCTGCGCTCCCACCACGCCCATGTCCTTCGATGAGGTAAGCGGGACGAAGATTCCACCGAGCGACCGGAGTGCATCGAAATCGCCCAGGGTTGACCTGTCGTCTACGGGTAT
Organism: Candidatus Kryptoniota bacterium; assembly: GCA_046705025.1. Lineage (GTDB taxonomy): Bacteria > Bacteroidota > Ignavibacteria > Kryptoniales > JAKASW01 > JAKASW01. Next base: position 19,346 of record JBJKQU010000144.1, on the reverse strand, counting down.
CCCCAGGGAATCGGCCACGTGAACCGGATCATTTCCAAACAGGTCGTACGCGTCGACACTCCCGCCGACTCTCACGAGCGAATCGACGTAGTTAGGCGTGAAGCCGTAGGCCATTAATTTCGCCTGATTTTTCGGGCTTAGCGGTCCGAAATCGACATACGGTTCCTTGTAAGAAGCGGCATCCTCCTTTATCTGCTCGATTTGAGTCGAGAGGTCCGTCGTCCCGCTCTCGAAATAAGCTACCGACACGGGAGTCACGCCCAGCTCTTTGAGCTGCTTGATAAAGTAGCCCGCTATGATTTTTCCGTATGAATCCGACGGAGACAGGACGGCGATCTTCCGCAGGTGAAGCACGTTCACGGCATAATCGGCGACGGCCTGAGCACGCGTTTTGAAATTGGGGTTCGCCTGAAATATATAAGGATGTCCGTCCGTAAGCCCGACCTGAGTTGCGGTGGGCGTTATGGTCGGAACGTGGGCGGTGTCTGCAAGCTGTGCGATCCTGGAGACGTCATCGCTGAAGACCGGTCCCACGATTGCCTTGACAGAAGTGTCCCGGACAAGGGCATCCATATCGGAATAGAGGTTCAGCATGACGCCGCCGTAGTTCTTCAAAACGAGACCGACCTTTGTTTCAGCCGCGGCGTTGTAATTATCGAGCGCGAGCTGGATGCCCAAGAGGAGCCTGTCGCCGACCCCGCTTCCGTATTCCAGCGGGAGGAGGGCAGCGATCTTCACGGGCGCTCTCGACAGCAGGCTGTCATTCGCAATCCTGTCTATCCACCTCGACACCTCTCCGCTGCCGGGTCCGGCCTGCGGATAATTGAGCTTGAATTCCTTCAGGATCCTTGCGGCATCGCGAAGCTTGTCGGAGAAATATGCACGCCGTGCAAATCCGACCGCAACCGTCACGGCGGAAAGCCTTCCGTGACATTCATCAAAAATGTGTTCGATTTCACTGAAGCTGAGGCTGTAATCCACGAGTGCGCGCAGGCTGGCGACCGCCTCGTTTTGCACAACCGGGTCGGAGGCGGAATCGATTGCCGTAATGAACTTCAGAGCCGCGGTAGAATCCGTGCCGAGCTCGTAATAGTCCGCACCCTGAATGTAGAACATATCGTACCTTCGACCGTCCGTCGGGAACCTGGTGAGGAAGCTGTCGATTGCCGTAATGGATTCCGGGTATTCGTGAAGATTGAACAACGATTTCGCGCCGTAGTAGAACGCCTCGGCAGAGCGCTGGTTCAGGGAATCATCCATCACTTCCTTGAAATACTGGTAGGCGGTAGAATAGTCCCCCTGCCTGTAGCTCTGAAGTCCGAGGGTGTAGTTGGTTTCGTCGGTCTGACTGAAAGGTATTTGCGCGAACGCGCTGCAGGCAAACAACAGAAGAAAGGCAATCGATGCGGCAAGCTTCATTTTCAGTATCGGTGTCGCTTCCTGTTGATCCTGGAGATCCGCTCGATGGTATCCGTATCGTCTTCGATTATGGCATTTGCTTCGGCGAGCTCGTCGAAAATCCTGCGGGCTTTATCGACTTCTCCGATTGTGCTGTAGAGATTGGCGAGTTCCTGCAGCACTTCCGCACTGCCCGGATTTATGCCCAATGCCCTCTGCAAATAGAATTCGGATTCGTCAGGCTTGCCGAGTTCCAACAGGATCTTCCCGCACATCAGCCAGCCCGGGAAGAACTCGGGATCGATATCGATCAACAGGGTAAACTCCTCGAGGGAAGCCCGGAGGTCGCCGAGCATGAAATACGCCGTGGCAAGATCGAGACGAAACTCTATCGAAGACTCGTTCAGCGCGATTTCTCTCTGAAGATATTTTATAGCACTGGGGAAATTCTTCTGTTTCAGGTAGATCCGGCCGAGTATGCCGTTGGCATCGGGATATTTGGCATCGGTGCGAAGCACCTGTTTGACTTCGCCGGTTGCCTCCTCAAACGCGTCCTCCTCCAGGAAGATTGTGGCCAGCGCGAGATGCACGCTGGGGTTCCTCCAGGAGCCGAGCATTCTCAAGAGAGGGAGTGCACGTTCAAGCTCGCCTGAATTGTAATAAAGGCTGCCGAGAGCATAAACGAGTTTGTAATCCCGCGGAATTCTCTTCAGCGCGCCGGTCAGAAGCCTCTCGGCAGCCGCATAATTGCGCATGCTGATATATATTTCGGCCAGTTTCAGGTAAGCATCTGTGTAGTCGGGATCATCCGAAATAATCCGCCTTAGGATCTGGATGGCGTGAAGCGGCTTTTCATCGCCCAGGAAGCCGACGGCTTCGTCGAGAAGCAGCTTTACCGAAAGGGCCATATTCTACACTCTTTCATACACGAAGTATAGCTTCTTCGGGTGATAATTTCACTCCCATTCGATGGTAGCAGGCGGCTTGCTGCTGATGTCGTAGACGACCCTGTTCACTCCGCGCACCTCGTTTATGATCCTGTTGGAAACCTGGGCGAGAACCTCGTACGGAACCTGCGCCCAGTCGGCAGTCATCCCATCCTCGCTCGTCACGGCCCGGAGCGCGATAGTGTACTCGTAAGTCCGCTCGTCTCCCATCACCCCGACCGACTGCACCGGCAGGAGGACCGCGAACGCCTGCCAGATCGAGCCGTAGATCCCGTAGCTTCTGATCTCGTCTATGAAAATATCGTCCGCTTCACGCAGGATTTCGAGTTTTTCGGGCGTAATCTCGCCGAGCACCCTTACCGCCAGTCCCGGACCGGGAAAAGGATGCCGTCCGATTATCTCTTCCGAAATACCGAGCTCCCGCCCGACTTTTCTTACCTCGTCCTTGAAGAGGAGCCGGAACGGCTCGATCAGCTCGAGTTTCATGACCTCCGGCAGGCCGCCGACGTTGTGGTGGGTTTTTATCTTCGCCGACGGGCCCTTGTGCGACTGCGATTCGATTACATCCGGATAGAGCGTCCCCTGCGCGAGGAAGCGCACATCCTTTATGTCACGCGCGACCTTCTCGAACACTTCGATGAACGTGTTGCCGATGATCTTCCTCTTCTTCTCGGGATCGGAGACGCCGTGCAGCTTACTGAGGAAAGTCTCGGAGGCGTCGACGTAGTGAAGGTTCATTTTGAAATCCGACTTGTCCCGGAGGGACACGTTTCCGAAATACTCGACCACCCTCTTGCTTTCGGCCTTTCGCATCAGGCCGTTGTCGATGTGAACCGCATGAAGCTGGTTTCCGATCGCCCGGTGAATAAGAACCGCGGCTACGGCCGAATCCACCCCGCCGCTCATCGCGCAAATCACTTTCTCGCTTCCGACCCGGGCTCTGATCTCCGCTACCTTCTCTTCGATAAAATGGCCCGGTTGCCAGTCGCCCGCGCATCCGCATACCCTGAAGAGAAAATTCGATAGTATTTCCTTGCCTTTCGCTGTGTGGACGACCTCCGGGTGGAACTGCACGCCGAAGATCTTCCGCTCTTTGGAGCTGATGGCGGCTACCGGCGAGTTGTCGGTGTGTGCGATGGGTTTGAAGCCCGGCGGAAGCTCAATCACCTTGTCGGCGTGGCTCATCCAGACCTTTGTCACATCGCCGATGTCCGAAAGAAGGTCGCTAGAGTCGTCTACTATCAGAAGCGCCTTGCCGAACTCCTGGTGTGCCGACCTGTCGACCTCGCCTCCGAGGAGGCGGGCCACCACCTGGAGTCCATAACAAATTCCGAGTATCGGGATGCCCGACTCGAGAATCCTCTTGTCAGGGAGGGGCGCGCCGGGCTGGTAGACGCTCGATGGACCGCCGGAGAGAATGATTCCCTTCGGGTTAAGCTCAACAACCTTCTCGTAAGAGAAATCGAAGTTTTCTACGAGGCTCAGTACGTTAAGCTCCCTGACGCGGCGGGCTATCAGCTGCGTGTACTGCGCGCCAAAATCGAGAATTAAAATTTTATCCATCTATTAATTTCTCACGACTTTCAAATTCAGATTATCGGCAATTTGATCGAAGTCCCTGTCATTATGAAGCAGCGTCAGACCGTTCTCAATGCAGAATGTGCCTATTATCATGTCGATAGTCTTTCTAACGGTAATGCCTTTCTTTCTCAATGTCCGAAAATTTTCCGCACTCTTGATAGCCAATTCCCTATTGCAGGTGTCGTAGCAAGGGAACTGCAGTAAGGCCGCTTTTGCAGTTTCGTAGTCCCTGTCGCTTCCAAAACCTTGCAGAACCTCCGCCATTACGATGTCTCCTATCACAACCATTTCATTCCCGAGAATCCGGTCAAGATAGTCGACCTGCCACGTCGGAACCCCGTTAAAATAATCTACGAGCACTGTCGAATCGAGGAATATCATTTCAAGATTCTGGTCCCGTTCGTTTCGCGGAACGCTCTAATGTCTCCTTCCCACTTCAACTTCCCGCGATACTGCCTCAATTCCAACTGATTCTTCATCTTGATATAGAGTTCTAAAGCTTCTTCCACAACTGCCTTCTTCGTACTCAATCCGCTGAGCTCCTGTGCTTTGTTCATCAAATCGTCATCGATTACAATATTCGTTCTCATGACAACCTCCGAATGTGTATTGTTTCCCTATAATATACACACTCCCGGCTATTGGAGCAAATACGCCTCAGATGTGTGATTCTGGAAAAAAAGGGGAATGGGAGGGCACGAAAAACGATGCTGGGGAGCACAGAGAGAGCTCATTGCAAGCCCTCCAGTGAATTGAATATCTCCCTCGCAGGCGGTCAAAGGGAGACTATTTCCCGAAGCCTTTCAGAAACTCCGCAAACATGTCGAGCTCGCCCCTCGTCCGCTTCTCGGTTACCGCGACGAGAAGTCCCTTCTCGCCCGGCGACAGGGTCTCGACGTCGACACCTGCGAGGATATTCTTCTTCAGTGCGGCCTTGACTATCTTCTTCGGCGGGACGGGAGTCGAGAGGAGGAACTCGTTGAAGAACGGCTGCTTGTACTTCAGGGCAAATCCCGGAATCTTGCCTATCTGCCCGGCGAGGTAATGCGCCTTAGCGCCCGACTGCTCGGCAACTTCCCTGATCCCCTGCTTGCCCATGAGGGACATGTAGATTGTCGAGGCGAGCATCACCAGCCCTTCGTTCGTGCAGATGTTCGAGGTCGCCCGCTCGCGGCGTATCTGCTGCTCGCGCGTCTGAAGTGTCAGTACGAAACCGCGCCTGCCCTCGGTATCGACGGTAACACCGGCCAGCCTGCCCGGCAGGCGGCGGATCAGCGCTTCCTTGACGGCAAAGATACCGAGGAAGGGGCCGCCGAAACTTTGCGATATGCCGAGCGACTGTCCCTCACCCACGACAACATCGGCACCGTAGTCGCCGGGTGCTGCCAGGAGCCCGAGCGAAATCGGAGAAGCATCGACCACATAGAGAGCACCCTTCGCATGCGCGATCTCGGCGAGCGCGAACACGTCGCTTAGCGTCCCGAGAAAGGACGGCTGCTGCACCATCACGGCGGCGGTGTCTTCATCGACGGCCTTTCTCACTCCGTCGAGATCTGCCGTTCCCTCACGGGCCGGTACCTCAGCGACCTCGAAACCCTGTCCATGGAGGTAAGTCCTCACTACCTGCAGGTAGAGAGGGTGAATAGGGTGTGCCGCTACGATCTTCTTCCTCCCGGTATGGGCGACGGACATCAGAGCCGCCTCTGCCAGCCCGCTTCCCGCGTCGTACAGCGAAGCGTTGGAGACGTCCATCCCGGTCAGACGGCAGATCATGGTCTGGTACTCGTAGATGGATTGCAGCGTTCCCTGGCTGACTTCTGCCTGGTATGGAGTGTAGGCGGTATAGAATTCCGACCGGCCGAGGAGCGCATTTACTGCAGAAGGAATAAAATGATCGTAGGCTCCGGCACCGAGAAATGAGACGGCGTACTGCGTATTCACGTTCTTGCCCGCCAGTGAGGAGAGGTGTTTCACCACCTCCAGCTCGCTCATAGCCGGGGGAATGTTGAGATCCCCTTTGAGCCTGATCTCCTGGGGGATATCCTTTATAAGCTCATCGAAGTTTTTGACCCCGATTGCCGACAGCATGTTTTGCCGGTCGTCATCGGTATTCGGATAATAAGGCACGTTTGAGTCTCCCTTGTCTTAGCAGGTAGCAGGCAGAAGGGAGTAGGCAGTATGCCGAAGGAATGCCGCCGCCTTCTACATACTACATACTTCCTACTACATACTGCTTTCTACTTTCCTACCATTGCTTGATATTTCTCGACGCCGAGAAGGCTGTCGAGTTCGGACTTGTTTTCAATCCTGACTTTCACCATCCATCCGCCGCCGTACGGTTCCTTGTTGACCGCCTCGGGAGAATCCTTCAACAACTCGTTAACCTCTACAACCTCCCCGCTGACAGGCGCGAACAAATCCGATACGGTCTTGACGGCCTCGATGGTGCCGAACTGCTTCCCCTGCGCCAACTTCGTCCCGACTGCGGGAAGCTCGACGAACACTACATCGCCGAGCTCACCTTGGGCATACTCCGTGATCCCGACTATGCCGTTGTCGCCGTCGACACGGATCCACTCATGATCTTTCGTGTACTTCAAGTCTGCTGGAAATTCCATTTTCTCTCCTTTAATCGGTAAAAACAAAGGAATCCAGAAAGTGGGTATCGAATTCACCCTTTCTGAATCGTTCGTCTTTCATCACTTTCATGTGAAAAGGTATTGTTGTCGCGATGCCTTCCACGACAAACTCGTCGAGTGCGCGATACATCCGGTCTATTGTTTCCTCCCTGGTGGCGCCGAATGTGATCAGCTTGGCGAGAAGCGAATCATAATAAGGCGGTATCCTGTAGCCGACGTAAGCGTGGGAGTCCACTCTCACACCATAGCCTCCGGGGATATGGAAACCGGTAATGGTACCCGGGTTCGGTCGGAAATCTTTATAAGGGTCCTCGGCATTGATTCGACACTCCATAGAGTGGCCGGTTTGCTTCAGTCTTCTCCTGCTTACTTTAGCGCCGGCTGCCACGTTAATTTGCTCCTTTACCATGTCGATCCCGGTTACCTGTTCCGTTACGGGGTGCTCGACCTGAATCCTCGTGTTCATTTCCATGAAATAGAAATTCTTGTCTTTGTCCACGAGGAATTCAATTGTTCCCGCGCCCTCGTATTTAACACTTTTTGCGCCTTTTATCGCAGCGGCACCCATCCTCTCTCTCAGCTCAGGGTCGACGACGGGAGAGGGCGACTCTTCGATCAGCTTCTGATGCCTCCTCTGTATGGAGCACTCGCGTTCTCCGAGGTGGATCACTTCGCCGTACTGGTCGCCGAGAATCTGAAACTCGATATGCCGCGGCTGCTCTACATACTTCTCAATGTAGACACTGCCGTTGCCGAAGGCTGACGCGGCCTCGGTGCGTGCCATCTGATACTGCCTGTCGAAATCATCGCTGTCCCAGGCGAGCCTCATTCCCTTTCCGCCGCCTCCGGCGGTGGCCTTTATGATGACGGGATAGCCGATTTCCTGCGCCACCTCTCTGGCCGTTTTCGGGTCGTCTATGGTGCCGTCGCTCCCGGGGATTACCGGCACGCCGGCTTTCTTCATGGTATCTTTAGCCGAAGCTTTGTCGCCCATCGCGGTGATCATCTCCGGCTTCGGGCCGATGAACTTAATACCGCTGCTCTCGCATATCTCGGAGAAATTCGCGTTCTCGGCAAGGAAGCCGTAGCCGGGATGGATTGCGTCCGCGTTGGTAATTTCGGCAGCGGCAATGATGCGAGGGATGTTAAGGTAGCTCTCTCTGCTGGCGGGAGGCCCGATGCAGACCGCCTCATCCGCAAAATTCACATGCAGCGAATCGCTGTCGGCCTCGGAGTACACCGCCACGGTCTTGACACCGAGCTCCTTGCATGTACGAATAACCCTGAGGGCGATCTCACCCCGGTTCGCAATCAGTATCTTATTGAACAATAATCACTCCGTTGAAATGCATTTGTACTTGTCGTCCCGCAGGAGGACTTTGCGGCAACTCGTGTCGGGGCTCAGGCCGGCTCAACCAGGAAAAGGGGCTGGTTGTACTCCACCGGCTGCATGTTCTCAACCAGAATCTGCACAACCGTGCCGCCGACATCGGCTTCGATTTCGTTCATCAGCTTCATAGCCTCGATTATGCACATGACCGTTCCGGGCTGAACGACGGAGCCGACCTGTACGTAAGGATCCGCATTCGGTGCCGGGGCCCGGTAGAAGGTTCCGACTATGGGTGACCGCACCTCATGGTGCTTTTTCTCCTCGGGCTTCGGCTGGGCGGCCCTCTCCGTCTCCGCGGCCGGGGCAGAGTTTCCTTTTACTTCCGCGGGAGGTTGTGGTGCAGCCACCGGCTGTGCAAAGTATTGAGGAACGTAGGTGTGGATATCGGAAGAGTTGTGGCGCGCCTTGCTTACGCGCACCTTGGTTCCCTCTTCCTCAATCTCCAGTTCATCCACCCCGCTCTCGTCCACGAGCTTGACGAGCTTCCTGATGTAGTTAAGGTCCATGTCAACTCCGATAAAATGAAAGCGCCGAGACGTTCCGAAATATCCGGTGTGCTGCCTCGTGCTCCCGGTTGATCTATTTTACGCGCTCAACGTATGCGCCGGTACGCGTGTCTACTTTCAGAAGTTCTCCCTCATTTATGAAGAGAGGGACATTTACTACCGCGCCCGTCTCCATTTTGGCAGCCTTCAGGACGTTGTTGACGCTGTCGCCCTTTATTCCGGGCTCTGTCTCAACGACCTTGAGGTTTACAAATATCGGTATTTCGACTCCGATTATCTCCGTCCCGTTGAACGAGATCTGGACGTTTTCATTCTCTTTCAAATACTTGCTTCCCTCTCCGACGACATTTTCAGGAATAGAAATCTGTTCAAACGTCTCGTTCTCCATGAACACTAGCATTTCGCCGTCGCGATAAAGGTACTGATAGTTACGCTGCTCGATCCTTACCACATCGACATCCTGGCCCGCGCGGAACCTGTTCTCGATTACCTGTCCGGTCTTGAGGTTCTTCATCTTCGCGCGTACAAATGCCCGCCAGTTTCCAGGGTTAACATGTTGAAACTCTACAATTGTCCAAAGGTCATTGTTATAGCGAATTGTGAGCCCTGCTCTGAAATCAGAAGTAGTTGCCATAATCTCCCATAAGTATTGGTGTTTCCGAATATTGCCTCTCCTAAAAGGATCCAGCGGGAAAATATAGTTTTGGAGGCCCCAAAAATCAAGGAAAGGGCGGAGGAGGGGTGAGCACATCCAAATCAATGGTATGGATTATCGAATTCGTCAGATCTGTCTGCTCGCTAGCATTCAGAAACTCCGCGATATCGCCAAATTCGAGATCTGTCCTATAAATCTGTCGCAGACCCTTGGAGGAGCATCGACGAGATTGTCAGGAGTAGCCCGTCCGCTTCGCTCGCGCCTTTACCTCCATCGGCGTACGCTCCTCTTTCAGATCGACCATCGTCCGCCAGACTGCGAGCCACGTCCTATCGATGCGTTCGAACGCCCAGACATCTCTTCCGACGGATCTCTCCCTGTAGGCGGCACGCTCGTAGAGCATATCGAACCTGTAACTGACGAAGCCCACATTCCCTATGATCTGCAGCTGTTCATCGCTCTCTTCGTACTGCAGGACTTTGGCGTTCGCGCACCATTCTTCGAATCCCGCGAGCAAGGCATCGCTTCCCGTTACAGTCCCGCTGAAGCCGGGGAGCACCAGCGTCATCCGCGCGTGAAGGTACGGAAGCATATCCGACGGACGGTTCCCGCGCCAGGCGCTGTTGATTGCCGCCATCGTCTCGTGCAGCCGCAATTCATCATCAGTTGTCATAGGTTCCTCCGTTTTGATGCAGAGAGAGCGAGCGAGCCGGGATTGCGCCTCTAAAAGCCCCTCTGCTTTCTATTACGTAAGCCTCCTTGTTTTCCTGCGGGAGGGTCCGAATTCTCCTTCTGAAATGAGGCCGGCAAACGGGGTCAGCCTCTTCTTTTTGATCTCCCCGTTGGCTGCGAAAGCGAGAATTGCGTTGACCGACAGGAGCAGGATCGCGGCTGCGATATAGATGACCGACGCGCTTACCTTGCCGACTCCTTAGTCTGCGCGGAATCCGGACCCGGCTGTTTATGCAGTCATCGAGGTCCGGAATGCTCGCAACCTTATCTGGCAGCGGCGGGGGCTTCGGAAGGAAAACCGGGAATAGAGCCGCAAGGACAATAAGCACAAGAATTACAACCGGCCATTTGCGGAGCTTGCCGCCTTTCATGAACGCGGTCTCAAGTCTACTCAAGCTCATTCAGTAAACCATGTATCCCAATTAAATAGTTCATCGAACATCTCTCCAGAGCATGAAGAACCAAGCCAGGCAGAATGTCCCGCCGATCACGACTATCGTAGGGCTCATTGTGCCTCTCCGTCATTTTTGGCTTCAACGAAAAAAGCACTCCGGCGCTGACGAATGGCAAAGCGCCCCGTGTTCACCCATACGGACGTCAAGGACGACTTTGCTTCAGGACGCAGCGTAAATGCGTTGCGCGCAGCACTGTTCGGTGGGTAATAGTCCTTAGGTTTGAGACGACCGCTTTCCGGCACAAACACCCGTGCCGTCCCTCTGACGCTGAGTCGTCCGTAAACTATCTCTGCAGAAAATAGAAGAAGTCAACCGGAATGTCAACAAGATCGCGAGATTCAAGGAATTCTGCGTCCGGCGGGTTGAGTCCTACCGTGACACCGTGCGCGTCCAGGCAGAAACCTTCCGCGAGCATTTTCCGTCCCAATGGAGAATAATCGCTGGATTGCTTAATATAAGTCAATGCGGTGAAGGCGAATTGCGGGGGAAATCCTCTCAAAGCGCACCACCGCCAGCCGTTTTGAACCGAAAGAGAGAGGATGAGAAAGCTGATCCTGAATCTTGCCGTGAGTCTCGACGGTTTCATCGAGGGCCCGAAGGGGGAGTATGACTGGTGCTTCACCGATCACGATTACGGGATGACTCGATTCCTCGCCCACGTCGACGCGGTCTTTTTCGGAAGAAAGAGTTTCGAGCTCGTCTCGCCCATGGGTCCGAACGCATACCCCGGCCTGACCAGGTACGTCTTCTCGAGAACGCTTCCATCGGCTGAAGGGGCGACAATAATAAGCGATGAACCGAGAGCTAGCGTGGCGAAGATAAAGCGAATGAAGGGCAAGGACATCTGGCTTTTCGGCGGCGCGGATCTGACGAAGAGCCTTATGGAGCTTGACCTCGTGGATGAGTTGCAGCTCTCCGTCCACCCGATTATCCTCGGCGGAGGCAAACCGTTATTCAAGTCCTCGGACGAAAGGAAAAAGTTGAAGCTGATCGACGCCAAGACATACCCGACGGGCCTTGTACAGCTTTTTTACCAGCCTTTTCGTAAACCGAAGTGAGAACCATATCAAATTGAATCTAACGAACCTTACTGGAGGTGCCATGCGGAAGTTTTACTCTCTCCTAATCCCTGGAATACTATTACTGCTTGCATACAGCTCATTCGCGCAACAGAAAACCGTCAACGAACCGCCGGGACTCGATGCCTATGTCAGCCGGGTCATGAAGACTTTCCAAGTGCCCGGAATGACCATTGCCATCGTGAAGGACGGAAAAGTGGTAATGGCAAAAGGCTTCGGGGTCAGAAAGGTCGGCAAAGCCGAGCCCGTAGATGCACATACGCTCTTTGCCATCGCTTCCAACTCGAAGGCATTCACGGCGACGGCCATCGCGCTACTGGTCGATGAAGGGAAAATCAAATGGGACAACCCGCTCATAGACTACATCCCCTGGTTCCGGCTGTCCAATCCGTACGTCACCAGCCAGATGACTGTTCGCGACCTTCTGGTACACCACAGCGGCCTCGGACTCGGCGAGGGCGACCTGCTGTTGTGGCCGAAGACCGACTACACCGCGAGGCAGATCGCCATGCATCTCCGCTACCTCCCGCTGAGGACGAGTTTCAGGAGCACTTTTGCGTACGACAACGTTCTGTATCTCGTGGCCGGACAACTCGTGAAAGCCGTCAGCGGAGAATCCTGGGAAGACTTCGTGAAGAGCCATATCTTCGACAAGATCGGAATGTCTGAAAGCATCGACGAAATTACCCGGCTGCCCGACCAGGATAACTACGCGGCACCTAACGCAATAATAGACGGGGAGCTGACTTTAGCGAAATTTCATGCCGACGACGTCACCGATCCGCTGGGCGGAATATGCTCCAACGCCGTGGATATGGCGAAATGGATGATAGTCCAGCTCGACTCCGGTCAAGCCGGGAACGGAACGCGACTCTTTCCTGCGAAGGAAACCGCTCAGCTGTGGAACATGGTATCGCCCATCCCCGTGTCGAAGGAGCCGCCGTACCTCGCACCGCTGCAAGAGAACTACCTCGGGTACGGCCTCGGGTTCTTCCTGACCGACTATCGCGGCTACAAAATGGTGTACCACCCCGGCGGTCTTACTGGCTATGTTTCGAAGGTGACGATGATTCCAGCCCTCAAGCTCGGCGTGGCGGTTCTGACAAACCAGGAATCGTCAGACGCTTACAACGCCGTAATTTACCACATTCTCGACTACTACATGCACGCTCCAAAGTTCGACTGGATCGGGGCCCTAAAGACCGCGGAGGCGAAGAGCGACTCAGCGAACAAAGCCGAGATGAGCAGAATAAACATGTCGCACGACTCCACGTCCGGCCCCTCTCTGCCGCTCGAGAAATATGCCGGGACTTACAACGATCCGTGGTACGGCGACGTTACCATATCGATGGAAGACGGACATCTCGTAATGAGGTTCACGCATTCCGCCAGGCTTGTCGCCGACCTCGTCCACTGGCAGTACGATACGTTCGTCGCCCGCTGGCGTGACAGGCAGCTGCGCGCCGACTCGTTCGTGACGTTCTGGCTGAATCCCGACGGCTCGATTAGCAGCATAAGGATGAAAGCCGTGTCTCCAGCGACCGACTTCAGCTACGACTTCCGCGACCTGGATTTGAAACCGGCCGCCGCAACTAAGTAGGATGGGAGTCTGTGAAATCGTCCCAAAAGTACCTGTGATTGCGACCCCGAACACGCGACAGCGTGATCGGTGGTGGCAATCCCCATCTGTTATCATGAATTCGATGGGTTACCGCATCATGAAGTTGTTATCAATGGTGTTCGATCTTATTTGGGACAGCTGCGCAGTTTCGATCAGAATAACCTAACAACCTTACAGGACAACTATGAGAAAACGTCGATTACATCGGGGGGGTATTCCAAGCTTGTTTCTTCTTCCGCTGCTTGCGTTGGCAGTCGCGGCGCCCGCCGCCGCGCAGGAGGCAGCCAAAGACACAAACGGCGCTTACGCCTGGGTGAATGGTGCGCATTTGTGGTTCCAGATCAAAGGACACGGCGAGCCGGTGGTGGTCATTGCCGGCGGACCTGGAGACTCGCATGTTTATCTGACACCGTGGTTCGACGTCCTTGCGAATCACTACAAGCTCATCTACTACGACGAGTTCGGCACCGGCAAGTCCGACCGGGCGAAGTACCCGCCGGGGTACTCCTTCGAACGCAACGTCAACGACCTCGAAGCGTTGCAGAAGGACCTCGGGATCAAAAAGTGGATCGTTATCGGCCACTCGTACGGCGGCATGGTGGCACAGGCTTATGCGCTCAAATATCCCAACTCGGTGGAGAAGCTGGTGCTGTCGAACACTCTCTACGACGCCGAGATGTGGCAGGAAAACGACGACAATTCCAATTACGAGATCCGGAACCAGTACCCGGGCCTTTGGGCAAAGCTCATGAAGCTCCGCAACGAGGGGTATATCTCCAGTTCGCCCCAGTTCCAGAAGCTGTATGACAAGGTCCCGGGAGGACTGCTCTACTACTACGATGCCTCCAATGCTGCCAAAGTCACCAAGGACCAGGGAGGGTTCAACCCGCAGGTTTACTATCAGATAGTCGGAGCGGACGGCGACTTCCTGATCGAAGGGGACATAGGAAAGCTCGATTTCCGGAGAGAGTTGAAGGACCTCAAAATGCCGGTGCTGATCATGGCCGGACGGTTCGACCGGATCGCGGTGCCGCGGTTTTCTGAGAAATTCAAGGAATACTGCCCGCAGGCAAAGTTCGTCATGTTCGAAAAGAGCGGGCATCTCCCGTTCATCGAGCAGACGAAGAAGTATTTCGACGTTCTGGAAGAATTCCTGAAAGACGGAAAATAGTCGGAAATGCGACAATAACAGCGACTCACTTCAAAAGTGAGTCGCTGTTTACCGCTCTAATAAGTGTCGACCCCCTTGGAAACTCCCCTTTCGTAGAACGTCACACCTACCCGCTTGATATGTTCTATCATATCGAGATCGTCAATGTCGCCGAAGACAGACAGATCGACCGTGTAAGGCAGGAGTAGGTCGTCGATCTCATCCATGATCCTGTACAGCACGCGCAGAGTCAGATCGGCGTTGCCATACAACGTAAGGTCGATGTCAGAACCATTCTTATAATTTCCCTTTGCCCTCGACCCGTAGAGAACGGCTTTCTCCACCTGAGGATAACGGGACAAAACACCGTTGATTTTCAGGACAGTCGACTCATCAAGCCCGAACCGTCCGCTCACGTCGCCCTCTTTTGCAGCGATTCCATTTTGAAGCGGAGCTTCTCAAATTCCGGAAAGTACCGCACGACTATATCCGATGCTATTTGTTTCGCGACAACCTCATCATACGTATGGGCGGTGAGCATCCTGCTCTTTATCATGTCCATCCATGCTTCGCCGTTCTCAACGACGCCTCTCCTGAACGCGAGACGGAAAGCGTCTCGGCTTCCTTGAATGTCCGTCTCGCCCTGAGCTTCGAAGTAATCCTTGATTGTATTCCAGGCCAATTCGTACGTGTACTCGAACGCCTTGATCAGCCCCTGTTCTTCGAACTTGTTCAGGCTCCCCTTCTCGATGAACTCTCCAAGTTGAGCCAGCGCCCTGCTATAGTTCCTGAACCGCTGAATCCAGCGAATGTCCTCGTCGCTCATCGCATTATTCCACGAGACATGTCAGGGAACGCCATTATGCAAGAAATATAGCGGCACGTTTTTCGAATGTCAACTTTTCACGTCTGCGGTGTTTCACATAGAGGGGATATATACAAGCGTCGCGAGAAAGCGAAGTTGCTCCTTTATGAGGAACTACTGCTCACCTCGGAGGTGAGTCGCAGTTTTCAATCTTCTGCTCCAGGAGCCTTCTTTCCACATCCGATTTGGTTTGGCGCAGCGCGATCTTGAATTCTCTTCTTGCTTCTTCGGTCCTGTCAAGCCGCGAGTAAATTTCTCCGATAAGGCTGTGGTAAAGGTAGTAACTCTCAAGCCTCTTGCCGTCGGCGATTGCGTTAACTGCTTCCAGCGCTTCGGCCGGTCCATGTACGCGCATAACCGCAACTGCGCGGTTCAGTTCCGAGATCGGCGACGGGAAGCTTTTGCAGAGCCATTCGTAAAGATCGAGGATCCGCTTCCAGTTCGTCGTCTCGTAAGTCTTCGCGGTGCAGTGCTCGAACGCGATGGCGGCTTCGATGTGATACCCGCTCACCGAGCTGCCGGAGGCGGACTTCGCCATATATTCGCTGCCGAGAGCGATGAGATCGAAATTCCATTTGCTCCTGTCCTGGTTCGGAAGCAGCACGATATCGCCGGCAGGTGAGATGCGCGTCGCGTTACGCGAGGCATGAAAACACATGAGTGCCATGAGCGCAAACGTATCAGGGACCTGTGTGAGAGGATTTTCGCTCAGCATTTTGCAGAGTAGCATCGCTTCGTCCATCAGGTCCTCACGCACGAGTTTATCCGAGTCGGTCGAATTGTATCCCTCATTGAAGAGCAGATAGATGGAGTTTAAAACCGCCTCCGTTCGCCCCTTTAACTCTTCCGGCGGCGGTACGTCGAAGCGAATCTTGTTTTGCCGGAAGAATTGCTTCGTCCTGTACAGGCGCTTCGAAATCGTATCTTCCGACGTTACGAACGCTCTCGCAATCTCCGCCGTGCTGAATCCGCAGAGAGTCTTGAGTATGAGCGTGGTCTGGTTCTCTTCGGGAATACCCGGGTGGCAGCAGACGAACATCATCCGCAGCATGTCGTCCCTGACGAGATCCTCATCCCATGCTTCTTCGATCGCTTCCTGAAGGGGTGTGCCCTGATCGGGAACGGAAGATTCATCGGGAGCGCTGAACCTGACCGAACGGTCGTTCCGTCTCAGTACGTCGATGGCCCGGTTCTTCGCGGCGCGGTAGAGCCACGCGGAAGGATTGTCGGGTATACCTCTGACGGGCCAGACCTGCGCAGCCTGGAGGAGCGCATCCTGCACCACATCCTCGGCGAGATCGATGTTCCCCGTACCGAATGTCCGGGTCAGAACGGAAACCATCTTTCCGGCCTCATGACGGAAGAGATGATCAACGAGCTTGTCTACATTGTCTCGGTTCAATGAATTTCAATCCTGTGATCGCCCTAAAAAAAGCTCCAAGCTCCAAACAATAGCTAAAAGCAAAACAGCTAAGCAACTACCCACATGCTTTTCTGAGTTGGAGCTTAATTCTTTTGCGGTTGTCCCGTCAAACAATCTATGAGCCTGTTGCCGAATGAACAACGCAGTCATTCTGAGCGAGCGAAGCGAGTCGAAGAATCTGCCATAATGGTGTTCGAGCGTCATTTTTCGATGTCCCAAGTAAGATTCCTCGACTCATTCGACCCGATTACATCGTGTCTCATTCGCTCCGAATCACTCTCTGCCTTTTCGGCAACACCCCCTCTATACGTGGGGATGCCGCTCCGCGGCATTTGTAGCTTGGCGTTTGTCTGAAGGACCACGTTCGTGGGAGCTTGAAATTTGCTAGTAAGTCATGATTTCCCTTACTTCGACGCTTCCGTCGCGATCGAGGATGGGGCAGGCTCTGGCAAACTCGACGGCCTCGTCTACGCTCGCTGCCTTGATCACGCAGAAGCTCGCGACGACTTCCTTCCCTTCGGCGAACGGACCGTCGTGCACCTGTTTCTTCGTGCCGCTGACGACCTTTCCGGTATTCGTGAGCCGCTGGCCGGGGGTCAGCTTTCCTTCTTTCAGGAGCTTGTCCATCCACTTCTGCCATTTCATCGCTTCCTTCTGAAATTCTTCAGGTGAAGTGTTCCTGTCGTCGAACGCTTCCTTGAACCTGAACAGGAGCATGTAGTCTTTCATCATTCCTCCATCTGTCTTTTGTTGGTACTATAATGATGACGAACGGACGCTCTCGAATTGGACAAGTCGGAGACCGCGGGCACGGTCGTTTAGCTCTAGGCCTGATTACCGTTCCGAAGCCTGAAATACTCTGCGGTCAAATCCTCCATCCTGGCGACTTCTCTTATCTCGACTATACCTCCAATCTCGAGAACCGGACAACCGTTCGCGACCCTGACCGCCTCGTCGTATGTATCCGCTTTGCAAATCAAATACCCTCCGAGAATCTCCTTGCCTTCCGCGAACGGTCCGTCCAAAACTGTCTTCTCTTTCCCGACGACATGCTTCCCGGCAGGAATCAGGGGCTGTGCCGTCACAACTTTCCCGGCTTTACTGAGATCGGAAAGCCATTTCTTCCATTGTTCCATATTGGCAAGGAACTCTTCGGGCGACTGGTCCACGATACGCTCGTACCCGCCCCTGAACAGAAGTATGTACTCTTTCATTTACGACTCCTCTTTCGGTCTGCTTTCCGGCTCGTATCGATGCCCCTCCCAAGGTTGAACTCCAGCGCAAGATTGATCCAGAACTCGAATTCTCTTTTCGTCTTCATTCCCGATTCTTCCACCATGATCATGCTCAGCGACATTTTGCGCTTCATCCTTAGCGGGGCGCACCCGTCCCGCCGCAGAACGGACTCCACCGAATCCGACCCGATCCGGCACATCATCTCGTCTCCCCGCACCCCGAGACACATCCTGCCGTTTACCATGAAAACCAGGAAGCCGAACATCGTTTTCTCTTCGACCTTCCGGCAGCTAACCAGTTTTTCTCTGATGCGATTGGCAAGTTCTACGTTGTAAGGCATGATTCCTTTTATTACTGAGCCATGAAGGCTTTGAAGTCCTCGGTATCGAAGTAAATGGATGACGACGCGATCTTATCGTCCTTCACCGACAGTATCTCAACAACCTCCTTCGTCGAGGTGTTCCCCTTGGGTGAGCGGAGATCGTATGCCGCGATGACGCACGCCTTGTCGCCTTCGATGATAATTTCCTTCATCGCTGCACCCGTGACGGCGCGAAGGAATCTTCCGGTGATTTCAACGTACGGGGCCTTGCCGCGGGTCGTTTGCGCCGGCATTTTGAATGCCATGTCGTCCGAAATCAACGATTGCCAGTCGCCTTTCTTCCCGACGGCGTCGAAGTATCTGTCGATGACTTCTTTTGTAGAAGGGGTGGTCATTGTCTTTCTCTTGTTTCAGTGAACGTTTTGATTGACCCGCCTGACTGCATGGCATGCTGTAGGGCGGCGTCGCTCTTCGACTCATCCCGCAAGACGGGACTCGCTCAGAGTGACTGACTTGTTTCTGTCCGGGACCTGAGGCCACAGTCATCCTGAGCGATCCCGATACGAACGTGTTCGAATCGGGAGAGTCGAAGGATGAAGCTGCTGCCCGGTGGATGCCGACCATCCGTTCAAATTCGTGGCCCTCATGTAGAAGCACGGTCTAGTCCTTCTTTGCTGCGATGCTGCACAGCATTTCCGAATGGAGGTTGAGTCCGATGTTGGTCATGTTCGCCATGTGCTCGGTGGCGACGAGGTATACGATCTCGCAGATCTCGCGCTCGGAATAGTAACGGCGCATGCGGGTGAACGTGTCGGGGTCGACCTTCTTGTCGCTTGTCAGCTTGGTTACGTAGTCGAGCGCGGAGCGTTCCGCTTCCGTGAAAAGTGGGCTCGAATCGTATTCGTTCAGTGCATCGAACTTCTCCATATTCATCGATTTCTTTATCGCGAAATACCGTCCGGAGTCCATGCAGAAGGAACAGACGTTTAAGCCGGCAACCCGCTGACGAACGAGCATGGCTGTCTCCTCCTTCAGGACCAGTTTCTTGTCGAGGCTGTATGCTTTGAAGCCGAACATCGCAAATGCAACAGGCATGCGCGCGGTGTACACTCCAAGCCCGGTCAGTACCTTGCCGAACTGACGGCGGGCGAAGGAGTACATGAGTTTCATCATCAGCCCCTTCGGCCTCTCAACCGGCGGAATAAACGGGGCCTCGGTAGTAACACTTTCAATCCGTGAATCCGAAGATTCTTCTATCATGTCATCTGTCTCCTATTCTCATATAGTGATCCGTTTTGAACGAAGGGCTGAATGTCTCTCAGAAAGGCGCAAGGCTCGCGAAGCAGA
>JBJKQU010000143.1:0-3180 GCA_046705025.1 Candidatus Kryptoniota bacterium | reverse complement strand
AGTGTCTACACACCGAAGTGTTTCGACACGCAGGCGTGCAGGCAGACACACAGGTGCGGCATTTCACTACCGTCATTCATGCCTCAAAGACTTCATCCCGCGAAGGCGGGATCTTCGGTCCCTATTCGTACCTCAGGGACTCGATCGGATTCATCGTCCCCGCGCGCAAGACATGAAAAATCGTGATGCCAAACGTGAGAAGCAGGATCAATACGCACGTCCCGACAAAGGGCCAGGCAGTCAGGGCCGTTCTGTAGGCGAAGTCCTGCAGCCACTCGCGCATAATGTACCACGCTGCCGGACACGCCAGAACTGAGGAAGCAAGCACCATAATAAAGAATTCGCTATAGACCAGCCCCGCGATATCTCCGGACTTTGCGCCCATTATTCTGCGTATGCTGATTTCCTTACTTCTTTTCTCAACCGCGTACGAGGCCAATCCGAATAAGCCCATGAGCGCTATCAGCACCGCGAAGGCGGCGGAGTAGCTTATTATACTGTCCCACCTTTCTGCGCCTGAGTACAGACTATCTAAGTAATCATCAAGAAAAGTGTAATTGAACGGCATGCCGGGGAGAACCTTTTCCCATTCAGTCTTCAGAAAGGACATAGTGGAGAAGACATTGCGCGGCCTTATCCGAACTATGACGTAATTCCACCCTGTGGACGGTCTGAATGCCAATATGCATGGAGAGACTCTAGCGGCTAAAGATTCGAAGTTGAAGTCTTTCACAACTCCTACTATTTTAACCCCGCTCTTGCTCAAGCCCGGATAAGGGCAACGGATGATTCTGCCGAGAGGCCGTTTCATTCTAAGCTGCCGGACCAATGTCTCGTTGACGATCACATTGTCGGTGCTGTCCGATGACATCGCCTGAGAAAAGTCCCTCCCCTCCAGCAACTTCATCCCCATGGTTCTTATGTATCCGCTGCCGACGGCGAAGACACTTGAACGGACAGTGTCCGTTCGAAACACTGCTGCCGTTTGAAATGCCAGCTTGCGGCCGAGCATCTCGCTGGAGCTTGTGACACCCTCGATCCCGGTATATCCGGATATTCGCTCCATGAATGTCTTCGTCTGGGCATCATCGTACCACCCCTGATATCCGCTGGCATCATTCACAAATGGATCGTTTATTACCACAACATTTTCCTTGTCAAAGCCAAGATTCTTCGTTTGGATGTAATTGAGCTGACGGTACATCACCGCTGCGGATATCAACAGTCCGGCGGAGACAACGAACTGGAACACGATCATCGATCTCGTGACACCTTTTCGACTCGACAGCTTCTTTCCACCTTTTAGCACCTCGGTGGTTCCCAGCCGTGACAAATAGGCGGCCGGATAGCCCCCGGATACCAATGCCACCGCGGCAGTGAGGATTACGAGGCCTGAAAGGACTATCCAATTCCACCCTAGTGGAGAGGCGAGGCTTTTGCCCGTCATGCCTTCAAAACCGGGGAGAAACAGCTCCACGGAAACTAGTGCAATCAGAAGCGCCCCGAACGACAAGACGGTCGCCTCGGTCATTAACTGAACGAACAAGTCACGCCTCGACCCGCCCATCACTTTCCTGATCCCGACTTCCTTGAAGCGATGAGTGGACCGAGAGATGGTGAGATTTATGAAATTGATGCAGGCAGTCAGCAAAATCAGCGCAGCCAAACCGATGAGGATAAATGCGTATCGAGGGTCGCTTGATTTCTGCATGTTGAATGCTACGCTTGTGTCGAAATGGATTTTGTCGATCGGTTCAAGGGCAAAGCTGACTTTTCCGGCTTCAGCGCCGAGGTATCCGCTCATCATTGTGTTCAGAAGGTTTGTTGCAGTAGTTTTCTCTGTAGTGCTTCTGAGTCTTACGAATGCGGAAGGTGCCACGTTCGACACCCCCCAAGCTTCTCCGTAGTGCAGCAGGAATCCTCCGAACATAGTGTATTTCACATTGAAATACGGTATCAGGATTGAAAAGACTATGCTGGAATTCCCCGGTTGCGTAGCGGTCACGCCGGATATGTTGAAATCACGAAACGTCCCACCGACCTGAACTTTTATCTCTTTCCCCACTGGATTCTCCGACCCGAACAACTTCTTCGCCAATGTTTCGGAAAGCACCGCAGAGTTGATGCCTGTCAGCGCGGTGGACGGATCCCCGAATCGCATGGGGAACGGGAACACATCAAAGAAACCTGAGTCAGCGAACGATACGGTTTCCTTGAACGCCGCTCTACCTCTTCTGACAATGCCTCTTTCCTCCCAGATTCTCGTATACGATTCGATCTGCGGAATCTCCTTCGCTGCTTCACCCCACGGGATGTTCGCCCTTCCCCATGTCCGTCCATACGAGTTGCCAAGGACGCGAAAGACATTCTGATAGTTTTGAAAGGAAGTGTCGTAGGTGAATTCGTTTCTCACAAACATGAAGATGAAGATGGATACCGTCAGTGTTATCGCCAGCCCGGCCAGATTTATGGCGGAATAGAGCTTTTGCCTTGCAATGTTTCTAAACGCTGTGACCAGATAGCTCTTGATCATTTTGTTGCCTCCAATTTCTCTTGCGTGACGGTAACGGGATTACTCATACCATGGAATTCTGGCTCGCCTGCTGCGGGTCCCTCCCTGCCGGTAGCCAGGGCAAGCAGGTTCGCATTTCGTCATTGGTCATAGCCCACGCCGAGCATTCGATCTCGCTGCGCTCGATGTTGTCATTTCTATTCATAACGTAAGGACTCAATCCCGGTAAGGTGGGATCTCGTTGCTTACTCATACCGTAAAGACTCGACCGGATTGGCGATGGCGGCCCTCAACGCCTGCAGGCTGACTGTAGCAAGCGCGATACACAACGTGACCACTGCCGTAACTGCAAATATCCCGATTCCTATGCTCGCCCTGTACGCAAAGCCCTGCAGCCAGTACGACATTATACAGTATGCCAACAGCCATCCGATCAGATCGGCTATTACCACCCATCGCAGGGACTCGCGTGAAATCAGGAACAGAGTGCCCATCGTCGAGAGACCGAGGACCTTCCGAATTCCGATCTCTTTAGTCCGGCGTTCCACCATATTGACGGATAGCCCGAACAGTCCAAGCAAGGATATGATCACAGCGAGTCCGGCGAACGCGCCGAATATTTTTCCGACTCTGATCTCATTTCCGTAAAGGCCGTTGAAGTCGCTGCG
>JBJKQU010000142.1:0-3663 GCA_046705025.1 Candidatus Kryptoniota bacterium | reverse complement strand
CCTCCATAGTGAACTGATTACGTACAAATACTTCCTCGAGGAAAATCTTGACAGATTGAGGCGGTGCGTGACTATTCCCGAGAATCCATGGTTGTCCGCCGGTCTCGAGTTCAGTATCCTTTTCGGGGAATCTGTTATGTGGGCAAGAGTCGGACGGAGATACAAGACGAGATACATGAACAAATTCCTAAGTGTTTATCATACAGACGCCACCGACAGGTTATCTACCCCTCATTCTGAAAAGAGAGCCCTCCATAGTGAACTGATTACGTACAAATACTTCCTCGAGGAAAATCTTGACAGATTCTCATGGAACCCCAAGTACTTCTACAATCTAGTCCTAAAATTCATTGTCTCCGGAATTGAACTCGGCTTTTCGCCCGTAACATTACTACGTGAAATAAAATCTCGGCGTCTGAAGGCGCTCTATATTCTGAATTTCCCGGTCGGCCTCGCCGCATGTTTTTTTTTCAGGTTCGTCAAGAAACGCTTTTGGTTCGAACTTAAAAGGACTGACGCTTAGAAACATGGTCGGGCTCCTCCATCGAAATGTTTCCAACTTTGCAGGTTGGCGGACCAAACAAAGGCTCATTGTGATCGAATCGGACGATTGGGGTAGTATACGGATGCCGTCCAGAAAAACTTATGAGAGGCTTAAGGCAAAAGGATTAGACCTCGATGGTGGAGACGCTATGAGGTACAATCAGAACGATACCCTTGCGTCGGCGGACGATTTGTCCTGTCTCTACGAGGTTCTCTCCAACGCAAAAGGTGCGAGTGGAAACGCCGCCGTCTTTACCGCCGTGAGCCTCGTTGCTAATCCGGATTTCCAGAAGATTAGAGAGGACAACTTTGCACAATACCATTATGAACCCTTCACCGAGACTTTGTCGAAGGGCGGACTGTCCGATGCTTTGAACATGTGGAAGCAAGGAATCCGGGAGCACTTATTCGTGCCCCAATTTCACGGAAGGGAACATTTGAACGTGGCCGCGTGGATGCGGGCTCTGCAGAGAAACGAAACTCAAACGAGGCTTGGCTTTGATTACGGTATGTGGGGGTTCAACAAACCGAATCCCTACGGTGTGAGCTACCAGGCGGCTTTCGATTTGGAGAGTGTCGAAGATTTGGAAACCCAGAGAGATGCGATCGTGACGGGCCTGGAGTTGTTCGGCAATCTTCACGGTTACAAGGCAGAATTCTTCGTTCCGCCGAACGGGCCGATTAACAACTCGCTCGAAAGGGCGGCTGCTGATAACGGTGTCCGGTTCATGTCAGCAGCCAAGATTCAAAGGGAGGCTCTCGGCGATGGAAAAACCAGAAAGAGATTTCACTGGCTCGGACAGCGAAACAAGTACGGGCAGACCTACCTGACGCGGAATTGCTTCTTCGAGCCGAGCGATGAAAGCAAGGATTGGGCTGATTCTTGTCTCTTGGAAATTGAGACAGCATTTAGCTGGAAGAAGCCTGCGGTGATTAGCTCGCATCGCGTGAACTATGTGGGTGGCCTGAGTCCCGAAAACCGATCGAGAGGTCTGAGGAATTTGAAATCTCTGCTGCAAAGCATTCTGAAGAAGTGGCCAGCGGTTGAATTCATGACTTCGAGCGAGCTCGGCCATCTGATTACCTCGGTCAATTGAGAAAATGAGCATCAAGCGACTTTTTTCTGACGGCTTCGTGAACTTCAGTGGTTGGCGAACAGACCGGAGGATCGTCGTTATCGAGTCGGATGATTGGGGAAGCATAAGGATGTCTTCCAGGGAGGTCTATGATGCCTTATTACGCAAAGGATATAAAGTCCACGAGTGCCATTATAACAGAAACGACGCGCTTGAAAGCAACGAGGATCTTGAGGACTTGTTCGATGTTTTGACATCGGTGAAAGACAGTCTGGGAAACCACGCGGTCATGACCGCGAACAATATAGTGGCTAACCCCGATTTCGGGAGAATTAGGTCATCGGATTTTAGGCAATACTACTACGAACCCTTTAGCGAGACACTCAAGAAGTATCCGAAGCATGACAAGGTCTACGAACTTTACAAAAAAGGGATTGAAGAGAAAATATTCGTCCCGCAGTTTCACGGGCGGGAACACGTGAATAGATTTACCTGGCTCAGAGACCTGAAGATTGACGGGAGTATGGCGAGGGATATCTTTAATCTCAATATGTTTACGACACACAAGGATCCTAAGGCAAACTGCCGAACCGAGTACCTGGACAGCTTCGGTGCTCGTAGTGCGGATGAACTCTCCAGCATCAAAGAGAGCGTGGCCGAAGGGCTGGAGCTTTTTGAGAAGCTGTGGGGATTTAAGTCCGACTCTTTCGTTGCCACCTGTTATAACTGGCACCCCAAAACGGAGGCCTATCTCAACGCGCATGGCATCAAACATATTCAGTCATCGAGAGTGCAGGTTATTCCACAAATGAACTCAGAACGAAACAAAATAAAAAGACTATTCACCGGGAAGCGAAATGTCCTGGGACAATTCTATACGGTCCGCAATGTGATCTTCGAGCCCTCGCAAGATCCCAGGAAGGAGTGGGTAAGCAGCAGCTTGAACGAGATACGTACAGCCTTCCGGTGGCACAGACCCGCCATTATTTGTTCCCACAGAGTGAACTACATAGGATTCATCAACCAGCAAAACAGGGACAGAGGCCTCAAACTCCTGAATGAGCTTCTTGCAAAGGTCGTGCGGACATGGCCGGACGTTGTGTTCACGAGCTCCGCGCAGCTGGGACAACTGATTAGAAAATCCTATGGGGCCTGAAAGATCCGTGAATAGTTTTCTACATATCAGGTCTGTTTATCAAGAGCCCGCGCAGCGTGAAATTGGCTTCCTCAGCAGTGTGTACGGGGACAGGGTTAAACTCCTTGACTTCATATCTGATTTGACTGGGAGTGTGTTTGACGATGATAGTTTGAAGGGAAAGCGGGTGCTGCTGAAGCCGAATTGGGTGAGGCACAGCATCAGGGAAAGCGATGAACTCTGCCTTCGCACAAACGACAATTTCGTACTGGCGGCCCTCGAAGTAGTCCTGTCTCATAAACCCGCATCGGTAGTGATTGGCGACGCGCCCATCCAGGGCGCCCGGTGGGATAAAGTGCTCTCGGTGGATTTCCTTAAAGAAGTGAAAATGATTGGGAAGCTTCACGACGTGCCTGTCCGTGTTAAGGATTTCAGGAGGACGGTTTTCTATCCAAAGTCTAATAACCCGCTCAGAGAGCTCCACCCGCTGAGTGAGTATGTGGTGTTCGATGTGGGGCGTGAAAGCTACCTGGAGCCGATCACACCAGCCGACAGACATGCTTTTCGGGTTACAGACTACGACCCTGACAGGTTAGCGGAGGTTCACAGGAAGGGAGTCCACAAATATTGCATCACCCGCGAGCTCTTTAACGCCGACGTCGTGATTTCGCTACCCAAAGTGAAAACTCATCAGAAGGCGGGCATTACAGGGGCGCTCAAGAATCTGGTCGGTATAAATGGCGACAAAGATTTTCTTCCCCATCATAGAATAGGCGGAACAGGTTTCGGCGGAGACTGCTATCCTGGCAAGAACCGTTTACGGTACTTTGCGGAACTTACACTAGACGCCGCGAACCGAAGACAGGGGAAGCCAACTTACAAACTCCTTAGAAGATCTGCCGCGCTTGC
>JBJKQU010000141.1:0-7334 GCA_046705025.1 Candidatus Kryptoniota bacterium | reverse complement strand
GCAGCGCGGGATCAGCCGCAGGCATGACGAATTCATTTATAAGTTCGAGTCTCCGGAATTCAAAATAAGGATTATATACACACTCAAAGCCGGGTGGGATTTTATCGGCAAGCAGCTTTTCCTTGTCCCGAAAACAGTCCGGGATGTGGAGGTGGGGAACGTCTGTGTCCTCGATGAACGGATCGCACGCCCGATCGACGACGAGTATGTAATCAGATCCCGGTACAAAAGTGCAGGCACAAAGGATTATGGTGTATTCCTGCGGTTCGCGGACCATACGGGGCTGTTTGCGCTGGTGCAGAACCCGTTCCTTGACTTTCGTCGTGACGGGCAGAACTTTTCGCTGACGTATGATGCGAAAATGGAATGGAAGCCGTCTTACGGTCCCTTCTCATCCGACATAGCGTGCATGGGAACATACGCACTGCGCGGGCCGAGAATACCCGTGCATATGATACCCGAATGGCAGTGGACAAATGGGATAAATCCGGATGTGAAGCAATACGAGTACCGGTCGGAGGTGAAAGCCTTCACCAACTGCGTAAACAGCTTCGTCCTTGACAAGATGCCGCGGCCCCTCGACGTGCAGGTCGGCTGGACGGAGAACGATTATCAAATCGACGTGTCGATGAAATCCGGGCGTGACGTCTACAGGAGGATAATCAACCGTGCCTCTGCAATGGGTCTGAAATACATTCTGTACCAACCCACGAACTCATTGTTGGGCAATTATCTGGAGGCCTCGGACAGCTGGCATGTCGAGGACAGGTTGTGGCTCGGTTTGGGAATCGAAATAAGGAAGAACGAGTGGAACCCGGTGAGCAGCCCGATGCCGCGGTCCATCCGGACTATGCTGAACTACGCGAGAAGGAAAGGGATGAAGCTCATCGCATACGTGTACCCGATTTTACCTTTCCAGCAGAATAAGTCCTGGCTGGTGACCGCCGGCAGGGGAAAGAACGCCAGGCAATACGCCAGCCTTGGCAGCCATGCATTCCAGGACTGGCTTATAAAAGAACTTGAGGCTTTCAAGAAGCGCACGGGAATCGGCGGCTACTCGTTCGATTATACTTTCCTCACACTGCCGGGCTACAGTGTCTATGCGCAGTGGTGGGGATGGCGCCGTGTGATGGAAACGTTGAGAAAGCGGTTCCCGAACATCGTCATGGACGGGCGGCAGGCGTATCAGGAGTACGGCCCGTGGTCATGGCTCGCCGGCAGTTATCCACATCCCACTAGTATGGATGAGCAGCCAGAGAGCTTCGTTCCTTTTCCCGACCTTCACTTCGATCGGGTGTCGGCAGATCGTGAGCGGTATACGGCTTACAGGTATCGCATCCGGGAATACTGTCCTCAGGTCCTGATGCCCGGATTCATCGGACACCAAACGGATAGATTCAACGACAGGGGACAGCACATCCGCGAGCCGTTTCGCCTCAGAGATTGGGATTATCTCGGGTGGAGGTATTCTCTGATTTCCTCGATAGGTTATGCGGGACTGAACAACGTTGTCAACATGATCCCGGCCAGAGATCCGGAGGAGTACAGGGATTTTCCCAAGAAGGACCTTGATTTCTTCAGGAATTGGTTGAAGTGGACCGAAACAAATGAGAAGTACCTGGCGCAGACTATGCCGATACTGGGACAGCCCGCCATAGGGAAAGTGGACGGCACTTCCGCGATTATAAATGATAAGGGATATGTCTTCCTGTACAATCCGAACGGCCGCGCGATGCCGGCGCGATTTAATCTCGACGAGTCGATCCGACTGAGAAGAAGGGGATCGTATGTCCTCGAAGAGATGTATCCGGAAAGGGGTAAGTACATAGGTAAAGCGGGGTCCGGCTTCTGGAGATATGGCGATGAAGTTGTCATCCCGATGGACGGTGCGAGGGCAGAAGTGCTCGAGATTATTCCCAAGTCCGGGGCAGGAAGCGGGCCGATTCTCTTTAATGTTGAAGGAACTGGGAGGATGAACGGCAGCCGCCTCACGCTGACCGGCGTGAAAGGTGAAGCCGGGACAAAGGCGAATGTAGCCATCGTTCTCCCTCCGGCGGACAAGAAGATTGATACGGTGAGCGTGAACGGGAAGAACTTACCGTTTCATCAGACCGGGCGGATGATAGAATTGACCGTACCTTTCGCTGGGCAGCCGTTTCATCACATGCAGGAAGTTGGGGATTACGACTCCACGTTCACAGGCGGGATTTACAGGGCAAATTTCACAATACCCAATTGGGTGTTCGAGGAGTTGAAGGAAAGGGCAAAACGATATCCCATACCGTGGGCGCCCGCGAATTACGACACGCCGTGGCTTGTACCGCAGAGACTGCTGCTCTTTGTGCAGATTGTTCAACCTGCGGACACGATGGATGTGGCGATGACAATAGACGGCACGCCGGTCAAACTTGTGAAGGCGTATTCATCCGTGCGACCGTTTAGAAGAGCTTTCGTCGGATTCTACCTTGACTGCTCAAAGCTTTTGCCGGGCCACGACTACATTGTTCAATTGACCCTGCCAAAATTAGAGGCGGGACAGTTCCAAGGTCTCTTCTTCAACAATATAGTCACTAGGTACACAACCGGAATAGAATAGCCGTTCGTTCTGCGCTGAAGAGCGAGCCTCTCATTGCTGCTTAGAGCTGCAAAGTCTCCATCTTGTCGGCTGTTACCCTCAAGCGATCACAATATTCGGAAATTTGAGGCTCATCTCTTATATTAACCTGCCCTCGATCGGTGGAGAAATTGCCCGGTGGTGTAATTGGCAACACGCCTGACTCTGGATCAGGAAAGTCTAGGTTCGAGCCCTAGCCGGGCAGCAAGCTGTAAGTTATTTGTCAATGTGTTAGGTCCCGCGGCGGGAAAGTCAAGGTTCTCCGCCGAAGGCGGATGCGCCTCTGGCGCAGAGCCCTAGCCGGGCAGCAAGCTGTAAGTTATTTGTCAATGTGTGCGGTCCCCCGGCGGGAAAGTTAAGGTTCTCCGCCGAAGGCGGATGCGCCTCCGGCGCAGAGCCCTAGCCGGGCAACAGAATCGGAAAGAGCCAATGGCTCACAGCTGATTGCTACTTGCTATTCAACGGCGCTATCGTCTAGTGGCCTAGGACGTCGCCCTCTCAAGGCGAAAACACGGGTTCAACTCCCGTTAGCGCTACAAACCTTCGGTAAATTCCAAATTCCAATCCCCAAGTCCCAAACAAAGACAAAAGCCTTAATTCTCAACAGAGAATTTAGTGGTTGCATTTTGAACCGTTGATTGTTGGCTCTTAATTGGAGCTTGGCGTTTGTCCGAAGGACCACATTCGTGGGGATTTGGAACTTACTCCAGGTACTTCTTCACAGTGGATTCGAAGAAAGCTTTGTCTCTCAGCCCGACCCACTTCTGCACTATCTTCCCCGACTTGTTGACAATAAACGAGGTCGGTATCGCATTGATGTTTCCGTACGCATCTGCGATCCCGTTGTTGTCGATGACAATCTGGTATGTGAGACCGTGCTGGGATACGAAGTTGGAAACGTTTTGGAGCAGGTCCTTTCCCGCGTCCTCCGATACTCCGACGACGACCAGTCCTTTGGAAGAGTATTGCTTGCTTAACGCTTCTATATCAGGCAGCTCGGCTTTGCAAGGCGGGCACCAAGTCGCCCAGAAATTTATCAGTACAGTTTTACCTCTCAAGTCCGCAAGTGAAATCTTTTTTCCTTCGCCGTTGTACCAGGAAAAATCAGTCGCAGTTCCATTTGGGGATGGATTTACGCCGGCGACCATCGAGACATTTTCAATGTGATTCGCTGCCGGCTTTGCCGCGTCGGAAGTCGAAGCTGCAGAGGCTTGCTTACCGGCCGGCTTACTGCATGAATTTAGCGCAACAGCTGTTGCAAGTATAAGGAAGTACTTCACGGGCCTGTTTCCTCTTTTGGCTGAAGGTCTCCGATCAGGTCCTCCCTTCCGAGGTTGGTCGTTGCTATGTAGACGTGATCGCCGGAGCACCAGACCGCCTGCGTATCACCGTTGGAATCTATTCCCCAGAACCACTTCTTGTTGTGCATCTTGTCCTTGCAGGCGGAGGGAAGAGAGAGCTTATTGGATTGGACAAACTCCTTCGGGAAACTGTATATATAAATGTATTCTTCACCCATTTTGTAGACCACGTGGGCTATCTTGATGCCGTTGTAAATAGAAACGCTCCCGCCTATCCACTCGGCACTTGGAACTGCCGGGACAGCAATCACATAACCCGTGTTGCGGTGAAGGAACTCGGCTACATCCGATGTCCCTATTGCCGTAATCTGCGGCTTGAACTTGCCGCTCAGGACATTTTGAAAGTTGTTCTCTGCAAGCGTTAGAGCATCCTGCACTTTCTCGGATTGAACGGTATTCAGCGATTCTACGGTACGGGAAGGGAGGATGATATTGTCCCTGTTCATAAAAATCATGACAACTGCCAGCACTACTACCAGGGCAACTGCCAGCGCCGGCTGAAGGAAGTTGTTGCCAAGCAGCCGCGAGAAGAATCCGGGCCGCAATTCTACAGTTCCGTAAGATGAAATCTGGGAGATTATCGAATCTTCGAGATCTAGCGGAACATCGACATATGTGACCTTCCGCCTTATGAAGGCCTTCGTCAGTTTTTCGAGCTCAAATTCACTCTTACAGCTACCGCATATTTCGAGGTGTTCATAGAACTCCGCAGCCTCTTCGCGAGTCAACTCATTATCGACCGCCCCGCTCATCAGCTCGTGTGACTCCCTGCAATCCACCGTCATCTGCTCCTTTTACACTCAATCCTCGCCTGCATCATCATCGACATCTTTGAAGCCTCGGGTCAGCGCATAGTCCCTCAACATTGAGCGCAACATCTTCCTGCCGCGGTGAAGCCGTGATCTGACAGTACCAATTGGAATTTCAATAAAGTCTGCGATCTCTTCGTAAGTGTAGCCTTCGATGTCGCATAGGATGACGACCGTTCTGAAGTCCTCAGGCAACTCTTGCAGTGCATCGGCTACCTCGTCTTCGAACAAGTTGCCAAAGATCTTTTCCTGCAGGTCATTGGAATCTACCGTCGAAGCCTTGACACTTGCGTAGAAGTCTTTTATATCGTCATAGTCAATCTTATCGGGTTCCTTTGACTCTTTCCGATAGCGATTGATATATGAGTTCTTCATTATTCGGAACAACCACGCCTTGGCATTCGTTCCTTGGGCATACTTGTCGAAAAATCTGTATGCCTTCATGTACGTTTCTTGGACAAGGTCCTTTGCATCGTCAGGAGCCCCAGTCATCCTGAGTGCAAAATTATAGAGAGCAGCCATGTGGGGCAGCATCTCCTTCTCAAAGATCTTGTGCTTACTTTGAATTTGTTCCATAATAGCTAAAGAAACGTTGGCGGTGGAGGAATCTCTCTTGAATCTCTCTGTGATGTCTTTAAATTATAACACTCGGTTTAGTATAACGCAAGGGCAAAAGACGGCGGCACCTTGCACCCCATCGCGCATTTTCGCATCATAACTTTAGTATGGAAAGATTATTCGAGTATATAGCCGTAATTTTCGTCTTCGCATTGATCGGTTCGGTCCTGCCGTTCGTCAGGAAATGGCAAAGCGACCTTCTACACCTTTTCATAGCATTCGGTGCGGGAGTATTTCTCGGGCGATATTCTTTCACCTCTTGCCGGACGTCAAATCGACCAAAGATGCCTTCTTCTTTGTACTGACAGGATTTCTCTTCGTCCTTTTGTTCGAACAGTTCACGGCACATCATCATGATGTCGATTGCTGAGAGGACTGTCCGCACTCACATGACGTTGTCGGGATGGCGGCTTTCGTCTGGCTCGTGGCGCATAGTCTGACGGCAGGCTTCGCCCTCGGCGTCGGAGCTCTGGCGGATCAAAAGCTCGGATTTGGGCTGTTTTTTGCGATAATTGCGCATAAAGCCGCTGGTGTCTTCTCACTGGCAACGGTCCTTAGGCTTTCGAGCTTCTCTATTCGGAAGTCCGTCGGCCTGCTGGTAACGTTTGCTCTCATGACACCGCTTGGGGCGATCGTCGCATATCTCCTTATGTCGCATCTCGGAGGGGCCGATATTCAGATTCCGACGGCACTCGCAGCCGGCACGTTCCTTTACGTGGCAACGATGGATCTCCTTCCGGAAGCGTTTCACATCAGGGTCATACGTTCGGGCGCGGTCCTTTCACTGCTGCCCGGCCTCGGCGTGATGCTCGCGATTTCTTTTGTCGGCGGCTGACGCCTTCCGGGATTTTGGGCGAGAGCTTCAACCATTACTATATTGAACGAAAGAAATCTTGAATGCCTAAGGAGTAATGATGAGGACAAAAACATTGGGAAAGAATGGCCCGGAACTTACCGTGATCGGTTTCGGTGCCTGGGCGATCGGAGGGCCGTGGGAATTCGGATGGGGACCCGTGGATGATTCGTCTTCCGTCGAAGCCATCCGCCGCGCCCTGGACCTGGGAATCAACTGGATCGATACCGCAGCCGTGTACGGCCTCGGCCATTCGGAAGAGATCGTCGCCCGGGCGGTGAAGGGGAATCGCGACAAAGTTTTCATTGCAACGAAATGTGGAATGATCTGGCCGGAAGGGAAGTCTGCGCGGGGAGAAGACCGAAAGGTCAGGATTTATCTAGGCGCGGCAAGTATCAGACACGAAGTAGAGAACAGCCTTCGTAGGCTGAACGCAGACCATATCGACCTCTACCAATTTCATTGGCCGGATCCGGGCACTCCTGTGGAGGAGTCTTGGGAGGTTATGGTAAAGTTGAAGGAGGAGGGAAAGATAAGATACATTGGGGTCAGCAATTTCGATGTGCCGCTGTTGAGAAGGTGCATGAGCATCGCGCCGGTTCAGTCGCTTCAGCCGCCGTACAATTTACTGAAGAGGGGGGTGGAACCTGAGATCCTTCCGTATTGCCTCGAGAATGGCATCGGCGCTGTGGCCTACAGTCCGATGATGTCCGGGCTGCTTTCGGGTAAGTTCGATATCGCGCGGGTCGCCTCCGATGACTGGAGAAGAAAGGACCGGATGTTTCAGGAACCGCTTCTCTCAAAGGAGCTGGCTTTCATCGAGACGCTGCGTCCTATTGCCTCGAAATACGGAAAAACTGTCGGCCAGCTGGCGATAGCGTGGGTGAACATGAACCCGGCCGTCACTTCTTCGATAGTCGGCGCACGCACCATCTCCCAGGTCGAAGAAAACGTCAAGGCCGATTTCAAGCTTGATCGGGATGATCTTGATAAAATTGAGAAAGCCCTGAAAGAATCGATGGGTTAGAAAAGGATGCTCCTGACGCTGACGACGTCAGGAACGGGCAGCCGCCATTGAA
>JBJKQU010000140.1:0-9236 GCA_046705025.1 Candidatus Kryptoniota bacterium | reverse complement strand
GCGAACGAAGGACCATTCCAGCATGGTAACCGGTCCTGTCAGCATCCCCTTTACCGGCCGGCCGGTAAAGGGGATGCTGACAGGACCGGTTACCATGCTGGAATGGTCCTTCGTTCGCGACGATCAGCCGCGCTCAGAAACATGCCTCCAGATTGCGCTCGCGATCAGAAATGAAGTCCTGGACTTGGAAAAGGCAGGGGTAAGAGTAATTCAGATTGATGAGCCGGCTTTTCGGGAAGGGCTGCCTCTTCGCATCTCCGATCGTCCCGCCTACCTTACGTGGGCAGTGAAGGCATTTCGCGTCGCCTCTTCGTCGGTTGCCGACGAGACTCAGATTCACACGCACATGTGCTACTCGGAGTTTAACGACATTATCGGCAGAATCGCTGAGCTGGACGCAGATGTGATAACGATCGAATGCTCGCGCTCTCAGATGGAGCTGCTCAATGCATTTT
This sequence comes from Candidatus Kryptoniota bacterium, assembly GCA_046705025.1. Taxonomy (GTDB): domain Bacteria; phylum Bacteroidota; class Ignavibacteria; order Kryptoniales; family JAKASW01; genus JAKASW01. Next base: position 8,781 of record JBJKQU010000140.1, on the reverse strand, counting down.
CGGATTTCAAATATCCGAACGAGATCGGACCGGGTGTTTATGATATTCATTCCCCCCGCGTACCACCGGAAAAGGAAATGGTGACCCTTCTTGCGAAAGCACAAAAGGTCATCCCACCGAAACAGCTTTGGGTCAATCCTGATTGTGGTCTGAAGACTAGAAACTGGGACGAAGTGAAGCCGGCTTTAAAGTCGATGGTGAAGGCAGCCAAATCAATGCGGCTGAGTCCGCAATAATAGGAGTATCTTGAATAACAAGGAGATCATGAATTGCAACCAAGAATAGATCACTCTAAGATCGCTCCCGGAGCGATCGACGCGATGCACTATGTACAAACTTACGTGGACAATTCCGGATTGGAGCCGGGCCTTTTGGAGCTGGTAAAGATGCGAGCCTCTCAAATCAACGGATGCGCGTATTGCCTGGACATGCATTCGAAAGATGCACGTGCTCTCGGTGAAACGGAACAGCGCCTCTACGCTTTAAGTGCATGGCATGAAGCGCCGTTTTACACCGACCGTGAAAGGGCTGCGTTGGCCTGGACGGAAGCGGTGACGCTCGTGAGCGAATCTCACGTCCCTGACAATGTTTATGCTGAAGCGCTCAAGCATTTCAGCGAAAAGGAACTTGTCGATCTGACAATAGCTATCATAGCGATAAACGGATGGAACAGACTGGCCATAAGTTTCAGAAGCTTGGCAGGGAGCTATCAGCCTGGAAGTCATTCGCGTGAAAAGGCCTCAATTCTGAGCTTGTAGCTGAAGCACGGAAGAGCACCGGCGCGATGCCCCTCACCTCAAGCGGATTATAAACAGTTAAGGGGAGGCGGAAATGGACCCTGGGAGCTTTTCGCGCCGGCATTTTGGTTTTAATGAAGAGTGAATCGGTTTTTGCTGCGGAGTGTGAAGTGTTGAATACTTGAAACGAAAATATTTGCAGGAGGGATTATGGCAAAGGACGGGAAAGTCCTGGGCGGTCCATCACCGCGGCCTCTTGACACGCTGCCCCACAAGATTCAAAATGGCGTACTCTTCGTGAAATGGGAGAGATTCAAAATCGGCGTACGTCAAGAAATTATCGTGTAGTATACTCCCGTCATCTCACACTAAAAGCAGGTTAAATAGGCAAACAACTCCCCCTCGTTCGCAACGTCTCGAACGCAATACGATACGAAGAGTCTGCCCCGTATCTTGGACGTCGTGCCTCTCCCTCTTCACTATTGTTCTGAAATCTCTTGACTCAAGTCAAGGTGAAACGGCTCGGGCACTGGTATCTTTTATCAAAAGAGAGAATTTACGATGACGAATAGTAACAACAAGATAGATATTGACGTCAGGACCTTAACCCCCCGGGAAAAGCATCCGACGATTCATGCAACCTTCGACAAGCTAAGTCCCGGTGAGAGCCTCACTCTCATCAACGATCATGACCCCAAGCCGCTTTATTACGAGTTCAGCGCCGAGAAGCCGGGGCAGTTCAACTGGGAGTACCTCGAACAGGGGCCGGATATCTGGAAGGTCCTGATAACTAAGGCGAAGTAGGAAGCAGGCAAGCAAGTGCAACTCACCTCAGAGGTGAATTGCACTTACCGGACCTGGAGGAGGACATGACAATAGATGGAAACACTAATATCGCGAAGCTGATCGACGAGCATCCGGAACTCCTCGAGACGTTCGTGAGTATCTCTCCGCATTTCAGGAAGCTGGAAAACAAGTTTCTGAGGAAGACCGTCGCACGCAGAGTCAGCGTTTCAGACGCAGCCAAGGTCGGAGGCGTAGACCTTACTCGTTTGCTCAGCGCATTGAACGCGGGAATACAAAACAGTCCGGTACAGGAAAGCTCACCATCGGATTCGGCCGCCGATGTCGAAGACACCGATGACTACTCCGCCGAATTCGAATACACGGATTCCGATGTTCAGAATACGCTCGATGTCAGGGAAGACATCTCAGCGAATCGTGATCCACTAGCCAGTATTATGAGGGCGGCAAGGGGCATAGGAACCGGAAAGGTGCTCCTCCTTCTGAACGGCTTCGAGCCGATCCCGCTGTATGAGGTGCTTGGAAAGAAGGGGTTTGTCCATAAGACGGACATGGACGGTGAGACATACAGAGTGGCTTTTAAGCGGGTCGATAAGGCGCGCGAAGGAAACGTGCGACTCACTTCAGAAGTGAGCCGCACTTGCACCGATGCGGCCTGCGGCGATGAAAAGGTAATGGAGATCGATGTGAGAGGTCTGGAGCCGCCTGAGCCTATGATGAGAATCCTGAAGGCTATTAACACGCTGGGTCCGGGTACCATTCTGGTTGTCGACCACCATCGCGAGCCAATGTTCCTTTACGAAAAGCTTGCTGAACGAGGTCTCACATGGATGACTAACAAAGTCGCGGAGCACCACTACAAGATTGTGATAAGACCGAAGGACGGGAGGTAGGCCGAAAGATGCTCCCGCAGTTCGGTGACGCAGGGAAGTTGGCCCCTCCATTCAGACTAGTCGTCACTTACTACGTGACGTCACTGGCGTTCTTTATTACGGGAGTGTTTCTCACGCTCGTCAACTTCCGCGATTTGAAAGGGTTTTACTTTCAACCCCACATTCTCGCGATAACGCACATTCTCGCACTCGGATGGATCACGATGATAATCTCCGGAGCGATGTTCCAGCTGATTCCGGTCTCCTTCCACGTCAGAGTCTTCAGCATCTCAATGGCTTACCTTCAATATTTCCTTCTGACTCTCGGGACGATCGGAATGGCCGCCGAGTTCTACGTATTCAACACCGGCGTCATCTTCGTCGTCTCCGCGTCGTTAGCCTTCGTGGCTCTGGTCATTTTCGGCATAAATGTTCTTGTTACACTGCTGAGAGCAGAGAATCTGAATATTACGGGATACCATTATCTGACCGCGATGGTTTTCCTGCTTCTGGCAGTTTCCATCGGGATCGTCCTGGCGCTCAACCTCCGTTTCGGTTTTCTCGACGTGAACCACATTGAGATACTCAAAGTACATGCCCATGTCGCGATAGTCGGTCTCATCACAATGGTTGTTTTCGGCGCGATCTATCAGCTGGTACCGATGTTCTCGCTTGCGTACGATTTCAGTCAAAGCTTCGGGTGGCTCGCTTATTTTCTGACGACGCTAGGTTTGATCGGCTACGGGACGGCAGTCGTTATCGGCGGCAGTGAATTCATTGCGAAGACCGGAACGGTTTTCATGGCGGCAGGCGTGTTCGCGTTTCTGGTCCAATGCCGGATAATCTTCCGGAAAAGAATGAGAAAGAGACTCGATACAGGGCTCAGGCAAACCGTGGTGTCGCTGATGTTTCTCGGAGCAATCGCTGCGATTGTGATAGTCACCAGTCTGATCAGACGGCCGGCGCATCTCTCTGCCGACAGGATTGCCTTCATCGTCGGTTTCCTTGTTTTCTACGGCTACGCAGGTATGCTCGTTATGGGGCAGATGCTCAAGATCGGGCCGTTTCTTACATGGCTTCACAAATACAGCGACAAGGTAGGCATCCGGGACGTTCCGGCATTGCACGAGATGGTCGATCAGCGCCTCGCCCGACTACAGTTCCGGGTCTGGACTGCCGGGGTGCCGACAGCTGCGCTGGGGATGATTCTGCGGGATAATCTCATGCTGTTTACAGGCTGCGCGGCCATGTTCGCTGCTTCGGCGATCTTTCTTGTCGTGCAGTACAAAATATTTCTGAAAGAGCCAGTCAAAGTCAGTTGAAGGAGTTGGAAATGTCAATCACAGAAGAAGAAGTAATGGAAGCGCTGAAAGATGTCCACGACCCGGAGATAGGAATCGACATCGTCAATCTCGGTCTCGTCTACGACGTGCAAATAACGGAAAAGGAAATCAGGGTAAGGATGACTCTGACGACTCCCGGTTGCCCGCTCAGCCAGAGCATCGGCACTTACGTTACCAGTGTACTGACTGCAATGGACATCACTAAACATGTTAATCTCGAGCTGGTCTGGGAGCCCAAATGGACACCGGCAATGATGACGGATTACGCAAAAGAAGAACTAGGCTATAGATGACCTGGAGCATTATGAAGTGGGGGCTTTTATTCGAAATAAGAATTTCCGGACGGACTTACCGGTCGGCCCGGGTAAATATCGCTTCAAACAAAATAAGAAGATGATGGTAGATAAAATGAAAAGAGTAAGAGTAATTAAATCGGCAAGTACGCTTCTTGCGGTCGCAATCATTGCGGGAGCGGCAACAATATTCAGCGGGTTCGATTCCCAAAGAGCCGAACCGGTCGAACAGGCGACATTGACAACTGCCCCGAACGTTCCTCCTCGGATAACGCGCGATTACCCCGCAAAGGTTGTAGTGCATTTGTTCGTGAAGGAATATGTCGGAGAGCTCATGGACGGTGTGAAATACCAGTTCTGGAGTTTTAATGGAACCGTCCCCGGTCCGATGATCCGCGTCCGGCAGGGAGACTTAGTTGAGATACATTTAAGCAACGCGTCGACCAACGTCATGCCGCACAACATAGACCTTCATGCCGTAATCGGTCCGGGAGGCGGCGCGGGTGCTTCGATGACGCTGCCGGGGCACACTTCCGTGTTTTCGTTCACGGCTTTACACTCGGGGCTGTTCATGTATCATTGCGCGATGCCGCCGGTACCCGAACATATCGCCAACGGGATGTACGGACTCATTCTCGTTCAACCGAAGAAGGGGCTGCCACCGGTCGATAAGGAATACTATGTTATGCAAAGCGAGTTTTACACGACGGGGAAATACGGCCAGGAGGGATTGCAGCAATTTGACCTTCAGAAAGCCATAAAGGAACAGCCCACTTACGTCGTGTTCAACGGCAGAGTAGGATCCCTAATCGGGAAGAATGCGCTCACCGCTAAGGTGGGTCAGAAGGTCAGGATTTACGCCGGCAATATCGGGCCGAACCTGATATCATCCTTCCATATCATCGGTGAAATGTTTGCCGACGTTTACGGGGACGGCGGCTCGACGATAACCGGTCATGATATCCAGACCACTCTGATTCCGGCAGGCGGGGCCGCCATAGTGGAATTGACGGCCGAAGTACCGGGAACATACACTATCGTGGATCACTCGATCTTCCGTGCGATCTACCAGGGCGCTCTTGGTCAACTCAAAGTCACGGGAAACCAAAACCGGACGGTGTTTTCCGGCAAGGAAGCCGATCAGGCGTATACAGGGGAATAGCCCTCTCGGACGTTGGATTGACCGGCGGCCGTTGAAGCCCTTTTTACAAATGGCACGAACCGTGCAAGAGAAACACAGGAGTAAAGGTTTCTCTGTAATCCTCCAATCTTCCCTCCTCTCCCCTCCGGCCCCCGACTTCTGCCATCTGACTTCTGCTTTCCTATCCATCCGTGTCTCTTGTGGTTTGATTTTCTGCGGCGTGGCTCCAACGCATGCTGTGTCGGGAAGTGTTTTATCCTTTAGGCGAAACTCAATCGGGCACTTTTAATGGTATATCAATTCACACGGCCTAAACAGCCGGGAGCGAGCTTCCATCTCCGGTCTTTCGTTTCCCCGAAATCAATAATGCAAGATATCCGAGAGCAATCCAGAGGAGCTCCTGAGATCGCTTGATCGCGATGAATGCAAGCGCGACCGCCGCCGGATCTGTAACACCGAATCCTGTGATCAACGAGACATAGGCGGCCTCCGCAGCACCGAACGCCGACGGTATAAAGAAGAATGCGATTCGAAGAACGGAGACGGTTCCTTCCATGAGAAGTCCCTGGCCGACCGAGACGTCCTGGCCGAGAATTCTCAGGATCAAATATGACTCGCACCCCAGCAGGATCCATCCGACGACAAACGACGCAAGGGAAGCGAAGAGTGCCCGTCGGTCCCGGCGGGCGAAATGGAGAATCGTCGCGTCGATACGGCTCACGCTCGACCCGATTCGCGAAAGAAAACGCCGCCAGCGATTCCACGCAATTCGTTTCAGCAGCGACATAAGCTGTGTAATGCGCGGCCCGCTATAGATGTACGCGACTGCGGCGAAGACCATTGTGAGAACGACGACGGGGATTACTAATGTAATTCCGGAAAGCGTGCCGGCGTGTGCGTGGCCGCCGACGGCAACCAGCACCATGGTGATCGCCAGGAACAACCCTTCCCCGGCTGCCATGTTGATCTTTCCCATCAGGCATGCCGCGACACTTTCTTCTATCGGCAGCTTGCACGCGCGCCGCAGCAGGACAGGACGGAGAGTCTCCGCAGGCACGACGCCGGCCGGCAAAGAGTTGAGAATCGCGTCGCACCCGATACGCGCCGGGAGGACCTTTAACAGACGACCGGGGGATGGGAAGCCGGGAATGCAAAGCGCGAGACCGAGAGTCTCGGCAAACAATTCGAGGAGCGGCGGTATGAGCACGAAGAATACGGCGAATCCGACTCTGTCGAGAAGGTCAAGTACGATGTCGATATTCACGCCGGCGAACTGGCGCCAGAGTATAAACACGATTATCGAAACTGCGAGAAGCTTCAGGAGAATTCCGGCCAGCTTCCGCGGGGTTGACCGTGCAGCGGAACTTGCAGGCCGGGACTCCTTTCCGGAGCCGGTGTCGTCATACATGCGAGCAATGTCGTCGGGTTGTTGTTCTATGGCGGGGATGATGCTTCTTTTGTCTTTCAATTGGCAACATCAAGTTAATTCCTTTATGTGAGAAAATTGTTATGGAAAAGTGAAGTAATTGTCCGGAGTTGGATCAACCTTGTCAAGGTTGGTCGGAGAGGGACGCAGGAACTCAAAAAGATACTGAGAATTGATGAAGAGAGCCTTGACAAGTTTGCCGTAGCTTGATCACAAACATGAGGTCCAACCACTCCAGATTTATGTTTATTGTTGTTCCCTTTCTTTTGTCACGCAAAAGAAAGGGAACCGAAAGAAAACGTGCCCGCGAGAATGGTAATGGCTTCAGGATGTCCCGTCCCCTGTGAAGGGAGGCGATTTCAATACACGGGGGTTTATATCTTACGGAGGAGAATGCAGAAATCGCCTCTTCAGGAGTCGAGTTGGTTTCTGTGGAGCGGGGACGGGACGCCATTTTCGCAAGGGGATAATACGGATCGAGATTTGGAACTTGCAAAGGTAGCGGGGCAGCCCCGTAGGGGCGTGCTGTTTCTAGAACCGATAAACCAAAATAATGATGAGCTCCGTAGGAGCGACCTGTACCCTTGTGCGGATCGACAAGCCCGTGAAATCGATGATAGGGGATAATATGGGGAACCGTAGCCTATTATTTTAACCTGTCATCGTGAGTCCATCCAGGCGACGTGGTTGAGTCCGCCCATATTATGTAAGGGCGGGCGATCCCCTTAATGAGACCACCATCCGGGCACGCTTGGGTCAACCTTGTCAAGGTTGGCCTGAGAGGGACGTGGGAACTCAAAAAGATCCTGAGAATCGATCAAGAAAGCCTTGACAAGGTTTGCAGTGGCTCCTATTCAAGGGAGCCGGAACGTTCTCGCAGACCGGGAAGTTATTGTCTCTGAAGCAGGAGACGGGCCGGAATATGGGATCGAGTGCCCGTTCATCTTCCTGTCGTTTCATGGCATGGAACGGAAACGCGGCAAATTCGATCGAGGTATGAAAGGCGGGCACCGGCGATGGCACAGAAAGATGGCGATACCGTAATCATAACGACCCTTCTGACGATGCGACGGATAATCGGACTCCTCGGCATGAGTCTGCCGTTCATAGTGGTCGGGGGCGGGTTCCTCCAGAACGGGTTTGCGATTGAAAATTCTATAAGCAGCTACTATTACACAAACATGCGGGACGTTTTTGTCGGGGTGATGTGCATAGTGGCGCTTTACCTGATTTCATACAGGGGATATGAGAAGATAGATGACGTTGTCACGAACATCAGCGGCTCGCTCGCATTCGGGGTCGTGGCCTTCCCCACGTCACAAACGCCGGCAGGTCCTGCAAGAGTGGGACTGCTTCTACTTCCGCAGAACGTATCGCAGACGCTGCACCTTACATGCGCCTCCCTTTTCTTTCTCTCACTTGCGTTCATTTCGGTTTTTCTTTTTACCAGGACGGGGCAGGGAGGTCCGACGCCGGAAAAGCTGAAGCGGAACAGGGTGTATGTGGGTTCAGGCGTGGTGATGGTAGTGTCGATCGTCTGTATGGTGGTGTGTGTGGGCTTCCTGGAGAAGACGGTGATATCGCGAATCGATCCGGTCCTGCTGCTCGAGGCGGTCGCGCTCGTCGCGTTTGGAATTTCGTGGCTCGTCAAAGGTGATACGCTGTTCAAGGACTCGTCGTCCGAGAATTAACATTTGAATCATACGGGGTCGTTTAGCCTTTCCACAACGACGAGTCATTGTGCCGACTGATATATTATGTCTCGGGAGGAGATTTCAATATACGGTGGTACGTATGTCACGGAGGAGAATCCAGAAATCGCCTCTTGAGGAGTCTCGATACCTTTTGTGGAACGGCGGCGGGACGCCGCAGGCGGATCATTTTCGCAAGGGGATAATATAGGTGACCCAAGCATTTTTTCCTCAACCTGTCATTGCGAGACGCCAACCCTGTCGGAGGCAGGGTTCATCATTGAGATGAACCATTGAGGATATCGATATTGCGGTGCTACTGTCAAGCACTGTAACAGGCGGCTCAATGGTGCAACGATGCCCGAACGCGAGACTTGTTCCGAAGATTTGTGGTTAATCATTTGGTGAATCATGGTTTAATCATGATATCCCGTACAGTAGTGAACTTATTATATATCCACCTTCGGGCTTGAT
>JBJKQU010000139.1:0-32367 GCA_046705025.1 Candidatus Kryptoniota bacterium | reverse complement strand
CACAGGTTTTTCTCAGGTCGAGAATCAGACCGGGCATCAGTTCCTGGAAGGACTGGAAGGACTGGAGCAGTTCGCGAATCACCCTATTCAATCGGAAGAAGAGTACTTCGGCACTCATCCGTCCGAGAAGCCGACAGACATCGAGGATGTGCTTGCAAGATACGAATGGTATTTGCAGACAAGGCCCTCTCTCAAAGGCGTGCCGCTGGGTATCGCCAGAGAAATGGCGATGGCGCAGCTGAAACAAATGATGCCTCGATTCAGAGTACTCTCTGTCGACTCGAGTTACTGGCATTCAATAGGGCCATGGCCCGCCCACACCGGTGCTGAAGGACTTACATCAGGCAGGGTTTGTGCTGTTGCGATTGATCCTCAACATCCCGACACAGTGTACATGGGGGCTGCAGAAGGAGGAGTCTGGAAAACAACCGATGACGGAGTCAATTGGACTCCTTTATCCGATAGCCAGCCGAGCATGAGCTCGGGTGCGCTGGCAGTTGACCCGAAGAACAGCAACATTGTCTATTGGGGAACAGGCGAGCAAAACGGCTGCGGCTCACTCTGTTACTCCGGGATCGGAATAATGAAATCTATCGATGGCGGCGCAACCTGGTCGTTGGTGATGAGCTCGCCGCAGTCGGCTACGTTCAGGATAATTATAGATCCTGATTCCACGAACATCGTATATGCCGCGATGTCGAACGGAATTTTCGAATCGACCGATGCCGGCACTACATGGAACGTGCTGAAGTCCGGCCGTGCCACCGATCTCGTGATGGACACTACTGGAGACACGACCCTGTACGCAGCCATAGGAGGCGTAGGGACATTCAAGTCTACCGACGCCGGAGCAGTCTGGAATGCAGACACGACAGGCCTGCCCCCGACATCACAGATGGACAGAGTATCGCTGGGAATCTGCCTCGGATCTCCGGACACCCTTTACGCCGGTATCTACGGCCCGAATCCCCTGACCAGCAACAGCGACACCAACAGAGTTTACAAATCTACAGACGCAGGTGCGACCTGGGAGGCCCTTACAAATGCTCCGAACTACGGTGAAGGACAGGGCTGGTACAACAACTATGTGCAGGTTGACCCGGCTAATCCGAACGTGGTTTATCTGGGCGGGATAGACATATGGCGATCCACCGACGGCGGAGCTACCTGGAAGAACCTCACGAATTCATATACGGGCGGGCCCGTTCACCCTGACCAACATGCTTTGGACTTCGATCCGCACAACCCGGATATAATTTTTGTAGGCAACGACGGCGGGATGTACAGGTCTACTGATCAGGGTACAGACTGGATCAATCTGAATCAGAATATCGTGACTATCCAGTATTACGGGATTGCCGTCGACCCGAATTCTTCCTTTGTAACTTACGGTGGTACGCAGGATAACGGGACCCAGAGGCGCGACAGCCCATATAGCTGGGACGACGTTACGGGCGGCGACGGAGGAGTCGTTAATGTCGACTATAATAATTCAGATACAGTATATGGAGAATGGACAGGCGGCTATCACCTGAAATCGATAGACGGCGGTCATACGTTCAGTGGAATAAACAACGGCATCTCGGGGAAGGGCGATTGGCAGACTCCGGTTGCAATGGATCCACACAATCCACAGGTCCTATATACAGGTACTACGGAGTTTTATAAGACCGTGAACGGCGGGTTGTCATGGACCACCAACGGAAGCGCAATAGACCAAAAGTCGTCGCCTCAAAACATCTCCGCTATAGCGGTGGCCCCTTCGAACACGTCGGTTATGTATGTGGGAGTAGGTACAAACGGTGTCTACAAAACGTTTACCGGCGGGGGAAAATGGCAGAATGTCACCGGCACGCTCCCCGCGCTGTTCGTCAGCGGAATCCTGGTGAACCCGGATTCGGAAAACGTAGCTTATGTAATATTCTCCGGCTACGGTGCCTCACATGTCTTCAAGACCGAAAATGGCGGGGGGAGCTGGATCGATATCACATCTAATCTGCCGAATGTTCCGGTAGACGCAATCGTGATGGATCCGCATGACGAAAATACATTATATATAGGCACTGACATTGGCGTGTTCAAGACTTCGAACGACGGGGGAACCTGGGCGCCATTCATGACGGGACTTCCAAATGTAGCGGTCAATGGACTCGAGTTTACGCCGAGCGGCGCGCTCAGGGCGGCCACCGGTGGACGCGGTATGTGGGAATATTCATCCCCATCCAACGTCGTCCTTTCCGTAACAGTAAATCCCGTCGGCGCCGGAACAATAACGCCCTCCCCTTACGCATCCTATCAGCTGGGAGACACCGTGACGGTGGAGGCCGTTGCTAATCCCGGTTACACTTTCGGCCTGTGGGGCGGCGACACCAGTGCACACACGGCCCAACTGAAGGTGGTTATGTGGAAGAACAAGGACCTCACGGCGAATTTTGTTTCGAGATCTTTGCCGCAAAACGCCTTTTACAAGACGGAGAACAGCGATCGCGGCCAGGTAGCATTCAAGTGGGTCGAGCTTGCCGGCGACTCGACAGCGACAACGGTCAAGCGAACCGACTGGCACAATCCGCTGAAGGGATCGGATCCGACGGATGACGGTACGGTAGGGCCGATCCTCATGAACATCCCGTTCTACTTCTACGGCGAAGCACAGAAGAAGGACACCGTCTACATCGGTGCCAATGGCGTCCTCTCACTCGCCCAGGACAATGTAAATGCCGGCGGCTATTATGACGCTTCATGGATTATTCCCGGGGCTCCGATACGCGACCTCGTATCGCCGTTTTGGAACGACCTCTATATGAATCCGGACAGCGGCGCGAACGTATACTACAAAACCGACAGCGTAAACAAGAGGTTCATTGTAGAGTTTTCCCATGCAAAGGACTTCAATTCGAGAACCGACACGATGACTACGTTCGAGGTCCTGCTGAATGGCTCCGATAACTCGATCGTTTTCCAGTATTTGAATGTAGGAAACTCGGGGCTGGATACGACGGCGCTGGTTGGGGTCCAAAAGGATTCAGCCGATGGACTGGCATATTACGCGCACTCCATGAATTCTCCGATTGCACTTGCCGTCCACGACAGCCTGGCGATAGAATTTGCGAATCTGAGTCCTACCGCCGTAAACGAGCCGGAGGCGATTCCTACTTCCTTTAAGATCAGACAGAATTATCCGAATCCGTTCAACCCTTCGACGATCATCGAGTATTCAATACCGAACGAAGAGAATGTAACTCTTGACGTCTACAATGTGCTTGGACAGAGGGTCGCAGAGCTGTTCAACGGAAAGGAAGCGCCAGGCACGTACAGATTCCAATTTGACGGCTCAAAGTTCTCTTCAGGTGTTTACTTCTACCGCGTGGTCGCGGGATCTCACATAATGGTCAAGAAAATGCTGCTGCTGAAATGATGAACAGAATATTTGAACTTTTGTACTCCTCGCATAGGTTGCCTTCGGTTAAGCTTACCGCAGATGATGCGGATAGATGGGCGGTCTCGAACAAGGCCGGCGAATATCCGCAAAATCTGCGGGCAAGCCAAAACCGGGCTCGTTTGAACAAGACGCTTGCGGCCTTCACAGGGCGGATTAACCTTCTCTCCGCAGTTATCCTGACGGCAATCGTCGCCCTGAGCGTTCCTTCCCGCGCGCAGACAGTCGTAACGCCGCATGCCGGGATGGTCATCGGAAGCGACAGCAATATTAAATTAAGCCCGGGCTACTATTCGTTTCTCGATACGAACCAGACGGGCATCATCCAGATCGTCGGAGTTCACGACGTCGTTCTCGACGGAGACAGCGTGACGCTTAACGGTACGAACTATACCGGCTACGGCATCGTAATTAGAAATTCATCGAACGTCCAGATCAGGAATTTCACCGCCATAGACAGCTTCTTCTATGCGATCCGGATCGACAGCTCTTCAAACGTTACCGTCAACGGATGCGACCTGTCATACAACAAGAACGACACGTCCGGCTGGCTGAACGTCTGGACTGACGTCGGGAACGCGAACGGCGGAGGGGTCCTCGTCAACAGGAGCGAAGGAGCAAACCTTTCCCACAACGTGATGAAGTATTCCAACGACGGAATAGCGATGTATCATTGTGCCTCCGATACGATCCTGAATAACGACCTCTCGTACAATACGGCTTATGCGATACGGATGTTCTTTTCCGACAGCAATGACGTGGAGAATAACCAGGCGTCTCATGTTTACCGCGAGAATCCCGTCAACAGCGATGCGGGAGCTATCCTGCTTATCGTCTCGAACGATAACAGGGTGGTCAACAACGATTTTTCTTATTCGAGCGACGGCATTTTCCTCGGACAGTACCAGTACAGCCAGATTCCGAACGACAATTACTTTGCATACAACAACTGCTCCAACTCGCCGCACAACGCCATCGAGGCAACGTTTGCAGACGGGAACGTCTACGAGCACAACAAGGCGGATTCAAGCTGCTACGGCTTCTGGCTCGGGTACTCGTTCAATACGATAGTGGACAGCAATGAGGTAATCGCAAACCACCAGGCTTTGAGCGTCGGTACCGACGGTATCGCAATCGACCGCGGTTACAACAACACGATCACAAACAATGTCATTTCCGGCAACGTCGCCGGCATAGCACTCTGGGAGGGTACCCCGCCGGTTACCGGATATGAGTCCCAGCTGTCGGCCAATTATACCATCGCGCATAACACTATTACGGACAATACCACAGGCATCGACGTTACGGATACCCAGAATTTCACCGCAGACTCTAATGACGTGTCTGATAACGGAACGGGTATCAGCCTCTCGGGCGGCACAAAGGGCTGCGTTCTGCACGGCAACACTTTCAGCCGCACCATTTCCTATTACATCCAGAATAATTCGTCATATCCGATCAACGCCACGGCCAATTCCTTCAGCACCAGCGACACGAGTTACATTGAAGGTAAGATTTTCGACCACCAGGACGATTCAACGAAAGGAGTGGTCAACTGGGTCCCTTTCGTCGCAGGCCCGGCCGAAAGCTTCGAGATCGCTCCCCCAAATGATATGACCGAGCCCGGGAGCTCTGATTGGATGGCGCTCGCTTCGGACGGGATGCCCACCACGGTGAGCTGGGACTCTACTACCAAGATGACGGGAAGCGCCTCACTCAAGGTTGTAACTCAGAGCGGCTTCGACGTCAACATACACAGGTGGCCGCCCGACAACAAAATCGCCTCATGGAATCTTACAGGGAGAACGATTCTGAACGTCTCGTTTTACGCGGAGAACACAAATTCCGGGGGATTTCAGAACTTCAGCATAAGGCTGGGTAACGACTTCGGAGGATATTTCGAATACGACGCATCCGCATCTCTCCTCACAAATGCTATCGGGCAGTGGCAAACTTACGAGATCCCGTTGAAGGGAAACTCTACGTGGAAGCGGACGACGGTAGGAACTGTATCGATGAACGACATCAGCTACGTGGAAATTCATCCGGACACGTGGGGCTACGGCTTCACGCTGTGGATCGACAACCTCTCCTTTTTTCCGTTGACGGCTGTCACCGATAAACCGGCTCTTCCTAAAGTCTTCTCGCTGGACCAGAACTACCCTAACCCGTTCAACCCGGCTACTATGATCGAATACCAATTACCAACAGCCAGTCATGTGGTCCTGAAAGTCTATGACGTTCTCGGGAGAGCCGTTGCAAATCTCGTGGATCAAAAACAGGATGCTGGTACACACTTTATGCGATTTGACGCCTCAAAGTTCCCATCAGGGGTGTATTTCTGCCGGTTGATTGCGGGCGATTGGGTTGCAGTGAAAAAAATGGTCGTTTTGAAATGAAAATAAATATGAAGCAGCTGATTGGCAATTGGCACTCGCAGATTTCCCCGAAAGGCGTGAGCGTTGTACGCGATTTTATTAATGGTCATGGTATCACAATTGAATCATAATCCGATGGCCAGCGACAAGCACAACGGGAAAGTACCGGGGCAACCGGCCTTAGCTCGCGCAGCAGGGATCCCAAATGGATCTCCCGACTATCAGTATCTCAAGCAGGGATTCGATTTACGTCTCTATATCTCCATAGGTTGGTACTAAGAAAGAAAAATGAAAGGGATTCTCTTAGGTCTCATGATTTCCTTTACGGTTCTGTCTTTACCGGGATGCAAGTTGTTTAATGATACATTCGGCCCGGCAAAAAGTTCGGGAGGTCCGAAGTGGGAGAGTTTCACCACGAGCAACAGCGGGCTGTTGTCGAATGATGTGCTCTCCGTCGACGTCGATGTGCAGAGCAGGGAGTGGTTCGGGACCAACATAGGAGCGAGCATGCTGAACAAGAAGATCTGGACTTCCTTCTCCTCCGCGACCCCACTGGGCGCGAAGCAGGTAAACGCGATCACCATGGGGCGGGACGGCGCAATCTGGTTCGGCACCGGCGGCGAAGGTGTGTTCAGGTACAATCAGAACGATCCTTACAAAGTCTGGATATCATACGGTGTGGGTGCCGGTTTGCCAGACGGATGGATCTACTCGATGACAGTCAATGAGTATGGAGACATCTGGATCGGCACGAACGGCGGCGTTGGCCACTTCGTTCAGAGCATCAGCTCTACTCAGTTTACCGGGACGTGGACTTCCTATACTACTGATGACGGACTGCCTGACGACCACGTCACTGCAATCGCGGTCGGCAAAAACAATACGATATGGGTCGGCACAGCAAACTCCGGTTTGGCCACATACAACGGAACGAATTGGGATTACACTCCGCTTGCAAACGGCTCGTATCGAGTGACTGCAATTGCGGTCGACTCCAAGGATGACAAATGGGTGTCGACGTGGAACGGTGCATTCAGGTACGACGGGAGTGGCTGGACTCAATTCGATACGACGAACGGCCTGCCCAGTGAGATAGTAAATTGTGTCGCGGGCGGTCAGAACAATACCGTTTGGGTCGGAACAAATGACGGTGCCTCCATGTACAACGGAAAGACCTGGGCAACTTTCAATACGAACAACAGCAGCATTATTTCGGATGCTATAAACGCAATTACTGTAGACACTTACGGGAACGTGTGGTTCGCGACTCCGAATGGAGTCTCTGTATACAATGAAAACGGAGTAACAAATTGAAACCTATCTTCAAGATAAGCTCGAAGCCATCTCTTTTGGTTGCTGCGGTTACGGCCCTGTCGGCCATTTACTTAGCCGGCTGCAGTCTCGTCTCTGTACCTAATCCGCAAACCGGACACGGACATACCGCAAATCATCTGGTGATAAACGAAGTGTTTACGCTGCCGGACAGTCAGTATGATGCTTACTCATGGGTGGAGCTCTACAATCCAACCGACAGTTCCATAAAGGATTTTAACCGGTGGTCCCTGGAATACACTGAAGATACCAAGACGACCTCGGGAGCCGACACTCAAATAACCGTCAGAGCATACATGATGAGCCTTACCGGCGCCATCCCATCTACCTTCCCGGCCGGGTATATGCTGGTCCTTGCAGGGGATAGTGTCAGTATGCAGGAGCATACGAGCCTCGGACCGGCGACCGGCGTGATGGCACAGTTCTACGCCATCCAAAGAATGCCTAATGGGTTTTTCGGTCTTAGTCGTTTCCTCCTGCCGGAAACCGGACAGATAGCTTTGAGAGACACTTCGGGAAACTACGTGGATGTAGTACGGTACGGGAACTATGTCGCCCCGTCTCCGGATCCGTTCCCTTCAAATCATTCAGCCGGGATGATTCCCGAGTGGTATTCACTGAGCAGGTACGCTTACGCATATTCCACCGGCAATAGTGCCGATGAATTCTACATGGCAATGACTCCCACTCCGTTATGGTTCAGTGAACGGGCTCACCCGTAGAGGCCGCATGGTGCATAGTATTTGTGGACCCGACAAGAGCCTTCCATGTTCTCCGTGAGGCAACTGCTATGCTTTGTATTAGTTTGTTCATTATTGCCCGCTGCAGCCGAGACACAGACCGTTTTTCATATCGGCACTCATGACCGGAATTACCATGAGTTTGCCATCTCGGGGGACTGGCAGGCTTACGCAAAGGATTTTCCACACGACACCCGTTTCATTGTGGGACAGAGTAACTCCAAATATGATTGGCCTTATATATTGCCCGGTCCGTCTGATGTCTGGGCGGGGAGCAAACCGCATACTTTTATAATAGATTTTCAAATGCAGCCGCCGCCCAAGGGATACTATGAGCTCCTTCTCGATTTTGTAAGTACCCAGCCGTTTTTGGCGCCTCGCCTCGTAATTGACGTAAATGGTCAAAGGGTTGAGCGCAAACTGCCGAATGGGAGCACGGACGCAGCGCTTACCAGCCCGGGGGCCGGCAAAAATTGCTCCATCCGTCAACTCATTCCCTCAACGATACTTCATCGAGGCGAGAACGCAATTGCCTTGACAGATACGGAGGGAAGCTGGGCATTGTTCGACGACGTTCGCCTCGAGAGCAACGTCCCTGCACCCGCGGAAACTCTTAGTGTGAGCGCACAGCCCCTTCCTTTTTTCAAGCGCGTCCATGGCAGACTGACGCGGGCAGTGGATGTCTCGATAAATAACGTCGGTGCCGGCAGCGATTCCGCAGACTTGATATGGAATTCAAAGTCGCTCTCAGGCTCGCGGAAGATACACTTGAATTTCGGCTCGGAGAAGCTGATGATCATGGTGCCTGATGTGCACCATGTGCAGCTGACTCTCGAGACACCGCACGCCAGAATCGAGACCCCGGTCATGCTGCCGCCATCCAGGAAGTGGCGGGTCTATATCGTGCCGACCGCGCACACGGATATCGGGTATACAGATTACCAGGACAGCGTGAAAGTCCGACACGCTAACAACGGATTACGCGCCCTGAAGCTGCTCCACAAATATCCCCTGTTCAAATGGTATTCCGAGACTTACTGGCAGCTGGAGGCAATGTTACAGCTGTATCCCGAAAAGACCGGTGAAGTCTTCAAACTGCTGCGCCAAAAACGATGGGGGCTGTCGGGCGACTACGCCAACATGCTTACCGGCCTTTGTTCTTCAGAGGCGCTCAACCGCCTTACGCTGGACTCACGTGACCTTGCCGATCGCGGTAAATTCGGCCTGAATTCGGTTATTCTCGATGACGTGCCATCTGCCGTCGGCAGCCTGCCGATGGTGCTCGCGAACTCAGGCATCAGATATTTCATCGAAGGTGCAAACAACGACCGCGCACCTTACGCAGGGAACGTGCCGAATCCATTTTACTGGGAGGGGCCGGACGGTTCACGAGTATTGGCGGATATCACTACGGATCCCGGCTACGCGGCTGCGGGCGACTTACTCCCAAGCGTGTCGGAGGCCATGAAGAAACTGCCGCCGTTCCTTGCCCGGTTTGAGACCGCCGGTTACCCGTACAACGCTGTCCTAGTAAATGGCGCGTTCGTGGATAATAGGAAAGTTGAGTCGTGGTTGCCGAAGGTTGTCAGGGAATGGGATTCACAGTGGGCGTACCCTAAACTGATTCTAGCTCTGCCTGAAGATTTCTTCGGCTACATTGTGAAGAACTTTTCGAGCGACATCCCGACGCTCAAGACTGACTTCGGCAGCTGGTGGGAAGATGGTGCCGGGTCGAGTGCGCGGGAAACCCGCCTAACCAGGCGTGCTGAAGAAAGGGCTGTCACCGCTGAAATGCTCCATTCACTGGCGAGCATCCTTTCCGGAACTCCTTATCCCGAGCGCAACTTCGACAGCCTCTGGCACAACATCCTTCTTTACAATGAACATACCTGGGGTTCCTGGGAAAGCATCTCCAATCCACAGTCTGAACAGACGGTGAGACAGTGGCGGGTGAAAAAAGCCTATGCCTACGACGCCGACCGTGAATCGCGCGACCTTCTGAAATCCGGGATGAATGAATTAGCGGCGATGACACCTGCTGCCGACTGGGTCGTGTTCAACCCGCTGGCATGGAAACGGAATGGAATCACAACTATACCTGGAACGGCCGGTGCAGTGGAGGACATGCAAACGAAGCAGACCCTGCCTTGCCAGGCGCTGCCTGAAGGCGGCAGCTGTTTTATTGCCAGGGATCTTCCTTCTGTCGGTTATCGTACCTATCGGAGCGTGAAACTGTCGAAGCAAGCTCCGAACGCCGTACGAATTTCCGGGAACCGCATTGAGAACCGATACTTCCGGGTTACACTTGACCCGAAAACCGGCGGCATCAGGTCGATATACGACAAGCAGCTCAAACGTGAGCTCGTGGACACGAACAGCGAGTTCGACCTCGGTGAGCTGATCTACGTCACCGGCGGTAAAGGCACTTATGCGGTAGAGTCGGACCTGAAGAATCTGCCTGCTCCCAAGTTTGAGTATCACCGGCAAAAGGGAATAAGCATCAAAGGCGTGAACGGTCCGGTTTTCGGAGAGTTAATCAGCACGGCAACCAACGAGAATTTTCCCGTAATCAAATTGCACCTCCGGCTCTACCGCGGCCTGAAGCGGCTGGATTTGATCTACGGCTTTGACAAGACCGCAACTCTCAAGAAGGAAGCGGTCTACTTAGCGTTCCCGTTCGCCGTGGATGCACATAAGGGAGGGCTGTGGTTCGAGTATCCGGATGCCATCACCGAACCTCTGAAGGATCAGGACCCTTCGGCATGCCGCGACTGGTATTCGGTGCAGCGATGGATGGCAATTTCTGACGGCAGCGCGACGGTCGAACTTTCTGCACTTGACTCGCCGCTGTTCACCCTGGGACACATGACAGCGTCGACCTGGCCCCGCGAACTTTCGCTCAAGCGCGGACACGTCTTTGCTTACATAATGAACAATTACTGGCACACGAATTACAAAGCGGAACAGGGAGGGCGGTTCGTTTTCAGGTTCTCGATAACTTCGAGCGCCGGAGGTTTCTCCAGGCGAAACGCCCTCGTCGAAGGCTGGAACCTGTTCTGTCCGCCCGTTGCATCTCACGGTCAGGGCAGACACAAAGCACTGATTCCTTCGGCAGCGAAGTCACTGGTCGCGGTCAAGCCTGCAGGGTTGCCGCTGTTGACCATCAAGAAGGCGGAGGACGGCGACGGCTTTATCTTCAGGTGCGTCGATTTTTCCGGTGCAGATGGAGCTGCGGAGTTGACCTTGCCCGAACCGGCGCAGCGAGTCTTTGAATGTAATCTGGTGGAAACCGGCCTGCACGATCTCGCGGAACACGGTAAGCACATTTCTTTCCCGCTCAAACCGTTCGCTCCGGTCACGCTCGATATGCGGTTCGCGAAGAAGGCTCCGGACCGCCGGTCCAATTGAATTGAGATTCTAACACACGCATCTATAATGATTGAGATCAATTAGATAAACACATGAAAATAAGCAGCGAAAAAAAGAAAGACGTATTAAAAGGAACCGGGGTGGATCATTTAGAAAGGGTTCGAAGGGCATTCATGCATCAGTTCGGGAATCAAGAAAGTCCCATGGCTTTTCGCTCACCCGGAAGAATAAACCTGATCGGCGAGCACACTGATTACAATGACGGTTTCGTGCTGCCGACATCGATAAATAAAGAAATTTATCTTGCAGTTTCACCGCGAACAGACTCTGTCGGCAGGCTTTATGCCGTAGATCTTTCTGATCGTTTCGAATTTGATTTGAAGCATATCGCTAAGTCGAGGAAAAGGTGGGCCAACTACCTGATTGGAATAACTGATCAACTCATCAAGAGAGGCTTCTCCATCAACGGTTTTGATTGTGCTTTCGGAGGCGACGTCCCTATCGGCGCCGGTTTATCCTCATCTGCAGCGATTGAGACCGGGCTGGCATTTGCCCTGAATACTCTCTTCAGCCTGGGCATAGAGACAACGCAACTGGCAAAAATATCGCAAGCCTCGGAGAACCAATTCGTGGGCGTGAACTGCGGGATAATGGATCAGTTTGCCAACCTTCTCGGCAGGAAAAAATCTGTCTTTAAGCTTGACTGCAGGACCCTGGAATTCAGCTATTACCCGTTCGACCATGACGACTTAAGCATAGTCCTTTGTGACACCGGCGTAAGCCGGTCGCTGGCCACTTCCGAATACAATCTTCGGCGCGTGCAATGCAACGCCGGCGTCATGGCGTTGTCCATACACTGCGAAGGCATACGAAATCTCAGAGACGTTTCACTCGATATGCTCGGTGAACATTCTGCCGAGCTCGATCCGGTCGTCTACAAGCGATGCAAATATGTCGTCGAGGAGAATGAAAGAGTGCAAACAGCCTGCGCTTCGCTCGAAAGAGGGGACATGAGCCGCTTCGGTGAACTGCTGTACGCTTCCCATCGCGGGCTTCGTGACGAATATGAAGTCAGCTGTAAGGAGCTGGATTTCCTCGTCGATGCCTCTCGAGGAATTCCGGGAGTGATCGGGGCAAGAATGATGGGTGCCGGATTCGGCGGATGCACTCTGAACCTCATCGAGAAGGGGGCCGTTGCCGATTTCAAAAAAGAAATGAGCTCCCAATACTCTAAGGGCATCGGGAAGAATCTGGCCTTCTACGATTGTGAGCTTGTATCGGGGACGGAAATGGTGGAGGATTGATGGCAAATAAATATCGTTCGATTTTTGCTTCCGTTATTCTTTGCGTCGTTTGGTGCGTCGCACCGGCTTCATTACCGGCGCGGACTCCATATCTTTCGCATCTTCATGCGACAAAGGATTCACCCCTTTACGCGACCTATGCCGCCGCTCTTCAGCGATCCGAATTTACCCTCGATATCGGATACCATTTCGAATACTATGATACCTCACGCGCACTCTGCTTCCGGAATCAAAAGGGAGGCGACTGGGGCGTAGCTTTCGCAGACGTCCGTAACGGAAAGCCGCAGAAGTTCGTGTGGAAGCTGCCGGAGCTGAACTCCCAGCCTGTCATTACCACCTCTTATACCGACATCGTGAAATACCATTATTCTCCTCTCGCGGGATTGCAGGCATCGTCCACATTCTTTATATACAGCTCCTCTGTTGCGCTTCAGGAGATGACCATTCGAAACACAACTAACCACGAGCGCGAAGTTGAGGTCGTGCCGCTGCTTGCAAGCCATCACGGACTGTATCACTCGATTGTAACAGACGAGCGGCATAATGCCCTGGAATTCAATTACATAGATTTGCCGGACGGCTGGACGAGGGGCGAAAACCTGCCGCACGTCGACACCGTTTTCAATGTATTTGCGTCAACGTTCAGGCCCGACTCGATCGTGAGTTTCCGGAATTCCCTGCCCTGGCGCAGCTCCGCCTCCTCAGGCGATTCGGCGTTTTCGCTGGGTCTCTTCAAGACATTTGAGCTGAAGCCGGGTCAAACAGTCACTTTCCGAATTGCGAGGGTCGTGGGGAGATCGCCGTCGGAAATCAACCGGATGCTTTCCAGGGTCCGAAAATCGTTCGGGCTCAGGCTGAATTCGTTTGTCAAGGCTGATGAGCGGCTCTACAGCAGGATACCCGCAATCCATTTTTCCAGCCCTGACCAGCAGATGATGTACTGGAGCGCCTTCACTCTCATGAGACAATGCATGCTCCCTCCGGAGGGGAGGTCGAAATACAACTATTATGTATTCTCGCGTGAACCCGTCTGGGGCTGGGGCCACGGCGGCCAGGTGTTTCATGAAAGCCTCTCTATGCTCGCGTATGTTTACATGGATCCGCAAAGTGCCATGAACTCGCAGAGGGTCTACATGCAGCGTCAGCATCCCGACGGGTATATTGATTACAGGATCGGGTCGTACCTCGACGAAACGGACCCTTACAACGGTCAGCTCACCACCTCCGCTCCCTGGTTCAACTGGGAGAACTGGGAAATCTATCTTGTTTCCAGCGACAAGAAGTTCCTGAGGCAGGCATATAAGTCGGGGAGCAAGCTGTTCGGCTTCTGGAAAACCAACAGGGACACTCAACATGACGGCCTTTTCGAATGGGGAGGAATGGCTGTGCTGGAGTCGATACGCGATGCAGACGTGGCGGTCTGGGATCAGGTCGGATGGCCTTCCAATTTCGAGGGGCCGGACCTGAACAGCATGCTGGCAGTCTCAGCAAGGTCGCTCGCAAAAATGGCAAATGTACTCGGGAAAAAAGAAGCCGCGACAAATTGGGAGGCGGAAGCAAAGCGCCTTTCCACGCTGGTCAACAAATACATGTGGGATGGCTCGACCGATTTTTATTACAATGTCGACAAGCTGAACCATACATTCACTTTCAAGAAACATGACGATCTCAAGCGCCAGGAAATAATCGGATTCCTTCCGCTGTGGGCCGGGATCGCCTCAAAGGAGCAGGCAAAGAAGCTTGTCGAAGTGATGACGGATACGGCCAAGTTCTGGAGAAAGTATGGTGTGCCGTCTCTGGCTGCGGACGATCCCTATTATAATCCGCGCGGTTACTGGAACGGGCCCGTGTGGGTGGAGTGGAACTATCTGCTTGAAAGGGGATTGCTGAGATACGGATACCGGAATATCGCAAGACAGCTTGTAGACCGCGTAACCTCAAACGTAATCGCGCAGCTGAAGAAAGATCACTACTTCTGGGAATTCTACGATCCCGACAGACAGTGGGCGGGGTATCACCGTACGTACATCTGGGCCGGGCTGGTCAGCAGGATGCTCATAGACTTGAACAGATAAGTTTAACTCAACCCGATGGAGACTAATCAATGAAACATCTGAGATTGCTGCTGCCGATTTTCGCGATGATTGCCGTTCCGACAATTCTGGCTTTCGGACAGGATCAGCAAAAGACTGCAGGAATGAAGGGACTTGTCGATGCTTTCCCGATTGAGCAGAACAGCATGGCAATTCACAAGCTAGCTCAACCGTATACCCCGTTTGACAAACTCGGCAGGAAGTTCGCCGTCCTCGGTTATGAAAACGGCACTTTCGAGGCCTGGGCATATCCGCTCAAGCTATTCCGCAACTTTCAATTTTCCTTCTTCCTTCAAAATTCTACGAGACCTATCACGGCAACCGATATCGTAAGGTTTGTCAACATCGCACCTGAAGCGACGACTATTACATATGTATATCAGTCGTTTACCGTGAAAGCCACTTTTATTACTCCGGTTCGCGAACCCGGCTCAATGATTCTCCTGTCGGTAAACTCCGTTGTGCCGCTCAAAATAGTATGCGGATTCCTTCCGGTACTGCAGCCGATGTGGCCGGCAGCTCTCGGAGGTCAGTATGCATATTGGGACGGAAACCTGAAGGCATACATCATTTCAGAGGCAAGCGGCTCGAACTTCGGCATTGTCGGATCACCAGCTGCCACTGGAATCTCTTATACTCCGGCTCACATGCTCTCCGACTACCCGAATCAATTCACGATAAACATCAAGGATCCTGCCTCCGTTCGCAATAAATACGTTCCTATCTATATGGCAGGCGGAGCCGGGAAATGGAAGTCGGTAGAAGCGGTCTATGACAGCCTCAAGGCTAACCCGCAGAAATATTATCTCCAATGCGTGAAGCACTACGCGGACCTGGAGCAGAATACACTTCACCTGACGACTCCCGTCAAGAAAATCAACTCCGCTTTCAAATGGGCGAAGATCGCCTACGACAACCTCGTGGTGAACAACCCCAATCTCGGAAAAGGCATGGTCGCAGGACTGGCGATGTCCGGTACGAGCGAGAGACCCGGGTTCGGATGGTTTTTCGGCGGAGATGCATACATCAACTCCTTCAGCATCGACAGCTACGGTGCATTCCATACGGTCAGGGACGCGCTCGGCTTTTCCGAGAAATGGCAGCGGGCTGACGGCAAGATGGCACACGAGCTTTCTCAGTCGGCTAAGAAATACGTCCACTGGTTCAAAGACTACGGATACGCGTACGAACACGGGGACACGACTCCGTTTTTTATCGACGCCGTCTACGCTTATTACATGCAGTCGGGAGACTTGCAGTTCGTGAAAGACAGCTGGAACACAATCACGAAGGCTTATAATTGGTGCCTTACCACGGACCAGAACCACGACGGCCTGATGGACAACAGTGTGGCAGGCCTGGGCGCGCTGGAGTTCGGCTCGTTGATCGGAATAGAATCCGATGTTTATATTTCTGCTGTCTGGGTCAGGGCTGCCTACGCCATGAAGCAACTTGCAAAGGCAGTCGGAGACAAGGAATATCAGGAAAAGGCCGCCGCGAATTACAAGAAGGCGGACAAGACATACGAGGAAAAATTCTGGAATCCGCAGAAAGGCTATTATTCTTATGCATTCAATGCCAAGGGTCAGCAGGTGAACGTGTTGACGCCCTGGATGTCGGTCGGGCTCGCCTGGAACATAGGAACCCCCAAACACTCCGATGAAGCGCTGGAACAGCTGGCTTCTTCAGAGCTGACCACAGACTGGGGCGTCCGGACCATGTCCGATAAGAGCAAGTATTATGATCCGCTCAACTACAACTACGGTACCGTTTGGCCTTTCATAACGAGCTGGGTTGCGGCCGCAGATTACCAGCACAGGTACGGAATCCAGGGATATGAAATGCTCCTGGCATGCGTGCGGCACGCATTCGACAACGAGCCGGGTGATGTAACTGAGGTCTTCTCCGGTGCATCCAATATTTGGCTGGGAGAGGCCGTATCGCATCAGGGATTTTCTACGGCCGGTACGGTTCTTCCTTTGGTGACCGGGTTATACGGCCTGCAAGGCGATGAACCTTCAAGAACCGTCACATTTGCCCCGCAGTTCCCTGCAGACTGGCACAACGCTTCGGCTTCAAATTACAAGGTCGGCGATGCCTCCTTCGCTTTCGATTACCATAAGTCCGGAGACCGCGTGGAGATTACAATCCGCGGGAAGAAAGCGGACGGGTACAAAGTGAACGTGTCGCCGGTGTTCGCGCCCGGAACTAAGATTGAGAACGTGACGGTTGACGGCAGCTCGGTACATTACCAGACAAAGACTTACCCCGAAGGAGTCGAACCGATCGCGATGGGCACATTGCGCCGGGGCGATATGAAGGTGGAAATCAAATACAAGCCGACGGTCGAGGTCCTCCCGCCGGTTATACACACTCAGACAGGCAACAGCAGTACCGGGCTGAGGCTTATCTCGGCAGTCCTTAACGGCAAAGCTATTCACGTCTCGGTTGAAGGTATTGCAGGCAAGACATATCATCTGCCTCTGGTCAACTCCGACCTAGTTCGACATGTTGAGGGAGGCACTCTGGCCGGCAACCAGGTGAAATTCACCATTCCCTCAGAGGGGAGCGGCTACCAAAAGTATGAACTAGTAATGGACACAAAATGAAACAACCGAGGAATCCAGGGAAAGCGGGCCTCATGTATCTGCTTGGGCCCTTGCTGGCGTTGGCCTTCGTGCTGCCGCTGGCCGCACCGCCGGCGGCGCTGGCACAAGCTTCTTTGACTAAGCTTCTGTCGCCTGCCGACTTGCCGAACATCAGGAACGATCGCGTCTACCAGGTGTCGAGCTACGACACAACCGGCGGGAACCACGACTACATATCGATACCATCCGGCGATACCGCGACGATAATGAATGTCTCAGGGCCCGGAATTATCACCCGCATGTGGATGACGGTCGGTTCATCGGATCCATATTATTTGAGGCAAATATTGGTCCTGATATATTGGGACGGCGAGTCGAGCCCTTCGGTGGAAGTCCCACTCGGTGATTTCTTCGGGACCGGTTTCCAGTACAAGCAATGGATTTCGAGATTCCTTGGGATGTCGAGCGGCGGTTTCTACTGTTATTTTCCGATGCCGTTCAATAAATCCGCCAGGATAGATATCGTCAACCAGACGGGGAGAACTGTCGACTCGTATTATTACAACATCGACTATCAGAAACTGACACAGCCGCTCGACTCGAACACCGGATATTTCCACGCGTGGTGGCACAGAGTCATCAGAACTACGTCGAAGCACAACTACACTATTCTCGATGCCGAGGGAAGAGGACAGTTTGTCGGTCTCAACCTGAACATTCAGGGATACGATCACAACCTCTGGTTCCTTGAAGGCGACGAAATGATATATGTTGACGGCGAGAAGAAACCCTCCATCCACGGCACCGGCACCGAAGACTTCTTCAATAGCGGGTGGTATTTCGATGAAGGCGAATACTCCGCCCCATTCCACGGGCTTATCCTTAAAAGCGACTCGCTGTCGAGAATAGCGGCTTACAGGTTCTTCGTGGGTGATGCGATTCCGTTCAAGCACTCGATTCGCGTCACGATCGAACACGGTACGCAAAATACCGAGGCGGCGGATTACAGCAGCACAGCATACTGGTATCAGCTCGAACCGCACAAGCCGTTTCCACCGATTCTTAGATCGTCGCTCCGAATACCCTTACGTGTTGCCGTCCCGAACGGGGCGGTGGAGGCGGAATCCATTACGCCTGTCCAGACCTCCCTTAAGTCATCGGTCGAGAACATGGCTGCCTACGGCCCGGACTGGAGCAACGGGGAACAGCTTAAGCTTACTGCCGAGCGAAAAGGAGAATCCTTTGTTCTTCCCGTGCCGGTGAATGAGACCGACGAATTCAATGTCGATCTCTATTACACCAGGGGACCGGACTACGGTAATGTCAAAATAATGGAAAACGGCAAGAAAGTAGGCGAAATCAACGGATATTCCAAACAGGTTTTCCCGGGTGGAGCAATTGAGCTGGATCATCTTACGTCGGTCGGCAAGTCTATTCCCATTCGCTTCGTAGTCACAGGCAAAAGCCCGTTGTCGAAAGGCTACGTGGTTGGATTGGACGCGTTCATCGTTCATCCTGACCGGCATTACATCAAGCAGTGGGATGTGATAGGACCGTTTCCCAATCCTGCGAATGCATCCGGTAAACTGCTGGGTCTTGACACAGTGTATCCCCCGGAGCGCAGGATCGACCTGAAGGCGAGCTACACCGGCGTCAACGGCCAGAAGGTAAAGTGGCAGGTCATGAAAACCGACCAGAGCGGTTATATGAATCTCGTCGGCAGGTTCGATCCTTACCAGCACGTCGTTGTCTATGCCGTGGTATTCGTCCATTCGCCGAAGAATCAGGATCTTCCATTGCTGCTGGGCTCTGATGACGGAGCGAAGGTCATTCTCAACGGGAAGCAGCTTTTCCGGATACTCCTGATTAGAAGTGCGGCGCCGGATCAGAACCGGGTGATTTTGCCGTTGAAGAAAGGCTGGAATACTCTGATGCTGAAAGATGAAAACAATGTGGGCGACTACGGCTTCTACGCGAGGATACTCAGCGCCGGGAAAGGTTTGACTTATTCGCTTAGCAAGCCCAAATAGACTGAAGATTATGTGTTCAATCATTTGTAAGCTGCGGCGTACCGGACTCGCCGTCTCGCTGGCGGCTCTTTCCGCGTGTTCGATACTGTGGTATACTGCTCCGGCGTCGGGTCAGGTGAGAGTTAATGACAAGTACCTGCAGATCGACGCCGGCCCCAACTCGCCGCTTTTCACTACTTATGCCGCCGCGAAGGACCGCTCACGCCTTTACGCCGACAAGGCGTATTTCATGAACTACTTTTCGTCCGGTCAGCCGATCACGTATTCGAGCCAGGACGCCGGTCATTGGTCGACCGTGTGGAAGGTTGGGCACGTCGTGATCGATAAGATAAGTCAATTCGCGGTGCCTCCGGTCGTGGTCGCATCGTTTCCCGACATGGCTATCCTCGAGTACGAACCATTCCTGGGAATAAAGGTCCAGGAAGTGTTTGCCGTATACAGCTCCGGCGCCGCGCTCATAAACCTCCATATCAAGAATGTGGGGAAGATCGGCTACGATCTCTCGGTCTACTCGATTCTGACCATGAAACGAGCCGATTCCATGATGGTGGACGGATTGAACAGCGGCCGCACAGGATATTTGCTGTCGCATTATGAGTCCCCGGTCAGGATGTTCAGCAATCTCTATAAGGGCTATCCTGACCGGTTCAAGGACATGCTGGCTTCGGACGCGCAGGTGCATAGTTACGGCGCGTATCAATACTGCAGCATAGCCCGGTTTTATCCGGTACTTCGAAGGTTCAACGAGTATGACCCGCATGTAGCAAAGCTGAATCAAATCGCACGCGGCTCTGCCGGGCTGGTCGCTCTCCAGCGCAACCTGCATCTCAGCCCCGGCGAGTCGGCAACCATAAAGTTCGTCAGAGGATGTGAAGATGCTAAGGCACCGGCCGGCGAGCTCTCTCACGACGTAGACGGGGCCTTGCATGCCGATCTCCAGAAACTTGTCGATCAGGATGTGCGGCTCTTCGCTGCCGTGCCGCGGATCAAGTTTCCCAATTCGGCCGATAAGCTGGTTTACCTTAGTGCGTTCAACTTGGTAAGGCAGTGCATGCTGCCGCCGACGGGACAGGCGAAGCACAACTTCTACGTGTTTTCACGCAACCCCATCTGGGGCTGGGGACACGGACACCAGGTCATGCACGAATCGCTTTCGATGATTCCCTATGCTATCATGGACTGGAAATCGGCTGAGGGATCGCAGCGCATATACATGGATCAGCAGCAGCCCGACGGTTTGATTCCTTACCGTGTCGGGCCGCGGGGGCCACAGACTTACCCGAAAGATGGGGTCGGCACCACATCGGCACCTTTCTTTTCCTGGACTAACTGGGAAATATACAAGGTCAGCCACGACAGGGCATTTCTCCAGCAAGCTTACCGTGCCGGCTCCCGGTACGTACACTACCTCGAGAAGAACCGCGACAAGAACCATGACGGCCTCTACGAGTGGGGGCCGTACGGCATAATCGAGAACGTGAGAGATGACTGGAACGTCGTGTTTCAGATGTTCAACCCGACCCGGGCACTCAACGGGAGCGACATCTCGAATCAAATCAAGTGTCTCGACCTTTCGTCGCAAGTGGCGAACGAAATGTATTATCTTGGCCTGATGGTGGGTGCGTTAGGCGACAGCTCTGGCGTTCACGAATGGACCGCAAAATTCGACAAACTCGCCGGGCTGATCGACAAGTATATGTGGGACAAGAAGGACAAGTTTTTCTATCACGTTTCGATGAACCGCCATCGTTTCGAGTTCGACGGGAAGAGTCTCCGGCGTAAGGAGATAATCGGCTTTCTGCCTATGTGGGCGCGGGTCGCCACGAAGCAGCAGGCGGCGGATCTCGTCAAGCAGCTTGAAAACCCGAACACCTTCTGGCGAAGATACGGGATCCCTACAGTCTCCGCAGAGGACCCGGGATATACTCCGTTCGTCGATGATTGCTGCCATTGGAACGGCGCAGTCTGGATGTTGTGGGATTACATGGTTATGCAGGGTTTGGAGCACTACGGATACAAGGAAGTCGCCGATAAAGTGGCCGACAAGATGCTTTTTACTGTTGAAACACAGCTGCGTGCCAACCACTACTTCTGGGAATCTTACAGCCCTGATTTTCCGATTCAGCAGAGTCCTCCGAACTACATCTGGGATTCTATACTCGCAAAAGTGCTGATAGAAAGATATGCGGGCAAATGAGAATAAGCAGTTTGTCTCAGGCCCATCGCAGGTACAACGTCCTTACCGGCGAATGGGTACTGGTCTCGCCTCAAAGGCTCGACCGGCCGTGGCTCGGCAAGATAGAGAAGCGGCCTGCGGCCTCTCTCCCTGAATATGATCCCGAATGCTACCTGTGCCCCGGAAACAAGCGGGCAAACGGTGAGCTGAATCCCAGGTACGAGAATACATATGTATTCGACAATGACTTCTCGGCTCTCACGCATTCTGCCAAGACCCCGCATCTCGATGTAGACGGCCTCCTGCGCGCCGACGGTGAAAGCGGCATCTGCAGAGTCGCATGCTTCTCGCCGAAGCATAACCTCACGCTCGCTGAAATGGATGACGACGGCATATACCAGATAGTACAAGTCTGGAAGGACGAATATATCTCGCTCGGCAACCTTGAAGACGTGAACTATGTTCAGATATTTGAGAATAAGGGAGAGATCATGGGGTGCAGCAATCCCCACCCTCACTGCCAGATATGGGCGGAAAATCTGGTACCTGCCGAGCCGTCGAAAGAATCGCTTCGGATGAAAGAGTATAAGGACGAAACAGGGGAGTGCCTCATCTGCAATTACCTTAAGCTGGAATTGGAATCCAAAGAAAGGGTAGTCTTTGAAACGGAGCAGTTTGTCGCTCTTGTGCCTTTCTGGGCAGTATGGCCGTTTGAGATTATGCTTGCTCCGAAAAGCCATACGCCCAATATTGCAACGGCGTCGACTTCGGATCTGCGGGAATTTGCTTCGGCTCTGCGGCGAATTGCAGTGAGATACGATAACCTGTTCGAGACTTCATTCCCCTACTCGGCCGGAATACATCAGTCGCCTACAGACGGCCAGGCCCATAACGAATGGCACTTCCATATGCATTTTTATCCGCCTCTGCTGAGGTCCGCCACAGTCAAGAAGTTCATGGTTGGATACGAGATGCTGGCGAATCCCCAGCGGGATATCACTGCGGAAGCTGCGGCGGAAAGGCTGAGAGAGATGCCTGAAGTTCATTATAAGTATCGCCGATAATAATCCTGAGAGGTTTCAATGTCATTAAGAAGGTATGTTCCTGTCCTCGCACTAGTCCTGACGGCATTCTTTTCATCATATGGTTTGGTGTCGGCTCGCAGCAGAGCGAACAATCCTGTTGCTGATCCGAAGGCCGAGGTGATCGAAGGAAATGCCCGTTTCACTGTCCTGACTCCCGAGTTGATCAGAATGGAATGGTCCGGCGACGGACATTTCATCGACAGGCAGTCGCTCGTTTTTGTCAACCGGAGACTGCCCGTCCCGCATTATGAAGTGTCGAGATCGGACGGCTGGCTGACGATAAAGACCGACAGACTGCTTTTGAAATACAAGATGGACTCCGGGGAGTTTACGAAATCCAATCTCTTCGTGAGTTTCGAGCTTGAAGGTAAAACGGTTGTCTGGCGTCCCGGCGACCGTGATACTACTAACCTTTTCGGGACGATTCGCACACTGGACGGCGTCAAGGGTTCGATTCGCCTGGCGCCCGGCCTTCTCTCCCGGGGCGGATGGACACTCGTAGACGACAGCCATCGCCCTTTATTCAACGATGCAAACTGGAAATGGGTCATAAACCGTCCTCCCGGCGAAAAACAGGATTGGTATTTCTTCGGATACGGACACGATTATGTGAAGGAGCTTGGCGATTACATCAAAGTTGCCGGCAGGGTTCCGATGCCTCCCCGTTTTGCATTCGGCTATTGGTGGTCGAGATACTGGGCTTACACAGACGAAGAATTCAAGAATCTCGTCAGACAATTTTCGACATACAATGTTCCCATAGACGTTCTCGTCGTAGATATGGACTGGCACAATACATTCGATCTCAGGTGGGGGAGACAAGCAACGGATCAGGCCGGCGAGCCTAAAGGCTGGACCGGATACACCTGGAACAAGATCCTTTTCCCCAATCCCGGGGAATTCCTGCAATGGTGTCATCACAAAGGACTGAAAGTGGTGCTGAACCT
Organism: Candidatus Kryptoniota bacterium; assembly: GCA_046705025.1. GTDB lineage: Bacteria > Bacteroidota > Ignavibacteria > Kryptoniales > JAKASW01 > JAKASW01. The sequence continues at coordinate 8,889 of JBJKQU010000139.1, read as the reverse complement.
GCATCCCGCGTCCGGCATTCAGCCCTGGGAGAAGAGCTACCCTGCAATGGCCCGGGCAATGGGCATCGACCCCGCAACGAAGAAGTACGTCCCGTTCGATCTCCTCGACAAGAAGTTTGCCAGGAACTACTTCAAGCTGGTGCTGGGCCCGCTCGAGAAAGAAGGGGTCAACTTCTGGTGGATAGACTGGCAGCAATGGGACACGACGACTATCAAGAACCTGAACCCGACATGGTGGCTCAATTATACCTTTTACACCAATATGGAGCGGGAGGGAAAGGCGAGGCCGATTATCCTGTCACGATGGGGCGGACTCGGCGACCACAGGTATCAGATAGGCTTCTCCGGCGATGTGATCACTTCGTGGGCTTCGCTCAAGTTCCAGCCTTACTTCACGTCTACAGCGGCCAATGTCGCCTTCGGCTACTGGAGCCACGACATCGGGGGACATCTGCCGGGAACGATAACGCCGGAGCTTTACACGCGCTGGGTCCAGTGGGGCGCAATGAGCCCGATACTCCGGACGCATACGACAAGGAACGCAAATGCTGAAAGAAGAATCTGGGCTTACCCGTATCAGTATGCGAGCGCAATGCGAAAAGCCTTCCTGCTGAGATATTCTCTGCTTCCTTACATTTATACCGCATCGAGGAATACATACGACACGGGCGTGTCGATGATTCATCCGCTTTACTATGATTACCCGGACATGCCGGACTCCTACGACTTCCCGGACGAATATTTCTACGGCAAGGATCTGATTGTAGCTCCCGTCACGAAGCCGATCTCGTCCGATACTACGCTGGCATCGGAGCGGATATGGGTCCCGCCGGGTACCTGGATAGATTGGTACAGCGGCGACCGCCTGACAGGGCCTGAGATAGTTACCCGGCATTATGCCCTCGACGAAATCCCGATCCTGGTCCGCTCGGGTGCTGTCATTCCTATGCAGTCGAAAGACCAACGTGCCGATATAAAGAATGTGGACCCGCTCGTACTCAGGATTTATCCCGGCCATTCGGGGACAACTAAGATATACGCCGACGAAGGAAACAGCCAGGGATACCGGCACGGGCAATATTCATGGACGACCGTGGACTACCGGACCTCCGGCGACAGAACTCTCGTCCTTACGATTCATCCCACTCAAGGGACTTACCCGGGGATGAAGAATGCAAGGAAGTATGTGTTTCAGTTCATGAATGCACCTCCACCGAAGTCCGTAACATGCGAGGGAAGAGAAATCCCATACCGGAAGGATGGAGTCGGATGGCAGTACAATGGCGATAAACTTGAAACAACCATCAATACTTCGTCATTCAGTATCCACCGAAGCGTACGGCTCAAGGTCGTCTTCCCGATGCCGTACAATTCATCTCTGTTGAACGGCGTAAGAGGCAAAATCGCGCGGCTGAAGGAAGCGATGAATATTCTCAACCACCTGTGGCCGGCAGACTGGTCTCCTGACGTTCTCATCAAGTGTGCACAGACCGGTGACCGGTTGACCCTATTCCCGGGCACGGCGCAGGAACAGCTCGACACGCTGAGGACAGATCTGCCGACTCTCCGGTCGGCAATCGAAACACTGCACGGGAGTCACGAGACAATTCAAAAGGCGCTGGATCATCTATGCGATGTGTTGCCGAAATAGGGCTTGAGGCTTCGCTGATGATTCATCATCGACGATCGATCGCTTCGGCGTCCGCACCATACGCTGCACCTGTCACGAGTGATGCAAACGATGGGGGCTGAACGCATGGCGGAGGGCGAAGCGGGCATATGTAGTTGTGACACGGGCGGAAACGCGGTGGGGCCGCTTTCGTCAGAAGTTCGTGCAAGGAGGGGATCTAAGATTACCTTTGGCTTTGCCGGCACGGTGAAACCTGGCGGTGAATTAAACACAGTGAATCTTCACTTTGACAAGCAATCGGAGAGATGACTTTGACATCGGTTCCGGCAGTTATGATTTCGTTTCGATGACAGACAAATGACAACCATTTAAGGTGAGGGCCATGAAGACAAGTTGCCGCAGCATGCTGTTGGTGATTGTGACAATCCTTTTGTCGGGCAACGCTTTTGCGAGCGTAACCGCGAAAGCGGACAGTGTCAAGATGGCAAAGGCAGTTAAGGCGGACAGTGTCAAGAAAGTGAAGGTAGTCAAAAAGAAGTCCGAGCCCTCATGGGTTCCTAAGCTGACGACCGGGCTGAATGTGAGTCAGATCGCTTTCAGCAACTGGACTCAAGGGGGGGCAAATTCGTTATCATGGACAGGAACGGTAAACGCCGGCTACGATTACAAGGGCAAGACATGGATCTTTCAAAACCTTGTAAAAGCGGCCTACGGAAGGACCAAACTCGACAACCAGAACTCGATTACGACCGATAATCAGCTCCTGATAGAGAATGTCTTGACATATAATGTCGGTTGGAGCACCAATCCCTTCATCAGCAATACAATTCTTACCGACATAACTACGGGTTATTCCTACAGCTCCAACCCTCCCGTCCCGATCGCCGATTTCTTCGATCCCGGATACGTCACGCAAAGCCTCGGGTTCGGCTACAGCAAAGTCAAGGGGGTCAGTACACGGCTGGGTATCGCGCTGCAGGAGATCTTCGCACGGAATTACCGCCAGTATACCGACAACGGAAGGGCGGCCACGACCGTCCAGCCGGGAGTCGAATCAGTCACGCATGGCACGCTGAAAATCGCCCAAAATATCGTTATTACGACGGGTCTGACGTTGTTTTCCAGGTTCGACAGCCTGGGGGTCTGGGATGTGAGGTGGGACAACGACATAGTGGCGAAGGTCAATTCCTTCGTCAATGTAGACCTGAACTACCAGCTGGTGTATCAGAAAGAACAATCCCTCACAACTCAGATGAAGGAAGGTCTTCAGCTCGGCCTGACCTATGAGATTTTGTGAGGGGAAACAAATCCTCCCCTGAAGTGTTCTTAATATGTCGGCTTCCTTGACGCCGGAGAGAGCTCAAGTTCTCGGACTCTGAGACTTTTTTATCTGGGAAGAGGGTTCTTCATGTTTATCAATGATTTGAAACTGGCTTTCAGGAACTTGCGGAGGAACAAGACCTACTCCGTCGTAAATATCGCGGGCTTGTCCGTCGGATTGGCCGTCTGCAGCCTGATACTCGTCTATACCGTTCATCAGTCAAGCTACGACAGCTATGATAAGAATCTCGACAGAATCTATCTTATCACGACCAACTACCCGACGATGAATGTGCGCGAACTCGTTTCCCCCTTTCCTGCGGGCCCCGCTTTTGCGACTGAGTTTCCTGAAATAAGAGCTTTTGCCAGATCTGACCCTGGCGTCTGAAGCGTGAAATCCGGGGACAAGCAGCTGGATAGAGTTCCCTGCGTAAGCGCCGATTCCGGAATATACAGGATTCTTACGCTGCATATCGTTTCGGGAAGTCTCAGCCAGGCTATTGCGGCGAGGAACTCTGCCGTCATCAGCCGCAGACTGGCGGCAAGATTATTTGGGAGAAAAGATCCTGTCGAGCAGTTGATCACGGTTAACTGGGCAGGACAGCCATACCTCTTGCAGGTCTCTGCCGTTATGGCGGATATCCCTTCCACTTCAACCTTCAAGGCGGACTGTATCCTTCCGATTTACCCTGCCGTGAAATCGCTTCGCAAAACTTTCAGCTATAGCGGAAGCCTCACGGATTCACTCGATTCGTGGACGAGGGGAATTGTTACGACGTATATTCTTTTGTCAAATCCCAAATCCGCAAGTAAGTTGAGTGCGGAGTTGGTCTCCTTCTCCGACAAACGGCACCTGGAGTCAGCGGGGGCCACCGTCAGTCTTGGGCTTTTCTCGTTGAAGAGGGTCTACTTCCATTCGCGCCGGTTCCTGGGGAACAGATTTCCTCAGGGAAGCCTGCTTGATATGCAAATCTATTCTGCAGTAGCTCTGTTGACGCTTTTGATAGCATGCATCAATTTCATGATTTTGAGTATCGCAAGAGCGCGGGGCAGGATGAAGGAGATCGGGGTTAGAAAAGTTGTCGGAGCATCCCGGCTCGGGCTATTCAGGCAATTTCTGGTCGAATCGATGGTAGTGGTAATTTTATCCCTACCGCTGGGATTCCTGCTCGTCGAAATTTCCATTCCGGCCGTGACACAGCTATTGGGCAAAGAGCTGCCGGTGGCATATTACCACGGGCTGCCGGCCATAGGTCTGTATCTGGCGATAACGATCGCGACAGTTTTGTTTGCGGGGACTTATGTAGCCGTATATCTTTCGGGCTTCAGCCCGATAGCCGTCATCAGGAATAAATTCAGCTCGGGTGACAGGAGGCTGGCCTTTCGCAGGATACTTATCGGTGTGGAGATGGTTATCTTTGTCGGCTTGATCTCGGCTTCGATTACAATCTACAGGCAGCTGCGCTATCTTCACGACAAGGACATGGGGTTTGATCCGAGGAATCTTGTGGTGTTCTCAGGTTTCCGCGGTGAACCCGGCGGTAAAGGGAACGGAGCGAGCCTCCAGACTTTGAGAGATGAGTTGAAAGACATCCCGGACGTCGTTTCAGTATCGGCCGGCTCCGCTATGCCGATCACAGCGAATGCCGCCACAGCCTTCCTGCCGGCGAAACAGACCTCAAAAGCCCCGCACTTCGTACCTGTGGAGCCGCTCTATGTCAACGCGGGCTTCGTTGAAACAATGGGGATGAAGATGGAATGGGGTAAGACCTTCGGGGAAGTGACCCCGGAACAAGCTGAAGGCGCCATCATCATCAACCGGACAGCGATGAAGGAGTTCGGAATTACAAACCCTTCAGAACAGCTCTTCGCAGGTCGACGAATTCTCGGCGTCGTTCGTGATTTCAACATGCATTCGCTTCACGATAAGATTATCCCGGTCATCTTATTTTCCAAGACCGACATTCTACGCGACGTCGTTATTAGATTCAGAAGTCTGAAAGGCGCATCGAACGCTACTGCATCCGTCGAAAAAGACCTTGAAAACTTCGACGGAGGAAAGCGGTTAAGCTATCAGTTTTACGACGACAGGATAAACGAACTTTACGGGAGCGATTACAGGTTTGCAGGCATGATCGGGCTCTTCACCGGGCTTGCAATATTCGTTGCCTGTCTGGGTCTCTTTGGAGTTTCCCTTTTTGTAACGGAGCGGCTCGTCAAAGAAATAGGCATAAGGAAGGTGCTCGGGGCATCAGTCATGAGCATCCTTCTGTCGTCGGTAAGGGAATTTGTAATATTGCTGTTGATCTCGACGGCGGTTTCGGTGCCGATCAGCTTTTACCTCACGAATGCCTGGCTCAACGATTACGCCTATCACATAAATGTAAGTTTCTTCTCCGTTCTTGTGACCCTCCTGGTTGGAGCGGTTATCGTTATTCTCACGACCGGCTACGAGGCGCTGAAGGCAGCAACCGTGAATCCTGTAGAGAGCCTCAGATACGAGTGACGATTCCGGCGCTTTTCGTTCCCCGCGTAAGGTGGTGGATCGCTTAGCTCAGGGTTTCGGCTTTCCCGGATCTTCATCCGCGTGATGGCGGGGAACCACGGCGGGATGTGCGTCAGAAATTGAAGGATTGGAACTGAGCCGCTTGGAAGCTTAAGACTCGTACAAATGGGTGGGCGGTGGGTGACTGTCGTGTGACCGCGGGTACACTTGGCCCGTCCCGAACAGCATTTCCTCAACGGCGAAGTGGTACCGGTCGGACGCGAAGCACTCTGGGGCTTCTGCAATTCAGTCTTCAAGTCCAGCAGTCAAATTGCTTTCGGCCGGCGGCAATTGGCTGGATTTTCCCGCTGCTTACTGACCGGTTCTGAAAGTCGAGGTATACTTCTGCGGCAATGGTGTACCGTCTGCTGCCTTCAGCGCAGTCGAAACCGTAACCGTGTACTCCGTGTTCGCAGCGAAACTCTGGTCGGTTGCGGGCACGAACGTGAAATAAGGCTCATTGCTCGTTGCACCATTCATATTGAGCGAACCTTCGACGCTCGGGCTGATGCTGAAAGCGGCCCGCACGGTCGAGGTATCGTATGGGGCGTTGCAGTAAACGGTGACGTCGGTTCCTCTGCTTACGTTCATTGCGGTGTCTGCGGGAGTAATTGTGACCTGGAAAGGAATTGTGGAAAAAGAAAAAGAGTAGGGAGAAAAGAGATGTCCGCCAACCAGGGCTTTTGCCGCAGTAGAGATATCTATCGTGTATGTCGTGCCGAGTTTGTAGCTGTCGTCGGGCGTATACGAGAAACTGGCGGCTCCCGGGTAATTCGTGAAGCGGAACTGTCCGGGAATATTCGGACTCATGCTGAACGCGCTTTTCACACTCGCAGTATCATACTGGCTGTTGAAGGAGACCGAAACCGGCAATGGGGTCGTCGGCAGGTTCTTTTCTCCGTTTGAAGGGAAAGTGCTCGTGACTATGAACGGTTCCGTGGTAAAAGAGAAACTGTAATCTGATCCCAGGTGGGTTCCGTTGCTCGCCTTGAGCGCGGTGGAAAGGGTCACTTTATAAGCGGTTCCGAGTGCGTAGCTCGGTTCGGGATTAAATGTGAACGCACTCAGGCCGGCTACCCTGAAGTAGCCGTTTACGGGCGGTGAGATGCTGAACGCGGATCGGATGGTGGACGTATCAATGGGGCCGTCGAGATAGAAATAAATCGTCTGACCCACCGGTACATTAAGCGCGCCGTCGGCCGGTAGTGCCGAAGCAACCTGGAACGGTTCGGTAGTGAATGAGATTTTACTTGGTGCGGAGAGAGGAGTTCCGTTGCTGGCCTTCAAGCCGGTAGAGATCGTCACGGTGTATTTGGTGTCGTAAGCGAAGCCTCCCGTCGGAATGAATGAGAAAGAAGCCGAATTATAGTCGGGATAGATTACCGAGCCCTCGACATGCGGACTGATCGTGAATGACGCCGTGGGGGTTGTTGGGTCGAGCGGTCCCGAAAAAGTGAAGAAGAGTTGGGACTGCGCATCGAAGTTACCGGTGCCGTCAGGGGGATTCGACGAAACCAGCCGGAATGCGACCGTGGTGAAACTCGTGGAGAAGCCGCTCCCAAGCAGGTGTCCCCGGTCGTCGCTTGCAGTTGCGGGGACTTCCATCGTGTAAGTCGTGTTATAACTCATCGTGTCGGTCGGCGAGAGGTAGGCTCGGGTAGAATCCTCCAGGTAGTACTCCCATCTCCCGGTCAGCGGAGGGGTGACCTTTATCATAGAAAGCGACGACGACTGCAGTGCGCTGTTGAAAATCAGTTCGAGGATCCCCGAATTAAGGATCGGTACGTTCTGCTGGTTGTCGGAGGGGGTCGCACCGATCACTCTGAAATCCGGCTCAGGGGTGAAAGAGAATGTATAGGGTGCCCGGAGATGGTTGCCGTTGATGTCCGTGAGCGACGTATCTATTGTGACGGTATACTTCTGTCCGATTTCGTACGGGATACGCATCTGATTATATACTGAGTCGACGACATCGAACTGCAGGACCGCATCGTAGTCAGAGGTTTTCTTCACCGGGTTCCGGCTGTGCCGATTGTCGGAAGACGTGTTGTCGCGTCCGTTCGGGCTATTACGATAGATGATGGAGTTGCTAGCCGAATGGATCACGATCGCCACCGGTTGATTGAACCCCGTGCAGCTCACGACTCCTGGCTTCACCGAATAAGTGCTCATCAGTTTGTTGAACTGGACGACGAACGAAGGGAGCTCGGCACCGTCGCCCCGGTTAAAAACTGCGAACGGGCCGACTGCATTGTCAGCGGGGAGAGTGAATATGACTTCCGGCTTGATGGAGGGTTCAGAAAGAGCCCCCTGCGTTCCCGTCGGGTTCGAAGAATTCTTCGAACAACCGGAAAGAAGTAATGCAATCGCCAAAAGAACCTGCAGCCCTGCTGCTGAGACGATCCTTTTGTTGATGACGGAATTCATGGCAAATGTTCCCGTTTAACCTTGCTCACACCCGGACAAATCCTTTTATCGTCCGGGGAATCTAATCGTAATCAGAGAGAACTGCAATCCGGCGAATTAGTAGGCGTTCACTTAACGGTTGGTCGTTACCGTGTACCCATGCCCGATCAGGGCGAATGATGTGAGGGGACTTTGTTGTTCGTTTGCCCACGATGCGAAGTTCAAGAGGCGATATTTATGCGTAAATTATATGGGTTTATCTCTATGAGGTGACAGAAATGGCTGACACGGTCGAACTGGTATCACAGCTTCTCAAAAGCAGGGAGAAGTTTCTCGGTTACATCAGGAAAAGAATTTCAGACCCCGATCTCTCGGAGGACATACTCCAGGACTGTCTCCTGAAAGCTGTCCGCAATGCATCGACGATCAAAGAAGACGAAAACCTCGTCAGATGGTTTTACCGGATTCTCCAGAATGCCATCATCGACGCCTACAGAAGGGGCGCCGCGGAGACTAACCGGAGACTACGTTTTGCTGCGGAAGCCGAATCGGCTGTTGAGAGTGAAGAGAAGAACAATATCTGTGAATGCGTCAATGAACTCATCCCGACACTCAAGCCCGAATACGCTGAAGTGACGAAATCCATCGACATTGACGGGGAAGATCCTGAAACCGTCGCCAGAAGACTTGGGATAACGCAAAACAATCTGAAAGTCCGCAGCCACCGGGCAAGACAGGCACTCCGCAAACGCCTGGAAGAGACCTGTAGAGTCTGCGCGGAACACCATTGCCTTGACTGCTCATGCAAGCATTAACGGAGACAGGAGACGGGAGACCGAAATCCGGTCTCCTCGTCCCTCCTTTTGTGCGCCCGGCAGGGCGCAACTGCTTGAAGATGACTACGCTCTATGAGATTAGGGAGAGCGTGGAAGTTCTTTACACACCCGACAGGGGGAAGTGTTAGCCGGACGGCAAGGGTGCCTGTCGT